>NZ_JALLIK010000001.1:0-35470 GCF_023093595.1 Thauera aromatica
TCAAGCAGCACGCGATTCAGGGCGGTGCCGCCCTGAAAAAACCGCTGTGTCGGTGCTTCGTCGCGTGCTGCGACGGTGGATTGTCGAGCCATACCCCTCCGCTACCCGCGCAAAAACGCGGGCAAAAACTTGCCTACCGGGGGGGTTGGGACGTAGAATGAGGGCCTGTGATGGTTCCCTTCGGGTGAGACACCGACCGCCAAGTCGATTGCCCCTCCGGCTTTTCCTTCTACGTCTCAACGCCCCCCGAAACTTTGCACAAAGCCCCGCGCCAACGGGGCTTTTGCTTTTTCGGTGCCTGTCCTCTGGTCGCTACTCGATAGCTACTCCTAAACGCCCAGCTTGCCTTGGGCACTACGCCCAAATCCGCGCCGCGCTGATGCTTGCTTGCCGCGAGAGACAAAGCCCCTCGCGTCGAGCTTGAAATCATTGATACCGCAGTCCTGAAATGCCGACACCAAGCCGTCGATACTCGTGAAATAACGAGGCTCATTGCCTCGTGCTGTCCCGAGAAACAGCTCATCACTACCGACAAGCACAATCCCGACCAAACCTTGGCCGTCATCGTCGAATCGAATCGCCGCGCCTGTCGTAACGACGCCTGTGTCGACCAATTCGCGCAATGTCATAGGGCTGACCGCCGACTTGAGTCCTCTCATGGCCATGTTTATACCGTCCCCGCGCCAATTATGCAAGTTATTCCATCAATATGGAGCAGAGTCCACATTTCTGGTGAAAAAGGAATTAGATAGCTATCTAGCTAGCTAGCTAGCTAGCTATCATTCGATCCCGAAATGCTGTTTGAGCAACCGCTCAACGATCTCGGTTTCCGTCACCCGGTGGCCCGGTACTGACTCCGCATTTGCGGCGTCCTTGAGGGCTTTGGCGATGTCCCACCGCATCCGAAAGAGCTTCTGCACGGTCGGCACGGGCGGCTCATCTGCGGCAGGTGCCGCAGCTTTGGGTGCATCCCGATGCGCCTTGTCGGCAACATCTCCCGCTCCACCTTCCAGAAAAGCAGTCGGGTCTTTCAGTGGGGTGGCAATGCCTGTGAGGTCAGGTTTTCCGCGCATCTTCTTCACGCCGTCACCTCCTTGAAGAAGGCTTCCATTTCCGCAATCGCAGCCTGATCCTTGCCCAGCTCCTGCACGATCGCACCTTCGCCGATGGCGCGACGGAAAGCCACGCGCTCGCAAACCTTGGTCGGCAGCACAGTCAGCTCCTGCTCGGCCAGAAACTCCAGCATCTCAGCAGCGTCCTTGGTGCGCGGATCGACGCGGGTCAGCAACACGCGCACATCGAGGTCGGGGTTGTAGTCACGAGCCAGCTCGACCACTGTCAGCAGATCGGTCATGGCTGCGGCATCGAGGTTAGAAGCACCAATCGGAATAACTGCGCGTTGGGCGAGCAGCAGAGCGGAACGCAGCCCTACCGAGTCGCGGCCACCGGCATCCACCACGACATGCGCGAAGCCGCTGGCAAGCTGCTTGCCTTCGGCCAAGATCGCTTTGCCCGCGAGGCACGTCGTCGTCGGGCTGGGCGTGTAGCTCTCGTTCTCTCTTCGCCACGCGGCCCAGCTCGCGGCACTCGCCTGCGGGTCGCCGTCAATCAGCAAGGTCTTGCCCTGCCGGGCCAGCATCGTGGCGAGATGGACGGCGGTCGTGGTCTTTCCCACGCCGCCTTTGGTATTGACCACAGCAAAGATCGTCACGTCATCATCCTCCAGAGTTGAGCTAGATAGCTAGCTATCACAAGACACAACGAGATTATAGAGATAGCTAGCTAGCTATCACAAGAAGGAAACGAAAAATAAATATTTTTATGGTCTATAGTCCATCTGTAAAACCATAAAACCCTTTATTTATGCGGGTTTCGGCGGTTTTTTATGTCCATGCTTTAGATTTTGCATACCGTTGCAGCGATACGCGACAGCACCTAGAATGACGGCATCTTGACCAATTTTGGGAGCATCGCCGTGGCTGCCGCCGATCCATCAATGCCGTTCTCGCCCTGCGATCCCGCAGCAGGGTCATGTACCGACGTATCGGTCGGAATCCTTCAGTGGATCTTCGGCCCGGTCGTCGAGAAGCTGACTCAAGGGGCAAGCCCTGACGCTGTTGATGCCAGTGTCAGCGTGATGGCCTCGATCTTCTCTGTCTTCAATTCGGGCCTACTGGTGGTCGCCAGCCTGATCGTCAGCTACGTCGCCGTCATGGGCGTGACGAACACTGCGAACGAAGGCGAGGCGATGGGACGGAACTGGTCTTCACTCTGGACGCCTGTACGGATCGTTTCAGGCGGAAGCGTGCTGCTGCCAACCACAAGCGGCTACAGCTTCATTCAGCTCATCGTGATGATGTTCGCGCTATGGGGTGTGGGTTTCGCCAACACCTTGTTCAAGATCGGCACAGAGAACGGGATCATCAACGGCGCACTCACCGCGACCAGTGCCCAGATGGGCCTTGGCAGCGGGGCCAAGCCGAACCCGAACTATCCCTTATATGACATCCGCCAATTCGCGCAGGAGTACTTAGCCGTGGCGTGGTGCAAGCGCACCGTGAACGCCTCATTTTCAGGCTTCGGCGGCGGCACGCCGAACGTCAGCGCAGCCGGAACACCTGACCAGACCATTGCCGAAGGCGGCAGCAAGAAGGCAATGATCTATCAGGCGAAGGATCGAAATGCCGTCACCAATCTGGGTGGCGGTGTGCCGCTTTGCGGCTCGGTGAAGGTCTACAGCTATTCGGCTCCGGCTGCCATCGCCGCTGAAACTACCACGTCAGCGGCGTCCATCTTTGATCCGGCCAAGATTCAGGACAACGCGACAGCGATGAGCGCCATCCGCGTTGCGGCGCTAAATGCCAAGGCGACCGCTGTCAACAAGGTGATGGCCGACATCGAGCAGTGGGTTGGCGAATGGCCCGCGACCGTCAACGAATCCGGCTGGGAGAACGTAACGAGCGACCGCTTCAACCAGATTGTGAATCAAGCCCAGAGCACTCTGACCGCAAGCCTGACCGCTCAGATTGCAGCCGACACCACGCTGCAACAGATCATGCAGAAGTACGTCACCGACATCACCAAGGATGGCTGGGCAATGGCAGGCGGCTTCTATCAGCGCCTCGGCGGTATCAAGGAAGAGCTGGGCCGCATCTACTCCGAAAACGTCGCACAGGCCACCGCACCAAACCTCAACACCCTACCGCAAGGGCCGCATTCATCGCTGGCTGCCAACAGCTATACCACGGTCTACAACACCATCATCAGCAAGTCGCTGACCGGGGGAAGCTACACCACGCCCGACACCCCTCGGGCTGCCGATCTCAAGTCGAACCTGATCCCATCGTCCCTCGACGATCTCAGCATCGACACATTGGGCAGCCGGGGTGACAGCTTCATGAGCGGCTTCGTGCAGTGGGGCATGGAGCGCGTGACCAGCACCATGATCGGCACCGATGGCGATGTGGACGCTATTGCTCGCATCAAAACCACGGGCGATGTGCTCGCGCTGCTGCAATCGACTGGCTTTGCCGCCGACCGGCTGATCCACACCTCACTATCTGGCCTGAAAGCCGTTGCGGCATCGGTAGGCAGTGTCAGTTTCATGGGCAACAAGGTTGATGCCACCCCGTTGGCCGATACGTTCTTGCAGTGGGTCATTTATAACTTCTTGACCCCGCTGGCCGAAGTCACAACGTGGCTCGGGCGGCTCGCGTTCTATTTCGGCGTGTTCCTGCCGAGCCTGCCGTACACCATCTTCATGGTCGCGTTTGTTGGCTGGCTGATGGCGGTACTCCAGTCGATCATTGCCGCGCCCCTGTGGGCGGTCATGCACATGACGCCTGACCGCACCTTCGTCGGCAGCCAGACGCAAGGCTATCTGCTCCTGTTGTCGCTCTTCATCCGTCCGGCGCTCATCATCACCGGCCTGTTCGCCGCGATGATGGTGGCAAACCCGGTTGTCGGCTACATCTCCAAGGCGTTCTGGGCGATGTACCACGCCAACGTCACCTCGGCGGAATCGCTGGGCTGGTTCATCGAATTTTTGCAGTGGAAAAATTGGTTAATCGTCTATGGCTTCGTGCTGCTGCCCGTGATGTACATGATTTTCGGGCTGTCGCAGACCCTGCCGGACACCGTGCTGCGCTGGATCGGCGCTGGCATCAGCAGCATGGGCGAGACCCAGGCCACCGAGCAAATGCGGGCCAACTCGGAAAAATACGGCCCCAGTGCGTTGCGCGGCGGTGCGTCTCCGGGCCAACCCGAGTCAAAAACACCGAATAATCGCCTGAACGGTGACTCTGGAGGCGCAGGCAGTCTAAGCGGGCCGAGCGGCCCCACGGGTAACGGTGGCGGTGGCCGCAGCGGTGGCGGCAACCACCCGCGCCTGCTGAATGCCAACGGACAAGGGGTAGCACCGCAGCACGACACCCCAGCGCCGTCTGCATCGAGCAGCTCCGCAGCACCCAACGGGCCGACGCGCAGCACCTCCACTGCATCGTCCAACACCGGATCGTCTCTCAACACCGGCTCGCAAGGCGTGGTCAGTCGCTGGGGCAACCGCGACGACATCACCGACGCGGAATTCAGCGAAGTGAAAGACACGGCCCCGCGATCTAGCACTACTGCGCGCCCCTCATCCACGGGGGAAAAAGCCAGCAACGCCGTGCTCGCTCTTGGCTCCGCTGGTGTCATCAGCACGACGTCGAGCACTGAAAACGCCAACGATAACGGCATGGACGGTAGCGGTTTGCATTACGACAGCCGCTACAGCCCGCTACCCGCTGCACAGGCGTCCTCAGTCATCAACCACGGCGACACCACAGCAAGCGGAGGACAACCGGCATGAGCTACCAGTACGACTACAACGCCGAAGCAACCGGCCACGTCATTGGGCTGCGGCGTGGATACGAACAGGGCTTTGAAGCGGGCGAAGTTGCAGGTTGGAACAAGGCCATGCGTGAGTGGAACACCGAAGTCGAAACGCAGTGGAACCCGCTCGTTGACCGCCTCACCGCTGAGCGAGACGAGGCCATTCGCGCCCGCGATGAACTGCTAGAGCAGGTACGCCATGCAGGCCAGCAAACCCGCAAATGGCACAACGCTTTCTACAGCGTGCTGTGTGCACTCGACAGTGCAATGGACGTACTACAGCACGCACCGCAGGACATGCGCACTCGGATGATCCTCGATTACGCCAAACGAGCCGAGTACATGAAAAAGAAGGGCTGGATCGACTCGATGCCGCAGGAAAACAGCGTCCTGCGCTCACGCGCCCGCCCAACCGCTGACCAGCTCCAAGGATGGTGGGATCAAGTCCTCCACCACGCGAAGAAGGCAGCGGAAGCCGACCGTACCCAGTCCCCCAGCCCATAAGGAGAGCCGCAGATGCTGACCCATTCCCTGATCCCCGACGCTACCGTGCTGGCCATCCTGCTGGCTGTCGCTGACACCGTTCTGGCCCAGCGCAAACGCCGGAAACACACCCGGAGGGCTTTCGCATGAACCTCAAGAACGGCGCGAAACGCGCAGCCAAATTCACGTTCGTCGATATGCCGCTGTCGATCCTCGGATGGCGGCAGATCAAGGCCAACAATGGCTACATCCGCGACCTGTGGCGCACGCTGCGCAACCCGCAGTGCCCGGAGTGTGGGCGCGGTGTGATGCACCTGCCTGCCGATTCCCAACCTGATGACAAGGCGCTTTATGGGTGGGAGTGTTCGGCGCGATGCGGCTTCCGTGTGCTGGCACCGGAAGACCCTGCCGAAATCCGCCGCATCGTGCAGGCACGATCCGAGACACGCGGCAAGCAGAGGCTGGCGTTTCTTGGCGACCCCGAGCGCGACAAGCTCATCACCAGCCACCTGCGCAAGTCCCGCGCCTATTGGGCGTTTGGCGCATTCGCCTTTTTGATGGCCGTGTGGCAACTAGCAGCAGGCGCTCCGCTAATGGTTGTTTTGAGCGCACTGTCTCTGTGCCTGCCATTCTCAATCCTCGCGATCCGCTGGAGCTATCGGGCGTGGCAGGTGCGCTCCGGCACGCTGTTCGTGGAAGGCGCTTTCGGGCGCTACGTCCGCGACATGCTCTGGGTTCGGGGGATTCAGTGATGGCCCAGATGATCCACTCCCTTCTACAGCGCCTTGGCCGCGAGCGTGTCACCAACATCTGCTGCGTACTCGGGACATGTCTCGCCTTGTTCGTCGAGCGCGATGCGCTGCTGCTTGGCCCGCCTGCTGCCCAGCTCGGAACGATCGCCCTCGCCATAGCTGTCCCCATCCTCTACCTGACACCGCTTGTTTGGCTCGTTTACCGCTACCTAGTGAGGCCCGGCCATGAAACCCGCTGACAGCTATCTCGTACTGCGTGTCTCGTGGCTGCGCGAGCACGATCAGGTCATCGGCGAGCTGGTCGAGCTGTGGCTCGACCGGCAGGCCAAGCAACAGCCTGACCCCAAGCCCACCAAGCCCATGCGCATCAGGGCACAGCACAACAGCGACATCAGGAGCCATGCCCATGCGTAACAAGCTCACCCCCATAGCCGCATCGGTCGGCAACATCGTCCGCAGCAATACCCGGTTCGCCCTCGGCATCGCCGTAGGCGTGTCGGTGATGTTCGCCGGGTACGCCGTGTCGGCGGTCAGCTCCGGCAGCGGTAGCATCCTCGGCAACGCCAGCAGCCAGTTGCTCTCTCAACAGACCTCGGTGGTCGCGGACAGCATCAAGGCCGACGCCGAAGCCTGCGCAACTGGCACATTGGACGGCAGCATCGGCCACTCGATCAAACAGGCCATGCAGATTCACCAGACCATCGCAGCCGCGCCGGTCAACGTCGAATCCCTGTTTGACGTGAACAGCGACTGCTTCTCTGGCCTCAACCAGATTTACGACCTGTCGTTCTCGATCCCGAGCCTGTCCAGCATCATCGGTGCGGCATCGGATGCGGTGATGAAATACGCCCAGAAGAAGGTCTGCACGGCGGTCAATCAGGTGTCCGGCCTCGTCACCTCGCCGATCAATCAAGCCATCGACAAGATCAACGGCATGGGCGCGTTCGGCGACCTCAACGGGCTGACCAATGGCCTGATGCAGCAGGGCCTGAGCCACATCGACCCCAATATCGCAGCCGGTTACAGCAACAACCAGAGCGGTGGCACCTACACCGTGGGCACCAACCCGTTCGGCAGCTCGCAGGTCGATTTCGGCGGCTCCACCGGCACGAATGGGGATATGAGCAGCACCAACGCCCAAATCAACTCGCTCAACCAGCAGATCGCCAACGTGCAGGCTCAAGTCGGCCCGGCGCAGTACCAGCTCCAGCAGGCCCAGCAGCAGCTCTCGAACTGTCAGGCGTACCAGTACAACAACTGCACCTCGTATCAGCAGCAGGTCGCCAACGCCCAGAACCACCTCAACACCCTGAACGGGCAGCTCGCGACCCTGCAAACCCAGTTGGGCAACACCTCGCCGAGCATCTATGGCACCCAGACTGCCAGCGCGAGGAGCGCCCCAGCCGCCGCGCCGAAGCCAGCGGCATCGGATACCGGCAGTTGGATTCAGTCCATCGGCAACCTGTTTAACTGAGATGGAGCAGAGTCCATGTTGAGAACAATCACCACCACCCTCCTGACCCTGAGCTTGGTCGGCGCTGCCCATGCCCAGATGCCCGTACCGCTGCTCGACAACGAGCCAGCCGCACCCAATGCAGCACTCTGGGCCGTGGCTGGCCCGATGCTGCAAGCGGCGCTGGAATGCCGCGAAGACCTGCCTGACCATCCGGCCACCCGCGCCCTGCTGCCGCGCAAACCAGCAGGCGAGGAACAGCACTACCGGCTGACGCCGCCCAGTGGGTTCCGCGTTTTCGGCCTGCCGGTGGCCGAGATTGAGGTCTGGGTCGATGACGGCAGCGGCGAACTTGGCCACGGCTACACCTCTCACATCCGGGGCAGGACGCTGGCCGAGGTCGCCAAGGCTGCCAAGCTGAACAAGGGCAAGAGCTTCCCCAACCGCAAAACCCCGATGGGTGGCCTGATGGCCGATCAGCCCTTCGGGCCGGAGTCGGTGCAACTGACCTGCACCATCGACGGCAGCTACGCCACCCACGAAAACGAGTACCGGGAGCCATGACCATGCACAAGCTGCTTGCTCTGGCCGCACTGGTGGCCGTGACTCCGGCACTGGCCGATACCTGCATGGTGTCGCCAACCGAAAAGCAAACCGTCTCCGGGCGCTTCGGCAAATTCCGGGGTGGAGGTGCGGGGAACTTCGGCAGCGCGAACCAGAAGCCGCACATGCACGATGGTCTGGATTTCTCGACCAGCGGCGCATCGCAGCCCCTGTACGCCACCACGGACGGCAAGATCACCTTCATCGGCAACCGGCGTTCGGCGGGCAACGCGATCCTCATCGAGCGCAGCAATGGCGACGTGGTGGCGTACTACCACATGAGCGGCTTTGCCACCGGCCTGAAACAGGGCATGGAGGTCAAAGCCGGGCAGTACATTGGCCTGTCCGGGAACACACCCAGCGACGCGATGGTGAAGCACCTGCACTTCACCTACGGCACCGCGCAGAAAGATGAGGCCCGCGCCAAGGCTTTCACTCAGAGCGCATCGAAAGGCACCTTTAACCCCGGCCAACTGCCGTCCGCGTTCAATCAGCAGCAAGGTATCGGCTGGAAGACCGATCCGGCCCCGTATTTCTGCGCGACGTTCCCGATCCAAGACGGCAATCCGCAGCACTACCCGATTCTGGGCAAGGACACCAAGGAGCAGCACGCGATCCTGTTCGGCAGCGTCCCTCCGGGCGGCGTTGCCCCGAACGTCAAGTTCGAGCCAGCACAGGTAGCGGCGGCGAATGCGGACGCGGCGCTGGCCGCTGCCGAGGGCAAGTCTCCCGCCGAGTGGCTGTCGGACAAGGACGGCTACGGCTCGCTACCGACCGCGCCCATCGGCGGCTATCAGACGATGAGCACCCAAGAGATGCTGCTGACTGAGGCGGGGCGTCGGCTCAGCGACGCCGAGTGGAATAACAACATCACCAAGGTCTCCAGTCGGGCGCTCTGGTCGGATTACGTCCATGCCGTTGGCGTCAGCAACGTCATGGCCGAAGTCATCTACCGCAAGAAAGAGCGTGTCGAAGCCCTGCTGGCCACCTACACGTCACAGAAGACCGAACGGCTGCGGCGGCAGGCTCAATCAGCACATGAGCGGGCGCAACGCGGTGACGTTGCCCGCAGCATCAACTGAGGTCGAAGAGATGGACTACTTGCCACCCTGTATCACTTCCCCCGGCATCGCCGCAGTAGTGCATCGACGGCTCAATGAGCTGTACTTCGCACACCTGCTGGAAGCCCTCCACTCTTCGGCTTCCGGCATCGGTGCGTCTTTTACTACCACCCCGGAAAAAGAGGACTCGATCTCGAATGAGATTCTTGAGTACCTGGCCTTCTGCGTCGCCTTCTCGAGAGAGGGCTACCTGTGGCCGAAAAAAGACCCAAGCCAACAGTTTCTGGACGCGACGGCTCGTATCCACGACGGATACGCCATCAAGCTCGTGCAAGACATCATCGCAGAGCTGAAAACACTAGGCTATCACTGGGAGATCAGCCCTGACGGGTACAACTGGGCAGCCTTTGCCGAGGAACAGGCTGCCCGCAAGGAGTTGGCAGCAGAGGCCGACCACTACCTCCAAGGGAAGACACCGACATGCGCGTGACCCCACCCACAAACATCGGCACCATGCCTATCGCAGACAAGGTGCATCGCTACGTAAACGCCAACTACTACAAGACCCTGCTGACCGCACTGCAAGCAGCAGCAGATGAAGTCGGGTGCGCTTTCGCTCTTAGCCATCGGGCCGACGAATATATCCCGGCTGACATCCGCGAACACTTAGCCTTTCACTTGGCGTTGGCTCGTGAGCAATATCTCCGGCCAACCCTTGGCCCAATCGCCCACTGTGCCAATGCAGAGTCCTGCATGGAAGACGGTTTTGCCATGATGCTGCTCGACGACATCATGGCGGCTCTCTCGGCACTTGGACTGAATTGGCAAATCAAGAGTGTCGAGTATTACGACCGAACCGGGTTACACAAGGCACAGGACCGCCGCAGGAATGGAGGCTTCCCACCCCTATCCCCGGCATCGCCCGAGGCAAGCACCACCGAGCTTGATCTGCTCGCAAGCGCCCTGCCCGTTACAGCGGAGGAATTGCAAGTATGACGACAAGCACCACAACACAGATCGACTTCGCGCCGGGCCTGTTCGATGAAGCTGTGCCGCCCGAAGAGAAGAAACCCACCCCTAACTTGGAAGACTCCTTCCCGAACACCTACAAACCCAAAGGCTTCTGGAGGTGGTACGGAAGGCAAATCCTCACCGCGGTCGCGTTGCTGACTGCGGCTGGAGCTGCCGCGTACTTTGTCATCAACCACCAAGCGGACACATCACCGATTGTCGAAGGCCCGTTCCTGCTACCCACAATTAACCAGCCGAAGGCACAACCTGTCCTCACAACATCGGCTCGGTCATGCTACGGAGACGAAGCCATCTGCACGACAGCCGTCACTGATCGCCCTGCCGACATGATGACCTCGCTGGTCGCCATGTTGCCGAAGGCGGAAAAAGACAGGCGATACCGGGTGTCGGTCGTCATCGAGGAACTGGGCGAATGACCTCAATCTGGCGACTGAACGAGGATCGTGTCGAGTTCCAGCGGGTAACGTCCGCTGTACTCGATGCCGATCCTGATGGCACCTACGTCATCCAGCAACCGGACAACACATTCCGGCTGCGCATCGGCAAGGCCCCCACTCTCGCTGTCGGCGAGCGGTTCACCGTGGCGGGCATCGAGTTCGACACCGCCGAGATCGAGTGTCTGCATTACGCCGATTGCGTATAGTCACAGCTATCAGCCAATCAAGAGCACCAAACAATGCAATTCAAAGTCACGCTCTACGTGAATAAGTCGTTGGGCGGGATCACGGTCGAAGGGAACACCGTCCAATGCCTCCGGCGGACAGACGAGCGCACAGCCACAGGACGCCGACGCCAGCGAGTCATCTGCACCATCGACCGCTGGGCATCGGAGCTTTCCGCCGAAGCCCGCGAACTGCTCACCGAAGAAGAGCAAGCGGAATGGGCCGCATGGAAGGTTAAACACGATGCGGAGTACCGCAAAAAGCAGCTTGGTATCGCCCTAGATGCCGTCACCAAGACGATGGAAGCGGCCACCACTGCGCTACGCGAGTGCGTGGCTAAACCTGCTGACCCCACTGCAATGTGGGCCGCCATCGAGGCGCTATCTGCCGAACTGGAGAAGGCTGGCCACGAAAAACCTAAGCGGCCACGAGGCCGCCCACGGACGAATGACGACGACGATCAACTCATCGAGCACTGGCCGATGGGCACTCACCCGCCTCTGCCGAATTTCGCCCCACCGGGCACAGAGGCACACCGCCAGTACCAGAGCCTGCTCGACAACTTTGAGGCATATCGCCGGGCAAATGAAGATAGCTAGCTATATAGCTAGCTAAAATGGAATACTCTCATCCCACGGAAACCGTGCAGCCTGCTGCTCTGCCACCTTGGCCTGAGCCTTGATCTTCGTTTCCAACGCCTTGATGAAGCGGATGGATGCCGCGACGTGGTTGAAGATCAGCAGGCTTTCCTCGTAGTTCAGGATCGGGTTGTCGTGTGCAAGGCTCTTGTTGTTGCGCACATCATTGAAGGCTTCCAGCACTGAGATACTGGACTTCAAAATGCGCTCGGTCATGGCCGACTCAAGGTGGCCACCTTCCCGGAGCGCCTTGACGTACTCGCCGAAGACACTGTGCAGCGGCTTGTCACGAGTGATCGTGATGCCGTGCGGCTCGCACGTCACACGGATGAACTTGTTGACGAAGGTATGTAGTCGATCCAGCCCGCCCTCGGGCTGGTTCTTCTCGATGGCTTCGCGGACATGCTCTGCCACCACCTCGAAATCCCGCTCATCTGCGATGGCGGTCAGCGCATCCAGCTCGGCCACCGGCTGGTCACTGAGAAGACGCTGGGCAATCTTTCGGCAGTCGTCGATCAGCAGCGGATTGCTGTCGCCAAAGCACTGCTCATCGGTCGCATACTCGATCAGCCCGCCAATGACCCGCCCCACGACATGATTGCCATCCACATCCCAGAAGGTACGCATCCGATTGGCCTTGGACGTACCCCGCGCCTTGTACCGTTCGGCATCAATCTCGACCCGGTACTCATCGAAGAAGTCACCGAAGGTGCGGTCAGAGAAGTTCAGGACATAGCCGCCACCCATACCAAGCAGCTTTTCCAGCTTGCGACGCTCACTTCCGCTCAGATCGGACATAGCTCCCCTACGCCATCTTGATCCACGCCATACCGACAAGGGCCGTCAGGACAAGCCCGGCAAGCACGGTGCTGGCATAGTGGATATACAACCGCCGCAACGCCCAGCGCACAGGCCGGGCTTCGGCCCGTCTCTGCTCGGCAATGAGTTGGGCACAGGCTCGATCACGGGCCTGCAACTCCGATGTGGCACGTTCCTCGGCGTAAAGAACTGCGGCCAGATAGTCGAGCATCCGGTGCTCGGTGATGTTCTGCTTCCACGTCTCGACTTTGACTAACGCTCCGGCCAACATGGGTCGGGATCGGCCTTCGCGATGCTCGGGGTCGGTGTAGTCGAAGACCAGACCGAACTGCTCATAAAACCAGTTGCGCCGTGCCTTGTTGTCACCATGCGCCTGTCCGGCCAGCAGCTCGATGCTATTGACGGTCGTCTCGGGCCACTGCTGCACCCACTGGACGATCTCATTCATCAAGTAGGTGCCGATTCGCTGGCCATCCAGCCCCGGCAAATCAAGGAATACCGCCCCTTTCGACATCGAGGTGGAAGTCAACGAGACAGAGTTGAAGTTGCGCGAGTAGCTGCCATCAAATCGCCCTTTGCCACCATCCCGGTGCGAAAACTTGGCTGTGATGCGCTGGTAGGAAAGCCGAATGGACGCCTCGTAGATCGTCCCATCCCGAGGATCGCGCCGATAGGTTTCCTCCCGCTCAACAAGCACCCAGCCCAATGCCTTGTCATCCGGGCGATCCTTGTCTTTGATCTCCAGCACGAGGATGCGCGGCTTTACGCTCTGGCCCTCGCGCCACCCGTTGTCGAAAGAAGGCAGCGCCATCGTCTAAGCGGTCTGCTTGATCTCGTCGGCCACCTGTCGGCACATGGCCCGCATGTCGAGTGTGCCCGCTGCGATGGCCTCAAGGGTCGCATCATCCAACGCCTGCACGATGCTGGTAGCCCGGCGCTCAAGCTCCTGCCGGGCGATGCGCTGCCAGTCTTGCACGTCCATCAGGGACGCCAGCGCGGCCTCGTTGGCGCGTCCGTAGCCGCGCAGCACCTCTTTTGCTGTCTCGGTGGTGGTTGTGGTCATGGTTTGGCCTCCTGTGCTCATTCGGTGGGGTAGGGGCCAAGGAACCGCACCCCGTTGAAGTGGATCAGGTGAGAGGGCGCATCGGCCACCCATACCTCGGTTTCCCATGCGATTTCCCCAAGGTAGCGGCCCATGATGGCCCGGTTCGGGAAGGCGGTCACATAGACAAGCCCGGCAGTCGATCCGGCAAACAGCTTGGCAAGCTCGGCGTGCCGCTTTCCATCGACCGGCCCGTGACTGGTGACGGACTCCACCAGTAGCAGCCAGTTTTTCGCGGTGAAGTGCAGCACCACGTCAGGCATCTTGCCGTGTGAATCCACATCGACACCCAGCCCGGCCAGCAGGGCGGCGTCGAAGTAGCCCCACTTGTCGCCCGTGTCGCCGGCATAGACCAGCACGCTACCCGGCGCAAAGCGCGGGGCGAAGTCCTCGATGATGGCCCGGATCAGTTCGCTGTGCTCGCCGGGGCTGAGGGTGATTTGCTGGCCCGGTGCAATCTCAACCGGGATGCGGTTCTGCTCGCGCTCCTTGGCGTAGCGGGCAACCAGCGTTTCACGCTCGGCCAGATAGGCGGCGAGGCTGTCATGCCATGCCGGAGTGCCGAAGGTGCGCAACAGGGCCAGCGCGGCAGGTTCGATCTGATAAACCGCCTTCGGGCTATTCACCGGGCGGTCGGGCTTGTCCGGGTTGTAGAGGGCCACGCCAGCGTCGCAGAACTGGTGCATGGACTGGCGGCGGAATGTCTCGCGGGTGTTGGGCGCGTACTCCTTGCCGTAGTGCTCCCGTGCCCAATCCATGATTGGCGTGATGCCCACAAGCGGGTTTTCTGCGTCGGCCCATGCCTTGCCCGGCGTGAGGTTCAGGAGGGCCAGCAGGCACAGGGCGGAACGCTCGTTCTGCTGCGCTCGGGGCAGGCCCAAGGAAACGATGATTTGCTGCGCGGCCTCGATGTAGTCGTTTTGGTTGTTCATGCGGTCAGGGTTCCTAGCTTGGCGTCGATCTGTTCTTGCGTGAGCGTTCCTTGCTGCATGGCCCACTTGCCAAGCTCGGTCAGGGTGTCACGGCTCGGGTACTTCATCAGCTTGAGGTCGGTTGCATTGACCTGTGTATGGCCGTTGAAGCGCCGGAAATGCTCATCTACTGCGGTCGTGTTGAGGAACACGGCCAGCCCACGGGCCAGCGCCTCGGGCAAGCCGTGTTTGTCCTCGTGAAACAGGTTCATGTGGTTCTCGAAGCCCAGCACGGAATGATCGCCAAAGGCGGCAGGATCAACCACGCTTGCCACCACGCGGCGCTTTTCTTCCTTCGATGAGAAGCGGCGCACCACGCAATAAAACCCGTTCGGGTAAAGCCACTTTTCCGTCTCGTCGTTGCGCATGATCGCGTTGGGCTTCTTCAAGCCCGCCACGGGCCAGACGGTGCCGGTCATGCTCAGGTGGCCGGGGTAGATCAGGGGCACGGTGCCCGGCTCTGGCATGTCGCGCAGGTGCGCTTTCAGCCGGAAATCGACTACCGGCCCGGTCGATACCTTCACGCCAATGTCGGCCAGCGAGTAGCGCACGGCGGGCGATAGCTCGATGGCGCTTTTCTCGGTGGTCGTCGGCACATGAATGAACCGCTCCGGGTCATCCGGGAACACGATCCGGTCGAACGGGTGTTCGTGGGTGGTCAGGTCGGAAAAGCTGTCATCGGTCGAAGTCGTGACCGTGACCGGCCCCTGCTGGCCGCCACGCTCCAAGCGGATGATGATGTTTTCCTGCAGCACCTCGTCATCCCTGAAAGCCTTGTTGCGCGACTCGAACAGGTGCATGTGGCGGATCGCCGCCCGCTCAAGGATGAAATCACGGAACGGGCGGTAATACGGCCCGTTGCAGAAGCTGCGCGGGATGATGGCCACGATCTGCCCGCCCGGCGCTGCCTCGCCCACGGCCAGCGCGACAAAGGCGGAATACAGGTTCACCGTCTCGATGCCGACAGTGCGCAGGGCCAGCCGGTGGTCTGATTGGCTGTTGATCTTCTTGTAAGGCGGATTGAGGATCGCATGGGTATAGCCTCGATCCTGCAGACCTTCGGCGGTCGCCAGCTCGATGTAATCGCCCGCGATGATGCGGGGCGTCACGCGGCTGTATCCGGCCAAGTGCTGTGCAAGGTGGCCGCGCAGCTTCTCGTCGATTTCGTAGGCCGTCGCCTCGACAGACTCAAAGCCAAAGCCGCCCGTCACCCAGCGGTCGAGAAAGGCGCAGGACAACGCGCCCACGCCCGCGCCTGCGTCCAGTAGGCGGCAGGTCTGCAGGGTGCTCGGTGGGAACAGGGACGCCATGAAGCGGGCCACGCTCGAAGGCGTCATGAACTGGCCGAACTCGGCTTTGTGTTTCTGCGCGGTACGGGGTGCCACCTCGCGGCGCACGCTGTCTGCGGTGTCTAGTTGTTGGAGCATCCCAAGTCCTCATTGACGCGGCGTGATGACGCCGACGTGCTTGTAAAGGGTGGTTCGGGACACGCCATAACGGCGGGCTACCTCGGCCACCTTAATATCTGGATCGCGCAACAGGGCTTTGATCTCTCGCACCTGCTGGTCGTCTAACTTTGGCTTGCGGCCACCGGCCCGGCCACGGGCGCGGGCTGCTGCCAGCCCGGCCTGCGTCCGCTCACGGATCAAGCCGCGCTCGAACTCGGCCAGCGCCGCGAAAACATGGAATTGCAGCTTGCCCGATGCGCTGCCCGTCTCGATCTTCTCGGTCAGGCTCTCGAAATGCACGCCGCGCTGCTCAAGCTCGGCCACGATCTGCACCAAGTCATGCAGGCTGCGCCCGAGTCGATCAAGCCGCCACACCACGAGGGTATCCCCGGCCCGTAACGCCTTGCGGCACTGCTCAAGCTCCGGGCGTGCCGCGCTCTTGCCGCTGGCCGCTTCCTCATAGATCACGCTGCACCCGGCCTGCTGGAGCGCGTCGCGCTGCAGGTCTAGGTGCTGGTCGTCCGTCGAAACGCGGGCGTATCCAATGCGTTGATTCATTGACAGTGCCTGAACATAGAAAAATTGACGGTTATCTTAACGGTTTTGGGTATGCCCGGCCATGAAAAAACTGTCATTTTTAGAAGGCGACTGCACGAAATATCAGGAGTCGCTTTCACTACCCTTGAACACTCTGGAGCGGGCAGCGCCAGTCCCTGTCAGCCTTTGGCGTGGCTCGGTGCCCTGTCCACCGAGCCGGCAGCAACGCAAGTGCTGCGGGTAGCGTTGGGAGCATTACTCCAGCAAGGCAACCGACTTCACCTGCACCCACACATCGCGGCCTTTGCTGATATCCAGTGCAGCCATTGCCCGCTTGGTAAGCCGCGCCAACATTACAGAATTACCAACTCGGACACGCACGAGCGCCAAACCAGGGTGCTCATCGTCGCCGACGGCATCGATCTGCCCGCGCAGTAGGTTCTGGATGCTGCTGGTGCCTGGTTCGCTGGCCAGGCTCACATCGCGTGCCAGCACACGAACTCGAACGCGGCGGCCCACAGACAATCCCTGGTCGCGTGCCCACAGGCTGCCGCCGTCAAAGTCCACCCGCGCCAAATGCCACTCGCTATCGACCTCACCGACGGTGCCGTCGAGGATCGCACCAGCGTCCTCACCTAGCCGGATCGGCAAGTCGAGGCGGGCCAGAGTCTCAGCCAGCAGCCCGCTGGCCAGCACCCGGCCGCCCTCCATCGCCACCAGGTAATCGGCCAGCCTGGCGACCTCATCAGGCGAGTGGCTGACGTAGAGCACCGGAATATCCAGCTCGTCGTGCAGCCGTTCCAGGTAGGGCAAGATTTCCTGTTTGCGCTTCAAGTCGAGCGCGGCCAGCGGCTCATCCATCAGCAACAGGCGCGGGCTGACCGCCAGGGCGCGGGCGATACCCACTCGCTGACGTTCGCCACCGGAGAGGCGATCCGGCTTGCGGTCGAGCAGATGCCCGATGCCCAGCAGCGCGATGGCGTGGTCGAGGCTAACCCGCTGTGCCTCGCCGTTGCGCTTCATGCCGTAGCGCAGATTGCCCATCACCGTGAGATGCGCGAACAGGCTGGCCTCCTGGAACACGTAGCCGATGGGCCGCTGGTGGGTTGGCACCCAGCGCCCGGCGTCCTGCCACAACTCGCCATCGACGGCGAGCCGCCCGTGCGGTGCGCGTTCCAGACCGGCAATGCAGCGCAGCAGTGTGGTCTTGCCGGAACCGGAATGGCCGAACAGGGCGGTGACGCCCCGGCCGGGCAGCTTGAGATCCACGTCAAGGGAGAAACCCGGCCAGTCGAGCCGGAAGCAAGCATCGATGCCCGCCATCTCAGCCTCCCTTCTTCGGGTTGGGCCGCCAGGCATACAGGGCCAGCAGCACCAAGAAGGAGAAGATCAGCATGACCGCCGCGAGGCGGTGCGCCTGCATGTATTCCAGCGCTTCCACATGGTCGTAAATCTGTACCGAGGCAACCCGTGTGACGCCCGGCAGGTTGCCACCGATCATCAGCACGACGCCGAACTCACCGACCGTGTGGGCGAAGGTCAGGATCGAGGCCGTCAGGAAACCCGGCGCGGCCAGCGGCACCGCCACGGTGAAGAAAGCATCCAGTGGCGAAGCACGCAGCGTGGCGGCCACTTCCAGCGGTCGGTCGCCCACGGCCTCGAAGGCTGTTTGCAGCGGTTGCACCATGAAGGGCAACGAGTAGAAGACGGAGGCGATGACCAGACCCCAGAAGGTGAAAGGCAACGGCCCCAGGCCCAGCGCCTGCGTGAGCTGGCCGACCGGGCCGTTCGGCCCCATCGCCAGCAGCAGGTAAAAGCCCAGCACCGAGGGAGGCAACACGAGCGGCAGCGCGACCACCGCGCCAATTGGCCCCTTCCACCACGCCTTGGTGCGGGCGAGCCACCAGGCGATGGGGGTGCCGACCAGCAGCAGGATCAGGGTGACGATTCCTGCCAAGCGCACGGTCAGCCAGAGGGCTTGCAGATCACTATCGGTCAGCATGTTCCCTCCCGTTCAATGTGCGTGCTGGAAGGTCTTGATGGCCGAGACCATCAGGACAACACCGAGCAACCCCATCAGCCAGCCGGTCGGCACCAGGCCAAGCAGCAGCCCGCCGATGGCCGCGCCAAGGATTGAGCCACCCACCATCCAGCCCATCAGCGGCCTTTCCTCGCGCAGCACCTGGAAAGCGTCGGCGCGGGTGTAACGGGCGAAGCCGACGATCATGGTCGGCAGGCTGACCATCAGCGACAGGCTGCCGGCGAGCTTGATGTCCAGACCGTAGAGCAGCACGATGGCGGGAATCAGCAATTCGCCACCGGCCACACCCAGCAGCGCGGCGACCATGCCGATACCCAGGCCAGCAATCAATCCGGCCACAAAGCGCAGCGGCCCGGCTTCGATGAGCGGCGTGCTGCCCTCATGCACACCGGCCCAGGCTTCCGAGAGCATGACCAGGGACAAGGCGACCAGCAGAACCAGGATGATGCGGTTGAGCCACTGGCGTGACAGGGTGATGGCATGGCCTGCCGCCCACCAGGCCCCGACAAGACTGCCCGCAAGTAGGTTCAGCACCACGTCGAGGTGATCGGCCAGCGTGCCCGGCGCAATCGTGCCGCCCCGGAACAGCAGCGCGGCGGCGACCACGACCAGGCTCATGGCCTTGTTGAGGATGACGGCCTCCAAGGTGCCAAGGCGGAATACGCCGACCAGCACCGGCAGGCGGAATTCAGCCCCGCCGAGGCCGATCAGGCCGCCGAGCGTGCCGATCATGGAACCGGCGACGAAGCCTTGCCCGTTGCGGGCAGGTACGCTCATGGCCGCATCCTACTTGCTGACGGCTTCGCCCGGCAGGACGAAACCGTATTTGGTCATCACGGCACGAGCCGGTTTGCTGCCCATGTAATCAGCGAACCGTTTGGCCAAGGCACTGCCTTCGGCACGCTTGGTGATGATGAAACCCTGTTCCAGCGGCTCATGCAGGTTGTCGGGGATGAGCCAGTAGCCGCCGCGCTTGGCCAGCTCGGGATTGACCGCCAGGGCCAGGGCGATGATGCCGACCTGAGCATTGCCGGTCTGCACGAATTGCGCGGTGTGGGCGATGTTCTCGCCATAGACCAGTTTGGGTTCTACCTTCTCCCACAGTCCTGCGGCGCGCAAGGATTCCTCGGCCCGTTTGCCGTAGGGGGCGTGCTTGGGGTTAGCGATGGCGATGCGGGCGATCTTGGGGTCGGTCAGGCTGGCCAGCGTCATCTTGCTGGCGTCCATGCCCGCGCTCCACAGCACGATGCGGCCGAAGGCATAGGGCTTGACATCGGAGGCAGCGAAGCCCGCCTTGGCCAGCTCACGCGGGAAACCGATGTCGGCCGAGAAATACAGGTCATAGGGCGCACCCTGCTGAATCTGCGTGTGGAACTTGCCAGACGAGCCGTAGATGACCTCCACTTCGTCGGCCGGGTTGGCCTTCTTGAAGGTGGCGACGATCTCGTCCATCGCGAACTTGAGGTCGGCCGCCGCCGCGACGGTGACTTTCTCGGCGTGGGCCGTCGCCGCGAACAGCAGTGAGCAAGCGAGCAATAAGGGGCGCAGGAGTTTCATGGGCGGGTTCCTTTTCATCGGGTCATGGCACAAGAACCCGCTGAACGGCATTTGTCGGGTTCACCACATCGTTAGGTCAAAAAAGACATAACGATAAGCATACAGCAGCATCCATGCCAAGCCATAACCGAAATCAAGAATGGATCAGTTCGCCAGGTCGCGCAGGGCTTGCAGTTCCTTGCCTGCACTGGCGTTGAGACTGGTTTCCAGGGCGTCGTAACGCTCGATGAGCTGTTGCCCGAGTGGTGTCAGGGATGCGCCACCACCGCCTTTGCCGCCAGTCGCGGTTTCGACAACCGGGCGGCCAAACCCTTCATTGAGGGAGTCGATCAGCAACCAGGCACGCTTGTAGGGCAAGCCGAGCGAACGGGCCGCTGCCGCAATGGAGCGGGTTTCGCCAACGGCCCGCAGCAGGTCGATCTTGCCGGGACCGATGGCGATCCCGTCGCCGATGTAGATGCGTGGTCGCACGAGGACAGCGCACGGCTTGTTTTTCTTGGAAGTCATATATCAGAGGCGATTCAAATTTTGGCCAGCAGTCTCTGCCCATCTGGGCGCAACTCACCCTTTGGAGAGATATGTCGGTACAAAGTCTGTCGCGTGATGCCGAGTTCCTGGCACAGGTCACCGACCTTGGTTTCCGGCTGCCCCATCGCTGCCATCGCCAGCCGCAGCTTGGCCGCCGTCATCTTGAAAGGGCGTCCGCCTTTGCGGCCCCGTGCCCGCGCCGAGGCCAGCCCCGCTACCGTGCGCTCGGCGATCAGCTCGCGCTCGAACTCGGCCAGCGCCGCGAAGATGCCGAAGACCAGCTTGCCGGCGGCGGTCGTGGTGTCGATAGCCGCGCCGTGGCCAGTCAGCACCTTGAGGCCGACGCCGCGCCCGGTCAGGTCGTGCACGGTGTTGATGAGATGCCGCAGGTCGCGCCCTAGCCGGTCGAGCTTCCACACCATCAGCGTATCCCCCGACCGCAGCGCCTTCAGACAGCTCGCCAAGCCGGGGCGATCCTCGCGCTTGCCCGATGCCTGATCCTCATACAGATGCGCCGCATCGACGCCGGCCGCGATCAGCGCGTCACGCTGCAAGTCGGTCGCCTGGGAGCCGTCCGCCTTCGATACCCGCATGTAGCCGATCAACATCTCGCACCTGTCACATATACGTTCGATTATGTGACAGTGTGAGCCAGAACGTGCCTGGCGTCAAAATTTGTCACTTAACCCGTCATTCTGACTACGGTACGCAAAGGGTGTGCACGGCTCGTAATGTGACAGAAATTCCAGAGGAATCCCCTCGTTGGCGAAGGTGAGCCGCAGACGTTCCAGCGATTCGGGGTCGCGTCGCCCATAGGACGCCAGCGTGAACAGTGAGCGGGCCGTCTCCGGGTTGTGCCGTGCCTCAATGATTGCCTCACCAATGGCCTGGGCCGCCCGTTGCCAATGGTTGACGGGTTCGGGTTTCGGTTTCTTCTCGGGCAGGCCATTGGTGAAGCCCGTCTGCGGTTCGGCCAGGAACAGCGGGGCGTGTTCCCCGCGCGGGAACAGCGCCCTCGACTCGATCAGCGCGATGGCGGTGGCTGCGGCTTCCAGCATCTGCACCTGCACGGCCGGGGCCAGCACCTCGAAGGGCCGCCACAGGCTTTGCCCCGCACGCAGCGGATGGCCGCAATGCTCCCAGACCTGGCGGATGCAGCCCGCGCTGCCGCCACAGTGCGACAGCGGGGTGTTCAGTTCATCGAGCAGGGTGCGCAGCAGCCGGAACCACAGACCGGCATGGATGCGCCGACGCGGCAGTTCCACGAAACCGGTCGTCAGGGCCTGCCAGGTGCGTCGGTCCATGCCAGCAATCGCCGCATTGGCAGGACACGGAGCCGCCTCCGCGTTGTCCCACTGAAGATGCCGACCGGGCAGACCCCAATAGGACGCCAGCCAGCAGCCATGCTGCGGGCAGCTCAGCATGAGCGGGAGTTGCCAGACAAGCAGCACGGCCTGGTTCACCGGATCGTTCAGGCACAGCGGGCAGGCCCGGCGCATCGGCTGGCTTGGCAGCCAGGCACGCCAGCGCGTGATGGATCGCGCCTTGCGCTTGGGCAGCAGCACCGAGCATTGGAACGCATAGGTTTCCAGGGCCGCAGGCAGCGAATCCTCAAGGCTGTCCAAGAGCCACGGCACCCAGCCGGCCAAGCTCATCTCACGCAAGCGCTCCAGCTCAACCCCGCTGCGCTGGGCAATCATCGTCAACAAGGACAAGGGTGGCTCGGTATCCAGGTCATCGAGCTGGTCATGGCCGAGATCGTGTGCCAGCAGCTCATGCACGTCCATCCGGTAGCAGGCAGCGACCCGGTTCAGCCAGGAGGACAGGGCTTCGCCTTCCCTGGGGGCCGGATGCAACGGCCAACGCGGTGCAGGCTTCACATCAGTTCCCGCTCGAATTGCCGTCGCCGTTCGCTGGGGCCGGTGTAGTCGGCCATGCTAAGCGTGCGGTGGTTGATCGCCTCTTCACCGCTTTCCACGGCGGCAATGGCCGCCGCCATCAGCAGATGCGCCAGTTCTCCGATAGTGCCCTCGCTGCGGGTGAGCAGGTAGCGGGCCATGTCCAGCGTGGCAATTGGCGAGGGTCGCCGCAGCGGGAGCGAAGCCGCGAAGCTGGCCAGCAGTGAGCAGCAATCGTCGTTGGCCTCCCACACCGGCAGCATCATCGGCTCGAAGCGGTTTTCCAACTGATCGTCCGAACGGATGGCCAGGTAGGCGTCGCGTGTGCCGACGCCGACCAGCGGGATGCGCAGCTCGTTGCCGAGAAAGCGCAGCAGGTTGAGGAATTCCCGGCGGTTGACGCTGTTGCCGGCCAGGACGTTGTGCAGCTCGTCGATCACCAGCATGCGCACGCCAACCTTGCGCAGCAGGGCCAGCGCCAATTGCTCCATCTCCGGCAGCCGCGGACGTGGGCGCAGTGGGGCACCCATCGCCGCGAGCAGCGCGACGTAGAAGCGGATCACTGAGGGTTCGGACGGCATCTGCACCACCAACACAGGAATGTGCTCTTGGTCGGCATCGGCGCAGGCCGGGTGCGAACGCCGGAACTTCTCGACGATCATCGACTTGCCGTTGTTGGTGGGGCCGATCAGCAGCAGGTTGGGCATGCGTTGCTTGTTCGGCCAGGCGAACAGGGTTTCCAGCCGGTTCAGCGCCTCGACCGCACGCGGGTAGCCGATCCAGCGGTCGGCACGGATGCGCTGGATGCGCTCGTCCGCTGGCAGCCGGGCCAACCCCTGCGCCGCCGGCAGCAAGTGGGACAGGTCAACGATGGGGTATTCGTCCACGGCTACCACTCCTCGATCTGGTCGAACGGTTTGGCCGGTGGCAGGTTGGCTGCCTGCGAGTCCGCCATGCCCGTATCCGGCGGTGTAGGCTTGACGGGCGGAACCGACTGCTTGAGGTGCTGGCGTCGATCCGCATCACGCCGCGCCTTGCGCGTGGCTTTCTGGGCGGTGGTCACGATCTCGCGCATCTGGCCGATCATGCGAAACAGCGCCGACTCATCCACCTGCTCGCGTCCGAGCTGACGCAGTTTCGCCAGCGCCTGGCGCTGCTCCCAGAGGGTGACAGCCGGGTGCGACAAGGTGCGGTACGGGACTTCCAGGTAGTGCTGCCCCTCCGGCTCCAGCACCCAGATGCGGCTGATGTCGCGCGGATCGCGCCGGATCAGGAAGGCCGGCAAGCGGTCACGCCGGGCGATCCACGGCTTGAGGGCATCGGCGTAGTAGTGGATGTGGTCGATGACAAAGCCGGTGCGAGTCAGCGTGCGACGAATGACCGGCAGAAAATCGACCAGGAACGCGGTGGGCCGTGTGACCACGGGCGGCACGCCGATCCGCGCCACGGCCTCGGTCCAGCGCGCGGCCGGTGGCTGGAGCAGGCCGTTGTGCACCGAGGCGTGGTAGGTGCCCACGGCCAGCGTAAGCCAGCGCTCCAGCTCGCGCAGGGTCAGGGCGGCCATCTTGTCGGCGTCGTACTCGCCGCGCTGGCCGGGATTGGAAAAGGTCGTGCCCGGCAGCTCATCATGGATCATTTGCATGGCGGTGCCGATGATCCTTTCCACGATGCCACCGTAGTGCGGCTGGCCGGGCGGCCGGTAGTCCAGACGGATGCCATGCTGCTCGCAGCCCCGACGCAGCGCCTCGCTCTTGAACTCGGCCGCGTTGTCCAGGTAGAGCAGTCTGGGCTTGCCGCTCATCGACCAGTCCATCGCCACATCCAGCCCTTCCAGCCAGGGACGCTTGTCGCAGGCGACATGCGCCAGGCACAGGCCGACCGAGACGGCGGACGGCGCTTCGAGCGTGACCACCATACCGAGCACGCAGCGGGTGAAAACGTCGATGGCCAGCGTGAGATAGGGGCGGCCAATCGGCTGCCGGTCGTGTGCATCCACCACGATCAGGTCGATGACCGTGTGGTCGATTTGCACTTGCTCCAGCGGCTCGGAGACGGCCGGCGGGATGCCGCCCACGCCTTGCAGTTCTCGGGAGGCATCTTGACCTTCCCGGCGGCGCACCGTTTTGAGCGGATCGAGGCCGGCGATACGCAAAGCCACGGTGTTGCGCGTCGGCACCCGCAGCTTCTGCGCTTTGCAGGCTTGCGCGACTTCGCGATGGAAGGCCGCCAGGCTGCGCTTCTGCTTGGTCAAGAACCGCCTTTGCAGCAGCTCACGGATGATGCGCTCGACCGGCTCCGGCAAGCGGCCCTTGCCTTTACCACCACTGGACTGCCCAGGAGCGAAGTCAGTGACCAGCCCCGCGCCTTGCCGGGCGCGGCGGATCAGGGCATAGACCTGCCGCCGGGACAGGCCCAGCGCCTGGGCTGCCGCGTCGGCCGCCGCATGCCCGACCGGCTCAGACTGCGCCAACGGCCCGATGATTTCGGCACGACGGCGCGCACGCTCCCAAGCCTGATCTGGCAGGGTCGCTACGCCTTGCTCGGGAATCCGAGAGGTATCGGTCGCCATGCTCACCTCGCTTTGGTGCACACGAGTATTGAGCATAGACGAGTTTCGTGCAGAGGAGTCCTGATATTGAGCTATCAGGAGCCGACTGCACAGCAGCCTTCAAACCGCGTATTTTGGTGCAGTCGCCTTCTGAAAATGACAAAAACGAAACCCTGCAGACCTGTCCAGAAAACCACCGTTTTTTGAACGCTGATAGATAGCTATATAGCTATCAAGTCGCAACCCATCCCGCCCATGTAGCGGGCAAGCGGTCATGATTGCCCAGCCATTTCCCGAGCTGAGGATCGACCCAGTTGATGACAGTCACGCCAACCGTGTGCTGATCGAGCAGCGTCGGTGTCAGCCATAAAAGTGGCTCATGATGAAAGACACGGTTACGCAGATCACGAATCTGGTTCAGTGCCGCCGAGATGTTGTGCCGCTGCCTTTGCGGCTTCGGACAACGCGCAAACACAAGGCGGAGGTCTTTCCAGAGGACAGTCTGGAATTGCGTGTTGAAGAGCGAACTCCAAAAGCCAAAGGTCAGCTCAGCCAGTACCTTGTCCGGCGTCTGCGGCTCATGTCTTCGGATCAGCTTTGCCTTCGCGCTGGCCACTTCCTTGTTCTGCCAACTGAAGGCGGGATCACCTACCCATGCTTCCCACCAATCAGCCCTGCCATAGAGCTTGCTCAGACGAGCATGGATGCCATTTCGCAAGGCGATCTCCAAGACGTTGAGCATCGGCACCATCGCTTCGGACAGCAAGACGTTGCTGGAGTAGTCCGCCGCAGCCTTCGTTGCATCACCACCCCGCGCTGCACGGTAACGGCCCAACCGGGCAGGCGAAAAGTGCTTCTCTAGGTCATTCCAGTTCATTCTTCGTCACTTTGAATCATCGGACAGTGCTGCTATACTTGGTTCGCAGCCCTAGGCTCAGTCCTCTCCCAGCCACCATACTGGTGATGACACTAGGTTCGTTCTGGCCCTGTTATGCAGGGCCACCCCAATTCCTCGACAGACCCGCCTACTGGCGGGTTTGTCGTTTCTGGCCCATCCACAGCAAAGCTAGATAGCTAGCTATCACAGCAGCGCCGTCAGGTACGGCAGCGCCTGCGCCGCAAGTACGCCACCTGCCGCGTTTTCCAACACGGCTTTGATGCTTCCTGCGGTCGCTTTGATGATGGCCCACTTGGGCTTCGGTGATGCAGCCTGAGCCTGCAATGTCGCCAGCTCTGCCTGCAATTCATCGCGCACCTCGGCTTCGATGCGTCCCTGCTGGATGGCATCGCGCAGCAGCTCAATCAAGGCTGACAGCGCAGCCATGTCACCGCCTGTTTGAGTCTGGGTCTGGTTAGAGCTATTCGATCCGATCTGGATTTGGGAGCCGCTTACGTCTCCGAAGTGGTAATGCTGCTGCTGCACCGTCTGCTTCTCCTGCTGAGTGAACGTCATGCCTTCCCCGAGCACGCCTTTAGCCTCCAGATCAAGCGCCCATTCGAGCACCCGACTCCGCACCTTCTCGATGACACCCTGCACCTGCACGGTGGAAAACCTGAGCGCCGGGCGCATCGTCACACCGTTCGCCTCGCGCATCATTTGCATCAGCGTGTGCTCGATGTTGGCCGGAAAGTGGCTGTAAATGCCGGTTGTGCTCTGAGCAAGCTGCATCAGCTCCGGCACCGACTGTCGCACCTCGAAGTCCGACAGCAGCTCGGCCATGTCTGGCGGCGCAAAAAACGGGATCGGGCCATGAATCGGGTTTTCGGCCATCAACTGCCCCTGTACCCGACGATAGTCCGGCACTTCCCCTGAGTAGTAGCCGTTCAGTTCGCTGCTGATCCAATCGACCAGCTCAGGCACGGCCAAACGCCGCGCAACAACCAGCGCCCGGCGTAACAAATCGCCGGGCGACACCGAGGCATCAATTGCCGCATTCACCAGTTCCGGGACAAGAGCAGGCATCCTTCCTCCAAATTCTTGATAGCTAGCTATATATCTAGCTCGTTATCATCCGTCATTTCGGGAGCAGTCGCACCGTTTTTGCACCCATCCTCCCTGATAGCTATCTAGCTAGCTATCAAACTATGTGGCGGCATTGTGGTAACAAGGTGGAAGGCAACACCAAGCCACCACCATAGAGCCACCATCCCGCCACGCTGTCACCACACAGGCAGCACCATCTGACCACCTTGTCACCACCTTCTAACCACCAAGCGCACACCATCCCAACACACTCTCACCACCATATTTAGATAGCTAGCTATCTTGAAAGATATATAGCTATCTCAAGGTGTGGGCGTATATGGAGCAGAGTCCACGCTGAATCGCCCCCCCCTCACCAACCCGGCCCCTCTGGCTCGTCGGGGTGCATGTCAGGACGCGCCTGCTCTCGTTCAGCCGCGTCAAGCTGTCGCTGGAATGCCTCGGCCTCGGCTCGCGCTGCTGCGGTGGCCAGCTCGCGGGCCACGTCATCAACCGACCTGCCAGACCGCTCCGCAGCGTCAAGACGCTCAGTCACCGTGCCCTTGGCAATCTCAAGCTGTCCCATCAGCACCACAGCCGACACACCCAGCTCGAACTGCCCGATCTGGAGCATGGCCCGCTCAACTTGAGGCCACCGCGGATCGCGCTCGCCAGTCATTCGAGCAGGGGAGCGCACCCCACCGGAAGCCACTGACCGATACCGTGACCAGTCTGGCTTTGCCGTTGGCACTGGGACGGGCCTGCGGCGTTCGATCTCCACATTCAGCCGCTCTTGCAGCTCGGGGTTTGCAATCTGCACCCCCATCTCCGCAGCCAGCTCCAGCATCATCTGCTGATACTCAGGTGGCCCGCTGACCGTGACCCGCCCCCACTTCGCCTTCGCCAGTTGCAGCGCCGCCCGTGCCGCATCACGATCATTCGAGGCAGTCACGTCGATCCGCCGACCACAATCAACAAATGCAGGGCCTGCATCATCCGGTCGCCGGAATACAACCTGACGCCCACGCACCTCGGCCACGAACGCCCGGATGTCCCGAGGGGGCAGGGCAGGGGTGTCCGCATCGCCGACCAGCAGCGCCTGACCGCTATTTCGATGTCGCCAAAGTTCGGCCAGTCCTGGCTCATCCAGTCGCCGATACCAATCCTCGACGCCGGGGAAAGCAGGCAACCGTTTCCGCAGCCGGTGGCGCTCGCCGCTCTGCCGCTGGATCAGCTCATCCCGTTCGGCCAGCCACTCAGCGCGTGCAACAGCGCCCAAGGCATACCGATTCCTGCCCGCATGGCCAGCCAGCAGTGCATCGCGCCGCGCTTCGTAGCGTGACCACGCGGCCTCTTGTTCCAGTCGATGACGCTCGCGCAGTGCTGCCGTTTCCTGTTTCCGCTCCCGCTCGTACTGCCGCCGCTCGCGCATGTAGTCGCTCATGCGAGGCGCATCCGGCTTGAGTGGCTCCAACTCCCGCTCTGCAATCACCATTCCTTCGGGAGCGGGTTCATACGCACCGAGACGCTTCTCCAACTTCGGCAAGGATGACTTTCGGCAGGCTTGGCTGGCCTTGACGGGAGTGTCCCCAACCCAGATCAACGCACCGCTCCCTTCGCGCTCGAAGCGGCACCCCACGGCGGCCAGCTCCGCGTGCAACTGCGCCCAACTCGATGCCGACCGCAAGATCGGCCCGGCAACCTCTTTGGCGGTACGCTCGGCACTCTGCACGCCTGTGCGAGTTTCGATGTCGATGGCTCGCTGGCTGATCGCGACATTTTCACGTGCCCGAGAGGCGGGGAGGGCGCTACGCAATGCCACGCGCTCCGCCTTCTGCTGCGTTTTCTGCGCCAACTGCTCAGCAAGCTGGCGTGTTCTCAGCTCATCGAGCGCCGCCTGCCGCTGCGCCTTCGTAGCTTCAACAGCCTCCAACTCTCGCCGCTCACGCTCATGCCGTCGCCGCAGCTCCTTACGGTCATCGGTTTGCCGCCGTCTGAGTGCCAAATCAGCCGACCAGCCCGCATCCGGCACAGCCTCACCGTTCTCGGCTCGGTAGGCCAGCGTGCCGTCTGGAAGCACCGTGTATCGAGCATTTTTCTCGGACTTCCAGCCTTGCGCGTGCTCGATCAATGCAATCGCCCGATGCTCCGCTTCCTTCGAGAAGCCACCGTTGATCTTGATGCACTCCAGTCGCTCAGGGTGCATCCGGTTGACTGCTATGTGCAGGTGGTAGTTATCAGTGTCCTCGTGCAGACCATAGACAATCTGACAATCGCTCAACCCAAGCTCCCTGAGCCAGATCGTTATCATCTCCTCGACCTGCTCAGGTGTCGGCTTCTCGCCCTCCCGCAAGCTCAGAACAAAATGCTCCACAGTGTTCTTGCTTCGCGTGGCATCTTCCGAAAGTGCAATCATCTCGCCAAGCTGCATCGACCGTTCAGCAGTGATGAACCCGCGTGCGCCGTGATAGACGCATTTCTCCGTCGCGCTCTCAGTCTGTGGATTGAGGATGTACTCGACCAGCTTGATAATGCGACGATGCTTCGCGGCCTTCGCATCTGGGTTACGAATGTGCTTTGAGATCATGTCCCAGCCTCTTGAAGAGCGCCGCCAGTACACTCCGCGTCGTATAAATCTCTGGGTAGTCCCGACTACGATGCTCTGCGAGGAAATGTTGCAACATCGCCATCAGCGACCGGATACGCCGTTGCATCACACGATTGATGTTCGCTGACACCGGACGACCAAATATCCGGCGTCGCACGAGTGCGCCAGGTGTAATACCAGCCATCTCCGCATCCATCGCAAGTAGGTCTTTCTCTGCGGGCAGAAGGCGCAACGTCACAATAGCTGCCAGTGCCACGCCATCTGACTTTCCAACGAACTCGACAACATCAGCGGCGCGATCATGCCGGACGCGGCTCGGCTTGATCTTTCCGGCCAGCGTCCGAGCGAACTTTTGCAGATCAACAATGGCCTCCGCGAGAGGTGGGAAGTAGGGTGACTGGCTTGCACCGGCGGCATCCCACGCGGAGCGAACTACAGCACCAAGCCGGATCAACTCTGCAACCAGATCGCGGTTCACATCACTGACAACGGCAGAACCGAAGTAGAGATCACGGATAAGGGCGCTCATGCTGACGCCGCGTGCATCCGCCTCAGCACGCAGCGCATCGCGCTCATCTGGCTGCAACCGCAGCGCGAGCTTTTCTGTAAGCGGCTCATCGCCAATGCAAACGAACGGCACCCTTGCAACCCCTTTGAAAACTGCTTGATAGCAAGCTGCAAACGCCACCCCCGGCGCGAGGGGGCAGGACGAAAGAGCCATCTTGTGAGAAGCGCAGCGCCGAACAAGTGGCGTCCATTGAATGATACAGGTCGGGGCGCGAAGCGTTCCGGCATGTGTCATACAATGGCCGTCCTGCATGTCTGCTTACAGCCATGATTCGGCTATCATAGCGCGTTGCCTCTGAACACGCAAAAGCGTATGATGTCAAGCGAGTTTTGTTGATTACAGGAATGGAGCAAGCACATGGCTACACTCACCGTTGAGCAGGTCGAGCAGATCAGCGCAAAGCTGAAAGAACTGCCTGCCGTTGAGAACAAGAAACGCCCGGTCAGCAAGCAAGAGGCCATCAAGCTGCTTGCAAAGGACATCAAAGCAATGCAGGCCCGTGGCTATACGTTGGAGCAGGTCAGCGAGCAGCTAAAGCAGCTTGGTGTATCTCTGGCAACACCAACGCTCCGCAGCTACCTGAAAAGAGCCGGAAGCGGAACGGCAACACGCAAGAAAGGCAGCGAAGCGGGTAGTGCAACCGCTATCGAAGATCAGCAACAACCTGCTCAGCCAACGGCATAGGTGCATGAAGAGGGTAAATGCGTGGCAACAAGTGAGAGAACAGAAACAGAGAGCAAAGTAATCAAGGAAGCAATCGTATTGCCTCTTGAGCTACCTATATGGGTGACGAAATGTCCTCTCACTGAGCCAGCTAAAAAGAAACCGATGACGTTCGTCGAACGGCTGAAACGATGGATACAGCAATGAACGACCTACAGCGAGCAGCCGCCAGAGCACGCCCGGCGCTTGCTGTACTAACTGCCGAGCTTGGCGAGCCGTCGCTGGATGCGGCACGGGCGCTGGTAGTCCTCGGGCAGATGCTGGACGACATCGAGGCTGGGCGGCATCCACTCGACCGCCCCGACGACTGGCCCCATCGCGACCGCTGGCCGGATCGACCTCACTGGGACAGGTGGCGATGGGCGATCAAGACGCTGGCCGTTGCCAGCGGCACGACCGCCTATTGCAGCCCGAAGTATGAATACATGCGCGTCGATACCAGACAGGCGCGGTCTGATGCCCTGACCGGGGCATTGCTTGACGTTGCAGACATGATAGAGCTGGCAAGCGTCCGAGAGCCTAGCAGCACCATCGACAGCTTCCTCGGCCTTAACCATCGAAGACATGAACAAGATTGCTGCGGCGGGCTGGGCGGGGAAGCTGGAGTCAGTCAGACTTTCCGGCGATCCGCTGGGGTCACTCGCAGGCATTGACGAGATCATCAATCGTGGCGACCGCGAGGCATTTTCCGGACTGCTGAACGCCATCATCGAGCAGCCGGGCAGCCCCGTCGCTGACCGAGTACGCACGCTCTATGAGTCGGCCAACTGCATTTGTTTGCGTTTCATCGCAATCATCCTGACCGCGCACGCTCAATGATGTCGGCAACGATCTGATCGACCTCAGCAGCCTGCGCCTCACGCGCCCACCATGCAGGTTTTGCTGCACATGCGTTAAGCACATTGACGATCATCATCAGGATTTCAGGATCGCCGTCATGGGCCACCTGAACGAGCATCGCACCAGCACGGCGGATTTCATCTGAGAGTTGCTGTAGTTCAGCAGGTGTCGGCATTGTCGTCATCCTCAAGCGCGGCTTGAACCGTGGCAATCCTTGCCGCTCGACGACGAGCTAGCTCTTCACGCGCCCACTCGCCATCACGTTGCATTTCATCACGCAAAGCATCCAGCTCTGCCGGGGTCAGCAGCCTCACATCACCCGACGCACATCCTTGACTCATTTGCCACCCGAACCGCGATCAGACCTCTGCTGGACAGCAGCAAGTAGAGTGGCATTCTGAGCCTGTACAGCCTCCAACTGACCCGCCAGCTTTGCAGCAGATTCACGGGCTTCTGACGCATCATGCCGGGCAACCTCCTGAGCCTCTTTTGCCTGCCCCAGCAGCTCGGTAATCCGCGCTGCATCCTGCTCCATCCGCGCCCGGTAATCGGCGTGTGCCTGAGCATCAGCAGCGGCTTTGGCCTTCTGCTCGGCCAACTCACCTCGCAGCGCCTCAATCTTCTCTGCCGCCTCACGACGAGCCACATCAAGCTCGGCCCGTACCGTCTTCGTTTCAGAGTGCGCCTGCTCCAGCTCGCGAGCGTGAGTTTCCGCTGCAACCTTGGCCGCTTGTTCAGACGCCGCCAATCGCTCACGCAACTGAGCCAGCTCATCCCGCAGCGCCTCGATCTTCACGCCTGCGTCGCGACGGGCAGCATCCAGCTCCGAGCGCACGGCTTCGTGGGCATCAGCAGTGGCCCGTGCAGCTTGCTCAGTGGCAACCAGACGCTCACGCAACTGGGCCAGCTCGACAGCCTGCGCCTGCCCATGAGACTGAGCCTCACTGAGCCGCCTTTCCAGCGATTCAACTTCCGCCTGCGACTCGTCCAACCGTGTCTCCAGCTCGTCAACCGTCTGTGCGGCATCGACCAGCTCCCGCTCCGCCTGCTCACGCTGCTCACCAGCAGTGCGCAACACTTCGGCGACCCGGCGCTCAGCAGCCTTGACCGCCTTGTCGTTCAGCTCGACGGCCAACGTCGCAAGTCGCTCTGTCAGCGACTTGGTGACAGCAGCGACCTCCTCAGCCACCTCGACCGGCAGCTCCGCCACAGGCTCAGCCTCCGTCGTGTTCTTCGCAGCCAAATGCTCGTCCCACACTTGCTTGAGGCGATTGGGGTTGCCGCCACCGACCTTCTGGCGCAGGGCAAAGCCGGTCACATTGCGACCAGCGGCCACAAGGGCTTCACCAGCCGCGACGATCTCTTCCGGGGAAAACTCAGCAGGGCGCATAACCGATCCTCCATCACATGATGGCCTCATTATAACACAACAAACAAAGAAACAAACAAATAAACTAACAAACTAAAAAGGTCGCCTGTCCTCCCGGATGTCGAGCACGAGCTGCCGCCTCGCCTGCGGCGCGTTGGCTGGCCAGCCGCCGACGCCGGAAAGACTGCGCTATTCCGTCGCCGTCGCCCGGCTCCGCAGAGGGCATTGGTGAAGATGCGGACAGACCGCTTCGCGCTGGCAGACCTCGGCCAGCAGGACAGGCTCGACGAGATCGTCACCGATGCCGCACGCGGCCTCGAAGACACGTTCGACGTGAACGAACGCTCGAACACGAGCACAGGGAAATCGACGGATGGTGACTTGCATGACTTGGGCCTCCGATGGGCAAGTGAAAACACATCACCATCTTGGCGTCACGACACCACCGGCAGGGAAGCAGCAAGCTGCTTTTCAAGTAGCTCCGGTCATTTTTTAAATGACGAGTAGCCGTAAGGAGGGCGGTGGGTAACTCGCCAGAGTTATCCACGGGCCGACGCGCAGCGCCCAAAGGGCGCGAAAGAACCGGGTCAAGGGGTTGGTGCGGCCCGCAGCGCAGCGAGGACACGGCCCCTTGACGCGGATGCTGTTGAATAGCCTCTACGTGTGGGTAGGTTCAAGGGCGTAGCCCACCGAGCCTGCCCACGCGGCCAGTCCGGCAAGATCGGACGCGGGAAGCCTGAAACCGGCAAGGTTTCGCGGTCGCCGAAGGCTTGAAATCAACCACTCAAACGCTGGAAACACGCGAGGACGACAACCGCTTTACCGCCGCAACGAAGTCGAGCCGCAGGAGGTGCATAGCCAAATCAATCGCACCGCCACCACCTTTGTCTGCACGGGTATCGAAAAACTTGGCACCAGTCACCAGCAGCTCGAAAACCTGGCCACCAACTGCAACATGCAACCGGATAGTGGCCGCATCCTTCACCGGCTGAAAATCCGGATCACGCTTCCAATGCAGCCCGAGGGCATCAAGAGCTTTTGTCACAACCATCGACCGAAGCGACTCCAGCAGCTCAGGGCTAAATGATCTCTTAGCCATCACCAACAAACCTCCATCCATCCATCACCCCGAGGGGGAAGCCGCCCGATGGGCGGCAGGGCTACTACTTCGCGCCTTCGGCGCTGCGCGGGATGATGGATAAGTCCTGCGGACTTACCCACAACCCTTGCGGCTACTCGCATTTAAAAAATGCTGGGGCTACTCAAAAGCGAAAGCCCCCCGAACAGCACTACGAAGAATCGACAGGCTCCAAATCCAACCCCTTGGCGATCAAATCAACCACGGAGGCACGGGGGGCAGATACCTGATGTACACCATTCTTAACATCCGATCTGGGTGCTGCGACCACCTCCAATACGGCGAAAACTGCTGGCTTGAGCACTTCGGTCAGGACATGCTTGTAGGCCGCGACTGTCTGTCGAGAGAGGCCCGCCAGACGCGCAATAGCGGCTTGAGTGAGGGTTTCGCCCTTCTGCTGGAGCTGGCGGCAGGCAGCCCGAACCTTGGACTCTGTGGCCTTCTGCCTGACCTCGTGCGTGCGTGCGGCTGCAAGTCGCTGCCGCTCAACCAGCGGCAAGTCCTTATCGAGCTGCATCACGCCTCGATGGCAGCGGCTATCGCCTCTGTAGCGATCCCATGTCCAGCGGGCGACCGATTTCACCGTGGCACGCAGCGAGGACAGGGGCAGGTCGCCGGAGAAGCCGAGCTTCTGGAAACTGTTGCGGTTATGTGCGTAGGCTTCCAGCAAGCGGGTGAAGGTCGAGAATGACCCCTTTTCGCGCTCGCGGTTGACGATGGAATAGGCGTAGTAGCGCAGGTGCTCGAACAAGATGCAGTGCCGCGAATGGCTGACCTCATCGAGCTGCGGCCCTTTACCCCACGGCGAGGACACGGCCAGCTCCACATAGTCGGCCAGCTCGCCCAGCTCATAGATGTGGCTGTGTATCTCCCATGTCAGCCACCACGGATGGCCGGGAGTTTTGGCGACCGGCCCACTGTGGAAGTCTGTGTCAGCGTCCAGACGGGCGGCGAACGCCTCGTAGATCGCCTTCATGTAGGCGATGGGTTTGGAGCGGGCGCTTTCTGTCGTGCAAACGGGGGGGATGGCGTAGTACAGGTGGCTATGGCCACTCTTGCGGTTGCGCACGATCAAGTTGGGGGCTGGCAAGCCCGCATCCTCCCAGATGAGCGCGTTTGAGTGATCGAGGTCGAAGATCAGCCAGCTCACCATGCCCGGTCGATTGACCTGCATGTAGGGATAGCGAATCGCGTACTCACGAGGACGGATGCGCGTAGCGGTCTTATCGTAGGAGCACCGGGGCAGGTAAGGAGCT
>NZ_JALLIK010000012.1:0-694 GCF_023093595.1 Thauera aromatica
CAGGCCGACCTTGGGGACCATCGTGAGCACCTGACTCATCACCCGGTCACCGCCGTCGCGGCGCAGCAGCAGTCGCTGCAACCGAAGGAGTGCTTCGGGCATCTCGGCAAAGGGTGCGCCATTGCGCAGCGCACCGGGTTTGCGTTCGAGCAGCGGCAGATAGTGACGCCAGTCGTAGCAGGTCTGCTCGCGCTCGAACAAGCGGGGGTGGCTGGCCACTACCACTTCATCACCGACGAACTCGATCCGCTCCGGATAAAAGCGCTTGCTGATCAGCTTGCCTGCCCATTCGCACGGCACCGAGTAGTGATTGCGGTCCGCCGTCACCAGGCAGGTGCTCGATACCCGGCCTGGGGCTTCCACATATCCATCAAAGGGCGCGATCATCGGCATCAGATGGGCCTGCTCGTGCTCGAGCATCTCGGCAATCGTCAGCGCGTACTGCGGATGGCGCAGTTCCTGCCACAGGCTGCGACAGCGCGCCAGCAGCCAGGTGTTGAGCTCGGCCATCGAGCCAAAGCGCTCTTCGCCGGCCTGTTGCCAGATTCGCCGCCGGCTGTCCTGCACGTTCTTCTCGACGATACCCTTTTCCCAACCACTGGCCACGTTGCAGAAGTCCGGATCGAAGAGGTAGTGCGAGCACATCGCATAAAAACGCGCATTGACCACCCGGCCCTTGCCCTTCTTGATCTTG
>NZ_JALLIK010000011.1:0-555 GCF_023093595.1 Thauera aromatica
GCGCGACCTGTACTCGGTCATCAAGGACAGCGACGCGCACATCCGCTTCGCCATGCTCACCGGGGTGTCCAAGTTCAGCAAGGTCAGCTTGTTCTCGGGGCTGAACAACCTGCGCGACATCACCCTTTCCGCGGCCTACTCGTCGATTTGCGGCTACACCGACGAGGACGTCGACACGGTATTCGCGCCCGAACTGCTCGGGCTCGACCGCGAGGCGGTCCGCACCTGGTACAACGGCTACAACTGGACCGGCACAGCGGTGTACAACCCGTTCGATCTGTTGCTGCTGTTCCAGGAGCGCGAGTTTCGCCCTTACTGGTTCGAGACCGGCACCCCCACCTTTCTGGTCGATCTGCTCACCGAGCGCCAGGCCTGGCTGCCCGCGCTGAGCCAGCTGGAGACCGACCTGGATCTGCTGTCATCGTTCGAGGTGGACAACATCGCCACCGAGGCGCTGATGTTCCAGACCGGTTATCTGACCATCGATGAAGAGATCAACCTGTCCGGCAATTGGTTTTACCGCCTGCGCTATCCCAACCGCGAAGTGTTCCAGAG
>NZ_JALLIK010000010.1:0-553 GCF_023093595.1 Thauera aromatica
GTTCATGACAGTACAGTTTGGAGGCAGGCGCGCAGGCGCGATTGGCCACCAGTGCGAACAGCGCCCGCTCCATCTCGAAGCCAAAGCGCCGGCCGTGCGCCTGCGCACGCACGATGACATCGATCCCGAGCCGCTGCCACACCGCCTGAAGTGCGTGCACATCGCCGTAGGGCCACGCGCACACCAGCCGCCAGCCCGGATCGTTGGACACGATGGCCTCGGGCGAGCAGCGGCGCAGGATGCTCTTGGCCAGACGGCGCAGCCGCTCGATGACCTCCGGATCGTCGGCACGACCGCAGTTGAACACGATCTGCGCCTGCGAGCGCCCCTTCGTCGCATCCCACACGTTCTCGGCCAGTTGCAGGTAGGTGATCTCCCGCCCATCGGCCCGCTTCTGTTTGCTCTGTCTCAAGTACATGCACAGCACGGTAGCGGGATTAAGGGCGAAAAATCAACAACCCGTGTATCTAGGTTTTTGGCGCCCCATCGCCCTGAAACCCGCGCCGTTGCTGGGGGTGGGGCGGAAATGTGCCTTGGAGCTGTCAAACTCGGG
>NZ_JALLIK010000009.1:0-549 GCF_023093595.1 Thauera aromatica
GCGCCGATGATAGTGAGGCATGCCCTCGTGAAAGTAGGTCATCGTCAGACTAACCCACAAAAAAACGCCCAGAGAACACAACTCTGGGCGTTTTTGCGTCTACGAAAAATCGTAAGCGGTTATTGAACCGCGCCCCCCAGAGTTCGACAGTTACGCGCGCAAGTGCTTGTTTTTGCTAGAGCGCAGTAAGCGCTCCACGAACCCCATCCTTCCTGGGCTCGTTACGCTTTGATCAACTGCTCAGCCTTGAGATTCCAGGGCAGGAGAGCCTCGAAGTGTTCGACGGTGGTGGCGGTGGGCAACGCCCGCGTAAGCGCTCCACGAACCCCATCCTTCCTGGGCTCGCTACGCTGTGATCAACTGCTCAGCCTTGAGATTCCAGGGCAGGAGAGCCTCGAAGTGTTCGACGGTGGTGGCGGTGGGCAACGCCCGCAGCACGTGGCGCAGCCACAGATACGGCTCGACGTTGTTGGCCTTGGCGGTTTCGACCAGCGAGTAGATGAGCGCGCTGGCGCGCGCACCCGCCTGGGTGTCCGAGAAGAGCCACGC
>NZ_JALLIK010000008.1:0-547 GCF_023093595.1 Thauera aromatica
CCGCCGCCGCATGAACGCCGCCCTGATCGAAGCCCTCAACCGTGCCACCAGCCTGGAACTGTTCCACCTCTCGACGATCCTCGAACGCCTGATGTCGGACCCGGCCCGGATCATCGAGATCCGTCGCCATCTGCATCTGGGGCAATCCGTGCGCTTCCTCGACTGGCAACAGGCCGGCGCCCAGATGTCGCTACGCACGGGGCGGATTGTTGCAATGAAGGACACGCAACTCACCGTGCAGGACGAGCGCACCCGGCGCGAATGGAAGTTGCCCTATGCGGCCATCGAGATCCCGGACACCGGTTCGATCCCGGCGCCATCGGTGCCCGAACCGCTGTCTCCGACCCGCGCAGACTTCCAGGTGGGCGACCGCGTGAGTTTCGAGGACCGTCACCTGCAGACCCGCGTTGGGACCATCGTCCGCATCAATCAGCGCACCGCCACCCTCGACTGCGACGGTCAAAGCTGGCGCGTCTCCTTCCCCCTGTTGCGACACCTCGTCGACCTCTGAGTCGCGCCCCCCAAACGGGGATTACCGGACAGATAC
>NZ_JALLIK010000007.1:0-540 GCF_023093595.1 Thauera aromatica
GATGAACACAAACAGCTCGCCCGACAGCGGGTTGCAGCCGAGCTCGCGGCGCGTGAGCGCACACAGCCCGTCGAAGGACTTGCGCATGTCGACCGGACGGCCATAGACATGCACCCGCACCGCCCCTTCGGGGAAGAACATCAGCCGCGCACCAGGTGCAGCACGACACCGCCGCCCAGATCGAGCTTGAGCTCGAGCCGGCCTGCGCCCCCGCCAACGTCGATCAGACCCGCATCGACAAAGCCCGCACGGGCGCACGCATTGCCGCGATCGGCTACCGCCCCCATCTCCTCGCCCAGCAGGCCGCGCCAGCGCTCGAAGCTCGACTTGCTCAATCCTTCGCCATCACAGAACTGTCGGATGCTCAGACCACTTGCCGCGAAGCGCTCGAACACCGCCCGCCATTCCTCGCGGCTGCGTCGCCGCCATTTGCGCCTCTCCGCCGATGCCGTCACTGCCAATCCCGTCGTCGTTGAACATGGCGTGAATTGTCCAACGATGGCTACGCAGCGAGAAGGACGCCGCTCAGTGACCGGTTAC
>NZ_JALLIK010000006.1:0-539 GCF_023093595.1 Thauera aromatica
CGCAGCTCACCCCAAGGCTGTGGAAGCAACACTTCGCGGCCAATCCGCTGCGATCCGATCTCTTCGAAATCTCGAAGTAGGCAAGGACGCCGGGCAGTTACCGCTTACGATACGGTGACGGTGCTGTCGGCCGAGGGCAAGGCGCTGGCCCGTGCCGCGTTCTCGCCCGCTTCGCAGATCCGCGCCCGGGTGTGGAGTTTCGATGCCGAGGCGGCGATCGACCATGCCTTCTTCAAACGCGCGGTGGCCGCTTCGGTCGCGCGCCGGGCGGCGATTCCGGCGCTGCGCGGGGAGGAAGGCGTGCGCCTGATCCACGGCGAATCGGACGGCCTGCCGGGCGTGATCGCCGACCGCTATGGCGAGGTGGTGGTGCTGCAGCTCACCAGCGCGGGCGCCGACAAATGGCGCGAGGCGATCGTCGCCGGGCTGCCGGGGTTCGACACTTAACCCCGATTTTCGCGCCTTTTCGGAAAGTGACTCCAGTTCCGGCGCGGGTTTGAAGGCCATGATCGCAAAAGTGCTGTGGTGGCACGTTTGTA
>NZ_JALLIK010000005.1:0-516 GCF_023093595.1 Thauera aromatica
CACCGAGGCGCTGATGTTCCAGACCGGTTATCTGACCATCGATGAAGAGATCAACCTGTCCGGCAATTGGTTTTACCGCCTGCGCTATCCCAACCGCGAAGTGTTCCAGAGCCTGCACGGGCGCCTGCTGAGCCGCTGGGCGCCCAGCGAGCGCTCCAGTTCGCAGCGCATGTCCTTGCACCGGCTGCTGCGCGCCAACGATTTCGCCGGTCTGCAGCAGCTCTTCACCGCCTTCTTTGCCAGCATTCCGCACGACTGGTATCGCAACAACCCGATCGCCCAGTACGAAGGCTATTACGCCAGCGTGTTCTACAGCCACTTCGCCGCGCTGGGGCTGGACATCCGGCTGGAGGACGTGACCCACAAGGGCCGCATCGATATGGCCGTGCTCTTCAACGGCAATGTGTATCTCTTCGAGTTCAAGGTGGTGGAGTTGGCCCCCGAGGGCAAGGCGCTGCAACAGCTGCGGGAGCGAGCCTATGCCGACAAGTTCCGCGCCCGCGGCGAGCCCATCCA
>NZ_JALLIK010000004.1:0-514 GCF_023093595.1 Thauera aromatica
CGCAGCTCACCCCAAGGCTGTGGAAGCAACACTTCGCGGCCAATCCGCTGCGATCCGATCTCTTCGAAATCTCGAAGTAGGCAAGGACGCCGGGCAGTTACCGCTTACGGATGCGCGACAGGTGCGCTTCGCTGACCGCATGGTAGAAGCGCGCCTTGGCGCCGCTGTCCGAGAGCTTGCGCCCCCGGTGCTTCACGCCTTCGTCCTGTTCGGTGAACTTCGCTGATTTCTTCATGGCTCCATCTTCTCAAGAGTTGAAGCCTCCGCGAAACACGGGGCGATTCAAGTTGCTGCCGCATCGCTGGCAGCCGGCCGTCTGCGCCTGAGCGAAACGGCAAGACGGGTTCGCCGGGTGCTTACCACCGTTCTGCAGCGTGCGAGACAAGTTTTATGCAGATTTTTCGTAGACGCAAAAACGCCCAGAGTTGTGTTCTCTGGGCGTTTTTTTGTGGGTTAGTCTGACGATGACCTACTTTCACGAGGGCATGCCTCACTATCATCGGCGCGAGTGCGT
>NZ_JALLIK010000003.1:0-514 GCF_023093595.1 Thauera aromatica
GACCGCGGCGATCACGACGATCCTGTCGAAGAAGTTCGGCGGCGAAGCGAAGGCCTACGACCAGATCGACGCGGCGCCGGAAGAAAAGGCGCGTGGCATCACGATCAACACTGCGCACGTCGAGTACGAGACCGAGACTCGTCACTACGCCCACGTCGACTGCCCGGGTCACGCCGACTACGTCAAGAACATGATCACCGGTGCGGCGCAGATGGACGGCGCGATCCTGGTGTGCTCGGCCGCGGATGGTCCGATGCCGCAGACGCGCGAGCACATCCTGCTGGCCCGTCAGGTGGGCGTGCCCTACATCATCGTCTTCCTGAACAAGTGCGACATGGTCGACGACGAAGAGCTGCTCGAGCTGGTGGAAATGGAAGTGCGCGAGCTGCTGTCGAAGTACGACTTCCCGGGCGACGACATCCCGATCGTCAAGGGCTCGGCGCTGAAGGCGCTCGAAGGCGACCAGTCGCCGATCGGCGAGCCGGCGATCCTGGAGCTGGCGGCGGCGCTGGAT
>NZ_JALLIK010000101.1:0-104074 GCF_023093595.1 Thauera aromatica
GCTGCGCGAAGGCCTCGTGCTCGACGAGGCGCTCGTCGAGCGCATCCGGCGCACCATCCGCGAGCACACCACGCCGCGCCACGTGCCGGCGAAAGTGCTGCAGGTGGCGGATATTCCGCGCACCAAGAGCGGCAAGATCGTCGAACTGGCGGTGCGCAACGTGGTGCACGGCCGTCCGGTGAAGAACCAGGAAGCGCTCGCCAACCCCGAGGCGCTGGCGCACTTCCGCAATCGTCCAGAACTCGATGCCTGAAAATACCTCTTCCCTGTCGGTTGCAGCCGACCCTGACGGGCGCCGCGCCGTGGCCGCCGATGTTGCGATGGGCGCCAATCTGGTCGTGCTCGCGCTGTCGCTGCTGCTCGGCATCCAGCCGGTCGCCACCGACCTCTACCTGCCCGCGCTGCCGGCGATCACCGCCGAGTTCGGGGCGTCGCTGGCGCAGGCCCAGCTCACCCTGTCGGGGATGCTGCTCGCGTTCGGCCTGTCCCAGCTCGTGTGGGGGCCGGTTTCCGACCGTTTCGGTCGCCGCCCGGTGCTGCTCGTCGGGCTCGCCGGTTACACCGTCGCCGCTGCCGCCAGCGCGCTCGCCCAGTCGATGGAAGCGCTCGTCGTCTGGCGCATCATCCAGGGGGCGGCGATGGGCGCGTCGGTGATGTGCGCGCGAGCCCTGGTCCGCGATCTCTATACGCCCGAACTCGGCGCGCGGGTGATCAGCAAGGGGCTCACCGGCCTCGGCGTGATCGCCTGCCTGAACCTGCCCCTCGGCGGCTTCCTGGCCGAAGTGTTCGGCTGGCGCGTCACCTTGCTGGCGCCGGCGCTGTTCGCCGCCGCTGCGCTCGGTCTGGTCGCGCTGCGCTTCAGGGAGACGCTGGCCAGACCGAATCCGCGTGCCCTGATGCCGTCCGTCCTGTTGCGGACGTGGGGGCAGATCCTCGCCCATCCGACCTTCTGGGCGTTCACCCTGCTGTCGGCGGCGTCTTACGGCGGGCTGTTCACGATCCTGGCGATGTCGTCCTTCGTCTTCATCACCCTGATGGGAATGACGAAATTCGGCTATGGCCTGCTGATGGTGTCGATGACGTCATCCTACCTGTTCGGCACCGTGTACTGCCGCTACCTGCTGATGCGTGTCGGGGTGCGCCGTGCGGTGACGATCGGCGGCGGTTTTTCCGCGCTCGGCGGCACCTTGCTCGGCGTGCTGGCGCTGGCCGGGGTGGATACGCCGTGGGGGTTGATGCCGGCGGTGTGGCTGTTCGCCGTCGGCCATGGCATCCACCAGGCCTGCGGGCAGGCCGGTGCAGTCGGTCCTTTCCCGCAGGCGGCGGGTGCGGCATCGGCCTTGAGCGGCTTCCTGATGATGCTGGTGGCGTTTGGCATGGGCAGCTGGCTGGGACGGACGGTCGACGGCAGCGTGTTCCCGATGAGCAGCGGAGTGTGGTTCTGGGGCGTGGTGACGGCGCTGGTGGCGTGGGGGATGGTGCGGCGCGTGCGCCTCTGAGCACATCCGGGGAATGCCCCCGGGCAGCGGGCGCCACGTCGTTCACACTCCCCAGACGACCGGCTCCTTCTCGCGCAGCGCGGCTTCGAGCATGTTGAGCAGCGGCCAGGCGCGCTGGGCTAGGCCGACCGGGGCGGCCATCGCGCTGCGGCCGGCTTCGTGCCCTTCGGCGTCCTCGTCGCGCGGACGTTCGGCCTGGCGGGCGCGGTCTTCCTCGATCGCCCTCTTCAGGCGGGTGATGGCTTCGGGTAGCTGGGCCACGGTGACGATGCCGCTGCCCTCGTCTGAAGTCTTGCCCAGAATGTCGATGAGCGTCTGTGCGACGGCGCCGAACATGATGACGTCGGCGCTGGCGGCGGATTTGAACGTGACCAGCATCGGATATGTTCCTTTTTTTATAAACCCTTGACGGCGTAGATCCCGGGCGCGTTGCGCCAGTAGCCCTTGTAGTCCATGCCGCAGCCGAACAGGAAGCGGTCGGCGATGTCCAGGCCGCTGAAGTCGGCACGCATGCCGGGGTAGGCCTTGCGCTCGTGGAGCTTGTGCACCAGCACCGCGGAGAGGACTTCGCCCGCACCTTCTTCCTTCAGGTGGCCGATGATCGCGTTCAGGGTATGGCCTTCGTCGAGGATGTCGTCGAGGACCAGCACGGTGCGCCCGCGCAAGTCCTGGGTCGGGCGCACGCGCCAGTCGAGCAGGGTGCCTTGCAGCGCATGACCGTAGCGGGTGGCGTGCAGGTAGGCCACTTCGAGCGGGAAAGGCAGGCGCGGGAGGATGCGTCCGGCGAGGATCAGGCCACCGTTCATCACTACGTACACCAGCGGGTTGCTGTTGGCCAGGCGGGCAGTGATCTCCGCTGCCATGCGCTCGAGCGCGGCCTCCACTGCGGCGGCGTCGGCGAGGCAGTCGGCCTGTTCGCGGGCGCGCTTGATTTCTTCGAGATCGGGGGACATGGCAGGAGACTGCGCGGGACGGAACGCGCATTTTACTGTGAAACGGCGCCGCCGCCCTGCGCCTCGTTTCGGGTGCTTTTCAGCCTTGCCTGGCCTGGAGCAGGTGGAGCGAGGCGGCGCTGCGCAGGCGGCTGGCAAACGCGTCGCGGATGTGCGCGCGCAGCTCGCGGTCGTCCCAGGGCTTGGGGATGAACTTGTAGAGGGTTCCTTCGTTGATCGCGCGGATCAGGGTGGTGGCGTCTACGTAGTCGGAGAGCATGATGCGGGCGGTTTCCGGGTAGAGGTTCTTGACCCGGGCGAAGAACTCGATGCCGTTCATGTCGGGCATGTGCTCGTCGGAGAGGATGACCTGGACCGGGTGGCAGGCGAGCAGCTCGAGCGCGGCGCGCGCACTGCGGGCGGTGAGGATCTGGTAGCCGTTGTCTTCCAGCGCGCGGGCCAGCGCGGCGTGGATCGCCGGCTCGTCATCGACGATCAGCAAGCTGCGGGTGGCGCCCTGATCCGGGCGGACGAGGCGCGGGTCGGAACCGAGCAGGGACGCCAGCGCGTCGGCCGGCAGGGGCTTGCTGTAGTAATAGCCCTGCATTTCGTCGCACCCCTGGCGGAGCAGGAAGGCGAGCTGAGCCTCGGTTTCCACCCCTTCGGCGACCACTTTCAGCCCCATCTGGTGGGCAAGGCCGACGACCGAGCTGGCGATCGCCGCTGCGGCCGGGTTGCTCAGCGAGTCCTGGACGAAACTGCGGTCGATCTTCAACTGATCGACAGGGAACTTGCTGAGGTAGGCGAGGCTCGAGTAACCGGTGCCGAAATCGTCGATCGCCAGGTGCAGGCCGAGCCGTTTGAGCCGGGCCAGGGTGTCGTTGGCCTGGTCGGGATCCTCCATCAGCGCGCTTTCGGTCAGCTCCAGTTCGAGCAGGTCCGGGGACAGGCCGCTGCCTTCGAGTGCCGCGGCGACGGTTTCGACGAGGTCGGGCTGGCGCAGCTGGGCGGCCGACAGGTTGACGGCGACGACGATCGGGCGCATGCCGGCCTCCTGCCAGGCCTTGTTCTGGCGACAGGCTTCGCTGAGCGCCCAGGCGCCGAGTTGCTGGATCAGCCCGCTTTCCTCGGCGATCGGGATGAAGCGTGCCGGCGAGACGTATTCGTGGGTCACCGGATGGCGCCAGCGGGCCAGCGCCTCGACGGCGATCATGCGCCCGCTGCCCAGGTCGACCTTGGGCTGGTAGTGCAGCTCGAGCTCGTCGCGTGACAGCGACAGGCGCAAGGCGTTTTCCATCGACAGCCGTTCCTGGCTGTCGCGGTTGAGCGCGTCGGTGTAGATGCAGTGGGGGATGCCCTCGGCTTCGGCGTGATGCAGCGCGATCGCAGCCTTGTGCAGCAGCGTTTCGAAGTCGTTGCCGTCGGCCGGCAGCAGGCTGACGCCGGCGGCCACCGAAGGCTGCAGCTTTTCGCCCTTGACGATCACCGGCACGTGGAGGATGTCGACGATATGCTCCAGGATCGGTTGGATGTCTTCGGTCCGGCCGAGCCCGCTGAACATCAGCATGAACTCGGCGCCGCCGTGGCGGGCGACGACATCGCGTTCGGTGGCGCACTGGCTCAGGCGGCGGGAAAGCTTTTCCAGCAGTTCGTCGCCGGCGCTGCGCCCCAGACTGTCGTTGATCTGCTTGAAGCGGCCCAGGCCGAGCGATATCAGCGCGATACAGGTGCCGCTGCGCTGCGCTTCGGCGCTGGCCTGCTCGAATTTTTCCTTCAGCAGGTTGCGGTTGGGAAGGCCGGTGAGCTCGTCGTAGCTGGCAAGGAAGGCGAGGCGGTCCTCGATCCGGCGGCGGGCGCTGATGTCGTGCTGGACGCCGATGAAATGGGTGATTTCGCCTTTCTCGTCGATCACCGGCGTGATCTGCACCGAGGCCCAGTAGAGCGAGCCGTTCTTGTGGCGGTTGATCAGCTCGCCCTGCCAGACCTGGCCTTTCTGGATCGTCTCCCACATTTCGTGGTACTGGGCCTGGGCGTTCAGCCCCGAGGTCCAGAAACCCGCCTTGCGGCCGAGTGCATCGCCGTTTTCGTGCCCGGTGATGTCGACGAAACAGGTGTTGGTGTACTGGATGATCCCCTGGGGGTCGGTGATGCAGACGGCGCTGGCGCTGTGCTTGATGACGGTGTTGAGCTTGCGCAGCTCGAGCGCGTCGGCCTCGCGCCGCTCGATGTCGGCAAGCAGGGTCTGGCGCATGTGCTCGAACGCCTGCGAGAGACGGCCGAGTTCGTCTGCGCCGCCCGTTTCCATGGGCTGGGTGAGGTCGCCGGCGGAGATCCGGGTGGTGGCCTGTTCGAGCGACTGCAGCGGCTGCAGTACGCGCTTCCTGAGGGTGAACACCGCCTGCCAGAACAGCAAGGTCAGGGCACAGACGGTGAAGGCGAGCAGGCTCAGGGTGCGCTCGGCCTGCTGGTGCAGATCATTGACGTCGCGGCCGAAGTGAGCGCCCATCGCCGAGGACAGCTCGGCGATGGCGTCGATGGCCCGGGTCGCCTCTGCGTACCAGGTCTCGGCGCTGACCGGGTAAGGACGCTCGGCCACGCCCTGCTCATAGACCTCGGCGCGGATTTCGCTGTAACGCTTCAGGTTGTCCCAGTAGGCGGTTTGTGCCGCAGCCAGCCGGGGACTGTCGGGGAGGTATTGGAGCATCGCTTCGATCCGCCGGCGGGCGTGATTGGTCACGATCCTGTATTCCATAAGCATATACTGGGTGGCGCTGTCGAGCGCCACGCCCCGGGCGATCGCGGTGCTGATCAGGGCGCGCTCGCGCCCCAGCTGTTCGGCGAGAGTGAACAGCACATCGGTGATCACCGGGGCGGGGGCATAGGTGTAGATGTTGCCGGACAGGGGCAGTGTGCCGACCACGATCAGCTCCTGCAGCTCTTCGATCTGGCGCGTCATCAGTGCGATCCACTGGTCGGTACCGAGGCTGTTGGAGATGCCGCGCAGCTGGGCGTCGGTCAGGGCACGGAAATGGGCCATTTCCTCCCGGGTCTTGTCGACCCGGGCGAGCGCCGAGAACAACGGATGCTCGGGCGCGAGCAGGGCGAGCTCGGTGGTGATGGTGGTGAGCCGTTGATGGCGGATGTCGACGAGACTGCGCACGCGTTCGAGTTCGGCGAGCATCGATTGCGTGGCTTTTTCGGGGCGGGCGAGGATCGCTGCGGTGAGCCCGCGCTCCATTGCGGCGTGAGTGCTGATCTGCTGGGCCGTCACGGCCATCTGCGAGGTCAAGTGGATCCACTCGGCGGCCGCGGTCTTGCTGCGGTTGTCGTACAGCTGCCACAGGCCGGCGGCGGCGGACACCAGCGCGAAGGCGCCGAGCAGCATCAAGAACCTGCGTCTGAGAGTCATATCATCGGCTTGTCACGATAGATGGGATACCGCATTCATGCGAACGGCCCCGCTGATACTGCCTCCGATTATGCCAAAAGTATTTATCACGGAGGCATCGTGGATGCCGGAAAAGCTGTTTCGCTATGCTAACAGAAAGTAATTTGGATCGTGTCCACACTTCGGTAAAAAGTACGTTCGGCGCGCCGTCGCATCCCGTGTGCTTGCCGCGACAGGATGCCGGGTCTGGGTCCTCCTTTCAGGTCGATACGGAAACCCGGTCGCGGCCGGCGCTTTTGGCTGCGTACAAGGCCTGGTCGGCGCGGCTCAGCAGCTGTGTGGCGTCGTCACCGGTGAGTGCGGTGACGCCGATGCTGATGCGCACGGTGATGTCGCCGGCTGCCGTCCGTACCGGGTTGTCGGCCAGCGCCCGGCGCAGGCGCTCGGCGAGCGCCTCGCCGTCCTTCAGCCCGATCGCCGGCAGCACGGCGGCGAATTCCTCGCCGCCGAGGCGGCCGGCGGTGTCGCTCTGGCGCAGGCCGCTGCGGATCACCCGGGCGGCGTGTTGCAGCACGGTATCGCCGACGGGGTGGCCGTAGCTGTCGTTGATGCGCTTGAAGTGGTCGATGTCCATCATCAGCAGCACGCCGCTGCGTTCCGGGTGGCTGCGGGCGTCGTCGATCGCCGCATCCAGGCTGGCCATGAAGCTGCGCCGGTTGGGCAGGCCGGTGAGGGTGTCGGTGGTCGCGAGGCGGGCAAGCTCGGCTTCGCGCTTTTTGCGCTCGCTGATGTCGCGCACCAGCCAGACACGGCCGAGCGCGTGGGCGTCGCGCGCGATCGGAACCCATTCGATCGCCAGCGTGCGCTCGGGGCCGTCGCTGACTTCGATGGTATGGCGTTTTTCGGTGCCCTGTGCGGCGTCCGGAAGGTGGAGCCAGCGCATGTGGACCTCGCCGAGCTGGCGGCATAGCTGTGCGTGGGAGATGCCTTCGAGGCGCTCGGCCTGGACATCGAGCGCGAGCAGTTCGCACAGCTTCTGGTTGACCATCACCACCGTGCCGGCGCTGTCTTCCATCAGGACGCCGCCGGGGTAACGCTCGAGCAGGGTGACCATGCGCAGGCGCTCGGTCGCGAGCGCGGTTTCGGCTTCGCGGCGCTCGGTGATGTCGATCAGGGTCCAGACGACGTCGCTGTCGGGGTCTTCCGGGTCGCTCGGCGTGCCGTGCATGTCGAACCAGCGCACCCGGCCGCTGGCGTCGCGCAGCGGATATTCACAGCGCACCTGGCCCCCTGCGCGCAGGGTCGCGTAGTGCCGGTTCATCGTCTGCAGATCGGCCCATTCCACGTGCAGTCCGAGCTCCCTGACGTTTCGGCCCACCGGGTCGATGCCGCCGGAACCGAAGATTTCGCGGGCGCGGGCATTGACCTGGCGGATCTCCCGCGTGCTCGTAAATAAGGCGATCGCGGCCGCACTCTGGTCGAGCAGGGCGGTGCGCAGACGGGCTTCGGCGACGCGGGCGCTGACGTTTTGCAGCGTGCCCGCGACCTGTACGGGGCGGCCGTCGCGGGTGCGCGCGGCGATCCGGCAGCGGCCATGGACCCAGATCCAGTGGCCGTCGCGGTGACGCAGACGGTATTCCCCCTCGGCGCTGCCGGATGCCCCCTGCAGCAGCGCGTCGAGCGCCTGGCGGGTGTGCTGCAGGTCGGCCGGGTGGATGCGCGACTCCCAGGTGGAAATCTGGCGGGGAAGCTCATCCTCGGCGTAGCCCAGCATGGCCGCCCAGCGTTCGTCGAACTGGATTTCCCCGGTGTCGGGCTCCCAGCTCCAGGTTCCGAGGCCACCGGCCTCGAGCGACAGCTCGAGTTGATCGGCCATGGTGGCGAGACGGGCCGCTTGGCGGTGGCCGTACAGGAACATGGCGCTCACCGCCACTGCGACAAGGATCAGCAGTGCGGTGCCGAAGGCGTTTTGCGTACTGTTCTCGCGCAGCACGGCGAGCACCGGGCGGAGGGCTTCGTGCTTGTCGAGGCCGTGGATGACCGTGACCGGGTAAGTCGGGGCGCGCTGCCAGGCGAAATGGCGCAGTACGCCGTCCAGCGGGGGGCGCCATGCGAAGCTGCCGGAGCGGCTGTTGCGCTCGGTCCGGATCGGGCTCGATTCGGGAAGGGACTTTCCCAGTGCTTCATCCATCTGCTGGGAGTGGGCGAGGTAGCGCCCGTCGTCGTCGACCAGCGCGGCGACGTCCGCGGGGCCGGGAAAGATGCGACGCAGGGCGAGGGACAGGGACTCGGCGGTGATCGACACCGCGATCACTCCGGCAAACTGTCCGTCGCGCAGCAGGGGGCGGGAAAGCTGGATCGTCCATTGCCGGGTGAAACGGTCGAACAGCGGTTCGCTGATGAAGGCCCGCGTGCGATGTTCGGGGCCGTGGGCCTGGAAATAGGCGCGCCCGGCGACCGAAGGCGTCGCCGCCGCTTCGTCGGCGCCGGCGCTGGAAAACAGGACCTTGCCGCGGGGGTCGGCGATCAGCACGTGGGCCAGAGTGCCTTCGGGGAGCGCGCTGCGGGCCAGGGCCAGGTCGCCGAGGAAAGTGCGTCCGCCCGGCCCCGCCCACTGCTCGGCGAGGTGGCGGGCGATGTAGTCGGCATTGCCGATGAGGGCGTCGAACTGTACCGCCAGCGCATGGGCGGTTTCGGCGGCGCGCAGCTGGATCTGCTTTTCGGCGGCCTGCAACTGGCTGCGATGGGACGCCTGCAACTGGCTCCAGTGGATCGCCAGCGCGAGCGCCAGCGCCAGCCAGCCGAGGGCGACGATGAGGACCGCGTTTCGTGGCGTTTCGTGGCTACGGCCGGGAATGGATGCAGGGAGGAAGGGCACGGGACGCGGGGCGGGAGGGCACGGCAGGGAAGGGGCTCAGCGCTGGAAATCGTAATCGATCGTCAGCGGTGCATGGTCCGAGAAGCGCTGGTGTTTGTAGACGCTGCCGCTGCGGGCCGTGGCGGCCAGTGCCGGGGTGGCGATCTGGTAGTCCAGGCGCCAGCCGACATTTTTCGCCCAGGCCTGGCCGCGATTGGACCACCAAGTGTAGCAGGCGTCGGTGGCGTCGGGGTGGAGGCGGCGATAGACGTCCACCCAGCCCTGTTCGTCGAACAGGCGGCCGAGCCAGGCGCGCTCCTCGGGCAGGAAGCCGGAGTTCTTCTGGTTCGATTTCCAGTTCTTCAGGTCGATTTCGCGGTGGGCGATGTTCCAGTCGCCGCACACCACGACTTCGCGCCCGCTGGCGTAGAGCTTGGCCATGTGGGGCAGGAAGCGTTCCATGAAGCGGAACTTGATCTGCAGGCGCTCCTCCGAACTGGAACCCGAAGGCAGGTACAGCGACACCACCGACAGCCTGCCGAAGTCGAGCTGCAGGAAGCGGCCTTCGGCATCGATGTCGGCGATGCCCAGTCCTTCGGTCACGCGTTCCGGTTCGTGCCGGCTGTAGATCCCGACCCCGCTGTAGCCTTTCTTCTCGGCATGATGGAACCAGCCTTGCATCCCGGCCGGCGCCCGCATCGCGGCGCTGAGGTCGCCGGCCTGCGCTTTGAGCTCCTGCACGCAGACCACATCGGCCTGCTGCTGCGGCAGCCAGTCGAGAAAGCCCTTGCCGACCGCCGAGCGGATGCCGTTGAGGTTGAGGGAGATGATGCGTAACATGAGCGCTTCCGAAATGATGCTGCACTGCGGCAGACAAACCATGGATTTTAGCCGGGATTTCATCGCCCTCGCCTGTCGCAAAGGGGTGCTGCGCTTCGGCGCCTTCGTCACCAAGGCCGGGCGTGACTCGCCTTATTTCTTCAACGCCGGACTGTTCGACGACGGCGCTTCGTTCCGCGAACTGTGCGGCTACTACGCGCGCGCGATCCGCGACTCGGGGGTCGCCTGCGACATGCTGTTCGGGCCGGCCTACAAGGGCATTCCGCTGGTCGCCGGCACCGCGATCCGGCTCGCCGAGGACGGCATCGGCCTGCCCTTCGCCTTCAACCGCAAGGAAGCCAAGGACCACGGCGAGGGCGGCACCCTGATCGGCGCGCCGCTGGCGGGCCGCGTCCTGATTCTGGACGACGTGATCTCGGCCGGTACTTCGGTGCGCGAATCGGTCGAGCTGATCCGTGCCGCCGGAGCGGTGCCGGCGGGTGTGGTGATCGCGCTCGATCGCATGGAACGAGGGCAAAGTTCCTTGTCCGCGGTCGAAGAGGTGAAGCAGAATTTCGGCATTCCGGTGATCGCGGTCGCCACTCTCGAGGATCTCGTGGCCTACCTCGGGGAGGCGCCCGAGCTTGCCGCCAACCTCGAGGCTGTCATGGCGTATCGGCAACAGTATGGGATCTCCTCGCGTTGAGTCCTTTCCCGGCCGGCCCGGCGCCGGCCTGCTCCTGGTTGCCGTGTTGCTGGCGGGCGAAGCCGTGGCGCAACCGCCCGCCGCCCGCACCATCTACTGCTGCGACGTCGGCGGCCAGCCGGTATGCGGCGATATCCTGCCTGCGGCCTGCTACGGCCGCGCGTACCGGGAGTTGAACCCTTCGGGCGTCGTGCGCCGCACCGTGCCTGCACCGCTCACCGCCGACGAGCTTTCCCGTCGCGCCGAACTCGAACGCCAGCGTCGCGCCGACGAGGCCGAGCGTCAGCGCCAGCAGCGCCTGGACCAGGCGCTGCTCGAAACCTACCGCAGCCTGGACGATCTCGACCGCCGGCGCGACCGCGAACTGCGCGATGTCGAGCGCACGCTGGACGAGCTGCGCGAGCGCGAGGCGGCATTGGTCGAGCGCCAGCGCGCCCTGATCCAGGACGCGACCCGGACCGACAAGAGCGATGTCGCCGCCAGCCTGGAGCGCGACATCCGCACCCTCGACAGCGAGATCATCGCCCAGCGTGGCGTTCTCGAGGCGAAGACCAGGGAGCGCGCTGCCGTGCTCGAGCGCTTCGCCGAGGATCGCCGGCGTTATCTTGAACTCACTGCGGAAGACGGCGGGATGCCGCCGTCGCGCTGATTCGGGTACGCCGGGCACATGACGGCCGCAACCAGAGCCCGCCCGCCCTGCGGTGCCGGCGCGGCCGGCGCGCCGCAGCCATGAGCGCGGCGCTCGCACTCGACGCCGTGGCTGCCTGCATGGCCCGCGCCGAGCGCTTGCTGTTCATCACCGGCGCCGGGATCTCGGCCGATTCCGGGTTGCCGACCTACCGTGGCATCGGCGGGCTCTACCACGACCGCCTCACCGCCGATGGCCTTTGCATCGAAGAGGCCTTGTCGGGGGCGACGATGGCGGCACGCCCGGAATTGGCATGGAAATACATCGCAGAGATCGAAGCCCGCTGCCGCGGCGCGCAGCCCAACGCCGCGCACCGCCTGATCGCCGCCCTCGAACAGGAAAAATCCATGGTCTGCGTGCTGACGCAGAACGTCGATGGGTTGCACCGCGCCGCCGGTTCGCGCAACGTCATCGAGCTGCATGGCACGCTCCACCGCCTGTGCTGCACGGCCTGCCACCACCGGCGCGAGGTCGCCGATTACGCCGGCCTGCGGATTCCGCCCGAGTGTCCGCTGTGCGGCGCGACGATGCGCCCGGACGTGGTGCTGTTCGGCGAGGCCTTGCCGGTGCGGGCCCTCGCGCGCCTCGATGCCGTGCTCGGCGAAGGGGTGGAGATGGTGCTGGCGGTCGGCACTTCGGGCGCCTTTCCGTACATTGCCGCCCCGGTGCACTGGGCGCTGCAGCGCGGTCTGCCCACGGTCGAGATCAACCCCGGCGAGACCGCCCTCAGCGCCGTCGTCACCCACCGCCTGCGCCTGCGCGCGGCCGAGGCCTTGCCCGAACTCTGGCGCCGCATGCACCCGTCCGAACCGGCGGAGGATTGAGCGGGGACGGCCGCGCGGGGGACGCGCGCGCCGCTCCGGTCCGCTTTACAGCAGCACGCGCTCGATGCCGCCGCGGTTGGCCTTGGCGACGTAGTCGGGCAGCCAGTTCTCGCCCAGCAGGTGGCGTGCCAGTTCGATGACGATGTAGTCGGGTTCGATGCCCCCGGCGTCGTCGGCGAAGCGGTGCATGCCCTGCAGGCAGCTCGGGCAGGAGGTGAGGATCTTCACTTTCGCACCCGGAGCGTCCTCGCGCAGCTTCGCCGCGCCTTTCTCGATTTCCTCCTGCTTGCGGAAGCGCACCTGGGTCGAGATGTCGGGGCGGGCCACCGCCAGGGTGCCCGACTCGCCGCAGCAGCGGTCGGACAGATCGACGCGGGTGCCCATCAGCGCGTTGGCGACCTTGATCCCCGCATGCACTTTCATCGGCGTGTGGCAGGGCTCGTGGTACATGTACCTGACGCCCTGCACGCCGTCGAGCCTGACCCCCTTCTCCATCAGGTATTCGTGGATGTCGAGCAGGCGGCAGCCGGGGAAGATCTTGTCGAATTCGTACTTCTGCAGCTGGTCCATGCAGGTGCCGCAGGACACGATCACGGTCTTGATGTCGAGGTAGTTCAGGGTGTTGGCGACGCGGTGGAAGAGCACGCGGTTGTCGGTGGTGATCTTCTGCCCCTTGTCGTCCTCGCCGGCGGAGGTCTGCGGGTAGCCGCAGCACAGGTAGCCGGGCGGCAGCACGGTCTGCGCGCCGACGTGGTAGAGCATCGCCTGGGTGGCGAGCCCGACCTGGCTGAACAGACGCTCGGAGCCGCAGCCGGGGAAGTAGAACACCGCTTCCGAATCGCCGTTGGCCTTGTGCGGGTCGCGGATCACCGGGATGACCTTGTCGTCCTCGATGTCGAGCAGGGCGCGGCTGGTCTTCTTCGGCAGGTTGCCCGGCATCGGCTTGTTGATGAAGTGGATGACCTGGGCACGGATCGTCGGTGCGACCAGTGGTGGTTTGCCGAGCGTGGCCGGCGGCGCCGCGAGCTGGGGCTGGATGAGGCCGAACTTCTTGCCCAGACCGTGTGCCCAGCGTTGCGCCTTGTAGCCCCACTCGATCATGCCGGTGCGGATGGCCTTGATCGTGGCCGGGTCCTTCACCGTGAGGAAGGCCATCGCCGCGGCCTTGCCCGGGTTGAACGATTTCTTGCCTTCCTTGCGCAGCAGGTTGCGCATCTTGATCGAGACGTCGCCGAAGTCGATGTCCACCGGGCAGGGCTTCTCGCACTTGTGACAGATCGTGCAGTGGTCGGCGACATCCTCGAACTCGGCCCAGTGCGCCAGCGACACGCCGCGCCGGGTCTGTTCCTCGTAGAGGAAGGCCTCGATCAGCAGCGAGGTCGACAGGATCTTGTTGCGCGGCGAGTACAGCAGGTTGGCGCGCGGCACATGGGTCGAGCACACCGGCTTGCACTTGCCGCAGCGCAGGCAGTCCTTGATGTCGTGCGCGATCTCGCCGACCGCAGTCTGCTCCATGATCAGCGACTCGTGGCCCATCAGGTTGAAGCTGGGGGTGTAGGCGTTGGCGAGATTGCCGCCTTTCATCAGCTTGCCGCGGTTGAAGCGGCCTTCCGGGTCGACCTTTTCCTTGTAGGCCCAGAACGCGGCCATCTGCTCGTCGCTCAGGTAGTCGAGCTTGGTGATGCCGATGCCGTGCTCGCCGGAAATCACCCCGTCGAGGCTCTTGGCCAGCGCCATGATGCGATCGACGGCACGGTTGGCGCGCTGCAGCATCTCGTAATGGTCGGAGTTGACCGGAAGGTTGGTGTGCACGTTGCCGTCGCCGGCGTGCATGTGGAGGGCGACGAAGACGCGGCCGCGCAGGACTTCCTGGTGGATTTCGCCGATACGGGCGAGGATGCGGGCGAACAGCGCGCCGTCGAAAATGTGTTCGAGCCGCGGGCGGAGTTCGCCCTTCCACGACACACGGATCGAGTAGTCCTGCAGGCGGTGGAACAGCAGGGGATGTTCGGTGCGGTTGGAGAGCTCGCCGGCGTCGATGCCGTATTCGGCAAAGTGGCGTTCGGCTTCGGCGAGGGGGATGTCGAGATTGTCCAGCAGCCATTGCCAGCGCCGGCGTACCTGGGCGATCTGCTCGAGGGCCTGGGCGCGGTGGTCGGCGATCAGGGTGTCGCGATCGACGATCTCGTCCTTGAGTTCGAGCGGCAGTTCGCCCTGCAGGAAGGCGGCCAGGGTGTCGCACAGTTCGAGCTTGTTGTGGATCGACAGCTCGATGTTGATCCGCTCGATGCCGTCGCAGTATTCGCCCATGCGCGGCAGCGGGATCACGACGTCCTCGTTGATCTTGAACGCATTGGTGTGGCGCGAGATCGCCGCGGTGCGGCTGCGCTCGAGCCAGAAGCGCTTGCGCTGCTCGGGGCTGACGGCGATGAAGCCTTCCGCACCGCGGGTATTGGTCATGCGCACGACGGCGGAGGCGGCGGCCATCACCGCGTCCTCGTCGTGGCCGACGATGTCGCCGATCAGCACCATCTTCGGGCGGCCGTGGCGCTTGGCCTTGGTGGCGTAGCCGACGGCCTTGACGTAGCGTTCGTCGAGGTGCTCGAGGCCTGCGAGCTGCACCCCCGCGGCATGGCCGGCGCCGCCGGGCTTGAACCAGTCGGTGATCTCGACGATCGCCGGCACCGCCTCGCGCACCTGACCGAAGAACTCCAGGCACACGGTGCGCGCGACCGGCGGCATCTTGTGCAGCACCCAGCGCGCGGCGACGATCAACCCGTCGGTGCCTTCCTTCTGCACGCCGGGGACGCCGCCGAGGAACTTGTCGGTGACGTCCTTGCCGAGGCCGGCCTTGCGGCAGCTCGCCCCCGGCAGGGCGAGGATCTCTTCGCCGAGCGGGCGGTAGCTGAGGCCGTCGAAGCGGCGCAGGCGGAAGCGCACCGTCTCCTGCTCGTGGATCTTGCCGAAGTTGTGGTCGAGGCGCTCGACTTCGAGCCAGTCGCCGTCGGGCGTGACCATCTTCCACCACGCCAGGTTGTCGAGCGCGGTGCCCCACAGCACCGCCTTCTTGCCGCCGGCGTTCATCGCGATGTTGCCGCCGATGCACGATGCGCTGGCCGAGGTCGGGTCGACCGCGAACACGCGCCCGGCCGCGGCCGCGGCCTCGGCGACGCGCTCGGTGACGACCCCGGCGCCGGTGCGGATGGTGGCGTAGGGTGCGGGCAGCGGACCGTCGAGCCCGGGCAGGACGGTGTCTTCGACTGCGCTCATGGCGAGCAGCTTCTCGGTGTTGATCACCACCGAGTTCGCATCGAGCGGCACGGCGCCGCCGGTGTAGCCGGTGCCGCCGCCGCGCGGGATGATGGTCAGGCCGAGCGTGATGCACTCCCGCACCAGCGGCGCCATCTCCTCTTCGGTGTCGGGGTAGAGCACGGCGAAGGGGTATTCGACGCGCCAGTCGGTGGCGTCGGTGACGTGGGAGACGCGGGCGTGGCCGTCGAAGCAGATGTTGTCGCGGCGGGTGTGCTTCGCCAGGGCCTTCAGGACCGCCTTGCGCCGCCGCGCAGTGTCGTCGAACCAGCGCTCGAAGTCGGACACCGCCTCGCGCGCGTGGGCCACCAGCAAAGCGACGCGGTCGTTGCCCTGACGGCGCTTGTCGATCTCGTTGAGACGATGGTTGAGCGCGCCGATCAGCGCGTTGCGGCGCTCGTGGCTGGTGAGCAGATCGTCTTCGAGATAGGGGTTGCGGCGGACCACCCAGATGTCGCCGAGCACTTCGTAGAGCATGCGCGCGGAGCGCCCGGTGACGCGCTCGGCGCGCAGCTCGTCCAGCGCCGACCAGGTTTCGGCGCCGAGCAGGCGGATGATGATCTCGCGGTCCGAGAACGAAGTGTAGTTGTACGGGATTTCGCGCAGGCGTTGGGTCATTGGCGTGCCGGGGAAATTGCTGCTGGGGAACGAACCATTCTAGCGAACCGCAGTGCACCATGCAGCAAAAACAAAGACCTTGCGCATGCTGCGGTTTTGCCTGGAGCGGCGGGCGGGAGCGGGCGGGCTGTGCGGCCCGTTCCCGCTGAGAACCGGGATTGACGCTGGCCGGGGGCGTTCAGGATGCTGCCCACACCACGACAGCGTAGCGCAGACCCTTGCCGACCGCCATCCACAACAGGCAGGTCAGCCCGTTCAGGCGCAGCACGCCGGCCGCGACGCACAGCGCGTCGCCGATCAGCGGCACCCACGACAGCAGCAGGCTGAGGCTGCCCCAGCGCTGGACGGCGGCGAGCTGCGGCGGTATTTCCTTGCGCGGCACGATGCGGCCGAGGAGGTAGGTGCTCATCCCGCCGGCGGTGTTGGCCACCGTGGCGACAAGCAGCGCCTGGAGCGTGAGTTCGGGGCGGAGGGCGACGAGCCCGGCGAGCACCACCTCCGATCCGCCGGGCAGCAGGGTGGCGGCGAGAAAGGCCGCCAGCGCCAGCCCGCCGAGCGCGGCCAGCTCAGTGCCGTGCATGGCGAGGACCGCAGCTGGCGGGCGCAGCGCTAGCGGCAGGGGGCGAGGCGTCCCGCTCGCCTGCAGACGAATCCGGAATTGACATGCAGATATGACGATAGCAAAATAAATTTACGCATTTTGCGTAAATTGGATATCGAGGAGGCTGTCTCATGAAAACCATTCTGTCCGCTGTCGCCGCAAGTCTTGCGTTGTCCGCGCTGCTGCCCGCGCAGGCCTGGGCCAATCCCCAGCACGAGCGCATGAAGCGTTGCAATGCGGAGGCGAAAACACAGGCACTGAAGGGCGAGGAGCGCAAGGCGTTCATGAGCACCTGCCTGAAAGGAAAACATGAGGGAGGCGCGGTGCAGGCCGCAGCCGGTGCGGCCCAGCCGGCGCCCGCCGGGCAAGCGCCGGACGCGGCGAAAACCGCTGGCGCTGCGGCCTCGGCGGCGCCGGTGGCTGCCGCCGCTGCGGAGAAGGCAAAGGCGGCCGATGACCAGGCCAGGGCGACGGCGTGCAACCAGTCGGCAACCGAGCAATCGCTCAAGGGCGCCAAGCGCAAGGCTTTCGTCAGCGAGTGCCTGAAAGGCTGACGCCCCGCGCTCTGCACCGGTGCCCGCGGCAGGGCCGCGGCGCCGGCACGGTGTTCAGCGCGCGTCGCCGGGGCCCTGCAGGCGGACCACGCTGGCGCGCGCCTGCGGCAGCTCGGGCGGATCGAAGACGGTGTCGCCTTCGGCCACCGCCGTCTGCTGGGTCAGGCTGACGAAATCGAACAGGCGCGAGTCGGCCAGGTGCGAGGGCACGACGTTCTGCAGCGCGGTGGCGAGCGACTCGATGCGGCCCGGGAATTCGCGCGCCCAGCCCTGCAGCATGGCCTTGATCTGCTTGCGCTGGGCGTGTTCCAGTGAACCGCACAGGTTGCACGGGATGATCGGGTAATCCATCGCCCGGGCGAAACGGGCGATGTCGGCCTCGGTGCAGTAGGCGAGCGGACGGATCACGACGTGGTTGCCGTCGTCGCTGACCAGCTTCGGTGGCATGGCCTTGATCTTGCCGCCGAAGAACAGGTTCAGGAACAGGGTTTCGAGCATGTCGTCGCGGTGATGGCCGAGGGCGATGCGGGTGGCGCCGATCTCCTTCGCGGTGCGGTAGATGATGCCGCGGCGCAGGCGCGAGCACAGCGAGCAGGTGGTCTTGCCCTCGGGGATCTTGTCCTTGACGATCGAGTAGGTGTCCTCGGTGACGATGCGGTAGTCGACGCCGATGGATTGGAAGTACTGCGGCAGGACGTGGTCGGGAAAGCCGGGCTGCTTCTGGTCGAGGTTCATCGCCACGATGCGGAAGTCGACCGGCGCGCGCTCGCGCAGTGCGAGCAGGCACGACAGCAGGGTGTAGGAGTCCTTGCCACCGGAGATGCACACCATCACGGTGTCGCCGTCGCCGATCATGTTGTAGTCGCCGATCGCTTCGCCGACGCTGCGCTCGAGCTTCTTCTTGAGGCGCAGGAACGTGTTCGAATGGCGGGCTTCGACTCCGCTTGCGGCGGAATGCGATTCGGCAGGAGCGGTGGCAGCGGTCACGATGGGGTTCCGATCGACGGGAAAAGGCGCGGAATTATACCCTCGGGGCGAAATTCAGGTCCCCTGCTGCGCAAGCTGCGACTCGGGCGGAGGTTCCTTCAAAGATGGGCGCTGCGCCCGCCATCGACGGCGATGATCTGTCCGGTGATGTAGGGCGCGTCGAAAAGCAGGAAGCGCACCGTGCGCGCGATGTCGGTGGCGCTGCCGATGCGCTTGAGCAAGGTGTGGTCGACGATGTACTGGCGTTCGGTGGTCGAGAACTGGCCGTCTTCGGGCCACTCGATCGGCCCCGGAGAAACGCCGTTGACCCGCACCGCGGGCGCCAACTCGACGGCCAGGGCGCGGGTGAGTCCGGCCAGCCCGGCCTTGGCCGCGCTGTACAGGGGGTACTGCGGCAGCGGACGCTCGGCGTGGATGTCGACGAGGTTGACGATGGCGCCGGCGCTGGCCTGCAGTGCCGGGGCCAGGGCCTGCGACAGGAACAGCGGGCCCATCAGGTTGGAGCCGATGAGCTCGTCCCAGGCGGCGCGGTCGATGCTGCCGACGGGGGTGGGGAAGAAACTCGACGCGTTGTTGACCAGGCCATCGAGGCGGCCGCCGAGGGCCAGCACGCGGGAGGCCAGTTCCTCGGCGGCGCCGAAGCGGGCGAGGTCGGCGCCGACGGTGAAGGCGGAGTCCGGGCGCCGGGCGTTGAAGTCGGCGGCGAGGGCGGCGGCGGCATCGGCGCTGTGGCGGTAGTGGAGAGCGACACGGGCACCTGCGGCATGGAGCTCGCGGGCGATGCCGGCGCCGACGCGGCGCGCTGCGCCGGTGACGAGAATGGTCGGGGTGGAGGAAGGAGAAGGAGGCGTCATCGTGTGCGGTGTCCTGGGGAGGCGAAGCGTAGCGCGGCGGACAAGAGAGGGGGGCGGGCGCTGCCGCGGACGGCTGCATGGGTGGGGCCCGGCGCCAGGGCGGGGCGGGAAGTGGCCGCAGCGAAATCGCCAGCATGGACGATCGGGCCTGCCCTTACAATCGCGGCTTCGTGTCGCACCGGACCCTTCTCCTCATGTCTTCCCTGCCCGAACCGTCTGCCGATGCGCTCGCCCAGAGCGCCCGCCTGCTCGAATCCGTCGCTGCCGAAATCGAGGCCGCGGGCGGCTGGATTCCGTTCTCGCGCTACATGGAGCTGGCCCTGTATGCGCCGGGCCTGGGTTATTACAGCGGCGGCGCGCGAAAGTTCGGCCCCGGCGGGGATTTCATTACCGCGCCCGAGCTGACGCCGCTGTTCGGTCAGGCGCTGGCGGCGCAACTCGAGCAGGTGATGCGGGCGAGCGCGGCGCAGGTGATCGAAGTCGGCGCCGGCACCGGCCTGCTCGCCGCCGACCTGCTGCTCGAACTCGAGCGCCGCGGCTGCCTGCCGGAACAGTACGGCATCCTCGAGCTGTCGGGCGAGTTGCGCGCCCGCCAGGCCGACACCCTGGCGCAGAAGGCGCCGCGGCTGGCGGCCCGGGTGCATTGGCTGGATGCGCTGCCGGAGCGCTTTTCCGGTGCGGTGGTGGCGAATGAGGTGCTCGACGTGATGCCGGTGCACCTGCTGGTGTCGCGCGCCGACGGGCTGTTCGAGCGCGGAGTCGCTCTCGCCGCGGAGGGCGCGGGCGCTTCCCGGCTGTGCTGGGCCGACGTGCCCGCCGCCGGTGCGGTGCGCGCGGCCGCACTGGCGCTGGCGCTGCCGGCACCGGCGGGCGGCGAATACGTCACCGAGCTCAACCTCGCCGGCCGCGCCTGGGTCGCGGCGTGGGCCGAGCGCCTGCAGGCGGGCGCGATGTTGCTGATCGACTATGGCTATCCGCGCGCCGAGTATTACCTGCCGTCGCGCGCCAGCGGCACCCTGCTGTGCTACTACCGTCACCATGCGCACGGCGATCCTTTTCTGTGGCCGGGGCTCAACGACATCACCGCCTTCGTCGATTTCACCGCGGTGGCCGAGGCCGGGTTCGAGGCCGGCCTCGACGTGCAGGGCTACACCACCCAGGCCCGGTTCCTGTTCAACTGCGGCGTGCTGCAGTGCCTGGAGCGTCGCGGGCCGCGCGAAGGGGCGGATTACATCCGCGCCGCGCGCGCGGTGCAGCGCCTGACCGCGCCGCAGGAAATGGGCGAGCTGTTCAAGGTACTGGCGCTGGGCCGTGGTCTGGACGGCCCCCTGCTGGGGTTCGCGAGCGGGGACCGGATGCATGCGCTGTAAGGCCTTGCCGGCTGCCGGCCGCCGCCGCCGGCAGCCTCCGCCGCCGGGGACGCATTTTCTCCGACCGGGAAGATTCAGGCGTTGAGCAGCGCCATGGCGGGCCGCCGAACAGGGGCGCTGCTCGAATGGCCCTCCGGCAGCGCCTGCTCTTCGAGCCGGGCCTGGTCGAAGCGGAATACGCTCATCGAGCGCACCAGTTCCTGCGCCTGCTCGTTGAGGCTCGACGCCGCCGCGGCCATTTCTTCGACCAGCGCGGCATTCTGCTGGGTGGATTGATCCATCTGGGTGATGGCCTGCCCGACATGGGTCACGCCGATGCTTTGCTCGGCGCTGGCGGAGCTGATCTCGCCCATGATGTCGGTGACGCGGTGGATACTGGCAACGACCTCCTTCATCGTGTCGCCGGCGCGGTCGACCAGCGCGCTGCCCTGTTCGGTGCGCGCGACGCTGGACGTGATCAGCTGCTTGATTTCCTTGGCGGCTTCGGCGCTGCGCTGGGCGAGGCTGCGCACTTCGCTGGCCACTACGGCGAAGCCCCGCCCCTGCTCACCCGCGCGTGCGGCCTCGACCGCGGCATTCAGCGCCAGGATGTTGGTCTGGAATGCGATGCCGTCGATGACGCCGATGATGTCGGCGATGCGGCGCGCGCTGTCGCTGATGTCCTTCATGGTGGCGACCACTTCGAAGACGAGTTCCCCGCCGCGGGCGGCGACGGTGGAAGCGTTCTGCGCGAGGGTATTGGCCTCGCCGGCATTGTCCGCGTTCTGGCGGACGGTGGTGCTGAGCTGCTCCATCGCCGCCGCGGTCTTTTCCAGCGCGCCGGCCTGCCTTTCGGTGCGCGCGGCGAGGTCGCCGTTGCCCTGAGCGATCTGTTCCGAGGCGATGGCGATGGCTTCGGCGCTGTGGCGTACGGTATGGACGATCCCGTGCAATGCGGACTGCATTCTCGCCATCGCCGCCATGATGCTGTGCGGATTGTGGCGGGAGGCCGGAATGTCGCTGCCGAGATCGCCCTCGGCGACGGCGCTGGCAATGTCCACGACGACGCCGGGCTCGCCCCCGAGCTGGCGGGTGATGGAGCGCGCAGCCAGCACGCCGACGACTCCGGCCGCGGCCGCCAGCGCCAGGAGGAATGCGATCAGCAGGTAGAGCTGGGTGCTCAGGCTCGAGGCTCGGGTTTCGAGCAGGGCTTCGAGCACGCCCATGGCTTCGTTGTTGAGCGCGACGAGGGCGTCGATCGCCTGGGTGAAGTGCGCGAAATAGGGTGCGGGAGGAGCGGTGAGTTGCGCTGCCCCGATGATGTCCGTGCCGGCCAGCTTCAATACCTGGCGGGTCAGCTCGGATGCTTCGCGGACCCGGGTGCCGAGGCGGTTCTTGATCAGGGGGTTCGCATGCGAGGCCTTGTCGAGGGCGAGCGTCATGCGCTCGAGTTCGCCGCGGGCGCGCGCCACATACACCGCCAGCTGCTGAAGGTCTGCGGTGCTGGCCGTCCCCGTCGTCAGCAGTGCGGCACCGGTGGCGCGTGCCTTGCCCAGCTCTTCGGTGAGGGTGGGCAGGGCGTACATCATCGCCAGGATCAGTTGCGAGCTGTCGATTTCGGGGTCGCGCGACAGGCCGTAGGCATCGGACAACAGGTCCGTGGTCTGGAACAGCTCGTCGATCAGGGCGGTGTGCGCGGTGAAGCTTTGTGCCGGGTCGATGTCGCCGCCGGCAATCCGGGTGGTCAGGCTTTTCCAGCTTTGCCGGGCCCGGGCCCAGGTGGCCTCGATCGCCGGGTTGCCGAGATCCGCGCTGATCAAGGGAGACAGGGCATCGATGGCCCGAGCGACCTCGATCTGTTTGGCTCCGCGCTGGGCTTGGGCCTCGGCATTGCCGTTGAGCGCCATCGACGTCAGGCCGCGGTGCTGCTGGGTGAGCTGGATCAGCGTCAGGGCCGCTTTCGAGGGGGCGGCGCCGCTCGCTTCGAGGCGCGCCGAGCGCATGCCGTCGGCCGCAGCCTGGACGAACAACAGGGTTGGCGCCAGCGTCAGCACGAGGGCCATCGCCCCGATCAGGCCGAACCGATGGCTGACTTTCAGTCTTTCGATGAAATCCATGGTTTCCTCGTCATATGGGAAGCGTTCCATCGGGAAGAGTGGCTGTATTCGCCGCGGATCCCGGGCTTTGAACCTGAATGCTATCTGAATGGCAGAGGTGAATGATTACCCGTCGGGGATGTTAAAACAAATCTAATTTGTTCGTCCATAAATGGATTGATTTGCCAGGCCGCCGGGAAGGCGGCCGCGAATGTAGCCGCTGTGTGTGACCATGTCATGAATCGATGGGGGCTTCCCGGCCCCAACCTCCGCCAGGAGGCGAGCTTGCGGGATCTCGCCGTCCGTCCCGGGGCGGCCTGCACGGAGGTTTCCGGGGCGGGCTTACAGCCGGCGCTCGTCGAGCCAGCGGTCGATGTGGATGGCGACCTTTTCCCAGCCGCGCTCGAGCATCAGGCCGTGGCCCAGATCGGGGAAGATTTCGGCTTGGCGGCCATAGGTGACGGCGGTCATGCGCACCTGGTCGGGTGGGATCAGCGCGTCGTGGGCGGCGCCCAGGATCAGCATCGGCACCTGGTGCATGCGCATCGGATGGGGCAGGTTGAACAGCGACATGTCCCAGATCGCGCGGTGCGATTCGGGCTGGCTGAGGCGGTAGTAGCGCCGCAGGTCGGCCGGAGCCACCGGCTGGTGGAAGAGGGCTTCGCGCAGGCGGTCGAGGTCGATCTCGCTGCCCGTCATGATGCGGTTGAGGTCGGCGAGCAGGGCGGGGCGCTTGAGCATCAGGCCGAAGGCCGAGCCCATCAGGCCCTGGGGCGGCACCGAAGACATTAGCACCGCAGCGGGGGCGTCGTACTGTTCGAGGTACTTCTGCACCACCATGCCGCCCATCGAGTGCCCCACGAGGACCGGCGGTGCCGGCAGGCGGGCGGCGACTTCGGCGACGTCGCGCACGTAGTCGTCGATCGAGTAGGTGTCGAGGTGGTCGCGGCGGCGGCTGCCGCCGTGGCCGGACAGCGACAGCGCGTAGCTGGTCCAGCCGCGCGCGGCGAACCAGGGCAGGAAGTGTTCGTCCCAGCACCAGGCGGAAACGTAGGCGCCGTGCACGAACAGCAGCGGGCTGGCGTGGGTCGGCTGTTGCGGTGCCCGGCACAGCACTTCCAGCTCGCCGAAGCGGGTCGAGTTCATCGCGGGACTTCCAGGCCGCGCTGCACCGCGGGGCGCGCGGCGACGGTGTCGAACCAGCGCTTCACGTTGGGATGGCGGGCGAGGTCGATGCCCTGCCACTCGTGGCGCCGGATCCAGGGGAAAGTGGCGATGTCGGCGATCGAGTATTCGGCACCGGCGAGCCAGTCGCGCTCGGCCAGGCGGGTGTCGAGGACCTTGTACAGGCGCGCGGCCTCCTTCGAATAGCGTTCGATGGCGTAGGGCACGATGTCGGGGGCGAAGCGCAGGAAGTGGTGGGCCTGGCCCAGCATCGGTCCGATGCTGGCCATCTGGAACATCAGCCACTGCAGGGTTTCGTAGCGCGGCCGCGGTTCGGCCGGCAGCAGGCGTCCGCTCTTCTCGGCGAGATAGATCAGGATTGCGCCCGACTCGAACAGGGCGATCGGGGTACCGTCCGGGCCGTCCTCGTCGACGATCGCGGGAATCTTGTTGTTCGGGCTGATGGCGAGAAAATCGGGCGCGAATTGCTCCTCGCGGCGCAGGTCGACCTTTCGCACCGCGTACTCGAGGCCGAGCTCTTCGAGCGCGATCGAGATCTTGTAGCCGTTGGGGGTGCCCCAGGTGTGCAGAGTGATCATGTACGTATCATGTTCTGGAAGTGTCGGCGGCGGCCTGCAGCGCTGTTTTCCGGGCCGGGAGCGAAAATGTCCGGCAATCGCCGTCGCGTTCGAGGATACCACCTCGGTGCGATCATGCCGCGGGGCCGGTTTTGCCGCCGAACGGCGGGCTTGCGGGGGAGGGCGGCGCCTCGCCGCGATCCGGGGCGGAGGTGGCGTTGAGGGCGCGCACCGCGGTGACCCGGGCGGCATGGATGGCGTCGGCGATGCGGCTCTTGTCGGGACAACTGCGGGCGATCGCGCCAGCGTCGAGTGCGCGCACCGCCTGTGCGGCTGCGCGCCAGTGCGCCAGCGGCGGCCAGCTCGCGGCCCGCTCCGCGGCGGCGGCGCCGCGGCCGGCATGGTCGCAGGCGGCGGCCTGGAGCATCCGCTCAAAGCGCTCCGGACGGCGCAGGACGTCGCAGCGCTCGAGCAGCTCCACCACCGTCTGCGGGCGCAGCACGGCCACCTGGCCGAGGATGCCGTGTTCGCGCGCGACCATCTCGGCGAGTTCGCGGCACTCGGCCGGCGCCTTCAGGCGGATCGAGACTTCACGTGCGCGCCGCGCGCTGGCGGCTTCGTGGCCGTAGTGGTGCGGCAGGACGTGGGCGGGAGTGTCGCCCTTGCCGAGGTCGTGCAGCAGGCAGGCCCAGCGCACCGCCAGCGGCAGGGCGCAGGCGGCGGCCTGGTCGAGGACCTGCAACACATGCTCGCCGGTGTCGATCTCGGGGTGGTAGCGCTCCGGCTGGGGAATGCCGAACAGGCGGTCGAGCTCGGGCAGCAGGCGGGCGAGCGCGCCGCAGTCGCGCAGGCTGCGGATCATGCGCGAAGGCCGCGCTTCCATCAGGCCGCGGGCGAATTCCTGCCAGACGCGCTCGGCGACGAGGTGGTCGACTTCGCCGCGATCGACCATCCGGCGCATCAGCGCCAGCGTTTCGGGGGCCACGGTGAATGCGGTGAAGCGCGCGGCGAAGCGCGCCACGCGCAGGATGCGCAGTGGATCCTCGGCGAAGGCCGGGGAGACGTGGCGGAACACGCGCGCTTCGAGGTCGCGCACGCCGCCGTAGGGGTCGATCAGGCGGCCTTCCCCGTCGCGTGCGATGGCGTTGATGGTGAGGTCGCGGCGCAGCAGGTCTTGTTCGAGGGTGACGTCCGGTGAAGCGTGGCAGACGAAGCCGGTGTAGCCGTGGCCGGATTTGCGTTCGGTGCGGGCGAGCGCGTACTCCTCATTGGTTTCAGGATGGAGAAAAACCGGGAAATCCCGCCCCACCGGGCGGAAGCCTTGCGCGAGCATGGCCTCCGGGGTGCTGCCGACCACCACCCAGTCGCGGTCCTGGACCGGCAGCCCGAGCAGGGCGTCGCGCACGGCGCCGCCGACGACGTAAGTCTGCATCAGCCGTACAAGTCCTCTTCCGCAATCGACTCGGTTTCGGCGCGGGCCGCCGCGGCCCAGTCCTGCATGTGGGGGTTGGCGAGCAGGGTGGCGAGATAGTCGCCGGCGGCGCCCGCAGGCTTCACGCCGAAGGTCCGGAAGCGGAACGCGACCGGGGCGAAGGCAGCGTCGGCGAGGCTGAAGGCGCCGAACAGGTAAGGTCCGCCCGCGCCGAAGCGGCTGCGGCAGTCGTTCCAGATCGCGCCGACGCGGGCGATGTCGGCGTCCACCTCGGGGCTGCGGCCGAAGCCGGTGTAGTCCTTGCGGATGTTCATCGGCATGCGCCCGCGCAGATTCTGGAAGCCGGAGTGCATCTCGGCGGTGACGGCGCGGGCGACGGCGCGCGCCGTGCCGTCGGCGGGCAGCAGCGCGGGGTTCTTTTCGGCGAGGTATTCGCCGATCGCCAGCGAATCCCAGACCGCGAGGCCGTGATCGATCAGGCAGGGCACCTTGCCCGAAGGCGAATGCGACAGGATGCGCTCGCGGCTGCCGGGGATGAACAGCGGGATGCGGATCTCCTCGAAAGTGAAGCCGCCCTCGCGCGCCGCCAGCCAGGCGCGCAGGGACCAGGACGAGTAGTTCTTGTTGCCGATGATCAGCTTCATCGCAGACTCCGGGTCACGGGGGAAAAGCGGGAAGGATTCGGGGGGTTCAGCGCCGTGCATGGCCGCGGAACGGAGTGTAGTGGGCGCGCGCCGCCTTCGGGCCGAGCCAGCCCGGCACCGCCGCCTCGATCGCGGTGGGCTGCAGGCCGAAGGGCAGCGGCACGCCGTGGGCGACGTTGTCGACTTTCATCGAACGCACGTTGTCGCGGCTCATCAGCGGTTGCGGCGCAAGCTCCATCAGGCGTGCCTGCAGCATCGCCAGTCCTTCGGGCAGGGGCAGCACGAGGCGCGGCCTGGCGGTCAGCGCGGCGACGTAGTCGACGAGCTGGCGCAGGGTGTAGACGGTGGGGCCGGCGAGCTCATAGGTCTGGCCGGCGGCTTCGGGGCGGACCAGGCACTGGTACATGACTTCGGCCACGTCCTCCACGTGCACCGGCTGGAAGCGCGTGCCGGCGCCGGCCAGGGGCAGGACCGGGAAGCGGGCGACGAGCCCGGCGAACAGGTTGAGGAAGTGGTCGCCGCGGCCGAACACCACCGAGGGCCGCAGGATCGTCCAGGCGAGGTCCGCGCCGGCGGCGCGGATCGCCGTTTCTCCGGCCGCTTTCGAGCGCTGGTACTCGGAGGGGCCGTCGCTGCTGGCGCCCAGCGCGCTGATGTGCACCAGCCGCGGCACGGCAGCGGCGCGACAGGCGGTGATGATCTTCTGCGGCAGCTCGACATGGGCACGGGCGAAATCCGGGCCGTAGGGGGTGCCTGGGCGCGAGTGGAGGATGCCGACCATGCTGACCACCGCGTCGGCGCCGTCGACCAGATCGGCGAGGGTCGCGGGGTCATGGACGTCGGCCTCGACCACTTCCACCGTGGGCAGCAGCAGCAGGGCACCGGCGCGGCTGCGGCGGCGGGTCGGAACGAGCAGGTTCATTCCTGCGGCCGACAGGCGGTTGGCGATGGCGCTACCGATAAAGCCGGAACCGCCGATGAGGACGACGCGTTGGGGAATCATGGCCTGGCTCGCTCGATGAGGTTGATCGGTGGGGCCGCTGCGCGAAGCCGGCGGCGGTGGCAAGGATGCGATGTGCGTTTTCCGAAAGCTTACTCGCTGGCGAGGCCGGGGGCGACCGTGCCGAGCCGTGCCTGCAGTGACTGCGGCCTTTTTTCCAGCATCGCCGAATACACCACGGCGTTGGACAGCACTTTCTTGACGTAGTCGCGGGTTTCGTCGAAGGGGATGGTTTCGACGTAGATTGCGCCTTCGAGCGGCACGGCATCGCGCCAGCGCCGGGCGCGGCCGGGGCCGGCGTTGTAGCCGGCGCTGGCCAGCACCGGGTGGTGGTCGAGTCCTTCCATGATCAGGCGCATGTAGCCGGTGCCGAGCAGGACGTTGGTGTGCGGCTCGCTCAAGCGGCGCGGGTGGTAGTCGCGCAGGCCGATCTTGCCGGCGACCCACTTGGCGGTGGCGGGCATCACCTGCATCAGCCCCTGGGCGCCGGCACTGGAGCGGGCCGGTGCGGCAAAGCGGCTTTCCTGGCGCATCAGCCCATACACCCAGCCCAGATCGAGCCCCTGGGCGCGGACCTGGGGCTCGATCAGGTCGCGGTACGGAGTCAGGAAGCGCAGTTCGAAGTTGCTGCGCGAGTTGGCCAGTTCGGCGGTATTGATCGCGCGGTCGTAGAGCTCGTGGCGCAACGCCAGGTGGGCGGCGGCGAGGCGGAAGGCCTCGTCGCGGTCGCGCACGCCCCAGATCCATTCGCGCAGGGCTTCGGTGCGCAGATCGAGCCGGTAGAGCGCCAGCGCGCGGCGCAGGCTGGGGTCGCGTTCGGCTTCTTCCAGGCGTGCGCGCGGCAGCGGTGCGGTGGCCGGCGGCGGGGCGAAGGCGTGGCCGAGGGCTTCGCCCGCCAGCATGCCGTAGAAGTGGGCTTCGCCGGCGATGCGGCGGAACAAGGCCTCGGCCTGCCCGGCCTCGCCGGAAGCGGCGTAGGCCCGGCCGAGCCAGTAGGTCCAGTCGGCGCTGTCGCGCTCGTCGACGGGCATCTGCTCGATGGCGTCGCGCACCGCCTGCCAGTCCTGCGTGCGCAGCGCCGTCCGCACTCGCCAGGCGCGCTGCAACGGAGTGCTGTCGATAGTGCCGGCGGCGGCGAAGAGGGCGCCGGCCTCGGGTAACTGGTCGATCGCGGCATGGGTGGCGATGACCAGGTGGGCGTAGCTGCGCTCGTCGGCGCCGAGGCGGTCCTGGATGCGCAGCAGACGGGCGTGCGCCGCGCGTGCATCCTCGCGCGCCAGGCGTGCCAGTGCGGCCAGTGCCAGTTCGCGCCCGGCGCGGGTGACGGCGAAATTGGCCGGCAGGCGGTCGAGCCAGGGGGCAGGTGAGCGGATGGCCTGCTCCAGGCTGGCCGCGGCCGGTGCCGCGGCGGGAGGCAGCAGGGACAGGCTGGCGAGTGCGGTGTTCGGCGTGCGGCTGTCGATCTGGCGACGGATCCGCCACCAGACGCGCTCTTCGTCCACCTGGCCGCTTGCTGCAGCGTTGCGGAGCGGCAGTTCGCAGGCGGCGGGGGCGTCGCGCAGCGTATCCCAGCGGGCGGCGACTTCACGGGCGGCGTTGGCGTCACCGGTCAGCAGGCGCGCCGTCCACGCGGTGCAGCGCAGCTCGGCATCGGGCTGGCGGAGTTGCGGATAAAGCTGCAGGAACGCGGCCCAGTCGCTGTCGTTGGCGAGGCGGCGCAGCCAGTCGGCGCGCAGGCGTTCGGCGAGGTTGCTGTCTGGCGCGGCGGCGAGGAAGGCCTCCAATTCGGCTGTGGGCGGCGGCTCGCTGCGGGCGAGCTTGTTGACCAGCAGCCAGTAGCGCGGGTACAGATCGAGCGGGTGGGGGGTGGATACGGCGGCGAGCCGCTCCAGGGTTTCGCGGTCGCCGCTGCGTAGCGCCTCGCGGGCAGCGAGGATGCGTTGTCCGGCGTCGGCGTCGGGGGATTGTGCGTGGAGCAGGCCCGGAAACAGGGCGGCCGTGGCAAACAGGCTTGCCCAGAACGTTTTTTTCATGCCTAGTGATGCTTCTGATCGGGTACTCAACATAGCACAGCGATGACCTCCGTTCCCCTCTCCGGAATCGACAACGACGCGCGTCGCAAGCGGATGCGCGAGCATGCCCTGAAGTTGCGCCACGCCTTGCCCGCGGAGACCCGCGCCGTGCTCACCCTGCGCCTTGGCCGCCACCTCGACCGGCTGTTGGCGGATTTGCAGCCGGCCTCGCTGGGGTTTTGCTGGCCCTACCGCGCCGAGCCCGACCTGCGCGACTGGGTCCGGCGCTGGCTGGCGGCGGCCCCGGGGCGGGTGGCGGCTCTGCCGGTGGTGGTGGAACGCCACGCGCCGATGCTGTTCCGCCCGTGGACGCCGGGCGTGCCGATGCCGCTCGACCGCCATGGCATTCCCCATCCGGCCGCGGGCGAGAGCCTGGTGCCCGACGTGCTGCTGGTGCCGCTCAATGCCTTCGACGACCGCGGCTACCGCCTCGGTTACGGCGGCGGTTATTTCGACCGCACCTTGGCGGTCATATCGACCGTCGCGGTCGGTGTCGGCTTCGAACTCGGGCGGGTTCCGGACACCCTGCCGCAGGCGCACGACCGGCCGATGGACTGGCTCGCGACCGAAGCCGGGGTGATGAGGGCACGGCGTACGCCGCAGTCGTGCCGACCTTCCCTTTGAGCCGCCGGTGCGCTCAGCCGCCGGTACCGGAGAGAAACAGGCGGTAGGCCGGGTTGTCGCTTTCGGCGACGTATTCGTAGCCCAGGCGCTGGAGGAAGTCGGCGAACGCCGGCTTGTCCGCGGGGGGGACCTGCATGCCGACGAGGACGCGGCCGAAGTCCGAGCCGTGGTTGCGGTAGTGGAACAGCGAGATGTTCCAGTCCGAGCGCAGGTTGGCGAGGAACTTCATCAGCGCGCCGGGGCGTTCCGGGAAGGTGAAGCGGTACACGACTTCGTGGTCGGCCTGCGGCGAGCGTCCGCCGACCATGTAGCGCACATGGGTCTTCGCCATCTCGTCGTCGGTGAGGTCGAGCGCAGGCAGTTCGTGGCGTGCGAGCATCTCGACCAGGCGGCCGATTTCACTGCGGTTGTGTACGGTGACGCCGACGAAGATGTGGGCGAGCGCGGTGTCGGCGTAGCGATAGTTGAATTCGGTGATGTTGCGGTTGCCGATCACGCTGATGAATTTCCGGAACGAGCCCGGTTTTTCGGGAATCGTCACCGCCAGCACCGCCTCGCGCTGTTCGCCGAGCTCGGCGCGTTCGGCGATGAAGCGCAGGCGGTCGAAATTCATGTTCGCCCCCGAGGCCACCGCGACCAGGCTCTTGTCGCGCAGCTTGTGGCGGCGGGCGTATTCCTTGGCGCCGGCCACGGCGAGTGCGCCGGAAGGTTCGAGGATGGAGCGGGTGTCCTCGAAGACGTCCTTGATCGCGGCGCAGATGGCATCGTTGTCGACCAGGATCATCTCGTCCACGTATTGCTGGCAGAGGCGGAAAGTCTCGTCGCCGACGCGCTTGACCGCGGTGCCGTCGGCGAAGATGCCGACCTGCTCGAGCTCCACCGGACGCCCTTCGGCGAACGACAGCGTCATCGCGTTGGCGTCGACGGTCTCGACCCCGATGACCTTCGTCTCCGGGCGCAGGCGCTTGATGTAGGCGGCCACGCCGGCGAGCAGGCCGCCGCCGCCGACCGCGCAGAACACCGCATGGATCGGTTTCGGGTGGGCGCGCAGGATCTCCATGCCGATGGTGCCCTGGCCGGCGATCACGTCGGGGTCGTCGAAGGGGTGGACGAACGTCAGCTTCTCGTTCTTTTCCAGCTCTCTGGCATGGGCGTAGGCGTCGGAGTAGGACTCGCCGGCGAGCACCACTTCACCGCCGCGGGCCTTGACAGCGTCGATCTTGATCTGCGGTGTGGTGTCCGGCATCACGATCACCGCGCGCGCGCCCAGCTTCGCCGCCGACAGCGCCACGCCCTGGGCGTGGTTGCCGGCCGAGGCGCAGATCACTCCCCGGCGCAACGCCTGCGGCGACAGCCGGGCCATTTTGTTGTAGGCGCCACGGATCTTGAAGCTGAACACCGGCTGCATGTCCTCACGCTTGAGATAGATACGGTTGTGCGTGCGCGCCGACAGGTTGGCGGCGAGGTCAAGCGGGGTTTCGACGGCGACGTCGTACACCTGCGCGGTGAGGATGCGTTCCAGGTAGTCCGTGGGGGTGCTCATGGCCGGCTCGTGCTCTGCTGCAAAGCGTTCGAGCGTAACAGTCGATCCTCCTTCGCTGCAAGCCCGGGGGACGAGCCGGTTCCGGGGGCATGCCGCGCCGGCATGCCCGGTGGCCGCTGTGTCCCGCGCCGTTGCGCTCAGGTGTCGCTGGCGCCCGGAATGCCCCGCATGGCCCGGGCCTGGCGGTCGATGAATTCCTGGGTGGAGTCGATGCCGCGCAGCTGGAGGATGGTCGAGCGTACCGCGGCTTCGAGCAGGACCGCGAGGTTGCGGCCGGCGGCGACCGGCAGCACCACGCGCGCGACGCGCACGCCGAGGATGTCCTGCTGTTCCTGCTGCAGCGGCAGGCGGCTGGGATCGCCGGCGCCGGGCTGGCGGCGCTGGAGATGGCACACCAGGCGCAGGCGCATCTTCCGCCGGCAGGCCGTCTCGCCGAAGATGGTGCGGATGTTGAGGATGCCCAGGCCGCGCACTTCGATGAAGTCCTGCAACATTTCGGGCGCGCGCCCTTCCAGCACCGCGGGGGCGATGCGCGACAGCTCGACGATGTCGTCGGCGACCAGTCCGTGTCCGCGGGAAATCAGCTCGAGGGCGAGTTCGGACTTGCCCGCCCCCGAGTCGCCGGTGATGAGCACGCCGAGGCCGAGCACGTCCATGAACACCCCGTGCAGGGAGGTCTTCTCGGCGAGCTCGCGCGACAAGTGCAGGCGCAGCAGATCGATGACGCTGGCCGACGGCTGCGGGGTGGTAAACAGCGCTACATCGTAGGTCTGGCAGGCGCCCAGGAGGACGGTCGACGCTTCGCAGCCATCGGCGACGATGATCGCCGGCGGGCGCGCCGCGAGGATTTCCTTGATGTGGTGCGAAACCTTGTCGTAGGACTGGCGGATCGACCAGGCCAGTTCGGCGGCGCCGAGGACCTGGAGGCGGGAAGGGTGGATCAGGTTGAGGTGGCCGACCAGATCGGCCGGCCAGATGCGTTCGTCGGCGACGGAAATGCGGACGTCCAGCCGGCCGCTCACATGGGTGAGCTGCAGGCTGTGGCGGTGGACTTCATACAGCCGCGCGACGCTGGTCTGACGCATCGGCGCCCCAGTTCAGGAACATCCGGTGGATGGTGGCCGCGTCCGGGGCGCTCTGCAGGGTGTCGCGGAAATCGCGGTCGCTGAACATCTGGGCGAGCTCGGAGAGCAACTGCAGGTGGGTCTCGTTGGCCTGCTCGGGAACCAGCAGGACGAACAGCATGTTCACCGGGCGGCCGTCGGGGGCATCGAACTGCACGGGGGCGGCCAGGCGCAGGAAGGCGCCGGCGGCCTCCTTGAGCCCCTTGATGCGGCCGTGGGGAATGGCGATTCCCTGGCCCAGGCCGGTGGAGCCGAGACGTTCGCGGGTAAACAGACTGTCGAACACCGTGCTGCGGGCGATGCCCTGGTTGTTCTCGAAAAGAAGGCCAGCCTGTTCGAAGACGCGTTTCTTGCTGCTGGCTTCGAGGTCGACCACCACGTTGGACAGTGGCAGGAGTTGGGGTATGAGGCTCATTCGCAGGGAAGTTTGTGCAGTGCCCGTGCCGCGGGTGCCTGGTGAGGCAGGGGAACGGCCCGGTCCGCATGTAAACGGCGACGTGAAAACGCGCGCATTATAAACGCAGCCCGGACCTTGAACTGCAAAGAAAGCGTCAGGCTTCGGGAACCTGGTGCTTCAGCGCATCGTGGTTGTGCTCGGCCTGCTTCTGCTTGTATTTCTGCACCTGGCGGTCGAGCTTGTCGGCCATCGCGTCGATCGCCGCGTACAGGTCGGAATCGTCGCTTTCGACGAAGATGTCCTTGCCGCGCACATGCAGGGTGACTTCGGCTTTCTGCCTGAGCTTTTCCACCGAGAGGATCACCGCAACGCTGGTGACGTTGTCGAAATGGCGGATCACGCGATCCAGCTTCGAGCTCACGTAGTCACGGATGGCCGGGGTGACTTCGATATGGTGCCCGGTGATGTTGAGGTTCATGCTAGCTCCTGTTGATGTCAGATGGACTTGCGCAGACTGACCGGCGGAATATTCAGTGATTCGCGGTACTTGGCGATCGTGCGCCGTGCGACCACGATACCCTGCTGGCCTAAAACTTCTGCAATCCTGGCGTCGGATAGCGGTTTCTTGCTGTCTTCGGCATCGACCAGCTGGCGAATCAGCGCACGAATCGCCGTTGATGATGCCGCCCCACCGGTGTCGGTGGCGACGTGGCTGCCGAAGAAATACTTGAGTTCGAATACGCCGCGCGGGGTCGCCATGAATTTCTGCGTGGTGACGCGCGATACGGTGGATTCGTGCAGCTCGAGCTGGTCCGCGATCTCCCGGAGAGTGAGTGGCCGCATCGCCACGTCTCCATGATCGAAGAACTGCCGCTGCTGGTCAACGATGGCCTGGGAAACGCGCAGGATGGTGTCGAAACGCTGCTGTACGTTCTTGATCAGCCAGCGCGCTTCCTGTAACTGGGCGCCGAGTCCGCCGCCCTGGGTGCGGTTCTGCTGCAGCAGGCTGGCGTACAGGCGGTTGATGCGCAGGCGCGGCATGGCCTCCTGGTTGAGGCGCACCGTCCATTGCCCGCGAACCTTGCGCACGACGACGTCGGGCAGTATGTAGCGGGTCTCGTGTATGCCGTAGCGTGTGCCCGGATGCGGATCGAGACTGCAGATCAGGGCTTGGGCGGCGCGCAGGCCGTCGTCGTCGCAGCCGGTGAGCTTCTTCAGCCGGGCGAAATTGCGTTCGGCGAGCAGCGCCAGGTGCTTGTCGACGATCTCCAGCGCCAGTGCCCGGGTGTCGTCCTCGGGCAGGGTGCGCAGCTGCAGCGACAAGCATTCCTGCGGTGTGCGCGCGGCGATGCCGGCCGGATCGAGGTGCTGGACGTGATGCAGCGCGATCGCCAGGTCGTCGAATGCGACACCGGACTCGGGGGCGAGCAGTTCGAGGAGTTCTTCCAGCGGCTGGTGCAGGTAGCCGTCGTCGTCCAGAGCCTCGATGATCAGCCGCGCCAGCGCCCGGTCGCGGTCCGACAACGGGGACAGGGCGATCTGCTGGTCGAGGTGCTCGCGCAGCGAGATGCCGGCGGCCTGGAGATCCTGGTAGTCGGAGTCGTCGTCTTCGCTGCGGCTGTCGGCGCCCTGGCCGACGTTCGACCAGTCGATGCCTTCGTCCTCGGTGCCGTCGTGCGTGCGTGCGTCGGCCTCGCCCTCGGCGGCGGGGGACAGGGTGTCGCGCTCGGCTCCGGGTGAAGGCGGGGAGGCGTCCCCGCCTTCGTCGTCCTCGCGTTCGAGCATCGGGTTCTCGAGCAGGAAACGCTCGATTTCCTGGTTCAGCTCGATCGTCGACAGCTGCAGCAGCTTGATCGACTGCTGCAGCTGCGGGGTCAGCGTGAGGTGTTGGGAGAGCTTGAGCTGGAGGCTGGTTTTCATCGGCGGGAAGGCGCCCGGTGGGTCACAGGCGGAAATGCTCGCCGAGGTAGACCTGGCGCACCCGTTCGTTGTCGATGATGTCCGAAGGCCGGCCGCGGGCGAGGACCCGGCCTTCGCTGATGATGTAGGCGTGGTCGCAGATGCCGAGCGTCTCGCGCACGTTGTGATCGGTGATCAGCACCCCGATGCCGCGCTCCTTGAGGAAGCGGATGATTTTCTGGATGTCGATGACGGCGATCGGGTCGACCCCGGCGAAAGGCTCGTCGAGCAGGATCAGGCGCGGGTCGGTGGCCAGCGCGCGGGCGATCTCGCAGCGCCGGCGCTCGCCCCCGGACAGCGAGATCGCGGTGTTGTTGCGCAGGTGGCTGATCCCCAGCTCGTGCAGCAACTCGTCGAGGCGGGCGTCGATCTGGCGGCTGTCGCGTTCGCCCTGGAGTTCGAGCACGGCGCGGATGTTGTCGGCCACGCTGAGCTTGCGGAACACGCTCATTTCCTGCGGCAGGTAGGACAGGCCGAGGCGGGCGCGGGCATGGATCGGCAGATGGGTGAGGTCGGCGTTGTCCAGTTCGATCTGGCCGCCGTCGGCGCGTACCAGGCCGACGATCATGTAGAAGCAGGTGGTCTTGCCGGCACCGTTGGGGCCGAGCAGGCCGACGACTTCGCCGGCCCCGACTTCGAAGCCGACGTCATGGACGACGGTGCGCGCCTTGTAGCGCTTTTGCAGGCCGGTGACCTTAAGCAGACTCATCGTGGGGCTCTTTCAGCAGTTTGCGGATCAGCTCGGGCGCAAACCCGCGGGCTTGCAGGAAGCGCGCCTGGCGCGCCCAGGCGCGGGGATCCGCGGGCGCGGCGGCGAAGCGGGCGTGGAGCACGGTGCGCGCGCGCTCGATGTCCGCCGCCGGACATTCGCTTGCGAGGGCCGCGTCGATCAGTTCGCGGGCGATGCCGCGCCGGCTCAGCTCCAGGCGCAGGCGGGCATTGCCGAAACGGCTGGCCTTGCCGCGCACGAAGGCTTCGGCATAGCGGGTGTCGGATTGCAGGCCGAGCTCGCCCATGCGGGCGATGACGGCCTCGATCTCGTCGTCGCTGCCGTAGGCGGCGAGCTTCTTTGCCAGTTCGGCGCGCGAGTGGTCGCGCCGGGCCAGATGGCGAAGCGCGCGCTCACGCAGGCTCGGCTCGGCCATCGCGTTCCCGGCGCGGTCAGGCCGCGGCCGGCTGCGCGCCTGCCGCGGCCAGCTCGGGCAGGCCGACTGCGGCGCGCACCTTGTTTTCGATTTCGCGCGCGAGCGCCGGGTTGTTGCGCAGGAACTCGCGCGAGTTGTCCTTGCCCTGGCCGATCTTGTCGCCCTGGTAGGCGTACCAGGCCCCGGACTTGTCGACGATCTTGTGGTCGACGCCGAGGTCGATGATCTCGCCCTCGCGCGAGATGCCCTCGCCGTACAGGATGTCGAAGTGCGCTTCCTTGAAGGGGGGGGCGACTTTGTTCTTGACCACCTTGACGCGGGTTTCGGAGCCGACGACCTCGTCGCCCTTCTTGATCGTGCCGGTGCGGCGGATGTCCATCCGCACCGAAGCGTAGAACTTGAGCGCGTTGCCGCCGGTGGTGGTTTCCGGGCTGCCGAACATGACGCCGATCTTCATCCGGATCTGGTTGATGAAGATCACCAGGGTGTTGGTGCGCTTGATGTTGGCGGTGAGCTTTCTGAGCGCCTGGCTCATCAGGCGCGCCTGCAGGCCGGGCAGCTGGTCGCCCATCTCGCCTTCGATTTCGGCCTTCGGCGTGAGTGCGGCGACCGAGTCGACGACGACGATGTCCACGCCGCCCGAGCGCACCAGCATGTCGGCGATCTCGAGCGCCTGCTCGCCGGTGTCGGGCTGCGAGATCAGCAGGTCCTCGATGTTGACGCCGAGCTTTTCGGCGTAGCCGACGTCGAGCGCGTGCTCGGCGTCGATGAAGGCCGCGGTGCCGCCGAGCTTCTGCATCTCGGCGATGACCTGCAGCGTCAGCGTGGTCTTGCCCGAGGACTCGGGGCCGTAGATTTCGACCACGCGGCCGCGCGGCAGGCCGCCGAGGCCGAGCGCGATGTCGAGCCCGAGCGAGCCGGTGGACACGGTCTGGATGTCGCGTTCGACGTTGCCGTCGCCCATGCGCATGATCGAGCCCTTGCCGAACTGTTTTTCGATCTGCGAAAGCGCGGCGGCGAGGGCCTTGGCCTTGTTGTCGTCCATGGAAGTTGTTCCTGTGTGGTTGGCGGATTATGGCACAAAGGTTGCAGGCGTGCGGTGGAGCAGGCTGCTGGCGACAGTGTATTGACTGTATGTAAATACAGCAAACAGAGCTGCGGCCGGCTGCCCTCTTGCTGGCCGCAGCCGCCTCCGGCAAAGCGGCGCGCAGGAGTGTCCCGGGGTTTGCCCAGTATATGCCATTGGGTTTGAGCGGGGCGCCGTGCCGCTGCGGCGGCCGGGGCCCGGGAGCGTTCAGGCGGTGAGCTCGACGAGGACGTGCAGGGCGCGCAGGACGGTCTGGCGGCGGATGGACTGGCGGTCGCCGGTGAAGTGCAGGGTTTCGCTCCGGAGGGGGCGGCCTTTGATCGCCCAGGCCAGGCAGACCATGCCTACCGGCTTGGCGGCACTGCCGCCGGTGGGGCCGGCGATGCCCGACACGGCGACGCTGAGTTCGGCCCGGCTGCGTGCGAGCGCGCCTGCGGCCATTTCCCGCACGGTGGTTTCGCTGACCGCGCCGTGGGTGGCGAGCGTGTGCGGCGTTACGCCGAGCATGTCGGTTTTCGCTTCGTTCGAGTAGGTGACGAAGCCGCGGTCGAACCAGGCGGAGCTGCCGCCGATCGCGGTCACTGCGGCGGCGATCCAGCCTCCGGTGCAGGATTCGGCGGTGGCGAGGCGCCAGCCGCGGGCGGCGAGCGTGTCACCCAGGCGGTGGGCGAGGGCGTCGAGTTCGGGGTCGGTCATCGCAGGCCAAGCTCCATTCCGGTTTCCGCGCGGCGACGGGGCCGGGCGGGGTTCAGGCGCCGATGAGGGCAACGAGGACGGCCAGCACCAGCAGGGTGTAGCCGGCGGCGAAAAGGTCGTCGAGCATCACGCCGAAGCCGCCCTTGAACGCGCGATCCGCCCAGCGCACCGGCGGCGGCTTGACGATGTCGAAGAAGCGGAACAGCGCGACCGCGGCGGCCTGCCAGAGCAAGGTCTGCGGCGTAAACAACAGCACCAGCCAGGTGGCGACCATCTCGTCCCAGACGATGCCGCCATGGTCGGGAACGCCCAGCGCGCGCCCGGTACGCTCGGCGGCGAGAATGCCGGTGACGAACAGGCTGGTGAGGAGGGCGAGAAAAACGAGCTCCGAGAGCGGCGCGCGGATCACCGGATACAGCGCCCACGCCAGCAGCGTACCTGCCGTGCCCGGTGCCCAGGGGGACAGCCCGGCACCGAAGCCGAGGGAAATGAAGTGGGCGGGATGGCTCATCAGCAGGCGGGGAGTCGGGCGCATGGCGGATCGGGGGCGGGTTGGAAAACGGAGGCGGAGACCGGCGTCGGTACACGCCGGATGGGGCGCGACCGGAAATCGAGGGGCCGCCCTCGTTCATGCCCGGCACCCGGCTCAGCGGAAGTGATCGTAGCCGGTGTGTGCCGCCGCGGCCAGTGTGCCGTCCGCTTCGCGCAGCTGCAGCTCGCCCGCGGCCGCGGTCAGGGTGCCGATGCGGTGCAGCGCCAGGGCGAGGCGGTGGCCGAGGTCTTCGATCCGGGAGCGGGCGGCGGCAGGGGCGGTGAACAACAGTTCGTAGTCGTCGCCGCCCGACAGCAGGCTGCGGCGGCAGCGGTCGGCGTCGGCGCCGGTGCGGCGCAGCGCGGCCAGCGGCAGGGCGGCGATGTCGATCACGGCGCCGCTGGCGGAACGTTCGAGGATGTGGCCGAGATCGCCGAGGAGGCCGTCGGAGACGTCGAGCATCGCGCTCGCCAGCCCGCGCAGGGCGAGGCCGAGCGCGATGCGCGGCTGCGGGCGCTGGAGGGCGGCGATGCAGTCGGCGCGCGCCGCCGGGTGCAGTTCGACTTCGCCGCGCAGCGCCGCCAGCCCGAGCGCTGCGCGGCCGGGCTGGCCGGAGATCCACAGCTCGTCCCCGGGGCGGGCGCCGGCACGGGTGATGGCCTGTCCCCGCGGGACCTCGCCGATGATGGTGACAGACAACGTCAGCGGGCCGCGGGTGGTGTCGCCGCCGGCCAGGTCGACCGCGAAGGCTTCGGCGCAGGCGAACAGGCCGCGTGCGAAGGCGGCGATCCAGGCTTCGTCGGCTGCCGGCAGGGCGGCGGCGAGCAGGGCCCAGCGCGGCTCGGCGCCCATCGCGGCGAGATCGGAGAGATTGACGGCGAGCGTCTTCCAGCCCAGATCCTCGGGATCGGTATCGGGCAGGAAGTGGGTGCCGGCGACCAGCATGTCGGTGGACACGGCGAGCTGCATGCCGGGGCGGGCGCGGAAGAGCGCCGCATCGTCGCCGACGGCGAGGTCGGTGTGGTGCGCGGCGCGGTCGAAGTGGCGCCGGATGAGGTCGAACTCCGATACCGGGGCGGCCGCAGCGGAGGCTGCAGGGGGGGGCGCGAGGGGCATGGGGAAGCGGACTTGCGGTACGCGGAGCGCGGGGAAGGGGGGCGCAAGCTTACTGCAGGCGCCGCGGCGTGTGGACCCCGCCTTCGGCTGCAGGGAGCGTTCGCGCTGCAGCCGGGGACGGGCCCTCAGCCGGCGCGGCGGCCGACCAGCTTTGCCTTCAGCGCGTCCCAGTCCACCGCGTCGAGCGTGTTCTTGACCAGCAGGCCGAGCTCGGTGTCGCCTTCCATGCGCAGGCGGCGGCTGAAGAACAGGGTGTCGGGGTCTTCTTCGCGCAGCGCGAGGGCGAGGAAGTCGCGGGTCGTGGCGGAGAGGACCAGGTCGGGTTTGGCGGTCGCGGCGGCACGGCGGAAGCCGTTGGCGGTGAGGGTGAAATCGAGCCGCAGGCCGGCATCGAGCACGCGCATCTGCAGATGGCGGCCGGTCAGCGGCGCGAGCGTGTCGCGCGGCAGGATGCGGCCGAGGGCGAGGTTCAGCGCCAGGGTCAGGGCGTGGGTGGGCGGCTGCTGCGGCAGGCGGGCGACGATCCGGGCGATCGGCGCCGGCACGGTGAAGCTCGGCACACGGAAGTCGTTCAGGCGCGCGCCGATGCGCTGGCGCAGGCTGCCGGGCAGCAGTGCGGACAGCATCGACGGGCGGGGCAGGGCGGGGAGCGCGGGCATCGTCATTCTCCGGCGGGATGGACTTGAAGCGGGGATGAATCGATCGGGGGATCTGGGCCGGGGCGGCGGCGCTTACGCCGCCACGTACTGTTCGACGCCGGCGCGGCCGTGCCAGAAACCGTTGCAGGGCTCGGCGACCATCCACGCGCGGCTGGCGGCGAGGGCCTCGGCCGGGGTCGTGGCGCCGTCGAGCGCGGCGCGGAACAGCGCCAGCACTTCGGCGGTGTGCGCGCCCTGTGGGCTGATGCGCAGCACTTCGCCATGCTGGCGCACCGCGGCCAGGTCGCCGAGCAGGTTGTGCACCCGCGCCGACTGTGTCTGCACGCCGTTCAGGGTCAGGAAAGGCTCGCCTTCGCGGGTGCGCAGGGTGATGCCGTCCAGGATCGACAGGCAGCGGAACTCGCAGGTGTCCTTCTGCAGGTTGAAGTGGCGGGCGGTGAAGCAGCGCGCCGAGTGCGCCAGCGGCAGGCGGCCGTAGGCGAAGATTTCGGTTTCGATCGGCGCGGCGAGGCCGGCGCGCAGCTCGGCGAGGGTCGTGGCGGACAGCTCGGGGGCCACCGCCCAGCGGGTGGCGCCGGTGTCGGCCAAGAGCTGCAGGGTGTGCGGGTTGAAAACGTTCAGGGTCGGGCCGGCGACCCAGTTTCCCACTCCGGCTTCGGCGAGCAGGCGTACCGCGCCCATGTCGTTGGCTTCGACGCGGAAATCGGTCTGACGCACGATGCGGCGCAGCGCCTTGAGGTCGGATTCGGATTCGATCAGGCCCTGGGTGCTGAGCACCACTTCCTTGCCCGCGGCGGCGAGCATGTGGCCGACTTCGAACCAGTCGTCGAGGCGCAGCTCATGGCGGCGCGAGCATACGGTTTCGCCCAGATAGACACTGTCGACCGGGCTGTCGGCGAGGCCGGCGTAGAAATCGAGCACGCTCTGGCGCGGCCAGTAGTAGAGCAGGGGGCCGAGGGCGAGTTTCATCGTTGGGGTCTCGTTCGATCGGGGTTGTACGGCAGGTGGGCGGCGTGTGCCGGCGCCCCGCGCCGTCGGGCGCGGCGCGGGCTCACTTCCAGGGGCGGTAATAGGCGCCCAGGGTGTGGGCCTGGCCTTCCGAGACCTTGTTCAGTTCGGCCATCCACGCCGGCAGCACGGAGAACGATTCGGGCGCCGCGCGCAGCTTGTCGAGCGCGGCGCGCCAGACCTTGGTGACCTGGGTGACGTAGGCCGGGCTGCGCTGGCGGCCTTCGATCTTGATCGCGCGGATGCCGATGCGGGCCAGTTCGGGGAGTAGCTCCAGTGTGTTGAGGCTGGTCGGCTCCTCGAGCGCGTAGTAGGTCTCGTCGTTGACTTCGAAGCGGCCCTTGCACAGCGTCGGGTAGCCGGCGCGTTCGCCCTCGGCGAAGCGGTCGATGAGGATGCCGTTGAGGCGCGTTTCCATGCCCTGCGGGGTGTCTTCCCAGCGCACGTGCTTGCCCGGCGAGCAGGCGCCGTTGCAGTTGGGCGATTCGCCGGTGGCGTAGGCCGACAGCGCGCAGCGGCCTTCGACCATCACGCACAGGCCGCCGAAGCCGAACACTTCGATTTCCACCGGCGAGTGGGCGATGACGTTCTCGACCTGGGCGAGCGAGAGCACCCGCGGCAGCACCGCGCGCTGGATGCCGAAGCGCTCGTGGTAGAAGTTGATTGCCTCGTAGCTGGTGGCCGAGCCCTGCACCGACAGGTGCAGGCGCAGATCCGGGTGGGTCTTGGCAGCGTAGGCCATCAGCCCGGGATCGGCGAGGATCAGCGCGTCGAGGCCGAATTCCGCGGCACGGTCGATGGCGGCGGTCCAGCTCGACCAGTTGCCGGCCTGCGGGTAGGTATTGAGCGCGAGCAGCACTTTGCGGCCGCGGGCGTGGGCGTAGGCGATGCCTTCGCGCATCTGCGCCGGATCGAAGTTCAGGCCGGTGAAGTTGCGTGCGTTGGTGGCGTCCTTGAAGCCGAGATAGACGCAATCGGCGCCGTGGTCGATGGCGGCCTTGAGGGCCGGCAGGCTGCCGGCGGGGCAGACGAGCTCGATCGGGGGACGGACGGTCATGGTGTGCAGGAGCCGGGGAGAAAAACTCCGCAACCATAGTCCACCGCCGCCCGCCCCGCGTTGATCGCCATCAAACGCTGCTGCGGTTGTCCCGCCGCCTGGGGCGGGGCGGCTGCTCAGCGCGGCTGGTGATAGGTGCCGGCCGCGGCGTGGTGGCCGCCGATGTGTGGGCGATGGTGGGGGCGGGCGCCGAGGTAGCCGCCGATCAGCATCCCGAGGGCGCTCGCGGCGAGGCCGTAGAGCTGGGGCTCGACATCGCCTTCGGCGACGAAATTCTCCAGCAGCAGCCAGGTCGCCAGGCCGAGCACGATCGCCAGCGCCGCCCCCAGGTTGTTTGCGCGCCGCCAGAACAGGCCTGCGGCGAGCGGCACGAAGGCGCCGGCCAGGGTCACGCGATAGGCGTTCTCGACCATCTCGTGGATGCTCGATTCGGTGGCGGTGGCGTACAAGGTGACCAGCGCGGTGAAGAGCACGACGGTGAGGCGTGTACTCCACAGGAACTGGCGGTCGCTCATGCCCGGCAGGAATCCGCGCAGCACGTTCTCGGAGAAGGTCACCGCGGGGGCGAGCAAGGTCCCCGAGGCGGTGCTCATGATCACCGACAGTAGCGCACCGAAGAAGATCACCTGGGCGGTGAACGGCATGTATTGCAGGATCAGCGTCGGCAGGATCAGCTGCGAGTCCTGTGCCATCAGGCGCTCGACCATGGCGGGATCGATGATGCTGGCGGTGTACGCGAGGAACAGCGGCACTGCGGCGAAAAAGAAGTAGCTCGCACCGCCGAGCGCCGTGCCCCACACCGCGACGGTCTCGTTCTTCGATGAATTGACGCGCTGGAACACGTCCTGCTGCGGAATCGAGCCAAGCGCCATGGTGGCGAAGGCGGCGATCCAGGCGACCATATCGACGAGATCGAGGGTGGGCAGAAAGTCGAACTTGCCTTCGGCCGCGGCCTTGGAAATCACCGTCTCGAAGCCGCCGGCCATGTCGCCGGCGAGGAAGGTGACGTAGAGCAGGCCGAGCACGATGACGATCATCTGGACGAAGGTGGTCATCGCCACCGACCACATGCCGCCGAACAGGGTGTAGATCAGCACCACCCCGGCGCCGATCAGCATGCCTTCGTTCATCGACACGACGTCGGCCGACAGCACGTTGAACACCAGGCCGAGCGCGGTGACCTGCGCCGCGACCCACCCCAGGTAGGACAGCACGATGCAGATCGACAGCACCAACTCGGTGCTGCGGTTGTAGCGCATGCGGAAGAAGTCGCCCAGGGTGAGCAGGTTCAGGCGGTACAGCGGGCGGGCGAAGACGAGGCCGAACAGCACCAGGCATACCGAGGCGCCGAGCGGATCGGAGATCAGGCCGCGAAAGCCCTCTTCGAGGAAGGTGGCGGAGATGCCGAGCACCGTTTCGGCGCCGAACCAGGTTGCGAACACCATCGCCAGCACCACCGCCATCGGCAGGTTGCGGCCGGCGGTGATGTAGTCGCGGGCGTTATGCACCCGGGTGGCGGCATACAGGCCGATGCCGATGGAGACGATCAGATAGGCGACGACAAGCCAGAGCAGCATGGTGGGAGCCCTTCGTGATGGTGCATCTGCGCGGGGAGGCAGGAGTGTCGAGCGGAAAAAGTGCGCGCGAGTTTAGCAACAGAATGCCTTTCGGGGGGGGCGTCGACGCAGCGCTGCCCCGGGCGTGGTGCTACCGGGGGGCGGGGTAGGTGCGCAGGACGGTGATGATGGTCTGTGCGGCGGCGTCGAGTACGTCCTCATCGATCACCAGGGGCGGGGCGAGGCGGACCACGTTGCCATTGGTGTCGCGGGTGGCGATGCCGGCGCTGAGCAGGCGTCCGGCGACTTCGCCGGCCTCGGCGAATGCCGGGTCGAGGGCGACGCCGACAAGCAGGCCGCGGCCCCGGATCTCGCGCACACCGGGAAGCTTCGCCTGGCGCAGTTGCGCGACCAGCTTCGTCCCGAGGTGCTCGGCGTGTTCCCAGGGGCGGGTCTCGGCGAGCAGGGCCAGGACTTCGGTGCCGACCGCGGCGGCCAGCGGGTTGCCGCCGAAGGTGGAGCCGTGGTCGCCGGGGCGGAACACGTCCATCACCGCGCGATCGGCGAGGAAGGCGGAAACCGGCAGCAGGCCGCCGCCGAGCGCCTTGCCCAGGATCAGGCCGTCCGGGCGCACGCCTTCATGCTCGCAGGCGAGCAGGCGGCCGGTGCGGCCGAGCCCGGTCTGCACTTCGTCGGCGATCAGCAGCACGCGGTGGCGGCGGCAGATCTCCGCGCAGTGCGACAGGTAGCCCGGAGGCGGAACGATGATGCCGCCTTCGCCCTGGATCGGCTCGACCAGGAAGGCCGCGGTTTCGGGCGTGATCGCGGCTTCGAGGGCGTCGGCATCGCCGAAGGGCACGCGCTCGAGCCCGGCGGGGAAGGGGCCGAAGCCGGCACGGTAACGGGCGTTGGAGGACAGGCCGACGATCGCGATCGAGCGCCCGTGGAAGTTGCCCTCGCAGGCGATGATCCGCGCGCGTTCGGGGGCGATGCCCTTCACTTCATGGCCCCATTTGCGCGCCGCCTTGAGCGCGGTTTCCACCGCTTCCAGTCCGGTATTGACCGGCAGCGCACGCTCGAAGCCGAAGGTGGTGCACAGGCGCTCGAGAAAGACCGGCAGGCGGTCGCTGAAAAAAGCGCGCGAGGTCAGCGCCAGGCGCTGTGCCTGGCTGACGAGCGCGCCCACCAGGCGCGGGTGGCTGTGGCCGAAGCTCACTGCCGAATAGGCACTCATCATGTCGAGGTAGCGCCGACCGTCGACGTCCCACAGCCAGACGCCCTCGCCGCGCTGGAACACCGCCGGCAGCGGGGCGTAGTTGGCCGCGCCGTAGCAGCTTTCCCTCGCCTGCAGGCTGGCGCTGTCGGGGCCGAGGGCGGCCGCGGCGAGTTCCGCGACCCACTGCGCGCCGTGTCGCCCGGGATCGAGGTCGGGGCGGTATTCGACGATTTCCAGCCCGACCAGGTCGGGACAGCTGCGCAGGCGCATCAACGCTTCGGCGAGGACGTGCGGGTCGAGGCCGCCGGCCTCCGGGCAGGTCACTGCGGGGAAGGCCTGCGGATCGAGGGCGTCGAGGTCGAGGCTGAGCCCGAAGCCGGCTTCGGTATCGGCGCGGGCGATCGCCATCGCCTCGACGAATACCGCGGCGAGGCCGCGGCGTTCGATCTCGCTCATCTCGAACACGCGCACGCCCAGGCGGGCCAGCAGGGCCTGCTCTTCCGGCTCCCAGGCGCGCGCGCCGATGATGCAGGTGCGCGCCGGGTCGAGCGCCGGTCCGGGGATCGCGGTGAGGGCGGGGTGGCCGGTGCCGAGCAGGGCGGCCAGGGGCATGCCGTGGATGTTGCCCGAATGGGTGCTGTGTTCGGTGTGGCTGTCGAGATGGGCATCGATCCAGATCAGTCCGGGGGCGCGCCCGCATCGCCGCCCGAGTCCGCGCCAGGTGCCGGTGGCGATCGCATGGTCGCCGCCGAGCACGAGCGGGAAACGGCCGGCGGGCAAGGCGACGAGGCAGTCGGCGAGGCGGCGCGCGAACTCGGCGCAGGCCTCGATCCGGGCGTTCATGCCGGCCGCTGGCGAGGACGGCGGCAGCGGATGCAGGGGCTCGAGCCATTCGGTGGCGATCCCGATCGCATTGAGGCGCTGGGCCACGGCAGCGTGGCGCAGCGCTTCCGGCCCGCCCGCAGGGCCGGCATGTGGCGCGCCGAGCGCCGAGGCGGCGCCAAGAATCGCTACGGTTGAATGCGGAGAGCGTAGTTCGGCTGGGTCGTTCCGGGCTGTCGTCATCGCACACCTCCCAATTCGATACAGGTGTCGTCGGGGATGGCCGAAGCTTTAGTCGATTGGATTGAGGCGGGCGGGAATCGTTCAGCCGCCGCGGGCCGGGTTCAGCCGCGGGGTCAGCCGAACAGGCGATAGAGCTCGAGGGCGAGCACGGCGGTGGCGGCGGCGCCAACGAGGGCGAGCAGCCAGCCCTGCTGGCGCTGGCCGGCGGCGAGCTGGTCGAGGCGCTGCTGCTGGGCGGCCTGCTGGCGGGGGGCGTCGGCCAGAGCCTGGTGCACCAGGCGCGGCAGCTGCGGCAGGGTGCCGGCCCAGGCCGGCGCTTCCTCCTTGACGCCACGCAGCAGTGCGCGCCAGCCGATCTGCTCGTCCATCCAGCGCTCGAGGAAGGGCTTGGCCGTCTTCCACAGGTCGAGCTCGGGGTCGAGCTGGCGGCCCAGGCCCTCGATGTTGAGCAAGGTCTTCTGCAACAGCACGAGCTGGGGCTGCACTTCCATCTCGAAGCGGCGGGCGGTCTGGAACAGGCGCAGCAGGGTCTTGCCGAAGGAGATGTCCTTCAGCGGCTTGTCGAAGATCGGCTCGCACACGGTGCGGATCGCGGCCTCGAACTCGTCGACGCGGGTCTTCGCCGGCACCCAGCCGGCCTCGATGTGGGCGAGCGCGACGCGGCGGTAGTCGCGCTGGAAGAAGGCGAGGAAGTTCTGCGCGAGGTAGCTCTTGTCCACCTCGTTGAGCGTGCCCATGATGCCGAAGTCGAGCGCGATATAACGCCCGTCCTGGTGCACGAAGATGTTGCCCGGATGCATGTCGGCGTGGAAGAAGCCGTCGCGGAACACCTGGGTGAAGAAGATCTCCACTCCCGCACGCGACAGCGCTTTCAGATCGGTACCCTGGGCGAGCAGGGCCGGAGTCTGCGAGATCGGCACGCCGTGCATGCGCTCCATCACCATGACCTTGCGCCCGCACCAGTCCCAATACACTTCGGGCACGATCAGCAGCGCGGAGTCCTTGAAGTTGCGCCGCAGCTGCGAGCAGTTGGCGGCCTCGCGCATCAGGTCGAGTTCGTCGTGCAGGTACTTGCTGAATTCGGCGACCACTTCGCGCGGCTTCAGCCGCCGCCCTTCGGGCCAGATCTTCTCCAGCAGCAGGGCGGCGGCGTCGAGCAGGGCGAGGTCGTGCTCGATGACGCGCTCGATGCCCGGGCGCAGCACTTTCACCGCGACTTCGGTGCCGTCGGGCAGGCGGGCAAAGTGCACCTGGGCGACCGAGGCCGAAGCCACCGGAGTGCGCTCGAAATCGTCGAAGACCGCGTCGATCGGCTTGCCGTAGAAGCCTTCGAGCACGGCGAGCGCCTGCTCGGAGGGGAAGGGCGGCACCCGGTCCTGGAGCAGCGCCAGTTCGTCGGCGAGGTCGGTCGGCAGCAGGTCGCGCCGGGTCGACAGCATCTGGCCGAACTTGACGAAGATCGGTCCGAGCGACTCCAGCGCGCGGCGCAGGCGCACCGCGCGCGGCTCCGAAAAGCCGCGCCAGAAATAGACCAGGTGCCAGATGCGCGCCAGCCGGCCGCTGGCGTCGGCATCGAGCACCATGCGGTCGAGGCCGAAACGCAGACTGACGGAAACGATCTTGGCGAGGCGGAAGAGGCGCACGGTGCGATGCCGGACGGGGAAAGGGCGGACTTTAGCCGGAAGGCGGACGCGAGGAAAGATCGTGACCGCCTTTGCGCCGCGGCGAGGGCGGGGCGATCCGTTATAATTGCCCGTTTAGATTCCATGCCGAGTGCCATGAGCGCCGATCCGAAAGTCCATCTCGCCGACCTGTTGCGTACCGCGCTCAGAAGCGTCGCCCCCGACCACGCCGATATCAGCATCCTGCTGGAACGCCCGAAACAGGCGGGCCATGGCGATTTTGCCGCCAACCTCGCGCTGCAACTGGCGAAGCCGCTCAAGCGCAGCCCGCGTGAACTCGCCGCACTGCTGCTGGCGGAGCTGCCCGCCTCGAAGCTGGTGGCGAAGGTGGACGTGGCCGGTGCCGGCTTCATCAACTTCACTCTTGCGGCCGACGCCAAGACGGCGGTGATCCGGGAGGTGCTGGCCAAGGGCGCCGATTTCGGCCGCGGCGCGAGCAAGAACGTGAAGGTGCAGGTCGAATTCGTCTCCGCCAACCCGACCGGTCCGCTGCACGTCGGCCACGGCCGCGGCGCGGCCTACGGCGCCTCGCTCGCCGACGTGCTCGCCTTCGCCGGGTACGACGTCACCCGCGAGTACTACGTGAACGACGCCGGCCGCCAGATGGACATCCTGGCGTTGTCGACCTGGCTGCGCTACCTCGCCTTTTTCGGCGCCGAGATTCCCTTCCCGCCCAACGCCTACCAGGGCGACTACGTCATCGACATGGGGCGCGAGATGCGCGACGCGCACCAGGATCGCTTCGCCCGGGTCACCCGCGAGCAGGTGCTGGCCGGCACGCCGGGCTTGCCGGCGGCCGAGCGCAGGGACGACGAGGCCAAGGCACAGCGCGAGGAACACCTCGACGCCCTCATCGCCAACGCCAAGCGCCTGCTCGGCGAGGACTATCCCTTCGTGCACGGCTTCGCCCTCAACGAGCAGCTCGGCGACGGTCGCGACGACCTGCAGGAATTCGGCGTGCGCTTCGACAAGTGGTTCTCGGAGCAGAGCCTGTTCGACACCGGGCTGGTCGAGCGCGCGGTGACCCAGCTCGAGAAGGCCGGCCACATCTACCTGCAGGACGGGGCGAAGTGGTTCCGATCGACGGCCTTCGGCGACGAGAAGGACCGCGTCGTGCAGCGCGAGAACGGCCTCTACACCTACTTCGCCTCCGATATCGCCTACCACCTCAACAAGTACGAGCGCGGCTTCGACCGCATCATCGACATCTGGGGCGCCGACCACCACGGCTACATCCCGCGGGTGAAGGGGGCGATCGCCGCGCTCGGTCTGGCGCCGGAAAAACTCGAGGTGGCGCTGGTGCAGTTCGCCGTGCTGTACCGCAACGGGCAGAAGACTTCGATGTCGACGCGCTCGGGCGAGTTCGTCACCCTGCGCGAGCTGCGCCGCGAAGTCGGCAACGACGCCTGCCGTTTCTTCTACGTCCTGCGCAAGTCCGACCAGCACCTCGACTTCGACCTCGACCTGGCCAAGAGCCAGAGCAACGAAAACCCGGTGTACTACGTGCAGTACGCTCATGCCCGGGTGTGCTCGGTGCTCGCCCAGTGGGGCGGCGAAGCGGCCGGACTCGCCGCCGCCGACCTGGGCCTGCTGCAGCACGAGCGCGAGCTGGCGCTGTGCGCCCGCCTGGCGAGCTTCCCCGAGTTGGTGCAGAACGCCGCCGCCGACTACGCGCCGCACCAGATCGCGTTCTACCTGAAAGATCTCGCCGCCGATTTCCATGGCTGGTACAACGCCGAGCGCATGCTGGTCGAGGACGAGGCGCTCAAGTGCGCCCGTCTCGCTCTTGCCGCCGCGGTGCGCCGGGTGCTGGCGACGGGGTTGATGCTGCTCGGCGTGTCGGCGCCGGAGGCGATGTGAGCGACGGAGGTCGGCCGTGAGTCGAGAGCGCAAACCGGTCCGCAGGCCCGCCCGCAAGCCGTCGGGCAGTGCGGGCAGCACCCTGGTCGGGATCTTCATCGGGCTGGTGTTCGGCGCCCTGATCGCGGCCGGTGCCGCGTGGTATTTCACCCGCTCCAACCCCTTCCAGCCGGCCCCGGCGGTGCCGCGTGTGCAGGCTCCGGCCGAGGGGCCGGCGGATCTGCCGGGCAAACCGGGCGATCAGCCGGTGGTGAAGCAGGATTTCGAGTTCTACCGCATCCTGCCCCAGGGCGAGAACGTACCGCCATCGACTCCGGGCGCTCAGCCTCCGGCCAAGGCCGGGACTCCGGTCGCGCCGGTGGAGGAGGCGGTGCCGCAGCCGGTCGAGCGTCTGTACCTGCAGGTCGGCGCCTTCGAGAACCCGAGCGAGGCCGACAATCTCAAGGCGCGCCTGGCCCTGTCGGGCATCCAGGCCAGTGCCCAGCGCACGCAACTGGCCGATGGCCGGGTCGTGCACCGGGTGCGGATCGGCCCGTTCGCCCGTCCCGAGGACATGAATCCGATGCGCGCGCGCCTGGCCGAGGCCGGGTTCACCGCTTCGGTCAGCCGCGGCGCGCCCTGAGCCGGCCTGCGCGGGGAACGCTTCGCGCTGCGACGCATCTCATCCAGTCCATTCCCAACGGAGTCTTACATGAACCGCCGTGATGCCCTCAAGCTGGCCACGCTGGCCCTGATCCTGCCGTCCGCATCGGTAGCCTGGGCGAAGGATGCGTTTACGGTATTGAACCCGCCGCAAAAGAGCGACGATCCGTCGAAGATCGAGATCATCGAGTTCTTCCACTACGGCTGCCCGCATTGCCGCGACTTCGACCCCCTGGTCGCCGTCTGGAAAAAGAAGCTGCCGGCCGACGTCGCTTTCCGCCATGTTCCGGCGATCTGGAACAACGCCCAGCTGAGCGGGCTCGCCCGCCTGTATTACGCCGCCGAAGTGTCGGGGACGCTCGATGCCTTGCATGCCGGCATCTTCGGCGCGGTGCAAGATGACAAGCGCCCGCTGTATACCGAGGAGCAGGTGCGTGAATGGGTCGAGGGCAAGGTCGCCGATCCGGCGAAGTTCATCGAAACCTACAAGTCCTTCGGTGTCGGCTCGATGGTGCAGCGCGCCGACCAGCTCGCACGGGCGATGAAGATCCAGGGCGTGCCGACGATCGTCGTCGACGGCAAGTACGTCACCTCCGCATCGCTGACCGGCAGCCATGAAAGCACCCTGAAAGTCACCGACGAGCTGATCGCCCGGGTGCGCGCCGAGCGCGGCGCGAAATAAGCCGAAACAGCCGAAACCCGCGGTTCGCGCCGCACCGGCGGCCGGAGGACTGCGGCCGTAGGCGCCCGAGCCTGCTTGAAACCGCCGCACCGGCAAGGGCGGCTTTTTTCCGCGCCGTGCCGTCCCGGTTCAGACGGCGGGCGGCGGTGCCACCGGCTGCTTGCGGCGAGTCCGCGGCTTCTGCATCGCCCACACCAGCGCGAGCAAGGCGAAGGCGGGGACGAACATCCACTCCTTGGCCGGGCGTTCGCCCGAAGGCAGCTCGATCGCGGTGACCGCGAAGCCCTGCTCGAGACCCAGCTTTTCGGCCTGGCTGCCGAAGCGCACGGCCGCGACCTGGACTTCGTCGCCGAGCGTCATCACCGTCAGCCCCATTCGTGCGAGCCGGGCGCTGGCGCTGTCCGCCTTGTCTCCGAGCGGCAGCAGAACGCCCTTGGACACGTCGTCGCCTTCCAGGCTCAGCCCTTCCACCCACACCCTCAGGTTGGCGTTGCGCGGCGCTTCCTCGACCAGGCGGGTCAGTTCGGTGGGGGGAATTTCCTCGTAAGGAGGGTAGAGCATGTCCATCCAGAAGCCGGGGCGGAACAGGGTGAACGTCACCAGCAGCAGCAATGCGCTCTCGTGGATGCGGCTGCGGGCGATGAAGAAGCCCTGGGTGGCGGCGGCGAACATCATGCTCGCCACCGTCGCGGTGACGATCGTCAGTCCGAGCTGGAACACGTTGCCGATGCCGATCAGCAGCAGCTGGGTGTTGAAGATGAACATGAACGGCAGGATCGCGGTTCGTGCGCTGTAGCCGAACGCGGTGAGGCCGGTCTTGATCGGGTCGCTCTTGGCGATGCCGGCGGCGGCGTAGGAGGCGAGCCCCACCGGCGGGGTGACGTCGGCCATCAGGCCGAAGTAGAACACGAACATGTGCACCGCGATCAGCGGCACGAGCAGGCCACTTTGCGCGCCGAGATCGACGATTACCGGGGCCATCAGCGTCGATACCACGATGTAGTTCGCCGTCGTCGGCAGACCCATGCCCAGCACCAGGCAGATCACGGCGACCAGCCCCAGCATGACCATCAGGTTGCCGCCGGAAAGAAGTTCCACCAGCTCGGTCATCGCCAGGCCGATGCCGGTCAGCGTCACCGTGCCGACGATGATGCCGGCGGTAGCCGTGGCGATGGCGATGCCGATCATGTTGCGCGCGCCGGTGACCAGGCCGCTGAGGAGGTCGGAGAATCCCTCCCGCGCGGCGGCGCCCAGCCCGCCTGTGCCACGGAAGAGGGCGAACAGCGGCCGCTGGGTAACGAGAATGAACATCAGGAACAGCGTGGCCCAAAACGCCGACAGCGCCGGCGAGAGCTGCTCGACCATCAGGTTCCAGATCAGCGCCGCCACCGGCAGCAGGAAGTGCAGGCCGGATTTCAGCGTGGGGCCGATCTCGGGCAGGTACTCCATCGTTTCGCCGGGCTTTTCCATGTGCAGCTCGGGAAATTTCGCCCCGTAGCGCACGATTGCGATGTAGGCGCCCAGCATCAGCAGGCCGACTACCAGGAAAGCGGCGTCACCAAACAGATCCTTGATCCAGCCGAAGCCCCAGTAGACGGCGGCGGACAGGACCACCAGCCCGGAGAAGGTCATCAGCGTGGTGATCACGGCCTGCTGCCAAGGCAGCGGTTCGCGCCGCGGCAGACCCTTCAGGTCCATCTTCAGCGCCTCCAGGTGCACGATGTAGAACAGCGCGATGTAGGAGATCAGCGCCGGCAGGATGGCGTGCTTCATGACCTGGATGTAGGTGATGCCGACGTACTCGACCATGAGGAAGGCCGCCGCCCCCATCACCGGCGGCATGATCTGGCCGTTGACCGAGGAGGCGACTTCGACCGAGGCGGCCTTGTCGCTGCGGTAGCCGACGCTCTTCATCAGCGGGATGGTGAAGGTGCCGGTGGTCACCACGTTGGCGATCGATGAGCCCGAGATCAGACCAGTGCTGGCCGAGGCCACGACCGCGGCCTTGGCCGGGCCGCCGCGCATGTGGCCGAGGAGCGCAATCGCCGACTTGATGAAGTAGGCCCCGGCGCCCGCGGTCTCGAGCAGGGCGCCGAACAGCACGAACAGGAAGATGAAGCTGGTCGATACGCCGACCGCGACGCCGAACACGCCTTCGGTGGTGAGCCACATGTGGCTCATGCCCTTGGACAGCGAGGCGCCGCGGTGGGAAATGACCTCCGGCATGTAGGGGCCGAAGAAGATGTAGATCAGGAAGACGACCGCCAGGATCACCATCGGCAGGCCGAGGGCACGCCGTGCGGCTTCGAGCAACAGGAGCAGGCCGACGACGGCTGCGGCCATGTCGGCGTCGGTCGGCAGGCCGGGCCGGGTCGCCAGTTCGGCGTAGAACAGGAACAGGTAGGCGGCGCAGAAGGCGCCGGCCGCAGCCAGGGCCCAGTCGTGGAGTGGAACGTAGTCGCGCGGCGAGCGCTTCAGCGCGGGATAGGCGGCGAAGGCCAGGAACACTGCGAAGGCGAGGTGGATGGCGCGGGCCTCGGTGTCGTTGAACACGAAGACGCCGAGCGAGAACGGCAGCGGCGATGCGATCCAGAGCTGGAACAGCGACCACGCCAGTGCCGTCAGCATCAGCAGGCGGGCGGTGAGGCCGGTGGGCCGGCGCCCGCCGGTATCGGCTTCGGCGACGATTTTTTTCAGCTCCTCGTCGGAGAGCTCGAAGCTGTCTTGCTTTCGATCATCCGGGCGGGTCATGGGCAACGCCTCTCAAGGGGAAACGAAGACGAAAACGGCGGGGGCTGGTGGCCGCCGCCGTTCATGCAGGGAGGTCCGGCGCCCTGCGAAGGGAAGCCGGGCGGCGGATTACATCCAGCCCTTTTCCTTGTAGTACTTCACCGCGCCCTCGTGCAGCGGCGCGGACAGCCCGTCCTTGATCATGTTCTTGGGGTCGAGATTGGCGAATGCCGGATGCAGTTTCTTGAAGTCCTCGAAGTTTTCAAACACCGCCTTGACCAAGGTATAGACCGTGTCCGCCGGCACTTTTGACGAACTCACGAAGCTGGCCACGACGCCGAAGGTCTTGGTCGGGTCCGGGTTGTTCGCGTACAGGCCGCCGGGGATGGTGACATGGGCGAAATAGGGGTGCTCGGCGACCAGCTTGTCGACCCCGGCGCCGGTGACCGACACCAGCTTGGCACCGCAGGTCGTGGTCGGGTCCTGGATGTTGGCCGCGGGGTGGCCGACGACATAGGCGAAGCCGTCGATCTTGTTGTCGCACAGGGCGGCGCTGTGCTCGTCTGGCTTGAGCTCGGAAACGAGCGAGAAGTCGGCGGTCGACATGCCCAGTGCGGGCAGCAGCATGTCCATCGTCGCGCGCTGGCCCGAGCCCGGGTTGCCGATGTTGAAGCGCTTGCCCTTGAAGTCCTCGAACTTGGTGATGCGGGCTTCCTTGCGCGACAGGATGGTCAGCGGCTCGGGGTGGATCGAGAACACCGCGCGCAGTTCGGTGACCGGGCCGCCGTCGGCGAACTGCGCGAGGCCCTTGATGGCGTTGAACTGCACGTCGGACTGGGCGACGCCGAAATCGAGCTCGCCGCCCTTGATCGTATTGACGTTGTACACCGAGCCGCCGGTGCTCTCGACCGAACAGCGCAGGCCGTGCTGGGCGCGGTCCTTGTTGATCAGGCGGCAGATCGCGCCGCCGGCGGCATAGTAGACGCCGGTGACGCCGCCGGTACCGATGGTGATGAACTTCTGCTGGGCGTGGGCGGGGAGTGCGCCGAACGTGCCGGAGAGGGCGAGCACGGCAGCCAGAGCGGTGGTTTTTTTCACGGAGACCTCCTGGGGCGAGTCGATGGAACCGTCGATACGAACACGACCTGGGCGAAACCGGCGGTGCGCTGCGCCCATTCGCTGCGCGGACGCGTCCGCCATCATCTTGATGTCATCGGAAGCGAAGCTTTGCACAAAAAGCGTGCAGGCCGCTACTCGGGTTTCCCCGCAACGCCGGGATGAAGCGGAGGGGATGCCGCATCGATGAAGCGCTCCGGGGTCAGGATCGAGAAATGCGGACGGATCGCACGGTGGCGTGCCAGCGCGAGCAGGGCGCGGTCGCGGGTCAGGAGGTGGGTGGCGGCGCGATGCAGTGCGATCTCGAGGAATTTCTGGTCGTCGGCGTCGCGGCAGTTCGGCAGGGCCGCCGGCGCTTCCGCTGCGGGGGCGAAGTCCGCCGGTTCGAGGCGGGCGAGGTAGCCGTGCCACAGTGCGGCCTGTTCGTCCGGTTCCAGTCCGAACTGGCGGTAGGCGAGGACGCGGCGCAGTTCTTCGCTGGCGTCCTCGCGTCCGAACAGGCGGTAGCGGCCCTGCTCGATGGCGCTTCGCAGCGCCAGCAGGCGGGGGTCGCGAAACATCCACAGCGCGAGCACGGTGTTGGTGTCGAGCACCAGGCGGATCGTTCCGGGAGCCGGGGCGGAGGAGGGCGTCTGCATCGGAGCGGCGGGGCGGTCGTGGAAGCGTGGACGAAAAACGGGGAGGTCGCCCTCCCCGTCCTTGCGCGCGGTGGGATCAGTCCGGTTTTTTTGCGTCGATGCGGATCTTGACGAATGAGCCGGGGGCGTCTTCGAGCGGCTTCAGCTTGCCTGCGGCGGGGTCGCGCGGCGCCGTCCGCTCGTCGTCCTGGGCGGTGATCCAGGCGTTCCAGTCGGTCCACCACGAGCCCGGGTGCTGCTCTGCGCCCTTGAACCAGGCGTCGGCGGTTTCCGGCAGTTTCGCCGCCGGATTGACCCAGTAGCCGTACTTGTTGGCCGACGGCGGATTGACGATGCCGGCGATGTGGCCGGAGCCGCCGAGCACGAAGCGCACCGGGCCGTTCAAGTGCTGTGCGCCCATGTAGGTGCTCTTCCACGGCGCGATGTGGTCCTCGATCGTGGAGATGAAGTAGCTCGGCAGCTTGATCTTGCCGAGATCGATCGGCACGCCGTCGATCTCGATGCCGCCGGGCTCGATCAGGCGGTTTTCCATGTACATGTTGCGCAGGTAGTAGCTGTGCATCTTCGCCGGCATGCGGGTGGAGTCGGAGTTCCAGTACAGCAGGTCGAAGGGGAAGGGGTCCTTGCCGAGCAGATAGTTGTTCACCACGAAGGACCAGATCAGGTCGTTGGCGCGCAGCATGTTGAAGGTGCCCGCCATTTCGGAACCTTCGAGGTAGCCGCGTTCGGCCATCTTTTTCTCGAGGCTGGAGACCTGGCCTTCGTCGATGAACACGCCGAGTTCGCCCGGTTCGGTGAAGTCGGTCATCGCGGTGAAGAAGGTCGCCGTGGCGATGCGCTGCTGGCGCTTGGCGGCGAGGTAGGCGAGGGCGGTGGCGAGCAGGGTGCCCCCCAGGCAGTAGCCGATCGCATTGACTTGTTTCTCGCCGGTCTGCGCTTCGATGGCGTCGAGCGCGGCCAGGATGCCCTCCTCGAGGTAGGCGTCGAAGCTCTTTTCGGCGAGCTTTTCGTCGGGGTTGACCCAGGAGATCACGAACACGGTGTGGCCCTGGTCGACGCACCACTTGATGTAGGAATTCTTTTCGCGCAGATCGAGGATGTAGAACTTGTTGATCCACGGCGGCACGATCAGCAGCGGCTTCTTCAGCACGGTGTCGGTGCTCGGCGTGTATTGCAGCAGCTGCATCATGTCGGTCTGGAACACGACCTTGCCCGGCGTGGTGGCGACGTTCTTGCCAAGCTCGAAGGCCGAGGTGTCGGTCATCTTCACGCGCAGGTTGCCGTTGCCGTCCTCGACGTCGCGCAGCAGGTTGTTCAGGCCCTTGAGTAGGTTCTGGCCATGGCTCTTGACCGTCTCGCGGAAGACTTCCGGGTTGGTGACGGCGAAGTTCGACGGCGACAGCGCATCGATGTACTGGCCTGTGTAGAAGTTCACCTTCTTCTGCGTCTGCTCGTCGAGCCCGTCGACACAGCACACGGTGTCGTGGATGTGGCGCGCGGCGATGAGGTAGGACTGCTTGATGAAGTCGAACAGGAAGTGCTGCTCCCATTCCTCGTCCTTGAAGCGGCGGTCGGATTTTTCCGGCGTTGCCACCGGCGCGGTGTTGAGGCCGGCAAAGCGCAGCATGGAATGCTGCCACAGCGAGAAGTAGTCCCACACCAGGCTCATCTGGGCCTGGGCGAGCTTGTACGGATTGGCCAGCAGCTTGGCCATCATGTCCATGAAGGCCTGGGCGATGCCGAGTTCATCGGCGGGAGCGGCGACGCCTTTCTTGAGCTGGCGCTGGACGTGGTCGCTGATCAGCGACGAGGCGCGGCGCGCCACTTCGGCATAGGTCTGGGCGACTTCCTGCGGATCGGGCAGTTCGGCAGTGGGGGTCTCGGTCTTGGGTGCAGCCATGTTGTTTGGACTCCAGTTTGGCGACGGGGCGGGTGGGTTCGTCAGCGACGAAGGGAAAAACGGATCAGGCCATCGGCGCCGACATCGCGTGTCAGCGCGCCCTGGGTTTCGAGATGGTTGAGGTGGGCGATCGCTTCGCCCATGGCGAACATGACCTGATGGGTATCGAGCTCGCGCGGGAACAGCGTCGGCAGCAGCTCTCCGGCACAGCGTGGTGCGGCGCATTCCGCCAGCAACGCGGCGCAGCGCTCGCGGTGATGCTCGACGAGCTGATCCACGCGGGCGCGGATTCCCCGGAAAGGGTGACCATGGGATGGTAGCACGAGGGTGTCTTCGGGCAGTTCGCACAATGCCTGCAGCGAGCTGAGGAACCAGCCCAGCGGGTCGGCACCGGGGGTGGCGGCGTAGACGCTGATATTGGTCGAGATCCGTGGCAGCAGCATGTCGCCCGAGATCAGGATGCCGAGTTCGGCGCAGTACAGGCTGGCGTGCTCGGGAGCGTGGCCGTAGCCGACGATCACGCGCCAGCGGTGAGCACCGATCTGCAGCGTGTCGCCGGCGAACAGGCGATGGTAGTGCGCCGGCAGCTCGGGGGCGCCGCGGCGGTAGGCCGGGCCGCGGGCGGACAAGGCGGCGAGCCGGGTGTCGTCCAGGCCGTGGCTGCGGAACTGCGCCACCATGTCCTCGATGCAGTGGCCGGGGAGCTGGTTCCACACCGCGTGGGCGGAGAGGAATTCGCCCTGGGTCATCAGCACCGTGGCCCGGTCGCGCGCTGCCAACCAGGCCGCGAGGCCGATATGGTCGGGGTGGTGGTGGGTCACGATCACCCGCCGGAGCGGCCGCGGATCGGCGGCCAGCACCTGCTCCCAGGCCGTGCGGGTGCGCTCGATGCCGAAGCCGCTGTCGATCGCGGTGAGGGCGTCGCCGTCGTCGAGCAGCCACAGGTTGATGTGGTTGAGCGCGAACGGCAGGTGCATGCGGACCCAGCCGATGCCGGGGGCGAGTTCGAGGCGCTGGCCTTCGGCGGGCGGCTCGTAGTGGGGGTAGTGGAGGGAGGGCGCGGCGGGGGCGGAGGAACTCATCATGTCGTCCATCGGATGCGGGCCGGTGCGTGGCAGGCGCGGGCGGAGAACCCTCGAATCTACCCGACCCTTGCATGAGGTTGGTTTTGTGTTTTTAATCAAAACAACGATTTGTGCTTATGGATCGGGCGTCTGCCGGATTCCGGCTGCCCGCTGGCAAGCGGTAAAACTAGAAATCTACACCAATATCCGACCGGTACGAAAGGCAACTGACCGCGTGCGGGAAGACGCCGCTGGCGGGGGTGGCGGGCGGCGTACCCGGCGGCTGGACAAGGAGACCGGAGATGAACCTTCCCTCCCTCGACTTCGGACTCGGTGAAACCATCGGCGCGCTGCGCGACTCGGTGCGGGCTTTTTGCCGCGCCGAAATCGCCCCGCGCGCGGCCGGGATCGACCGTGGCAACGCATTCCCCGCCGATCTGTGGGCCAAGCTCGGCGCGCTCGGGGTCCATGGCATGACGGTCGGCGAAGAATATGGCGGCACGGCCCTCGGCTATCTGGCGCACATCGTCGTGATGGAAGAGATTTCCCGCGCTTCGGCGGCCGTCGGCCTGTCCTACGCCGCCCACTCCAACCTGTGCATCAACCAGATCCACCGCCACGGCACCGAACGCCAGAAGCGCCGGTTCCTGCCGCCGCTGATTGCCGGCGACTACGTGGGCGCACTCGCGATGTCCGAATCCGAGGCCGGCTCCGACGTTCTCGGCATGAGATTGCGCGCCGAACGCAAGGGCGATCGTTTCATCCTCGACGGCAGCAAGATGTGGATCACCAACGGCGGCGACGCCGACGTTCTGGTGGTGTATGCCCGGACCGGGAGCGCCGGGCGCAGCGAGCGGGGGCAGGAAGGAATTACCGCGTTCCTGGTCGAAAAAGGAATGAAGGGGTTCAGCCACGGCACCCATCTCGACAAGCTCGGAATGCGCGGCTCGAACACCTATCCGCTGTTTTTCGACGAGGTCGAGGTGCCGGTGGACAACGTCCTCGGCGGCGAGGCGAACATCGGCCGCGGCGTCCGGGTGCTGATGTCGGGGCTGGATTACGAGCGTGCGGTGCTCGCCGGCGGGCCGCTCGGGATCATGGCGGCGTGCATGGACGCGGTCCTGCCCTATGTGCATGAGCGCAGGCAGTTCGGCGCCCCGATCGGGGAGTTCCAGCTGATGCAGGGCAAGATCGCCGACATGTACGCGACCTGGTCGGCCTGCCGTGCCTATGCCTATGCCGTCGGCCGGGCCTGCGACCGCGGCGATCATGCGCGCGGATTGAGGAAGGATGCCGCCGGGGTGATCCTGTACACCGCAGAGAAGGCGACCTGGATGGCCGGCGAGGCAATCCAGGCGCTGGGCGGAGTCGGCTACACCAGCGAATGCGCCACCGGCCGCCTGTGGCGCGACGCCAAGCTCTACGAGATCGGCGCCGGCACGAGCGAGATCCGGCGCATGCTGATCGGCCGCGAGCTGTTCGCCGAGACGCGCTGAACGGCGCTGCGGTGCAGTAGCCGCGGGGCGGACGGTCGCGCAGGATTACGGGGAGAAACGCCATGTCTGATCCAGTCGTTATCGTCGCTGCGGCGCGCACGCCGCTCGGCGGCTTTCTCGGCGGGCTGTCCGGCCTGAGCGCGCCGCGCCTCGGCGCTGCGGCGATCGGTGCCGTGCTCGGGCGTGCCGGAGTGGCGCCCGAACGGGTCGATGAGGTACTGATGGGGTGTGTATTGTCGGCCGGCCTCGGCCAGGCGCCCGCCCGCCAGGCGGCGCTGGCCGCCGGCCTGCCGGCGGCGGCCGCTTGCACCACGATCAACAAGGTGTGCGGTTCGGGAATGAAAGCGGTGATGCTGGGGCACGACCTGCTTCTGGCAGGCAGCGCCGGAGTGGTCGTCGCCGGCGGCATGGAGTCGATGTCGAACGCTCCTTACCTGCTGTCCAGGGCGCGGAACGGCTACCGCCTCGGTCACGGCCAGGTGCTCGATCACCTGTTCCTCGACGGGCTCGAGGACGGCTATTCAGAGGAAAACCGCGGCCGCCTGATGGGAGCTTTCGCCGAAGACTGCGCCCGCCACTTCGGCTTTACCCGGGAGCGCCAGGACGCGTTCGCCCTCGCGTCCACGCAGCGCGCGCGGGCGGCCGCCGCGGAAGGCGCTTGGGCCTGGGAAATCGCCCCGGTCACCGTCGCCGAGCGCGCGGGCGAGGTCCTGATCGAGCACGACGAGCTGCCGCCGAAGGTCCGCCCCGAACGCATTGCCGGGCTGCGGCCGGCGTTCGCCGAAAATGGCACCGTCACCGCCGCCAACGCCAGTTCGATTGCCGACGGAGCGGCCGCTCTGGTGTTGATGCGGCGGACGGGTGCCGAACGCCTGGGGCTGGCGCCGCTCGCCACCGTCGTCGCCCATGCCAGCCATGCCCAGGCGCCGGCGTGGTTCACCACCGCGCCGGCGGAGGCGATGCGCAACGTGCTGGCCGCAGCCGGGTGGCGTGTCGCCGATGTTGATCTGTGGGAAATCAACGAAGCTTTCGCCGTGGTCGCGCTGGCGGCGATGGAGGCGCTGGGGCTGGCGCACGAGCGGGTGAACGTGCATGGCGGGGCCTGTGCCCTCGGCCACCCGATCGGGGCCTCCGGGGCGCGCATCCTGGTGACGCTGATCGGCGCCCTGCGCCGCCGTGGCTTGCGCCGCGGCATCGCCAGCCTGTGCATCGGCGGCGGCGAGGCGACGGCGGTGGCGGTCGAGCTCGAACCCGCCGGGCGCTGAGGGGGGCACGGTCAGGCGCCGGCTGCCGGTGGCGGAGGCCTGTCCGGCAGCGCCCGGCACGCGGCGACGAGGGCGAGGCCGAACACGAGGTGGGTGAGCAGGGTGGTGCCGCCGCGCGCCACCGTGAACCAGGGAAACAGCAGGGTGAATCCGTGCAGGTTGACGGCGTAGAGGGCGAGGCCGTAGAGCGCCCCGCCGGCAAGGGCGGAGGCCGTCCCCCGCCGGCGTGCGAAGGGCCGCGCAAGTGCGGCACAGGCGATCGACAGCGCGAAATGGATCAGGGTCGCGGCGAGCAGCACGTCCCAGCGCCACTCCGGCGCCGCTGCCAGCACGGCCTCGCCCATCACGATGGCGGCGGTGAGGCGCGCGTCGCGCAGCAAGGTGGCGAGCACCGGCGTGCCTTCCAGCGACCACAGCAGGATCTGTACCGCGGTCGCCAGGGTGCCGGCGAACACGCCCGCGAGCGTCACCGCCGCCAGCGGCGCGCGCCAGCTCCGTGCCCCGTTCATGGCCCGGGGGCGCTGCCGCGCACCTGCAGGTGGCGTGCGAGGCCGATGCCGCCGGCGCGCATCAAGGCGTCGTGGTTCCAGCACAGCAGCGGCTTCGCCACTGTGGCGAGCACATTCATCCAGCGTCGCGTGGTGCGGATCTGCCAGTCGTAGCGTACGGCGACGAGGCTGCCGCGGCGCTCGAGGCGGAAGCGGCCGCTGCCCTCAAGCTCGCCCTCGACCCGGCCTTCGAGCAGGTGCAGCGGCTCGACCCGGGTCACCTGCGCAACGAAACTGAGCCGGTAGGGCAGCACGCTGCGGCAGAGGTAGTGCCGGCGGGCGCCGACGCCATCGGCAGCGCCGTGCCCGAGGGTGCGCACCTGTTCGATGCCGGGCCACCAGCGCGGCCAGCTCTCGGCATCGAACACCGCCTCCCACACCGCCTCGAGCGGTGCCTCGAATTCCCAGAACGTGGTGAGCCGGTAGTGTTCGGCGGTGCGCATGCGGGTCTCGCAGGAGTGGGTCTGCACTCGAAGGTCAGGGGGTGAACAAGCGCTCGGGAAAAACGACTCCGGTTTCGACTTCGCTCAGGACGACGGTCTCGATCGGGCTGCCGTCGGCGGCGAAGCTCTCCACCCGCAGCGGAAAGTGCGTGGCGTGCGCGAACCAGACCCGGTAGCGATACACGTCACCGACGTGAGCGCCCGCTTCGCCTGCGATTTCCATCCCGATCGCGGCGTGGCCGTCGACCTCGGTCGCGCCAAGCGGCGTGGCGTGGCCCTGCGCACGCAGCCGCTGCAGGTTGTCGAGCAGGGCGCCGACGTGTGAGCGGTCGATGCGATGACCGCGGCGGTCGCGCACCAGACGGTTGTCGGGCGCCAGCGACAACGACAGCACGCGCTCCGTACCGAAGGGCCACAGCCGCACCCGGCGTGTATCCGGATCGTAGATCAGCACCGCCCCCCGGTTCGGGTTCAGCATCTCGATGCGCACCCACCCCGGCTTGCGGTAGAAGTAACGCATCAGCCGGCGTTCGCCGTCGGCGGCGACCGCGCGCACCGTCGCCCGATAGTTGTCGAGAGCGCGGAACGCGGTTTCGACTTCGGTCAGGAGGTCGCCCATCCCGTGTTCCCGTTGGCTGTTGATCAAATACCATTCGTCGACCCCGTGGCCGAAAAATGGTTGCTCCCTGCAGAGTTTGCCGCACGGGCACGGTCCCTGTGGTCCGCACTCCCGGCACTTGCCCGCGCGGCGAGGCTGGCGCAAGGTCGACCACGGCTTGCGACTGCGAGCATGATGAACCCACCCTTCATGCGCCCCCCGCCGCTGTCCGGCGGGTGCATCGAGGGCGTACCCGACGAGGACATCCCCATGAGCGTGATCGAATCCGGCATCGATATCCGCAGCCCGCTCTTCCAGGCCAACGCCGCGGCGATGCGTGCGCTGGTGGAGGATCTGCGCGCGAAGGTGGCGGCAGTCGGCCGCGGCGGAGACGAAGCCGCGCGCGCGCGCCACACCGCGCGCGGCAAGCTGCTCGCGCGCGAGCGCATCGCCCGCCTGCTCGACCCGGGCACGCCCTTCCTCGAGATCGGCCAGCTTGCCGCGCTCGGCCTGTACGACGACGAAGCCCCTTGCGCGGGGCTCGTTGCCGGCATCGGTCGGGTCGAAGGCACCGAATGCATGATTGTCGCCAACGATGCCACGGTGAAGGGCGGCACCTATTACCCGCTGACGGTCAAGAAGCATCTGCGCGCGCAGGAGATCGCGGCGCAGAACCGGCTGCCCTGCCTCTACCTGGTCGACTCGGGCGGCGCCTTCCTCCCCCGCCAGGACGAAGTCTTCCCCGACCGTGAGCACTTCGGCCGCATCTTCTACAACCAGGCCAACCTGTCCGCCCAGGGCATCCCCCAGATCGCGGTGGTGATGGGCTCGTGCACCGCCGGCGGCGCCTACGTGCCGGCGATGGCGGACGAAGCCGTGATCGTGCGCGACCAGGGCACGATCTTCATCGGCGGCCCGCCGCTGGTGAAGGCGGCCACCGGCGAGGTGGTGAGCGCCGAGGAACTCGGCGGCTGCGACGTCCATACCCGGATCTCGGGGGTGGCCGACCACCTCGCCGACGATGATGCCCATGCGCTCCATCTCGCCCGCCGCATCGTCGCCAACCTCAACCGGGTGAAGACGGTGGGCCTCGCCCTCGGCGACGGCGAGGCGCCGTGCTACGACCCCGAGGAACTCTACGGCATCGTCCCCACCGACCTGCGCAAGCCTTTCGACGTGCGCGAACTCCTCGCCCGCGTGGTCGACGGCTCGCGCTTCGACGAATTCAAGGCGCGCTACGGCACTACCCTGGTGTGCGGCTTCGCCCACCTCCACGGCTATCCGTTGGGAATCGTCGCCAACAACGGCATCCTGTTCGGCGAGTCGGCACAGAAAGGCGCGCATTTCATCGAACTGTGCGGCCAGCGCGGCATCCCCTTGCTGTTCGTGCAGAACGTCACCGGCTTCATGGTCGGGCGCCGCTACGAGAACGCCGGTATCGCCAGGGAGGGGGCCAAGCTGGTCACCGCGGTGGCGACGGTGCAGGTGCCCAAGCTCACCGTGATCGTCGGCGGCAGTTTCGGTGCCGGCAACTACGGCATGTGCGGGCGCGCCTACGCCCCGCGCTTCCTGTGGATGTGGCCGAATGCGCGGATCTCGGTGATGGGCGGCGAGCAGGCCGCGAGCGTGCTCGCCACCGTGCGCCGCGATGCCATCGAGGCCGGCGGCGGACAGTGGAGCGCGGCGCAGGAAGAAGCTTTCCGCGCCCCGATCCGGGTGCAGTACGAAGTCCAGGGCCACCCCTATTACGCGAGCGCGCGCCTGTGGGACGATGGCGTCATCGATCCGGTGCAGACCCGCCGCGTGCTCGCCCTGTCGCTGTCGGCGGCGCTCAACGCCCCGATTGAGCCGACCAAATTCGGCGTGTTCAGGATGTGAATACAAGGGTCCGGCCGTGACCCGACAAAAATGGCCGGACCACAAATACCCAACCCCAGCAAGGAGACTAGAAGATGTACGAAACCCTGGAAATCGAGGTCGCGGGCGGCGTGGCGACGGTGTGGATGAACCGCCCGGCGGTGCATAACGCGTTCAATGCGCAGCTGATCGCCGATCTGACCGCGGCCTGCTGCGCGCTCGAGGCCGACGAAGCGGTGCGGGTGGTGGTGCTCGCCGGGCGCGGCAAGAGCTTTTCCGCCGGCGCCGACCTCAACTGGATGAAGGCGGCTGCGGCCGCCAGCGTCGATGAGAACCTCGCCGATGCGCGCCGCCTGGCGGCGATGCTGGGCACGCTCGCCGAGATGGCCAAGCCCACCCTCGCCCGCGTGCACGGCGCGGCGCTGGGCGGCGGCATGGGCCTGGCTTCGGCCTGCGACATCTGCATCGCCGCGGAGGCGGCGGTGTTCGCCACCTCCGAGGTGCGCTTCGGCATCATCCCTTCGGCGATCAGCCCCTACGTGATCCGCGCCATCGGCGCGCGCCAGGCCGGACGCTACTTCCAGAGCGGCGAGCGGATCGGTGCCGCGCGCGCCCGCGAAATCGGCCTCGTGCACGAAGTCGTCGCCGCCGAAGCGCTCGACGCCAAAGTGGGCGAAGTCGTCGCCGCGCTGCTGCAAGGCGGGCCGCAGGCGCAGGCTGCGGCTAAAGACCTGATCCGCGCCGTCGCCCACCAGCCGCTCGGCGATGAGGTCGCCGAGGACACCGCGCGCCGCATCGCCGCCCTGCGCGCCACCGCCGAAGCACGCGAAGGGCTCGACGCCTTCCTCGCCAAGCGCCCCGCCGCCTGGGTACCGCGCTGAGGGGGGCGGAGGCACGGCATGTTCGACAAAATCCTGATCGCCAACCGCGGTGACCCGGCGCGCAGCGCCACAGCGGCGGAGCCAAAACGGATGGCATGCGCAAGCATGCACAGGCGATTTCACCGCGGAGGCACGGCATGTTCGACAAGATCCTGATCGCCAACCGCGGTGACCCGGCGCGCAGCGCCACAGCGGCGGAGCCAAAACGGATGGCATGCGCGAGCATGCACAGGCGATTTCACCGCGGAGGCACGGCATGTTCGACAAGATCCTGATCGCCAACCGCGGTGAAATCGCCTGCCGGGTGATCCGCACGGCCCGCCGCCTGGGCATCCGCACGGTGGCGGTGTATTCCGACGCGGATGCCGGCGCGCGCCATGTGCGCCTGGCCGATGAGGCGCTGCGGATCGGTCCGGCGCCGGCGCGCGACAGCTATCTCGCGATCGAGCGCATCCTCGCCGCGGCGCAGCGCAGCGGCGTGCAGGCGATCCACCCCGGCTACGGTTTCCTGTCCGAGAACGCGGATTTCAGCGAAGCCTGCGCCCGCGCCGGCGTGATCTTCATCGGCCCACCGGCGGCGGCGATCCGCGCGATGGGCTCGAAAGCGGAGGCGAAGCGGCGGATGGAAGCTGCGGGCGTGCCGGTCACTCCCGGCTACCACGGCGACGACCAGCGCCCGGGCGGCCTGCGCGCGCAGGCCGACGCCCTCGGCTACCCGGTGCTGATCAAGGCCGTCGCCGGCGGCGGCGGCAAGGGCATGCGGGTGGTCGGTCAGTCCGCAGACTTCATCGACCTGCTCGCCGCGTGCCGGCGCGAGGCCGCCGCCAGCTTCGGCGACGAGCGTGTGCTGATCGAAAAATACCTCGTCCGCCCGCGCCACATCGAAGTGCAGATCTTCGCCGATGCCCATGGCCACTGCGTCCATCTGTTCGAGCGTGACTGCTCGGTGCAGCGCCGCCACCAGAAAGTGCTGGAGGAAGCACCCGCCCCCGGCATCGACCCGGCGCAGCGCGCGGCGATGGGGCAGGCGGCGGTGGCGGCGGCGCAGGCGGTGGGCTACGTCGGCGCCGGCACGGTGGAGTTCATCGTCGGCGAGGCGGGTGCCGCGCCCGCGGCCTTCTACTTCATGGAGATGAACACCCGGCTGCAGGTCGAGCATCCGGTCACCGAGATGATCACCGGGCTCGATCTGGTCGAGTGGCAGCTGCGCGTGGCCGCGGGCGAGCCGCTGCCGCTCGCCCAGGCGCAGCTGCAGATCCGTGGCCACGCGATCGAGGCGCGGATCTATGCGGAAGACCCGGCGAAGGGCTTCCTGCCCGCCACCGGGCGTCTGCATCACCTTGCGCTGCCGGCCGAGTCGGTGCATGTGCGCATCGATGCCGGCGTCGACGAAGGCGACGAGATCGGCCCGCACTACGATCCGCTGATCGCCAAGCTGATCGTGTGGGAGGAGGGCGGCGCGGATAGGGCCACCGACGGACCGGATGTGCGGGGGGGAGGAACCGGCGACGTTGTCGCCAGCGGTGGAACGCCGCTGCCGCCGCCTGCCGCGGGTGGCAGCCGCGAGCGCGCCCGGCTGCGCCTGCTGCAGGCGCTGGGCGATTTCCACATCGTCGGCGTGGCCCACAACATCGACTTCCTGTCGCGCCTGGCAGCGTGCCCGGCCTTTGCCCGCGCCGAGCTCGACACCGCCCTGATCGAGCGTGAACAGGCTTGTCTGTTCCCCGCCGACGACCCGGTGCCCGGAGAAGTCTGGCAGCTTGCCGCGCTCGCCGAACTGCTGCGCGAGGCCGAGGCCGGCGCTGAGGCGGCGCGCCGCAGTGCTGATCCGCGCTCGCCGTGGCATGTGCGCGATGGCTGGCGGCTGAACGCGAATGCCCGCCGCGAGCTGGTGTTTCGCAATGGGGGGGCGCGGCAGGCGGTGGTGGTCGAATACCGCGCCGATGCGTACCGCCTCTGCCTCGATCCTGCTTCCGGTGCCGGCGCCACCCCCGGCGTCGATGCCGCTGCCTGGCTGCCGGCGCGTGGCGAACTCGGTGCCCGCGGCCAGCTGCGTGCCGAACTCGACGGCCGCCGTCTCGATGCCACCGTGATCGCCGCCGGGGAACGTCGCCACCTTTTCCTGCATGGCCGCAGCTGGGTGCTGGTTCGCGTCGACCCGTTGGCGCAGGCTGCCGGCGAGCGCGTCGCCGAGGGCAGCCTGCGCGCGCCGATGCCGGGGCGGGTGGTGGCCCTTCTCACGCCGCCCGGACTCAGGGTGGACAAGGGCACGGCGCTGCTGACCCTGGAGGCGATGAAGATGGAGCACACCCTCACCGCTCCCGTTGCCGGGACGGTGAAGGTTTTCCACTGTGCGGTCGGCGACCAGGTCGAGGATGGCGCCGAACTGCTCGAATTCGAACCTGAACCCTGAGCGGAGGGGCGTGCGTTGCGCCCGTGCCCGACCGGAATGAGGAATCCGCCATGACGACATCCTGGCCTGCGGCCGTCCGCATCGTCGAAGTCGGCCCGCGCGACGGCCTGCAGAACGAGCCGTTCCCGCTGCCGGTCGTGGCCCGGGTGGAACTGATCCTCCGCCTCGTCGGCGCCGGCCTGAAGAGCGTCGAGGCGGGGGCTTTCGTGTCGCCGAAACGGGTGCCGCAGATGGACGGCAGCGCCGCGGTGCTCGCCCGTGTGCTGGCCGGGCCGCCGCCGACGACGGGCGCGACCGCGGGTGCAGTGGATTACCCGGTGCTGGTGCCGAACCTGCAGGGCTTCGAGGCCGCGCTCGCCGCCGGTGCGCAGACGGTGGCGGTGTTCGCTGCCGCTTCCGAGACCTTCAGCCGGCACAACATCCACTGCTCGATCGCCGAGTCGCTCGAACGCTTCCGCGCGGTCGCCGGTGCGGCGCGGGCGGCGGGGGTGAAGCTGCGCGGCTACGTCTCCTGCGTCGCCGGCTGTCCTTACGAGGGCGCGATCGTACCGCAGGCGGTGGCCAGGGTCGCCGCCGCGCTGCTGGCACTGGGGTGCGAGGAAATCTCGCTCGGCGACACCATCGGTTGCGGCACTCCGGCCAGCATCCGCCGCATGCTCGAAGCGGTGCTGCGCGAGGTCCCGGCGGAGCGGCTCGCCGGGCACTACCACGACACCTACGGCATGGCGGTGGCGAACGTCTATGCCTCGCTGGAGTTCGGAGTGGCGGTGTTCGATGCCGCGGTCGGCGGACTCGGCGGCTGCCCCTACGCTCCCGGCGCGAGCGGAAACGTCGCCACCGAGGAGCTGGTCTGGCTGTTCGACGGGCTGGGCATCGCCACCGGCGTCGATCTGGAGGCGCTGGTCGATACCGCGCTCTGGATCGGCAACCGGCTCGGCCGCACACCGGGCTCGAGGGTGGCGCGGGCGGTGCTGGCGCGGCGGGCTGGCGGGAGCGGTAATTGAAGGCCCGTGCGCATTGCGCTTCTCACCGCGGGCCGCCTGCCCGTCCTCGCGATCCCTTCCGGCCGCGTTCATAATGGCGGACCCTGTACCGTACGCTGCCGCTTGTCGCGGCGGCGCCCGATGGAGAGCGAAGTGATAGAGGTTTCCTCCCCCTGTATCGACATCTGCCGCCTGAGCCCGGAGACCGGCTGGTGCATGGGCTGCCTGCGCACGGTCGATGAGATCCGCGCCTGGCCGCGGGCGGACAACGGGGTGCGGCTGGCGATCCTCGAGCGTACCGCAGCGCGCCGTGCCGCGACTGCCGGGCTGCTGGCGGGAGCACTGGCATGAGCGGCGATGCGTTGTGCGTCGGGGTGTGCATGATCGACTGGGACACCGGGGTGTGCCTGGGCTGCGGGCGTACCGCGGAGGAGATCGAGGGCGTGCCGGTGGTGGCGCCGCCGGCCGGGTCCGTGCCGCCGGCCGGTCGGCCGGCGCCCTTGCCGGCCAATGTCGCCGAACAGCTCGGGGAGGGTAGCGATTGAGCGCGCGTCCACAACTGCCGCCCACCGTGCAGGTGCTCGAGCGCGGCTGGCTGTCGGCCAACAACGTGCTGCTGGTCGATGGCGACGAGGCCACCCTGATCGATTCCGGCTACCTCAGCCACGCCGAACAGACCCTGGCCCTGCTGCGCAGCGCGCTCGGCGGACGCCGCCTGCAGCGCCTGCTCAACACCCACTCCCATCCCGACCACATCGGCGGCCATGCCAGCGTGCAGCGCGCCTTCGGCTGTGCGGTGGTGGTGCCCGAGGGGATGGCGCGCGCGGTGGCGGAGTGGGACGAGCACGCCCTGCTGATCCGCGCCGCGGCACAGGCCGGCGAGCGCTTCGGCCACGACGGCACGCTCGCGGCGGGGGCCCGTTTCGTCGCTGGCGAGCTCGAATGGCAGGCCCTGGCTGCGCCCGGGCACGACATGGATGCGCTGGTGTTTTACAACCGCGAGCGCCGCCTGCTGATTTCGGGCGACGCGCTGTGGCGCGACGGCTTCGGCATCCTGTTCGCCGACGTGCTCGGCGACGGCGACGGGGTTGGCGAGACCCGGCGCACCCTGGAGGCGCTCGGCCGGCTCGCCGTGGACGCCGTCATTCCCGGCCATGGTGCGCCTTTCGCCGACTTCGAGGAGGCCCTCGAGCGCGCCTTTGCCCGCCTCGCCGCGTTCGAGGCCGACGGTGCGCGCATCGCCCGCAACGCCATCCGCGGCTGCGTCACCTTCATGCTTCTCGATGCGCGCCGCATCGGGCTGGCGGCGCTGACCCGCCACCTGGTGGACACCCCGCTGTACCGCGAAGCCAACGCGCGCTTCCTCGACATGGACCCCGATGCGCTTACCGGCTGGTTGATCGCCGAGCTCGAGCGCGCCGGGGTGGCGCGCCGCGAGGGCGACGCCCTGGTCGCATGCTGATGCGCTCGGCCGATGCGGGGCACGGCGGTTTGCGCTGGGTGTACGGATTCGTGCGCCCGCAGGCGCGCGCCATCGCCGGCCTGATCGCGCTGTCCCTGCTTGCCTCGGCGCTGGTGTTGCTGCAGCCCTGGCTGACCAAGATGCTGATCGATGACGGCCTGCTCGCCGGCGACTACCGTACCCTGGTCGCGATCGCGGCGGCGATGATCGCCACCGGCATCGCCGGCACCGTGCTCGCCGGCGTCAACCGCCTGCGCCACACCCGGTTGTCGGGCACCATCCTGTTCGCCCTGCGCAGCGATCTCTACCGCCACCTGCAGACCCTGTCGCCGGCCTTCTATGGCCGCCAGCGCGTCGGCGATCTGCTGTCGCGCATCGACGGCGACGTCGCCGAGCTCCAGCGCTTCGCCGTCGACAGCCTGTTCGCTGCGTTCAGCAGCGTGGTCGGCCTCGTCGGTGCGGTGGCGCTGATGTTGAGCCTGTCGTGGCAGCTGTCGCTCCTGGTGCTGGTGCTGATTCCGCTCGAACTCGCCTGGCTGCGCTGGATGCGGCGCAAGGTCGAGGCGCGCACGCGCACCGTGCGCGAACGTTCGGCCGACGTGTCGAGCTTTCTCGTCGAGACCCTGCCGGCGATGAAGTTCATCCAGGCCTCGGGGCAGCAGGGACGTGAGCGCAGTCGCCTCGATGGCCTCGGCGGGCGCTATCTCGACGAGCTGCTGCAGTTGCAGCGCACCGAGATCTTCACCCATGCCGTGCCCACCACGCTGACCTCGCTGACGCGCGCGGCGGCCTTCCTCATCGGCGGCGCCTGGGTCATCAACGGCCAGTGGCAGCTCGGTGCGCTGATCGCGTTCTCCACCTACCTGGGGATGGCGGTGGGGCCGGTCAACAGCCTGCTCGGGCTGTATGTCGCGATCCAGCGCATCGGGGTCAGCCTGACGCGTGTCAATGAGCTGCGCCAGGCGCCGGCCGACGTCACCGATGCCGGCGCCGGTGCGCGCCTGCCGGCCGCGCTGCGCGGTGAGCTCGCTTTCGAGCGGGTGGTGTTCCGCCACCATGGGCGGCCGCAGGCGCTGCTCGACGGCGTGGACCTGGTGATCCCGGCGGGCAGCAAGGTGGCGCTGAGCGGGGCGTCCGGGGTCGGCAAATCGACCCTGATCGATCTGCTGCAGCGCCATTTCGACCCTGAGCGCGGCCTCATCCGGCTCGACGGTATCGACCTGCGCACGATCGCGCTCGCCGAGCTGCGGCGCGCGATCGCCGTCGTCAGCCAGGACATCGTGCTGTTTCGCGGCACCCTCGCCGACAACCTGCGCTACGCCGCGCCCGGGGCCGACGACGCGGCGGTGCGCGCGGCCGCCGGTCGTGCCCGCCTCGACGAGCTGATCGCTAGCCTGCCGCAGGGGCTGGACACCCCGCTCGGCGAGCGCGGCCAGCAGCTCTCCGGCGGCCAGCGCCAGCGCATCGCGATCGCCCGCGCGCTGCTCCAGGCGCCGTGTGTGCTGGTCCTCGACGAGGCGACCTCGGCCGTCGATGAGGCCACCGAGGCGCAGGTGATCGCCGCGGTCGATACGCTGTTCGCCGGCCGCACCCGGATCCTGATCAGCCACCGTGCAGCGACGCTCGCCGGCTGTGAATGGCGGATCGTGCTCGACGGCGGCAAGGCCGAAGTGCGGGCGATGCAGGCGTAGACCGGTGGAAACGATGCGAAGCGAGCCGCTGCCGCAACTGCCTGAGGAGGAGGGCAACGCCGCTGCGGGCGGCGGCGACGCGTTGCGGGTCGGCTTGGTCGACAGCGGCTGGGCGCCGGCGCTGGCGGTGCGGGTGGACCGCGCGGCGGCGTTCGTCATCGGCGAGGACGGCGTTCGCCGCGAGGCCGCCGGCCCCGACCGTCTCGGCCACGGCAGCCGCCTGGCGGAAATCATCGCCGCGTGCGCGCCGCGCGCGCAATTGTGTGTCGCCCAGGTGTTCCATGCCCGGCTGGCGACCACCGCCGCCCAGGTTGCGGCGGCGATCGACTGGCTGGTCGCGCAGCGGGTGGCGCTGATCAATCTCAGCCTCGGCCTGCGGGCGCCGCGACCGGTGCTCGCCGAAGCCTGTGCGCGTGCGCGTGCGGCCGGCGTGCTGCTGTGCGCGGCCGCGCCGGCACGCGGCGAACCGGTGTACCCGGCGGCCTTTCCCGGCGTGCTGCGGATGACCGGCGATGCGCGCTGCGCGCGGATGGAGATTTCCGCCCTCGGCACCCGCTACGCCGACTTCGGCGCCCACGTTCGTCCTCTCGACGGCAGCCTGGCCGGCGGCGGTGCCAGCGTCGGCTGCGCCCACCTGAGCGGGCATATCGCCCGCTACCTCGACGACTGCCGTGCTGCCGGACGGATGGCGGAGGAGGAAGACGTGCGGCAGTGGCTGCAGGCCCAAGCCCGTTATCACGGGCCTGAGCGGAGAGGCAGTCCGCCGGGGTAAAACGCCTGAAACGATGGGGGGGGCCGGGTACGACCCCATCCGATCGACTCGCGTGCCCCCCAACGGGGGTTGAGGGCACGCACCTCGCCAAAAGCTAGCGTGGGTTGCTGCGCGACAGGTAGCTTCCCAACGCATCGAGTTCAGCATCGCTGATCTCGACCTTGCGGAAAAACGGCATCACCGAGATCCCGTTCCGCACGAATGCCCTGACGATCTCGGGGGACAGATCGGTGCGCTGCTCCAGCGCGCCCGGGAGGGCGCCCTGGTAGCGGAGATCGAGCGCCTGCGTTCCCGGATGACCCGGGCCGATCCCGTGGCAGGAAACACACCACTCCTGGAATACGGCCTGGCCGCGCTCGACCCCTGTCTGTCCGCTGGCCCAGTTCTGACCGGATGCCAGCGCCGCCATCATCGCGGTGCCCACGCAAAGCAGCTTTTTCATCATGCGCCCTCCCGGTAGCGTTTGGGCCAGATCCCGCCGCGCCCCGGCGCCATGATGCCGTGAGGGTCGATGACGTCCTTGAGCCGCTCCTGGAATCTCAGCAGGATGTTGTTGTTGAAGGAGTACGTTGCCGCCACCGCGTCCTGGAAGATGGGGGCGGTGCGGTATTCGGACCAGCCGTTTTCAGCGGCCAGTTTGATCAGCTTGTTGAAGTCGTCGACGGATTTCCGGTTGCGCTCCTTGTCGGAACGGGAAACGAACACCGGGAACAGGTAGAGGTAGGTACGGTACTGCCATGACATCGGCACGTTGGTGACGCTGATCGGGGCCGAGGTGATGTTCATTTCGCGCGCGGCCTGGGTGAAGACCTTGTGCGCGTGGATGAATTCTTCGCCATTGCGGGGGACGATCGGTGAAAACCACGCATGGCCGTCCCCGGGTTCCGGCATCGCCGCGGAGCGGGCGCCGATCGAGAAGATCGACATGTTCGGAATGCCCAGCGCAACCTTGTGACGGACTTTCTTGATCGCTTCCGGATTTTCGAGCGGGAACGCGTAGTTTTCGATTTCTTCGAAGCGGACGCCGGGAATGGCGGCGAAAACCGTCTTCTTGGCATATTCCCAGTTTGCGTAAACGGTTTCCTTCGGGCCGTAAAAATTGAGCATGACATTCCAGAATTCATGCCCCTGTTTCTCGGCATAGGCCTGGTACTCCTCGACCGTGGCCCCGCCGGGGCGGCTGTTGAGCGCCATCAGCTCGGGGGTCGGCTTGTAGATTTCCGGCTCCATCTGCATGCAAAGCGGATCCATCGGGCAGCTGTAGCGCGGATGGCCGATCAGGCCCTGGTCTTCCATCTTGTTGACGCCGTTGATCAGCGGGATGAGGTCATGATATTTCGGCACTTTGACCTGGCCGCTGAGGAAATGGTCCGGCTGCGGTTGCATCCAGAACCCCATTTTGGTGACGATGCCGAAGTTGGACTGGGCGAACAGGCCATCGACGTAGGCGCCATAACCGTATTTGTTTTCCGCCCAGGTCTTCGAGCCCGGTATCGCCGCCATCCCGGTGCGCATGATCTCGCCATCGGGGAGCACGACTTCCATGCCGCAATGAGAGCCGAAGTGGTCGCGATAATTCATCCAGGTGTAGCCGAGACCATGGTCGACCGCGTTCCCGAGCGGGCTGCCCCAGCCCGGATCGGGTACGTCCATCATGACCTTGAAGCCGCGCTCGTGGATGTACTTGTACAGATCGAAATAGGAGACGCCCGGCTCGACGATGCAGAAATTCCTCTTGTCATCGACTTCGATGACTTTGTTCATGCGCTTGAGATCGACGATGACGTTGCCCGCCATGTTCGGAGCCGAACCGCCGTAGCCCAGGTTCTTGCCGGTGGAGATGGCAAACAGCGGAATCCTGTACTTGCCGGCGATGCGCACCACGGCCTGGACCTGCTCGACGTTTTCCGGTGCAACCGCCGCGGAGGCGACCAGTTCATTGGGTTCCCCCCACTGCAGGGAATAGGCATCCCGGTACAGATGCATGTCCTCGTCGCCGGTGAACACCCAGTTTTCACCCACGACCAGGCGGAATTCTTTCAGTGCAGCGTTGAAGTCTTCGGCGCTGACGCCTTTGGGAAGTTTCATCACACGGTCCTTTCAACAGTAGCAAAAGCGTTGCGCGCCGAGGCGGGGGAGGGGCGCGGGGCAATGACCCAGGAAACCAGCGGCGCATGGCCGGGAGCAGCGTCTAGTTCGGGGCGGGGCGGGGCCGTGATCGCCAAGGTCGATGGCGTCTGCTCCGGGCGGTGGCAGCGGGACAGCATGTCGGCCACGCAGGCCCCCAGGCCGGGGTGCTCCGAAGCGGCCTTCTCGAATGCGTTCAACATCACGGCCGGGCCGGTCAGCTGGTGTTCGATGCGGCCGTTGCCCTGGCTGCGGTGCTGTGCGCGAAAAATGACGCGCAAGCCATGGTCCCACCCCATGCGCTCGAGCACGAACAGGGCGCTGGCATGGGTCAGACCCGCGATGGCCACGGGTTCGTGCCGCCACCGCGTGGCAAGGTGGTTCATCCAGAACTCGGTCACGTCGCCGTCGATGTCATGGGTGGCGTAGCCGAGTTGCCCGGCCGCAGCGCCGAAAGCGGCGCTGGGGGGAAAGCCGTTGTCGTAGAGGACGGAAAAGAGGGGCAAGGGCGCCTTGTCCCGGCCGGGGGCGAGCGCGGAGGCGAAGCCCGGGACCGACATCCCGGCGAGCGCCAGACCGCTCATTGTCATTGACCCTTGGAGGAAAGCTCTTCTTGAAAGCACGGGGAGTCTCCACGAAGACGATTGGGTGGCTACGCTCAGAATTCGAGGCAGATCTTGCCGAAATGCCCGCCGGCCTGCTGCAGGCGGAAGGCGTCGGCGATGGTCTCGAGGGCAAAGGAGCGGTCGATGACGGGCACGATCCCGGTTGCTTCGAGCGCACGGACGAGCTCGCTCTGCTGGCGGCGGTTGCCGACGATCAGCCCGTGCAGGCGTTGCTGGCGCTTCATCAGCGCGGCCGTCGGCACCGGCCCGGCGCCGCCCGTCAGCACGCCGATCAGGGCGATGTGGCCGCCGATCCGGCAGGCCTGGATCGATTGCGCCAGGGTGCCGGGCCCGCCGACTTCGATGACGTGATCGACACCGCGGCCGCCGGTGAACTCGAGCACACGCGACGCCCATTGCGCTTCGCGGCGGTAGTTGATGGTGTGGCTGGCGCCGAGCGCCCGGGCATGTTCGAGCTTCTCGTCCGATGACGAGGTCGCGATCACGCTGGCGCCCATCGCCTTGGCGAACTGGAGGGCGAAGATCGACACTCCCCCCGTGCCCAGTACCAGGACGCTGTCGCCGGCTTTCAACCCGCCGTTGTAGACCAGCGCGCGCCAGGCGGTGAGGCCGGCGGTCGTCAGCGTGGCGGCCTGGGCGTGGCTGTAGCCGCGCGGGGCGCGGGTGAATGCGGTCGCCGGGCGGACGACATATTCGCAGGCGTAGCCATCGACCCCGTCACCGGGGGTGGTGGAAAAATCCGCGATCGGAGCTTCGCCATCCTGCCAGTGCGGAAAGAAGGTCGAGACCACGGCGTCGCCGACGGCGAATTCATCGACCCCTTCCCCGACCGCTTCGACGACGCCGGCGCCGTCGGACATCGGGATGCGTCCGTCGGCGGCCGGCATTGCGCCGCTGACGACGCCAAGATCATGGAAGTTCAGGGAGCTGGCGTGAATCCTGACCCGGATCTCGCCCGGGCCGGGCCGCCCGGGATCGGGAAGCTCGACTTGGTCGAGGTGATCGAGGCCGCCGGGAGTACGTAATCTGATTGCTTTCATCTCATTGGTTTTCCATCAAAAAGCGATTCAATTTGCGGTCTGTCCAGTGCCGGTCAGGTGTGACGCCATACCGCTTGAACACGATTCGGGTCGATCATGGCGATCGCTTGTTCAGGTGTCGAAAACAGAGACTTCATCGGTCATGTTGTCGACCGTCATCAGCGTATCGACATGCCTGAGCGTGGGCCGGCAGGCAAAAGTCTGCTCGAACGCCTGAAGCATCGCGGGAGTGAAGAAAGCTTTTGCGCACGACAGGTTTTCCCAGATGTAAACGCTCGTTCCGGTGCCGTCGGATGCGTCGTAGCAGAAATATTTTTTCAATAAGCCTTCGGCGTCGATGAACTTATTCCGGGCTGATTTGAATTTTTCCAGGATTTCGCCCCGCGCCACGGCGCAAGGAAGCCTGTATTCGACAATCGTCGTGATCACGATCCCACCCCTCGGTTGAACAAGATGAAGGCGATTCCGCTCAGGCATTCTTCCCGTACAGGGTCACGACGCAGGCGCCGCCCAGCCCCAGATTGTGTTGCAGCGCAAGGCGTGCCCCGCTGACCTGGCGGGCGCCGGCCTCTCCGCGCAATTGCGAAACCAGTTCCGTACACTGGGCGAGGCCGGTCGCGCCCAGCGGGTGTCCCTTCGACATGAGCCCGCCGGAAGGATTGACGACGTATTTGCCGCCGTAGGTGTTGTCGCCGTGTGCGATGAACCTTTCCGCCTCCCCCTCGCCGCAGAGCCCCAGCCCTTCGTAAGTGATGACCTCGTTCGAAGTGAAGCAGTCATGCAGTTCGACGACGTCGATGTCCTGCGGACCGATCCCGGCCTGTGCGTACACTTGCGCGGCGGCATTGCGGGTCATGTCGGCGCCGGCGAGATCGATCGGGTTGTCGTTGCGGGCCGGACGGTCGGTGGTCATCGCCTGGGCGAGGATCGGAATGCCGCGGGCAAGGCCGTGGCGGCGGGCGAAGGCTTCGCTGCACACGACCGCCGCTGCCGCGCCGCAGGAGGGCGGGCAGGCTTCGAGGCGGGTCAGGTAAGGGGCGAAAATCACCGGCGACTGCATGACCTCGTCGACGGTGAGTGGCTGGTTGAACATTGCCAGCGGGTTGTTCATCGCGTGTTTGCGGGTCTTCACCGCTACTTTGGCGAAGATGTCGGGATTGGCGCCGGTCTTTTCGATGTAGGCCAGGGCGGCGGAGCCGAACAGGCGATGGGCGTTGGATGCCGGCGGTACGCCCGGCACGATCTTTTCGAGCTGATCTTCCATCTCGAGCAGCGGGGAAGTGCGATCGTTCCACACCGCGCCCAGTGCGCCCGGGCGCATTTCCTCGAAGCCGAACGCCAGCGCACAGTCGACGCTGCCGGAGAGCACCGCCTGGCGGGCGAGGAACAGCGCCGACGAGCCCGACGAGCAGTTGTTATTGACGTTGAACAGCGGGATGCCGGTCATGCCGACCCGATACAGCGCGGCCTGGCCGCAGGCGCTGTCGCCGAAGACGTAGCTGGCGTAGGCCTGCCGGATTTCGTCGTAAGGGATGCCGGCGTCGGCAAGGGCGGCGCGAATGGCCTTCGACGCCATGATTTCATAGGGCTCCTGGGTGCCGGGCTTGACGAACTTGACCATCCCGACGCCGATGACCTGAACAGGTGCAGACATGAATGAATATTCCTTCGATGGATTTCAATGAGTGATGACGGTCATCGTGCGAGGTAGCCGCCGTCGACCGCGTAATAGCTGCCGGTGACGAAGCTGGCCTTGTCGCTGCTCAGCCAGGCGACGAGATTGGCGACTTCCTCGGTTTCGCCGAGGCGGCGCAGGGCGTGCATCTGTTCGAGCTGCTGGCGCGTTTCGGGAGGAACGTTCTGGACCAGCGTGGTATTGATGAAGGCCGGGCCGACCGAATTGATGCGGATGCCCTTGCTGCCATATTCCCAGGCGACCGTTTTCGTCAGGCCGACAACGCCGTGCTTGGCGGCGGTGTACGGGGTGATTCCTTCGATCCCGATCTGCCCGGCGATGGAGGAAATATTCACGATCGCGCCGCCGCCGGTTTCGAGCATCGCGCGCAGCTGGGCGCGAACGCCGTAGAACACGCCCGACAGATTGATGTTGATGACGCGTTGCCACTGGGCATCGCTCGTTTCATCCGTGGGGGTGAATTCGCCGCTGATGCCGGCGTTGTTGCAGGCTACGTCGAGACGGCCGAAGGTGCGTTTGGCCGCGGCGATCAGGACGTCATGGTCTTCGGCGCGGGCGGTGTCGGCGCGCTGGAAAATGGCCTTCCCGCCCTTGGCTTCGATCAGGGCGAGCGTTTCCCGGCCCCATTCTTCATTGATGTCGGAAACGACGACATTCGCGCCCTCGGCAGCGTAGGTGAGGGCAATGGTGCGGCCGATGCCGTTGCCGGCGCCGGTGACGAGCGCGGTCTTTCCTTCGAGCAGCATGGTGTTCTCCTTTGGTCTGGCTTGTCCGGGCGGGTGGGGGATCAACTGATCGTCATGCCCCCGTCCACCACGATTTCGGTTCCGGTGATCCAGCTCGATTGTTCGCTGGCGAGGAAGAGGGCGGCGTTGGCAATGTCGCCGGGGATGCCGGTGCGGCCGATGGGATAGGTTTCCCGCATTTGCCGCAGCGCGGTTTCGCGATCGGCGAAAACCCCGAGGCCCACGAAATCATCCACGAGCTTGCTGCCCATGTCGGTATCGACCAGGCCCGGATGGATCGAATTGACCCGGATGCCGTAACCGAGGCGGCCGCATTCGACCGCGGCGGCCTTGCTGAGCAGCCGCACTGCGCCTTTCGAGGCGCTGTATACGCCCAGCGCCGGGGTGCCGATCAATCCGGCCACCGAGGACAGGTTGATGATGCTGCCGCCTTTGCCCGCGCTTCCGCCCGGACGCATCGCCCGGATGGCGTGCTTGTGGCCGAGGATCACGCCGGCCACATTGACGGCGAGGAGCCGGTTGATGTCGGCGAGCTCGACGTCGGCGAGGAGGCCGGTCTGCTCGATGCCGGCGTTGTTGACGAGGATGTCCAGCCCGCCGAACTGCGCGACTGCGCGTGCCAGCGCGCGTTCCCATTGCGGCTCGTCGGCGACGTCGTGGTGAATGAACGCGGCCTTGCCGCCCTGATCCCGGATCTGTGCGGCAAGGGCCTCGCCGCGCGCCTCCTGGACGTCGCCGAGAAGCACCGACGCGCCTTCCGCCGCGAAACTCCGGGCAATGGCGGCGCCGATTCCCGCGGCCGCACCGGAGACGTAAGCGACTTTTCCAGTCAGATTCTGCTTCATGCAATGCACCTCCGCTGCCCGGTCATGAGCGATTGGCCAGGTCGATTCCCGACTTGCCCGGCGACAGGATGTTGTTCGGATCGAAGAGCTGTTTCAGGTCGTGGCAGATGTCCCGGAACGGCCCGAGCTTGCGCATCAGGTAGTCGCCGGTGGACAGCCCGGTGCGGTAGGGCAGGTAGCCGACCTCGCAGTAGCGGTCGTACATTTCCCGCTCGCACTGCTCGGCGCGGCGGCGCTCTTCGGCATCGCTGCGATCGAACAGCAGCCAGATGATGTGGTGCAGATCGCGGCCGGTCCCCAGGATCAGCTCCGCGGCATAGTGGAAGCCGTACTTCGCGTAGGTCTCTTCGGCGATCCGGATCTGCTGTTCGACGGCCTCGTTGGTGACCGGGGCGACCGGCGAGATCCACAGCGCTCCCGCCTTGCCTTCCCAGTCCGACATGTCGAATTCCCACAGCGGCTCGCCGCGCATCGCCTTTTCCCGTGCCCGCCAGTAGGGGCTCGCCGCCTGTTCTTCCGCACTCAGGAAGCGGCAGCCGGGAAGGGCCGAGCGGAAGGCGTCTTCGACGATGCCGCGATAGGTCCGGACGGTTTCCGGCAGGCCGTAGAGCGCGCCGGCGAAGTTCCACTCACCCAGCGCGTACCTCTCTTTCAATGCCTTCAGGGTTTCCGCCGGATAGTCGAAGCGCCGGCCGACCCGGGGCAGGATGTTTTTCCCCTCGCCCCAGCACGCCGTCAGTCCCAGCGCTTTGCGCACGTGGGTGACGCAGGCGCCGTTCGGAATGACCATGTTGAGCTTGAGCGGGCGCAGGATTTCGACCGCCTTGTAGACTGCCGCCGGGTCGTCCATGGTCACCGCGAGCGGTTCGTAGGCCGGCGGGCGCGGCATCAACCAGAAGCCGGCCTTGGTGACGATGCCGAAATTGGACTGGGTGAACAGGCCGTCGAGCGACGGTCCGTAGCCCCACTTGAAGACCTGCCAGGTCTGCGAGTTCGGCAGCGTTCCGGTGCCGGTGCGCAGCACCTGTCCGTCGGCGAGGACGACTTCCATGCCGCAACTGAACAGGAACTTCTCCCCCAGCGGGGTGTACCCGGCCCCGCGCTCGGTGATGTTGCCCAGGCACGACCCTTCGGGGCTGCCGCTCGGGACGTCCATCCACAAGGGAATGTCGTTGTCCCTGAGGTAGCGGTAGAGCTGGGCGAAGGTCACCCCGGGCTCGACCAGGGCGTAGGCGAGCTCGACGTTGACCTCGAGGATGCGGTTCATCCTTTTGAGGTCGATGATCAGGGTCCCCGGGGTGGCGGCACAGGCCATGCCGTAGCCGCGGTTCTGCCCGCCGCTCAAGGTCCATACCGGCGTCTTGGCGGCGTTGGCGATTTTCAGCACCTGCTGGAGCTCTGCCGTCGACGCCGGCCGCACCACGGCGGCAGGCAGGATGTCGGCGGTGGCGAGCATGTTGACGGAATATCGCGAAAGGCTTGCGGTGTCGGTCAGCAGATGTTCCGCGCCGACGACGCGCTCGATCTCCTTCAGTGCCTGTTCTACGGTCGGTTTCATTGCACTGCGCCTCCGTTGCGTGGATCGCTGGACCGGAATGTCCGGCTTGTTCTGGAAAAAAGGGATGGCCGCTGCGGGCCGGCGCCGGGGGGAAGGGATTCATCGGGCGCCGGATGCATGGCGGGGGCTAAAGCGTCTGGCCTTGCAGCACGCGCAGCAGCTCATCGACGCCGTGCACGGTCAGGTGCGGCCAGCGCGCCGGTGGTAGATGCGAGAACGAGTCCGCATCGCCCAGCCCGGTATGGACCGCCACCGCCAGCGCGCGGCCGCGGTGCGCCATCGGGACTTCCAGTTCGGGATCGTCGCCGACGACCGCCAGGTCCTTGGCCCGCACCCCGAGGCGGCGGGCCGCAGCGCTCAGGGCATGGATCGAGGGCTTGCCCACGACCTGCACCCGGCAGCCGGTCAGATCCTTGAGCATTGCCGAAATGGCCCGGGACGTGCCCAGCGTCCTGCCCGCCGCGGTGGCGAAAAACAACGCCTGCGAAGCGCTGAAGGCCTGTGCTCCGCCCCACACCGCGTAGCAGGCCGCTTCGAGGTTGTTCATGGTGAATTCGCGGTACCAGCCGATCAGCACCGCATCGGCCTGGGGTCGGCCCACCGGGGCGACGACCTCGATGCCCGCCTTGCGCAGCGGCATCGCCAGACCGTCGCCGCCGAGCACCAGCACGCGCTTGTAGCCGCGCTGGACGAACAGATCCACCGCGCTGCTCGCCGGCGTCATCATCGCCGCGTCGGGCAGGGCGAAGCCGAGCTTGCGCAGCGTGGTGGCGTACTCTTCGGGCGAGCGCGTGGTGCCGTTGGTGAAGACGGCAAACGGGATGCCGCGCGCGCTCAGCCAGTGGGTGATTTCGAGCGCGCCCGGGAGCGGCTTCATGTCATGGTTGCGCTCGTTGCCGAGCAGCAGCGTTCCGTCCATGTCGAAGACGAAACCGCGGGTGCGGCCGAGGCGGGCGAGGGTGGCTGCGGGAATGTCCGGTCCGGCAAAAGCGATGCTGTCGTCATGCATTGGCGTTCTCCTGGCTGCCGTTACCGTGCAGTTCGAGGTGGAAATTGGGTTTGTCGATCACGATGTCGGAGACGCCCGGGCGGGTCTGCAGCTCGCGCAGCAGCTTCAGCACCGGTTGCACGTCGGGGTTGTAGTGCCGGCGCGCGGGGCCGGCGGCGATCATGGCCTCGACCTGTTCCGCCGGCATCGTCGCGCGCAGCAGGAACTCTTCGTCCGAAATGCCGGGCGGGAACTGGCGGCGCATTTCCGCCAGCGGCGGCGGCGGCGGCTCGTTCATCAGCTCCTTGGCGCGCGGGCGGGCCAGGATGCGGTCCTTGACCTGGGGGTCGATGATGCCGGTTGGGCGGCCGAAGTTGCCGAGGACGTAGCGGATCACCTGGTCCGAAACGTTGGCGTAGCGTTCGTTGCCGATCACGTTGTAGAAGGCCTGCGAGCCGAGCATCTGGGGGAAGGGGGTGACCATGATCGGATAGCCCAGTTCGGCGCGCACCCGGCTCAGCTCCTCCATGACCTCGTCGAAGCGATGTTCGAGCTTCAGTTCCGCGAGCTGGCGCCGGGTGGTCGAGATGTAGCCGCCCGCGGCCTGGTGGCGCAGGAAGGCGGCATCGAACTCCTGGGGCATGCCCGCCGGCAGGTTCTCGGCGGCGGCGATGCGGGTGAAGTAGTTCGACACCAGGGCGAGCGCGCGGTCGTCGACGTCCACCGTGTGGCCCAGTTCGCGCAGGTTGGCGACGACGCGCTGCGCGTTCGGCAGCGCAGTGCCGCTGCTCAGTGCGCCGCAGCCGACCTGCAGGGCGTCGATGCCCAGCTCGGCGGCGGTCATGTAGGTGATCGGCGCCAGCCCGATGTTGCAGTGGGAATGCAGTTCCAGCGCCTTGCCGCCCCGTTGCGCCTGGATCGCCGGGATCAGGGTGCGCGCCCGCTCGGGGGTCAGGATGCCGGCCGGGTCCTTGATGTAGAGGCGGTCGATGTCGGGCGAGCGGGCCAGTTGCGCGGCGAAGTTCGCGTAGTAGGCATCGTCGTGCACGACGCTGATGGTGTAGGTCAGGGCCGCGATGATCTCGCTCGCGCCGGCCTTGCGCATCATCTGCGCCGATTCGAGCATGGCCTGCGCATCGTTCATCGGGTCCATGACGATGAAGCGCGAGATGCCGTTGATGACGAGCCGGTCATACACGAGCTGCATGAACTCGGGGTGCTGGCTCTCCCAGGAGATGAAGCGCAGCCCGGTGCCGATGAATTCCAGCGGGGTGTTGGGCATCGCCGCGTGGGTCAGGCGGATGCGCTCCCATGGGTCTTCGCGGTGGGTCTTGATCGCCATCCCCATGTGCGTGCTCGAGGCGTAATTGATGGCGCGGAAACCGACCCGGTCGAGGATCGGGGCGATCGACAGGATCTGCGGGGTATTGAGCCCGGTTGCGCCCCACAGGCTCTGGTTGCCGTCGCGGATCGAGGTGTCGATGAGCTGGAGATGGGCCATGTCAGCTTCCTTTCGCGACACACGGGTCGCGCAATGCGGTCGCCCGGTTTTCCAGGAACCAGGGGAAATAAGCGGTATTCACGCCGCCGCGGGCGAACTCCTCCTGCGCCATCAGTTCGGCGTGCATCGGCAGGTTGGTGCTGACGCCGGTAATCTCGCACTGCGCCAGTGCATGGCGCAGGCGCTCGAGGGCCTGGGCGCGGTCGGCGCCATGGACGATCAGCTTGGCGAGGAGGGAGTCGTAGAACGGGGGCACGCGCGCGCCGCTCTGGATGTGCGTATCGACGCGCACACCTTCGCCGAGCGGAAACCGCGCGCGGCTCACCGTGCCCGGGCTGGGGCGAAAGTCCTGGGTCCAGTCTTCGGCGTTGATGCGGCACTCGATGGCGTGGCCGGCGAGGTGCACGTCGTCCTGGGTGAAGCGCAGCGGTTTGCCTTCGGCGACCGCGATCTGTTCGGCGACCAGGTCGAGCCCGCAGATCGCCTCGGTGACCGGGTGCTCGACCTGGATGCGCGCGTTCATCTCGAGGAAGTAGAAGGTGTCGCGCTCGCAGTCGACGAGCAGTTCGACGGTGCCCAGCCCGCGGTATGCGAGGTGCCTGGCGAAGGTGACGGCGGCCTCGTGCATCGCGGCGCGCAGGCCGTCGCGCAGGTTGGGGGCCGGGGCCTCTTCGACCAGCTTCTGGTAGCGGCGCTGGATCGAGCAGTCGCGCGTGCCCAGATGAATCACGTTCTCGCCATCGCCCAGCACCTGCACTTCCACATGGCGGCCGGAGGCGACATAGCGCTCCAGGTAGACCCGGGGGTCGCCGAACGAGGCATGGGCTTCGGCCATCGCCAGTTCGATCGTCGCCGCGAGCTGGCTCGGCTCGTGCACCAGCTTCATGCCACGGCCGCCGCCGCCGCTGACGGCCTTGATCAGGACCGGCCAGCCCGTTTTTTCAGCGACCGCGCGCGCTTCCTCGATGCTGTCGACTTCGCCGCCGGGGACCACCGGAAGCCCGGCCGCCAGGGCGTGGCTGCGCGCCTTGAGCTTGTCGCCGACGGCATCGAGCTGGGCCGCGGTCGGGCCGATGAAAATGATCCCCGCCGCGGCGCAGGCCTGGGCGAGGTGCTGGTTTTCGGACAGGAAGCCGTACCCGGGGTGGATCGCATCGGCGTTGGCCGTGCGCGCGGCGCCGACGATGGCATCGACGCTGAGGTAGCTGACGGACGACTTCGCCGGGCCGATGCAGATCGTCCGGTCGGCCAGGCGCGCCGCCAGCGACTCGAGATCGGCCTCGGAGGCGGCGAGGACGGTTTCGATCCCGAGGCGCTGGCAGGTGCGCACGATGCGCACCGCGATCTCGCCGCGGTTGGCGATGAGAATGCGGCGGATGGTCATGCGCCCTCCGCCTCGATGAACATCAGCACTTCGCCGTGCTCGACGGTGGCCGCGTCCTTGGCGCAGATCTCCACCACCGTTCCGGCGGCCCCGGCATAGACCGAATTCATCAGCTTCATCGTTTCGACGATACCGACCAGGGTGTCGGGCCCGACGCGGCTGCCCACTTCCACGAACGCAGGGGCGCCGGGCTTGGGCGCGCGATAAAAGGTGCCCAGCAGCGGCGTGCGGACCGCGGTGAGGTGCTCCTTTTCCGCATGTCTGGCTTCCGCTGGGGCATGGGCGGTGCTGGCGGCCGGCGCGGCGGCCGCGGTGGCCGGCGACAGCAGCTCGGGAGCGGAAAGGATCTGCGCTTCCTGCGTCCACATGCCGTCGCTGCCACGGCGCAGCTGCAGCTTGAAGCGCAGGGTCTGCAGGTTCAGTTCGTTGAACGGCCCCGCGTCCAGCAGTTGCAGGATCTCGTTGACGTCTTCGTTGGTCAGTTTCATTGGCTTGCAGCCTCGCTGCGATTTTTGGAAAAAGCGATGGCCTGCTCGACCAGCGCGTCGGCGAATTGCTCGTCGTTGATATGGAGGGGCAGCTCGATCACCGCTATGCCGGGGGGCATCGCCTGCTTCAGGTGCGCGGCGAACACCGGAGGCAGGGACGGATCGTGGAGGTGGCCATCCGGGCTGTCGTGATTGGAAAAGCCCTGCAGCGGCACGAAGAAGGCGACCGGTCCGCGGGCATTCCGGATCAGGCCGGCGAGGTGCTCGGCGTCGTTGCGGAATTCCTGCGCTTCGGCGCGCACCGCAGTCAGTGCCGGGTTGTGCTCGTGGTAGCGCTTGCCGGGGAATCGCACCTTGGCTTCCGCCAGCGGCCCGGCGACGAGGAAATCGAGGTTGCCGGGGGCGAAAATGGTCGGCACCCCTTTTTCCAGCGCCGCCTTGCCACGATCCGGGCCGGTCGCGCACAAGCCGCCATGAAGATATTCGCTGATCTCGATCAGGGACAGATCGATGACCACCGCGACGTCGCGCTCGCGGATGATCTGCTCCATCGCCGCGCCGCCGGTGCCAAGGGTGTGGAACACCATGACCTCGAAGCCTTGCTCCTCGAGCGATCGGCGGATACGTGCGCTGCATTTCTCCGTGGTGCCCAGCGTCGAGATGGTGACCAGCGGCTTGTTTCCGGTTTCCCCGGATTGGTAGTCGCGGGCCATGGCCGCTGCGGCGAGCGCGCCATTGCGGAAGGCGCTGCGGGTGATCGAGTTGAGCCCGGAAATGTCGCACACCGGATTCACCATCACGATGTCCTTGGCGCCGACGAACGGACGGGTCATGCCCGAGGCCATGGTGGAAATCATCACTTTGGGCAGGCCATAGGGAAAGCTCTGCATGATCCGGGTGGCAAGCGCGGTCCCCATCGAGCCGCCGAGGCCGAGGATGCCGCTCAGGCCTACGTCATGGTGCAGTTCGTGGGCGCACTTGAGCGCACCCCTGGTCATCACTTCCAGACATAAGCCTTCGTGCCTGAGCGCGCGGATATCGGGCATCGTCGTCTCTGCGGCGGCGGCGATCTGCTCAGGCCCGATCTCCGCTCCTTCGTCCACGGTGCGGCGGATGCTGGGGTCCAGGTGATAGACCTCGACTCCGGCCTCTTCCAGGCATTCCCGTATGTATTTCGATTCCTGTTCCTTGGTGTCGCGGGTGGCGATGAGAAGCACCTTCGGTTTGTCGGTCATGATTGTCTCCGGATCTTGTGGTTGCCGTGCCCGCTGTCAGCCCAGTGAATAGTCGTGCTGGGTCTTCGCGTAGTCGATGAAGAAGTCGAGGGCCTGGGGGTTGGCCATGGCGTTGCGGTTGACCGCCTTTTCGACCGCAATGCCCATCAATATCTTGCGCACCGGCACTTCCATCTTCTTGCCGGTGAGCGTTGCCGGGATGGCGGGCACGGCGATGATCCGGTCCGGCACGTGGCGCGGGGTGTATTCCTTGCGCAGGAGGGTGTTGATCCGCTGCACCAGGGCTGCATCGAGCTGGACGCCGGCACGCAGCTTGACGAATAGCGGCATGAAGAACTGGTTGTGCGGCAGGTCGAGATTGACGATCAGCGCGTCCTCGATCTCGTCGAGCGCGGCCAGCGCCCGGTAGATTTCCGCCGTGCCGATGCGCACCCCCTGGCGGTTCAGGGTCGCGTCCGAGCGCCCCAGCACGAAGCAGCCGCCGCGCGCGTTGATGCGGAAGAAGTCGCCATGGCGCCAGACGCCCGGGAAGTCCTCGAAATAGGCTTCGCGGTAGCGCACCTGCCCGGGGTCGTTCCAGAAGCCGACCGGCATCGACGGCAGGGGCGCGGTGATCACCAGCTCGCCGACTTCATCGACGACCGCTTCGCCCCGCTCGTTGAACGCGGCCGCGGCCACCCCAAGCGACGGTGCCTGGATCTCGCCGGCATGAACCGGCAGGGTCGGCACGCCGCCGACGAAGCCGGTGCAGCAGTCGGTGCCGCCGCTGCCGGTGGCGATCCACAGGTCTTTCTTGACGTTGTCGTAGAACCAGGCGGTGCACTCGGGCGACACCGGCGAGCCGGCCGGCATGATCGCGCGCAGTTTCGACAGGTCGTAGCGGGCTCCGGGCACGATGCCGGCCTTGTCCATGATGTCGACATAGGTCGGGCTGGCGCCGAAAAAGGCGGCGCCGCAATCCTGGGCCATCTTCCACAGCACGTCGGGGGTCGGATAGGCCGGGTTGCCGTCATAGAGCACGGGGCAGGCGCCGACCAGCAGCGAGCTCGCGACCACGTTCCACATCATCCAGCCGGTGGTGGTGAAAAAGAAGCTGCGCTCGCCGGGGTGGATGTCCATGTGGAAGGCGAGCAGCTTGTGCATTTCGAGGAGAATGCCGCCATGGCCGTGCACGATGGCCTTGGGCAGGCCGGTCGTGCCCGACGAGAACAGGATCCACAGCGGATGATCGAAGGGCAGCGGCTCGAACGCGAAGCCGTCGGCCGGAACGGGAGGGTGATCGAGCAGGCTTTCCCATGACCGCACCCGTTCGCCGGCCGGGGCCGGGCTGTGCGGATCGAGGTAGGGGAGGTGGATGACGTGCTCGATACTGTCGAGGGCGTCGATGATTTCCTGAACCTCCCCGCGGCGGTCGAACGCCTTGCCGCCATAGCGGTAGCCGTCAACGCAGAACAGCACTTTGGGGGCGAGCTGGGTGACCCGGTCGAGAACGCCGTGAGAGCCGAAATCCGGCGAGCAGCTTGCCCACACCGCACCGATGCTCGTCGTCGCCAGCAGGGCGATGATCGCCTGCGGGATGTTGGGCAGGTAGGCCAGAACGCGGTCGCCAGGCTTCACCCCGAGGCGGCGCAGCTGCGTCGCGAGGATGCGCACCTGGCCGGCCAGCGCTTCCCAGGCCATGGCGGTCAGGGGGGCGTTCTCGCTCAGGTACAGGAGCGCATCGCCACCGGCGCGCTCCTGGCGCAGGACGTGCTGCGCGTAGTTGAGCTTCGCCCCGGGAAACCACTGGGCGCCGGGCATGTTCCGGGCGCCGAGCACGCAGGTGGGGGGAGACGAGGCCTCGATCGAAAAATAATCCCAGAGTGCGCCCCAGAACGACTCCAGATCGGTCACCGACCAGCGCCAGAGCTCGCCGTAATCGGCGAATTCCAGCTTGCGGGTGGCCTGCAGCCAGTTCATGAACGCAGTCACGTTCGCGTTCGCTACCCAGTCGGCGCTGGGGGTCCAGAGCAAATCGCCTTCCTTGATCATCGATGCATCCCGGGTCCGTTGGACAAGAATTTGGTGCTTAAACTGCGTACATCGCTCGATGTCTGATATTCATCGCGCTGCCTTGTATTTAGCAAGACTGATGCCAGGATGGTCGTGGAAGTTGAATTGTGCGTCGCAGCAAATTACAGCCGCGGATTTCTGATAGACATTCCTGTTCGATGGATCAAAAATACTGCTGTGCAGCATTTATGGTCTGTGGCCTGGGTTCATGAAATCGTGAAAACGGCTCTACGACTTTGTGGTTGAATTCATAAAAATGGAAATATGGCTCAGTGAAGGAGACATGCCGTGATCAAAAGCAAAGGCAGGGCCACGATTGGAGAACGAGACTCGGAATTCTCGGCGTCGCAGCTCGGCGACTATGCCAGCTCACGTGCTGACGCCCGGCCGTCGCTGTCGGATATTTCGGCCTGTCTGTCGTTTTCGCCTGATGACGGATATATCTGGCTCAATGATCAACGCATGATCTTGATGCATGGCAATGCATTCGGAGCACTGCGGCGCGAGCTGATCGACAGTTTGGGAATGGAAAAGGCAAGAGGTTTGTTCACCCGCCTGGGCTATATCGCCGGAGCGCGCGATGCCCGCATGGAGCAGGCGCGCTGGCCCGATGCCGATCTTTCCGCGCTGTACAAGGCCCGCCTGCATTCCTTTGAAGGCATGGTTAAAGTCGAGCCTGTCAGATTCAATTTCGACCAGAAGAACGGTCAGTTCGACGGTGAATACTTATGGCATCACTCGATCGAGGCGGACGAGCACATCGCCGCCTATGGCCTGGGAACTGCAGCGACCTGCTGGATGCTGACCGGTTATGCGATGGGGCACGGGAGCACCCTCCTCGGACACCTCGTGATCGCGCGTGAAGTCAGCTGCCGGTCGATGGGGGATTCTGCTTGCCGCCTGATCGCAAAATCGGCCGAGCTGTGGGACGACATCACCGAGGACATGCGGCGTCTCAATGCCGAAGACTTTGTCGGCTCGCCGACGGGCAGCCGTGCCTCCACCGTGGTGGCGCCGGTGACCGGGCTGAAAGACAGCGCGGGAATGCTTGCGCAGAATGCCCCCTATCACGCCGCAATGGTCGGTGCGTCGGCCGCTTTCAATGCAGCCTGCCATCAGCTCCGGCGCGTCGCCGGTACCGATGCCACCGTCCTGTTTACGGGGGAGTCCGGGGTCGGCAAGGAAGTGTTCGCCAACATGCTCCACCGTATCAGCACGCGGGCTGAAAACCCCTTCGTCGCCGTCAACTGTGCGGCGATACCGGACACGCTGATCGAGTCCGAACTGTTCGGTGTCGAGCGTGGTGCCTATACCGGAGCGGTTGCGTCGCGCCCCGGTCGCTTCGAGCGGGCCGATAACGGAACCTTGTTCCTGGATGAAATCGGGACATTGAGTCCGATCGCGCAGGGAAAGCTGCTACGAGCGCTGCAGGAAGGGGAAATCGAACGAGTCGGAGGCAGCCGGAGCACCCGGGTCGACGTAAGAGTGGTCGCTGCGACCAATGTCGATTTGCGGCAGGCGGTGCGCGATGGAAGTTTTCGCGAGGATCTGTTCTACCGATTGAACGTGTTCCCCATTCAACTTCCTCCGCTTCGCGCTCGCAAGGACGACATTCCGCTGTTGATGAATCATTTCCTTAACTATTACTGCGACAAGTACCATCGAAGAGTGGTGGGCTTTACGCCCGCAGTCATCAGAGCCTTCCTCTCGTACGAATTCCCCGGAAACATAAGAGAACTGCAAAACCTGGTCGAGCGCGGCGTGATTTCTGCCGAGGATGACGGGGTGATCGATTTGCCGAACCTGTTCACCAGTGGGGAAACCCTGCCGCCGGATGTCCTGTCGATTGCCATGGGGGCGGGAAAGGGCGTGCTCAGGAATGCGCAGACCGAAACTGGCGAAGCCCCTGACACGTCATCCGGCCTGCTGCAGATGCTGCTGCAGACGCAAGGGGACGGAAAAAGCATTTCCCTGGAAGAAATAGAACGGACCCTGGTCGAGAACGCAGTATCGGTTTCAAACGGAAATTACTCCGCTGCGGCACGGCTGCTTGGCATTACCCGGTCGCAACTGGCGTATCGATGCGAAAAATACAAGCTCGCCGGAGATGAAGGCTGACATCCCGGCAGGCCGGGATGTGGCTTCAGCGCAGAGCTCAATGGCTGTCGCCGTCGTTTTTGAGCGGCCAGAATGCGAATCCTTCTGCATAGGCGACGATGAGAGGGAAGGTTATCGACAGCATCGCCGTCGCTATCCACAAATCAAGATCATATGCTGGCGGACCTGCCTGGATATTGCCGAAGGCATTGATGGAGACGAAACGATAAAGTCCGTAGGTGAGCAGCGCCAATAGCGCAGAGCCGACAATGAGCGCGCATCCCTTCGCCGGTTGTGCCAGCTTTTGAAACGGGGCAGTCTGGAACAGGGTCAGAAGAATGAACGTGCCGAATATGAAGGAGACTGGAATCCGGACGAGGTAATCCACCGTGTCCATGCCCGACAGGCCGACTCCTGCCGCCCAGACGACTCCGGCAACGGAGAGTACGATCGCCGTCGCAATCAGGCCGAAATAAGGCTGAGCGCTGAATGCGGGTTTCCTGCTCACGATGGCCGCAATCGGCCAGAACTCGAGCAGGACGAGCCCCATGATCACCGCAACAGTCGTGATGGCGTATGAGAGGATGTTCCAGGCGGGGAACGCACCTCGAGGGTCGAGATGTTCATGGTAGAAGGGCGCCCCCTTCATCGCTCCAAAATCGAATCCAGACTGGAAAACGACCCAGGCGGAAAGATAGGAAAGCATCAGCGTTCCGAGTCCGAGCGCGGCGGGGTGCGATGAAATCGCCGAAGATGGCCAGCACTGGAATACTGCGACCAGCCAGAAAGTCGCAACGATGCTCAGGATTATGTACATGTTCAGGAACGGGGTGGGAGGCGTGATGCCCCCGCCGACCAGCACCAGGGTTGCCGGGGCGATCACGCTTCCGGCCGCAACCAGGAGGCCGAGAATGGCTATCCCCCGCGCAGGTTGCCCCAGCCGGGCAAGCACGCCGGGATAGCGGTTGTTCCAGACGAGCCCGATGATGATTTGCGTCGGCACGATGCTCATCGCAAGAAAGGCCACCCATGAGCCGAAGAAACGAGGCTCGAAGCCGATGCTTATTACCAGCGACAATCCGATTGTAATTGCGGCGCCAATCGATCCTGCAACGGGCTGCTTCATGGCATTGTCAGACATGGGCTCTATCCTCGTCAGATTGCATTCGTGCGCAAGCGAGAAACCCGGACTTCGTCTCGCAACGGAAAGGGCGTGTTCACACCCCCGATCCAGGGAATGACCGCGTACCGATGGCGATTCTTCACGTCGTCATGTCGCTTCCTCGGGAAGGCGCAGCCTTTGCGACAAGGACCGGCAGCGGCGAGTGGGTGAGCACTTTCTGGGTCTGTGACCCGAGCACCAGCGCCTTGAGTCCGCGGCGGCCGTGGGACGCCATGTAGATCAGGTCGCAGCCCTTTTCCCCGGCGACCTCGATGATCTGCACATACGCCTCCGAGCCGACGCGCACGACCGCGTCGCACTCGAGCCCGGCCGCTTTTGCCGCCGCGATCGCTTTGGACAGGATGGCGGCGGCTTCACGTTTGATCTCGTTCTCGAAGGTTTCGGGAGACAGGGTGCGCATCAGCGCCCCTTCCTGGGTGGCGCCGTAGTCTTCGGCCATCGTGAAGAAGGTGATGCGGGCGCCGAGGGCGCGGGCGAATTCGACGGCCTGGGCGAGCAGGGCGCCGGCCAGCTCCGAGCCGTCGAGCGGCACGAGGATGTGACGATACATTGCATTTCTCCCTTGTCTTCAGCCCCGCGCGACCTGTTTCGGCCGCAGCAGGAAATGCCCGAGCGCGGGCAGCAGGATCAGTGCGCCGAGCATGTTCCAGATGAACATGAAGGCGAGCAGGGTCCCCATGTCGGCCTGGAACTTGATCGGCGAGAACGCCCACGTTGCGACGGCGATGCCGAGCGTGATGCCGGTGAGCACCACCACCTTGCCGGTGAAGGTGAGCGCCTTGTAATAGGCGTCCGACAGGCTCATGCCTTCCTTGAGCCGGGCCAGGGTGACCGTCATCACGTAGAGCGCGTAATCAACGCCGACCCCGACCCCGAGCGCGATCACCGGCAAGGTGGCGACCTTGACCCCGATGTCGAGCCACACCATCAGCGCTTCGCACAGCATCGAGGTGATCGTCAGCGGCACCACCGCACACACCACCGCCCGCCACGAGCGGAAGGCGATGAACGCGAGCACGATCACCGCCGCATAGACCAGGAACAGCATCTGCACGTTGGCCTTCCTCACCACGATGTTGGTCGCGGCCTCGATGCCGGCGTTGCCCGCCGCGTTCAGAAAGCGCACCTCCTCGGTGCCGTGGCGCGCGGCGAAGGCTTCGACCACATCGACCACGCTTTTGAGCGTGTCGGCCTTGTGGTCCTTCAGGTAGGCATAGACGGTGAGCAGGTCGCAGTTCTGGTTGAACATCTCGCGTGGGGCGCGGGTGATGATCGCGTTCAACATGTCCTGCGAGCGCGGGATCTCGAACCACTTCAGGCTGCCCTCGTTCATGCCCGCGTTGGCCACCTTGGCCAGCCCGGCCAGCGAGCTGGTCGTCTCCACCCCGGGCAGCTGCTGCAGCTCGCGCTCGAGCGCATCGACCGCCATCAGCGTGTCGTACTGGCCGCAGGCGTATTGCGGCGTGCGCACCATGACGATGTACACGTCGCTGCTCGCGGCGTAGTTGGCGGTCATGAAGGCGTTGTCGCGGTTGTAGCGCGAGTCCGGGCGCAGCTCGGGCGCGCCCGGGTCGATGTCGCCGATCTTGAGCTGAAAGCTCACCGCGAGCCCCACCGCGCCCATCGCCAGCCCGGCCAGCACCGCGATGGAGGCCCACTTGCGCTGGGTGAACAGATCGAGGAAGGCCCAGAACGGGTGCTTGTCATGCGTCCCGCCAGCCTCCATGAGCTCGGCCTTCAGGCTGCGCTGGGCCGCCACCGGGCTCACCCCGGTGTACGAGAGCAGGATCGGCAGCAGCACGAGGTTGGTGAAGATCAGCACCGCCACCCCGATGCTGGCAGTGATCGCCAGATCCTGGATGACCTGGATGTCGATCACCATCAGCACCGCGAAGCCCACCGCGTTGGCCAAGAGCGCGGTCATCCCGGCCAGGAACAGGCGGCGGAAGGTGTAGCGCGCCGCCACCAGCTTGTGCGTGCCGCGCCCGATGTCCTGCATGATGCCGTTCATCTTCTGCGCGCCGTGGCTCATGCCGATGGCGAAGACGAGAAAGGGCACCAGCACCGAGTAGGGGTCGAGCTCGTAGCCGAGCGTGGGCAACAGGCCCAGCAGCCACACCACGGCCACCACCGAGCACGCCACCACCAGGAGCGTGCTGCGCAGGCAGCGGGTGTACCAGTAGAGCACCGCGGTGCAGATGACGATCGCCATGGCGAAGAACACCATCACCTGCAGCAGGCCCTCGATCAGATCGCCCACCACCTTGGCGAAGCCGGTGACGTGGATCTTGATCGTGTCCGACTCGTATTTCGCCCGCAGCGCCTCGATGCGCTCGGAGAGCGCGTGGTAGTCGATGCGCTCGCCGGTCTCGGCGATTCTGTCCTGCAGCGGCACGAGCAGGATGCTCGACTGATAGTTGGCCGCCACGAGCTGGCCGATCTCGCCCGAGCGCTCGACATTGACCCGCACCTGCTCGATCGATGCGGGCGAGCCGTCGTAGTCGTCCGGGATCACCGGGCCGCCGTCGAGCCCTTCTTCGGTGACGCCGGTCCAGCGCACCGCGGGCGCCCACAGCGATTTCATGTAGGGGCGGTCGACGCCGGGCAGCAGGAAGAGCTCGTCGCTCATCTTGCGCACGGTGTCCAGGTACTCTTCGTCGAAGATGTCCCCTTCGCTCACTGCCACGGCGATGCGCAGGCTGTTGCCCATGCCCGCGAGCTGGCTGCGGTTGTCGAGGAAATTGACGACGTACGGGTGGCTGGTCGGGATCATCTTGTCGAACGCGGCGTTCAACTTCAGTCCGAGCGCCTGGTAGCCGAGCACCAGCGTGGCCAGCAGGCACAGCAGGACGATCAGCAGGCGGTTGTTGAACAGCACGCGTTCGGCCAGCGAGCCCGAACGTGCATCGAAGTCGGCCAGGTCGGCGATCACCGCTTCGGCCGGAAGGGAATGTGCGACAGCCATTATTTGCGTTCCGTAACGACGAGTTGAGCTGCATCGACGCGGTTCAGGCCGCGGGCGCCGGACAGCACCAGGGCGCCGTCCTCGATCTGCACCAGGGCGGTGACCGCGTTGGGGGCCGTGGCCTCGAGCGCGTGAAAGCTGCGCCCCGCATCGTCGCTGCGCAGCAGGCGCCCGCTCTCGTCGGCGAGCACGACGCTGCCGTCGGTCAGGCGCACGCCGCTGGTGAGGGTGATTTCCTGGTCGAGGGCGATCTGCGCCCAGTTCGCGCCTCCGTCCGCGCTGCGCCAGACGTTGCCCCGCAGGCCGTAGGCCAGCAGCGTGTCCGCCCCGAGCGCGAGGGCGCCGAAGAAGGTGCCCGGGTAGGGCGTGCGCACTTCGGCAAACGACGCCCCGCCATCGTCCGAGCGAAACAGCGCGCCCTGCTCGCCGGCGATGAGCAGGCGGGCACCGTCGGCGCGGACCTGATAAAGGTGCTTGCCGCGCGGATTGGGCAGGCGCGCGATGAAGGCCTGCCAGGACTGGCCGCCGTCCTCGGTGGCAAGCGCCAGGCCGTAGGCGCCGACCGCCCAGCCGCGGCGCGCGTCGGTGAAATGCACGCTCAAGAGCGGCTTGTCCGGGCCGTCCTCGACCATCGACTGGGCGTCGCGCAGGCGTCGCTCGGCCCCGTCCGCGCCCGCCGCTTCGAGCGCGCGGGCTTCTTCGAGCGCGGCCTGCGCGCCCTGGCGGCCGTCGAGCTGGCGCACCCAGGTTTCGCCCCCGTCGCGCGAATGGAGCACGATGCCGCTGTGGCCGACCGCCCAGCCCAGCTGGCCGTCGACGAAGCAGACGTCGGTGAGCGCCACGCTCGCGGGCACCGCGCGCGCCTGGCGCCAGCTCGCTCCGCCGTCGTCCGACAGCAGCACGGTGCCGCGCGCGCCCACCGACACCAGCCGATCGCCCGCCCGGGTCACCGCCAGCTGGACCGTGCTGGTGGCGCGCACATCGGCACGGGCCGGCAGCTCCAGCAGGTCCGGCACCGGCTGGCCGGTCGTCGCCGGCGCGGCCGCAGCCGTCGCAGCGGTCGCCAGCGGGCAGATCAAGCTCAAAAGGGTGGCCGCCACCAGGGGCCGCAGCGCAATGTTCAGAACCATGTGGCCTACTCTCATTCGCGCGCCGTCGCGCAGCAGCCGACCCCGCGGGTCGGTGCCGTGGACGGAACGTCGTTCAACAACAAAAAACCGGGTCTGGAAAACGGAGGGCCTGCCCGCAGCCCGGCAGCCCCTCCGGCGGCGCTCCCGCCGCCGGGCGAGATCAGCGTGCTGCGTCGGCGGCGACGGCATCCCCGGTGAAGAAGGTCTCGGGCTTGCGCGGCACGACACGGTAGGTTTCGTCGTTCAACCCCTGCACCGTGCTCATCGTGCCGGCCTGCAGGTTGAACACCGTCACCTGCTTGACCAGGAGCGCCGGAACGGCGGGCACGAAGAAGTTGGGCATCTGCGAAGTGCGCCACAGCTTGCCTTCTGCGTCGTAGCCATCCATCAGCACCATCAGCCCGGTGTCCTCGTCGAAGTAATACTTGCGCTTGGGCACCGCGTGGCGCTTGCCCGACACCACCGTGGCTTCGACTTCCCACACCCGATGCAACTCCCAGCGCACCTTGGCGGAATTCAGGTGGAACTTGTCGTAGGCGTCCGCAACCTTGGCAGTGACCAGTTCATTGTTGTTGTAGGGAATGTACATTTCCCGCTTGCCGACGAGCTTCCATTCGTAGCGGTCGGGGTGACCCCAGAAACCTTGCACCTCGTCGAAATAGTTCGCACCCGATGCAACGAAGTCCGGCGTGTCGTAGCCGACCGTTGGTGCGCGGCGCACGCGCCGCTGGCCGACCAGGTATTGCCAGGCCTGACGCGGGCTCCTGGAATCGATCCTGTCGCGAATGACCAGCGACTCGCCCACTTTGAAAGACGGGGCGGTAGTACTGAAACGCTGAATCGAATATTCGCCGTTTCCATCCTTCGCCCACGTCTCCCACGCTCCCTCTTTGTAATGGTAAGGGTGCTGCCAGAAGTTGTCGTTGCGAGTGGCCAGCGTATGACTGCCATCGGTTGAACCGAGAATGTTCTTGAAACCGAACTCAATCGATTCGGGTTCAACCCGCAAAAGGTAATTCCAGACGACCTCCACGCCGGTCTGCGGGATCGGGAACGGCAAACCGCCGAAACAGCCCTCGATCGAATTACCACCTTCGATCGTCTTGCAGTTGGTCGCATTCTTGAACGTGTTTGCGGCCACGTGCTCCGGCACCGTCGCCGTGCGATGGGTCGGATAAACGTCGACACGGAACGTATCCGGGTATTTCTTCAGCAGCGCCTGCGTGCCTTCGGAAAGCTTGTCCGCATGCTGGGCCATGTTCGCCGCGGTGATCTGCAGGACCGGCTTCTCGTTCGGGAAAAGGCTCACCGGGATGTCGCCCACTTTCGGCCCCGCGACCGGGCCGGTCTGGCCCCCGGTCCACGCCGGAATCGTCCCGTCCTTGTTGCCGGCTTTTTCGCCGCCGAGCGGCGTCAGCCAGGTTTTGAGCTTGGCCGCTTCGTCCGCGCTCACCGCGGCCATCGTGCTCTGCATGCCGGCGCTCAGCGCCAGGATGGAGACACACAGCAAGGTCTTTTTCAGCATCTTGATCTCCTCGGTCGTTTTATAAGAATCAGAACGTGCGCTGGATCGTGAGCGACACGAAGTCGCGGTCGCCGTGGAAATTGTCATAGGACAGCTCGCCGGCCGGATTGACGATCGAACCCGAGGAGCCGACGTAGTGGGTGTAGTTCAGCCCGCCCTGCCAGGTCTTGCGGTAGTCGGCCTTCACCCCGATGCTCAGGCTGCCGCCGTTCTCCGACGGGAACAGCACGCCATTGACCGAGGAGCGTCCGGCCAGGCCGTAGTTGACGCCGATCGGCACCTGCAGATCGAGCCCGGGCGCGACCTGGAAATATTCCGGCGTGAACACGAACTGGATCGCGCTGGCTTCGCGGGTGGCATTCGGGTCGAGCGCGGCGCGGTTGTCGGTGACGCTGAGCACCCGGTTGTAGGCGAACTCGCCGACGAAGGCGGCCCCGTCCCACAGCGCATTGGCCGGCAACACACTGATCGCCGACAGGCTCAGATGCATCGTCTTGCCTTTCGGAAAGGTCGCATCGTCATCGTTGTCCGCCCCGCCCAGCCCGAGTGCGATGTTGCCCGAAGCGACCAGCGGCTGGTTCTCGCGCAACGACAGTTCGCCCGAGACGTTGGTCTCCCCCACCAGCGTGGCAAAGCTGGCGCCGATGGTGCGGATGTTCTCCGCATAGACGAGGACGTAGTCGCCATCGATGCCGCGCCCCGGATCGGCGTTCACGCCGGGCCGGATGTAGAACTGCGGCAGCTTGTCGTGGAACTGGGCGGCGTACAGCCCGTACTCGGTGTCGCCGGCACGGAACTTGACCTGAATACCGCCCTGACCGGAGTCCTTCGCATCCATGTCGTCACCCCGGCGCAGCGTGCCGTTCGGCCCGAACGGCCCGTACAGGAACTCGCCGCCGGCGCCGGGGAAGTCGGCGAAGGCGAAGTAGCTGCCCGCCCCCGGCAGGCGCGAGTCGCGCCATTCGTACTGGTAATAGGCGCCGATCGAGACCTCGGGGCTGAGCTGCAGCTGCGCCGAGACCTGGCCGACCGGGCGCGCGACTTCCTTGAACTGCGAGTTCGGCACCGACAGCGCACGGGCCAGATCGAGCGGGGTCTGCGCGCCGGCGATGCCGTTGGCGCCGAAGAACAGGGTCTCGCCGTAGAGCTGGGTGAAGCGCCCCGCCTTCAGGTTCAGGCCCTTGCCGGCGATCTCGGTGCGGCCATAGACGAAGGCGTCGAGGAACTCCGCCTTGCGCCCGTGGAGCTTTTCGGTGGCGGTGGTGAATTCGTCGAAATCGGCCGAGCGCTGGTTGAGCGACCAGGCGTAACGTTGGCTGCGGTCGTTCGATTCGTTGTACACCTGGTCGTACCAGGCGGCGCCGCTGACGCGGAAACCCATGTTGTTGCGGTAGCGCAGATCGAATTCGGAGAGCAGGTCGACCCGGTTCGAAATCAGGCCGCGGCTGAAATTGCGGTCGCCGTCGTTGGTGTTGATCTGCGCCCCCGCATCCGAGGCGGGACCGCGCCCGTCCGCCTCCTCGACCCGCCAGCTCGCGTTGTACTTGAGCGTGTTGTCCCAGCGCACCGACAGGTCGGAATTGCCCGTGTCGATGGTGAAGCCGAACGCCGCGCCTGAAATTGCCATGCCAGCGCAAACGGTGGCGACGGCCCTGCCGATCGGTGAAACCCGCGGTGCGAAACCGGGATCGAAACGGGACTGCTTGTCGTTCATGTCTTCCTCCTTGAGCAAATATAATTGCGGCTTTTTTTCCTGCGCCCGGCTACGGCGGCAGGGTTATTGCAGAAGCGCTTCGAATGGCCGGGTCAATGAACAATAGCCACCCGCTTTTAATCATTGTGTGAACTGATCTTCAGTTGCTTTGGATAAAAAGCATGGATCATGCCAATCATTTTTGTAATGCATTGATGTTGCGGCGCGGAAGATGACTGCTCCTTCAAAAATGCGGGCTTGATTCGGATGACGCAACACGCCTTGCGCAGTGCGGAAGAAAAGCGTTTTCTGCCTGCTTGAGAAATTCGTGAAAAACTTCACCGAGAAGCTTGCTGGACTTCATATTTTTCGCGCTTCGCTTCAGGCTATCGTCGTAAGGATCCGCATCCTCTCCTAAGTGGCGTGCGGATCCGGAAATCAGAACGGGTAATTGCGTGCCGTGGTCTGCATCGTGATCCAGCGCAGCTCGGTGAAGGCGTCGACGCCGGCCTGGCCGCCGAAGCGGCCGTAGCCCGAATCCTTGACTCCGCCGAAGGGCATCTGCGCTTCGTCGTGGACGGTAGGTCCGTTGATGTGGCAGATCCCCGACTGGATGCGCGAGGCCACCTGCCAGGCACGGGCGAGGTCGCGCCCGAAGACCGCCGCGGCCAGCCCGAAGGGGTTGTCGTTGGCGCAGGCAACGGCCTCGTCGACGCCGCGCACGCGAACGATGCCCTTCACCGGGGCGAAGGTCTCCTCGTGGTAGATGCGCATCTCGGCGCTCACGTGATCGAGCAGGGTGGCGGGCATCAGGGTGCTGTCGGCTTTGCCGCCGCAGACCAGGGTGGCGCCCTTGGCCAGGGCGTCGTCGATCAGCGCGTTGCAGCGCTCGACCGTGCCCATGTCCACCACCGAGCCGAGTACCACCGGGCCCTGGCGCGGGTCGCCCAGCGGCAGGGCGCGGGCGCGGGCAGCGAGGCGTTCGACGAAGTCGTCGGCGACGGTGGCGTCCACGATGATGCGCTCGGTCGACATGCAGATCTGCCCCGAGTTGGCGAAGGCGCCGAAAGTCGCCGCGGCCACCGCGGCATCCAGATCAGCGTCGTCGAGCACCACCAGCGGCGCCTTGCCGCCCAGCTCGAGCACCGCGGGCTTGAGGTACTTGGCGCAGGTCTGCGCGATCACGCGCCCGACCCGGGTCGAGCCGGTAAAGTTGACCCGGCGCAGCGCGGGGTGGGCGACCATCGCTTCGACCACCGCACCGGCATCGGCCGGGGCGTTGGTGACGAAATTGACCACCCCGGGCGGCAGGCCGGCTTCCTGCAGCGCCTCGATGATCAGGCCGTGGGTGGCAGGGCACAGCTCCGAGCCTTTGAGCACGACGGTGTTGCCGCAGGCGAGCGGTGTGGCGATGGCGCGCACGCCGAGGATCACCGGTGCGTTCCACGGGGCGATGCCGAGCACCACGCCGGCCGGCTGGCGCACGGCCATCGCCACGTTGCCGGGCACGTCGGAAGGGATCAGCTCACCGTTGATCCGGGTGGTCAGCGACGCCGCTTCGAGCAGCATGCCGGCGGCCAGGTGGACGTTGAACCCGGCCCAGATCCCGGATGCGCCGGTTTCGGCGGCCATTGCCGCGGCGATGGCCTCGCCCTTGGCCTCGAGTGCGTGGGAAGCCTTCAGCAGCAGGGCGCGCCGTTCGCCCGGCCCCAGCGCGGCCCAGGCCGGAAACGCTGCGGCGGCGGCGTCGACCGCGGCGACTGCATCGGTCGCGGTGGCGGCCGGTGCGCGCGTGGCCACGCTGCGGTCGAGGGGATTGCGGCGTTCGAAGGTGGCGCCGTTGGCGGCAGCGCGCGGCTCGCCACCGATCAGCATGTGGATGTCAGTCATGGTGTCTCACTCCTCGATCGTCGACCGCCGCCGCTCCCGCCACAGGGGCGGTACGGCCGGGGATCGCTGAAGGCGGTGGTTGCGGAAAGCGTGTTGTGGTGTCGTGCTCATGTTTACAGGCTGATCCCGCAGCGCCCCGGCGCGATGATGTTGTTCGGGTCGAGGGCGCGCTTGAGGCGGCGCTCGACGTCGCGCTTGACCGGGCCGTAGGTGGCGGCGACCTTTTCCGCGAACGCGGTGTTGGCGCGATAGACGCCGTAGCCTTCGCGGGCGAAGGCGTGGAGCAGTTCGTCGTAGCAGGCGTGGGCGTTGCGCGTCTGCTCGTCGTCGCTGCGGTCGAACAGCAGGTCGATGACGTGGTGCATGTCGCGCCAGCCGACGATGAACTCGCCGACGTAGTCGAAGCCATGCTTGGTGAGGATGTCCTTGGCCAGTTTCATCTGCTTCAGGGTCTCACTGCCCTTGGCCTGCGATACCGGGGCGAACCACACCGAACCGCCGCCTCCGCGCCAGTTGTAGAGGTCGAACTCGCCGAGATTGGGCTTGCCTTTCATCAGATCGAAGCGGTACTGGGTGGCGCGCCCGCCTTCGTCCGCGGACTCGGTGACCAGCTTGCCGCCGGTGGCCGCGGCCACCGCCTCGATGATCTTCCAGTGGGCGTCGTTGGTCTCGGGGGTGCCGTAGAGCGCGGCATAGACGTTCCACGCGCCGATGTTGTGGTCCTTGCGGATGCGCTTGACTTCGTCGTCGGTGATCGCGCCCGGACCCGGGTGGTAGTCGGCGCGGTTGACCTTGGAGCAGGGTGCCTCCCACAGCGTGTGGGCGATCACCACCGCGTTCGGGATCACCATCGCGATGCGCAGCGGACGCAGCGCGTCGACGATCTTGGTGATGTCGGTGTCTTCGGGGTACTGGATCAGGAAGGGGCGGTAGTCGGGCGGGGCGGGCATCAGCCACATCCCCATCTTGGTGACGACGCCGTAGTTCGACTGGGTGAAGATGCCGTCGAGGGTCGGCCCGTAGCCCCACTTGAACACCTGCCAGGTGTTGGAATTGGGCATCGAGCCCATGCCGGTGCGCAGCACCTCGCCGTCGGCGAGCACCACCTCCATGCCGGACGAGAACAGGAAGTGCTCGCCGTAGGGGGTGTAGCCGACACCGCGGTCGACCATGTTGCCGAGCGGGCCGGCGATCACCGAGGGGGCGGGGCAGGAGAACCACAGCGGCAGCTTCTTCTCCTGCAGGTAGTCGTAGAGCTGCTGGTAGGTGACGCCGGGTTCGACCAGCGCGGTGCACAGCTCGGCGTCCACATCCAGGATGCGGTTCATGCGGCGCAGATCGAGGACGAGCTGGCCGCGCTCGACCGGCGCCGCCGAGCCGTAGCCGAGGTTCTTGCCGGTGGAGATCGGGTACACCGGGATCCGGCGCTTGTTCAGGATGCGCATGATCGCCTGCACCTGCTCGACGCTGTCGGGCATCACAGCGGCCGAGGGCGCGTGCTGCTCGTCGGGGACCGGCATCATGATCTTGTTGTAGGGGGCGAGCTGCGGGGACTCGGCCAGGACGTGGGCGTCGCCGACGATGGCGCGGATCTCGGTGAGTGCCTTGTCGAAATCGCTCGCGCTGACGCCCTTGGGCAGGAGGGTGCGCTTGGGTGTGCTCATTTCTTCTCCAGGATGCGGATGAGGTTGCGGGGTCGCGGGCAGCGCTTCAGAGCTGGATCAGGAAGGACGCCAGCGCGCCTTCTGCTGTAGTGATAGCGGCTGCAGGCCGGATGGAGGTAGGGGGCGCAATGCGTTCGCCGAGGGCGGCAAGGTAGAACTGCTCGACGTGTCGTGCCTGGCCATCCCCGGCTCCGTGCCAGGCGATCGGCTGTGGGTATCCGGTGGCGCTGCAGCAGTGACGTGTGGCGCCGGTGCTGCTGCGGTGATGGGCGCTGGCCAGCGAGTTCGCACCACGGCTGCCGGCTACGGCCTGGAAGATCACCGCGGCGGCATCGTCCATGATGCCGAGCAAGGGGGTCCCGGGCCGATGGTCGAGCAGGGCGCGAAGGTTGTCGATGTAACGCAGTTCGCTGCCGTCGGGCAGGTGCACGGCGGTGCGCAGGCCGGCGCTGCGGAACGCTTCTTCCAGCCGGTGGGTCAGCGCCGTTGCGGCGGGGAGGTCGCCCTGGCCGACCAGGACCAGCGGTGTGCGCCCGGCAGCGAGGTCCGGATTACCAAAGGACAGCGCCGCCGGCGACAGCGCGGCGAGCGACACGCCGCCGCCGGCACGGCGGAAAAATTCACGTCGGTCCATGGCGGCCACCTATTTCTGGCCGCCGACCGGCGAGGCCGACACCCACTGGGCGACGCCGGCGAGGGCCTTGTCGTCGATTTCCGCAGCGCGGAAGCTGGGCATCGCGCGAAAGCCGTAGCGCACCACGTGCTCGATGTAGGCGGGCTGCAGCTGGCGACCGAGGATTGCCGGGCCGATGCCCTGGTCGTGGCAGTAGCTGCACACCTTGGCGTAGACCGGATTGTCGTGCTGGGCCGGGCCGTCCTGTGCGAGCGCGAGCTGCATCGCGCTCGCCGCGAGACAGGCGAGGGCGAGTTTCGAAACCGAATGCATTTGTCTCCTCCTTTGCTGGGATCGGGTGCTCCCTTGAAGAAGAACAAAGCAAGGCTCGGGCCAGGTTTGTTAAAAATACAAATGTACCGATAAAACAAATGTTTATCCTAAATCCGGCAGTTACCCCAGCCCATCTGCATGATCAGCCAGCAAACGGAGGGGGTTCGGTGGCCCGATGGCTGCCAGCGTGCGCTTGAGCTGCTCACAGCAGCGCATC
>NZ_JALLIK010000002.1:0-512 GCF_023093595.1 Thauera aromatica
CGCTCACTGGACTACCCTCCTCACCATAGAGGCCATGGTGTCGCGATGGGGCAGGGTTATCCACCGGGCTTGGCTGTGGGCAACTCGCCCGGCCTCCTTCGCTTGGCCAAGAGGCGAGTTGCCCACAGCTGCGAAGCACCCGGTGGGTAACCCGTGTTCCACGGCGAGGTGGTGGTACGCGAGGACCTTGACGGGGCGTGGGTTTGGCGCCGAAGGTGAAACTGGACTTCCGTGTCCTCGGGGTGACTGCCACGCGCGCTGGCCGCTTGACGGCCCGCATGAGACCCGCGGCCCCCGAGGGACCGGAAGACCCGAACGGGCTACAGGGTGTAGCGCCAGGGAAAAGAGCCCAGAGCGCCGATCAGTGAGCGACCCGCACGGGCTTCCGGCACGGTTAGTCATAGCCCACTTTGCAGGAGCTTGTCCATGAGCACATTTTTCGCCGGGCTGGATTGGGCCAGCCAGACTCACGCGGTGTGCATCATCGACGCACAGGGCACCGTGCGCGAGCA
>NZ_JALLIK010000100.1:0-92551 GCF_023093595.1 Thauera aromatica
TTGCGCCTCTCCGCCGATGCCGTCACTGCCAATCCCGTCGTCGTTGAACATGGCGTGAATTGTCCAACGATGGCTACGCAGCGAGAAGGACGCCGCTCAGTGACCGGTTACATCGGTCCGGACATCTGTACGGTGGAGAAGGAGGGCCGGAACAGGTGTCTTAATCCCTTTGAATTCAGGGCATCGGTCCGGACAACTTTCTCGGAGATACTGCCATGACCACGAAGTCTTAATCCCTTTGAATTCAGGGCATCGGTCCGGACTCTTTCATCAAAGGAGATAGCCGGGCATGCTTTGGTCTTAATCCCTTTGAATTCAGGGCATCGGTCCGGACTCAGTTCAACGGTGATCTCAGTCAGTGGGATGTCGTCTTAATCCCTTTGAATTCAGGGCATCGGTCCGGACTTAGAATATTGATTTGATCTTTGATCTGTTCTTGTCTTAATCCCTTTGAATTCAGGGCATCGGTCCGGACTGGGACACCGACACCTACGAGAAGCTCAAGGGTCTTAATCCCTTTGAATTCAGGGCATCGGTCCGGACAACACCGCTCCGCAGTTCGAAGGCGAACCCGAGTCTTAATCCCTTTGAATTCAGGGCATCGGTCCGGACTCAGCGGTCGTTTTGCCGGTCAGGTTGTGGGTCTTAATCCCTTTGAATTCAGGGCATCGGTCCGGACAAAAGGTCGGCACGGCCCCTAAAAAGGCCGAAGTCTTAATCCCTTTGAATTCAGGGCATCGGTCCGGACCGCGCGGCCTGATCTACTTGATCACGTCGTACCGTCTTAATCCCTTTGAATTCAGGGCATCGGTCCGGACTCAGATTGCGCGCAAACTGCGCGATCGTACCACGGTCTTAATCCCTTTGAATTCAGGGCATCGGTCCGGACTCATCAGCCGACCACAGCCGACGTGCAACAGGTCTTAATCCCTTTGAATTCAGGGCATCGGTCCGGACATTAGTTGCTTGATGTATTCGCGCTCGTCTTCCGGTCTTAATCCCTTTGAATTCAGGGCATCGGTCCGGACCCCAAAAGACCGCCCACGTCCCGGTCGCCGTTATGTCTTAATCCCTTTGAATTCAGGGCATCGGTCCGGACCCAAGAAGGCTGAAACTCCTGCTGAAACCCCTGTCTTAATCCCTTTGAATTCAGGGCATCGGTCCGGACTTAAAAATCCGGCCTGCAATAGGGGCAAGGATCGTCTTAATCCCTTTGAATTCAGGGCATCGGTCCGGACGAACGGCCTTGAAGGGCTTACAAAGCCCCTGCGTCTTAATCCCTTTGAATTCAGGGCATCGGTCCGGACGCGCCGGATGGCGTCATGCCATCCGCTTAAATTGTCTTAATCCCTTTGAATTCAGGGCATCGGTCCGGACCAAACGGGATTGATGGCCTGACCAAGCCATTACCGTCTTAATCCCTTTGAATTCAGGGCATCGGTCCGGACTGCTCGCACGATAAAACAACGTGAAATCAATGGCCTGGCCTTGCGGTTTCCGGTGTTGGCCGGGATGGCTGGAGCGGATTGTCACGGTGACTGGTGTGCGTTCAGAAACCGGATGGTATCACCGTCCTGCTGCCTGGAGCAGGGGTTGCAGCGCGGGAGAGTCGGGGGAGAGGAGGAAGGTGTCTCCTGGCAAACCGCCGCGCCCCAAGGTGTCGACGCTGAGCTGGGCAGGCAACTGATAGCCGCGCACGTCGTCGGTGCGCGGGTCGATGCGGGTTTCGATCGCAGCCATCAGCCGGCCCATTTGTGCGGGGCTGCCTTCGTAGTGGAACACCGAATACTGGACCGGCGTCGCCGCTTTGACGAGGAAACGGTGCAGGCGCACAAGCCGCCTGGGATCGGTGATGTCGTAGGTGATCAGCCAGCTGCGTGGCGCGTTCAGTGCCATGACTCGACCTCCCTGGCCAGGTGGCGTTTGAGGTCGCCCAGGTGGAGCAGCAGGCGGCTTTCACGCTGTCGTGCCCAGGCCTCGAACAACCGGGCCACCACGATGCCATGCTCGGCGCTGGCCGGCAGGGTTCCGCAATCCAGATTGAGTTCGGCCCACAGCAATGCCGACAAGGCCCCGGCCAGATCGAGGCGGCTGGCATCGAAGCCCCAGTAGCAGGAGTGAAGGCCCTCGCGCTGCAGGCGGTCGACGGCCAGGGCGTGGCACCAGGCTTCGCCGGCGGCGTCGAATGCGCAAGGGTGAATGCCGTTATAGACGAATTCGCGCTTCAGCGTCTCGAAGCTGGCCGGGGCCAGGCCGTGTCCGGTGAGGGCGGCACGCTGGGCGCAGGTGGTGAGGGTTTCGAGCCGGCGCCGGGCGCTCCAGTTGGTGAAGCGGGCGGGCCAGTCGGGCAGCTCGAGATAGGTTTCGACCAGGGTCGAAAAGGGCTGCGCGGCGGTGTCGCGCGGCTGGGTGCAGCCCAGGGCATGGCCGTGGCCGTCTACCCAGATGATCGGCACGCCCATGCTCAGGCAGCGCGCAAGCGCCTCCCCGCTCCAGATGAAGCATTGGTTGCAGATGATCCGGCAGATGCGTGTGAGCGGAAAGCGCTGCACGGCTGCGGCGTCGCGGCGCAGCAGCAGGTGATCGGCACCGGCGTCGATGCGCGCACGGGTGGTGCCGACCAGGTAGAGCGGCTTGCGGTCCGGGGTATCGGGTGGGGACGCGGCGGGGCGGCGGGAGGCGAGGGTGGGCATCAGAAATCCTCCTCGTCTTCGAAGTGTGAGAGCCAGGGTTCGCCTTCGGCGCGCAACTGGCGGACGAGCTGCGCGCAACGCTGCCGCAGCCAGCGCCGGGGACGCGGAGCGTAGTGCTCCCAGCTGGCGTAGAAGTGGCCGCGGCCGGCTTTGCCGAGCAGGCAGGCGCCCTTGTCGGTGCCGAAATGGTCGGCCCGCAGCTGCCCGCTGTTGAACTGGCGCCAGACCCAGCCATCCACCGCCGGGCGCAGGGGCTCGATGAGGTCGCAGGCGAGCGATTCGCGGCCGAAGGCCGGGCGGTGGTAGAAGCCGATGAGCGGATCGAGCCCGGCGCCATGGGCGGTGCGCACCGCTTCGAAGTGCAGCAGGGTATAGGCCAGCGACAGGCAGGCATTGACCGGGTCGCGCGGCGGGCGGCGGTTGCGCCCGGTGAAGCCCAGTTCGGGTGCGAACAGGGCGCAGTAGCCGTGGAAATAGGCGCGTGCGGCGCTGCCTTCGAGGCCGCGCAGGCGTGGGCAGGCGGTATCGGGGTCGGCGCTGGCCTGGGCGAGGGCGTCGGCGATGCCCTTGCGGGCGTCGAACAACGGCTTGCGTTGGTCCGGGCGGCGCTTTTCGGCCTCCAGCAGCAGGCGGTGCTGGCGGCGCAGCTTGGCGATGACGAGCCCGCGCGCCCAGTCGTTGCAGAAGCGGTGGTCCATTGCCCGCCGTGCCTGTGCCAGGCGCACGGCGGCGTCGTTGTGCGCCGGCCCGAGCACGATGGCGACCTGGCGACTGGCGCGCGGGCTCAGCAGCAGGGTGGCCGCGCCGGCTTCGGCCAGCTTGAGCAGGACCGCGCTGTCGAGCCGGGTGCGCGCGCCCTGGATGATGACGCGATCGACCAGGCGCAGCGGTACGGTCTGGCTGCGGGTGCCGTTTTCGTACAGGGCGAGGGCGCCGTCGCTGACGCGGACTTCGAGATCGGCACGGTCGAGCAGCAGCGTGGCCATTGATCACCCCACGTAGAAGTAGTCGGGATCGGCAGGCTGGGCGGCAATGCCCAGAGCGTAGGTGCGGGCACGGGGGTCGAGGCGGAGGAGGAAGAAGCGGTCTTCGTCCTCGTCGAGCAGCAGCGCCATGTCGTGCAGCAGCTCGAAGCGCTCGCCGCGGGTGAGGAAGACTTCATGCACCGATTTTTGCCCACCGGTGGCGTAGCCGCGCACCAGCGCCAGCGCCGCAGCGAGCCGGCGCGGATCGGAAACGTCATAGGCGGCAAGGTAGAGGTCGCGCGTGGACATGGTGGTGGGGCGGGCTGTTGGCGATGACTGGAGGATGCCGTGCTGCGCCGGTCGGGGAAAGGTTCGGCAAGCTTGCCGCTGCTGCGCTCGGCAGGCAGCGGCAAGCTTGCGGAGGCTTGCTCAGTCGGTGCGGCTGATGGGGCCGGGCGCCGGATTGCTGACCGTGTGTCCGGAGGGGGACGCGCTGGAATCGGCCGCCGCCGGCGCCGGGGCGGGTTGTTGAATGCGCTGCTGGCCCAGCTCGACGCTGATGATGCTGGGGTAGTCGTAGGCGGCGCCCGAGCCGACGTCGACGGCGGCGCCGATGATGCCGCCGAACAGGATGTTGCCGAACGCCATGCCCTTGGTGCTGGATTGGGCGGCGGTGACACCGGCTTCGTGGCCGCTTTTCTCGCAGCGCACGTTGAGGTCGTTGTAGGAACGACGGACCACGGCCGTGCCGGGGGAGGTGGCGTACCAGGTGCCCTTGTCGTTTTCGAGCTTGCAGCTGGCGCCGGCCACCGGCTGGCCGTTGGCACGGGTTTCGACGCTGAGGCTCTGGTTATGGCCGGTGGTGATCGACGCGCAGCCGGTGGATAGGGCGCAAAAGCTCAGGATGAGCGGGGGTACGGAGTGGTGCATCGAGGTGTCCTCGTCGGGTTGATGACGAAGACATTGTCGTGCGGGGCTTTTGCATCTGTGCTGTTGGCAAGCTTGCGGTCCTTGGGGGAGGCTCACGACGAGAGGACGTAGCGACCCATGCCGAGGGTGGCGTTCTTGCCGACGTGCAGCCATTCGCCCAGGCGCAGCCAGGGCAGCAGCGGGGTGAGCTCGCCTTCGAGCGTCCACGTGCCGAGCGCGCCGCCGAGCGTCATTTCGCGCTGCTGGCGGCTGGAGTAGCGCGACCAGTCGTGCCAGCGCAACTGCGGATGGTGGCCGAGGGTGTCGGCGTGGCGAACGAGCGCGGGGGCGTCGGCGAGCAGGCCGGGGCGGTCGGCGTGGAATTCGGCCAGAAGGGTGATGCGGCGCAGCAGGTCGGCGATGAGCTTGCGCGGGGTGAGGGCGTGCGGGCGTACCGGCTGGCCCTGGTGCTGCAGGCGCAGCGGGGTGTGCAGGTGGAGGTCGAGGCGTGCCGGGGGCGTTGAGGATGGGGCGGGGTCGAGGCGCACCTGGGTGTCGTGGGCGTCGATTGCGCTGTCGCCCGCCTGCCAGATGCAGGTGAAGGTGGTGCCGTTGCCATCCTGCACGTCCAGGCTTTCGAGTGTGCCGTGCGCGCGCTCCCTGCCGAGGCCGCCTTCGGCTGCGCGCTGGAGCGCGAAGCTGATCAGCGGCAGGTGCTCGAGCGCGCGCCCGAAGAGCACGAGGCCGAACTGCAGGGACTCGCCGGCGGCGATGGCGCGGGTGCCGAGCGGTGGCGGTTCGATGACATAGGGATTGGGGATGTGGCTGAAGTTCTGCAACGCGTGGGCGGCTGGCGCGGGTGCTTCGAAGATTGCCGGGTAGGGGCAGGTGGTGCGCAGCGGGCAGCCGTCGCAGGTGGTGGCGCGAGTCATGCAGCTCGTCCGCCGCAGCGCGGCGCCGAACTGGCCGCGCAGCAGGGAGCCGGCGTAGTCGGGCAGACGCAGCGCCTCGGCCATGCGGAAGGTGAAGCGGTAGCGGGCGAGGGGGAGCGCCGGCACCCTTGGGAAATCCATCGGCTTTACCCTCGCATCCAGCGCTTGAGGTAATCGACCAGTTCACGGACGTCCGCCGCGGCGAGGATGTCGACCCGGTAGTCGCGGGCGCGGTGGCGGATATCGTCATTGATCGGCCGCGCCGACAGGAGCAGTTTCCGGCTCATCGAACCGCCGAGCTGGTCGCTCAACTGGGCGAGCTTGTAGATGTAGCCGACGTCGCGCGTCTCGTTCCTGCCGAAGCCCGAGGTCTTGCATTCGATGACCAGCAGGCGGTTGCGATGCGCGACCACGGCGTCGCATTCGTTCTCGACCTGGGTCGCGTACGACTGCGTCTTGAGGTTGACGGCCCAGTCGTGGGGGCGCAGGCCGCGCAGCTTGTACCAGACGTATTCTTCGAGCCAGCCGCCGCGGAAATAGGCTGCGGCTTCGGGTGAGGCGAAGGTCAGCACGGTGTCGTCGTCCCAGCGCACGAGACCGATGCGGCGTGCCTCGCTCAGCAGCTCGGCGTTGCGTCCGCCAGGGGCGTATTCGAACTCCTGCCGGGGGGCGAAGCGGTTTTCGTCGGCAAGGGCGTAATCGGCCAGGCGATTGAGCGTGCCGAAAAAGCGCTCGTAGCGCTCGGCATCGTCGCCCATCTTGCGCGTGAGATTGGCGCGCGCGTCGGCGTCGGCCTGCCAGAAGGCGTCCCGATTGCCGTCGGCGGTGCGCCGGTAGCCTTGGGCGCGAAGAATGTCGTCGATGCCGAGCACGTCGGTCATGGGGTCCATCGCCGGCAGCGGCTTGAGCCAGTCGAGCCGGTCATGCCGGGTTTCGGCGTAGACCAGGTGCAGGTCGTCGGCGAGCGCTTCCAGGTTTCCGGCCAGTGCCAGCGTCATCAGCTTGTGGCCGCCGGTGGCGTTGAACACCAGGGGTTCGGTACCGAGTTCCATCGCGATGGCCTCGGCACTGGTACGGATCGCTTCGGGTGTGGCGTCGTCGAATGCGATGCGTGTGCATGCGATCCCGCGGGCTTCGAGCGCACGCTTGAGGTTGGTGGCGGCGTCGCGCATCGCCGGCGTCTCGAGGATCATGACCTCGGTGGCGCCGAGCTGCAGTGATGGAATCAGGTTGGCGAGGTTCTGGCCGGTGGCGATGCAGAGGTGGCGGGTAGGGCGGGTCATGGCGTCGAGTCGGTGGTGGTGGGTGCGGTCTGGTTGTGTGGCCGGGTTCAGCGGATGGCGCGGGTGATCTCGTACGCTTCGAGTCGCGCGCCGCAGGCCTCGAGTTCGTCGGCGGAAAGTTCCCGCCCACGCGCATCGGGTGGAAGATCGAGCGCAAGGCTCAGATAGCGCGCGCCGCGCTCGCAGACTTGGGCGGCAAGGTGTACCGGCAGGATCCCGATCACCGTATCACCGGGCAAGATCGTCTCGGGGTCCAGGTGGGTGATCTGCCGATCGACGTGCAGCCCCTTGCGCTGCGCCCATTCGATGGCGCCGGGGTGGCGGGTGACGAAGAAGGTGGTCATGCGGGCTCTCCGGCGAGCATGTTCATGACCAGGCGGATCAGCACGTCCTTCTCGTCCGGGCGCGACTGTGCGACCAGCAGTGACAGCGCGGCGAGGCCGACGTCGTTGACCACCGGGCTGCCGTCGGCGCCGAACAGTCGGCCGTTGCGGTGCAGGAAACCGGCGAACAGGAAGGCGCCGATGCGCTTGTTGCCGTCGGAGAACGGGTGGTTCTTGACCACGAAGTACAGCAGGTGGGCGGCACGGGATTCCAGCGTGGGGTAGGCCGGCTCGCCGAACACGGTCTGGTCGAGATTGCCGAGCAGGGCGGCGAGGCCGTCCTCGCGTTCGTTGCCGAACAGTCCGCTGGCCTGGCCTTTGGCCATCAGGTCGGCTTTGAGTGCGGCGATGCCTGCGCGCGCTTCGTCCACCGGCGGCAGTGCGCCGCCGGGGTGGCCGTGCGGCTCGGTGAGCAAGCCTTCGTCGTAGCGCTGCAGCCACAGGAAGGTCTGCGTGTAGCGCACCACGATCTCGGCCAGGCCGCTGCCGGCGTCGTGCGCCAGCGCTGCATTCGACAGCGTGCGGCGCACCAGCAGCAGCGCGGCCTCGAGCTCGCGTGCGTTGTGTTCGAGACGCTGGCGGTCGAGGGTGTAGCCGCGGGTGAGGTGCTCCTTGAGGATGCGGCTGGCCCATTGGCGGAAGTGGATGCCCTCGCGCGACTTGACCCGGTAGCCGACGGAGATGATGAGGTCGAGATTGTAGTGCTCGACTTGGTACACCTTGCCGTCCGAGGCAGTTGTTGCAAATTTTGCAATAACTGCCTCGGCGCCCAACTCGCCATCGGCGAACACGTTGCGGATGTGCCGGGAAATGACGGACTTGTCGCGACCGAAGAGTGCGACGAGTTGAGACAGGCTCAGCCAGACAGTGTCCTTCTCCAGACGCACGTCGATCTGGCCGGAGGTGGCTTCGAAGATGGCGATGTCGGTCATGGCGCTCACCCTCCGCGCACTGCCGCGAGCCGTTCCTTCATGGCCTTGTCGGCCTTGCCTTCAACCTTGAAATGCGCGCCAAGCCGCTTCCTTATCTCGCTGGCCAGGGCTTCGCGTCGGGGCTTGGCAAGGTCTGCGAGTGGTGCGACATGCGCGTCGATGAGTTCCAGCGTCGGGAGCCAGTCTTTGCCGGACGTGAGCTGAAGGATCGGGGTTTCCTTGCGCGGATCGGTCGGCAAACTCGCAAGCCGGGCATCGAGACGGTTCAGCAATTGCTGGTCGGGCGGCATGCCGGCGAGTGCGGCTTCGGCTTCCTGTGCGCGGCGTTGCGCTGCTTCGGCCTCATGCCGGGCGGCTCTCGCGGCCTGCACCTTGGGGTCGATCCCGATCCGGCCATAGCCGACGGCGGTCTTGGCGCCGAAACCCAGCCAGTCGCCGGCGTGCTCGATGGCGGCCGCGAGCAGGTTTTGCCAGTCGTTGCGCAGCGCGGCCGCGTCGGCCGGGATCAGCGCCGGGTGGCATTGAACGTAGAGCGTGCATTCGCAGCCCGTAGCGACGGCGAGGAAGGGGATGGGGTTGGGCTGCCCGTTGGCGTGCGGAGTGCTGTTTTTTTGCAGGTAGTCGGTGTGATGCGGGGTCATGATCTCGACCGAGAGCAACGGCTGGCGTTCGTCGGCGGGCCTGAAGAAGAGATCCCAGAACATCAGCGCGCCACGGCGGGCGTGGGTGTCGCGCGTGGGGTCGTCCTCGCCGGGGCCGAACAGGATGCGGATCGCGTCTTCGGTCCAGCCCGCACTGTCGCCCCATTCGCCGCTGACCAGCTCTTCGGCGGCGCGCCGGATCACGCCCTTGACGCCGCTGCCGGCCAGATACGGCAGGCCGTGCGGGGTGAGGAAGGCGAAGCCGTTTTCCAGCGGATGCTCGTTACCGAGCCCGGTGGAGAGCGGGGCGGTGAGGCGGGCCGGGTGGCTGAAGACGGCGTCTCCCAGCCCTTCGGCCAGGGTGCGCTGGCGCCGGCAGAGCGCATCGAGCGCTGCGCGGCTGTGGGTGGGCAGTGCGTTGGCGACCTTGCGGAACAGGCCGGTCTTGCCGTCCCGCGGGAGTGCGAAACTGTCCGTCCAGCCGTCGAAATACAGGCCGAAGCGGTGCCCCGGCGGGCAGTCGTCGAAGCGGGCGTTGTTGCCGAGATAGTCGGGCAGGGCGAGCGTCATCAAGGCGTCCTCACAGTGCGGCGGCGAACTGGCGGATCCAGCGCAGGATCAGCAGGGCTTCGTCGGTGGCCTGACGGTATTGGCCGGGCTGGGCGCGCAGCAGTGCTTCCATCATCGGCTGGAAGCCGGGGTCCTGGCCGTTACCGCCGGCGCGCTGCATTATCCAGCGGCGCAGGTGGGCGGCCAGGGCGAGGTGCTGGGGCTTGCCCTTGTCCTGATAAAAGGCGAGCGTCTGCATCAGGCCGTTGTTCATGATCAACGCCGGTGCAGCCTTGGCGAGATTGCGGTATTCGTCGCCGGCGACCTGGGTGCCTTCCTGGGCGCAGTGCCACGCGAACTGTGCGCGCCGTTGCTCGAGCGTGACCGCTGCGGCCGACGCATTGCCGCCGCCAGTGCCGTTGGTGGAGGCTGGGCCGTTCTTGTCCCTGAGGGTGAGTGTGCTCATGGGGGCTCCCTTGTCAGAGGCTGGCGTGCTTGAGCACGCGTGCGGCGACCAGTCCGCGTCCGGTGGTGGCGTCGCCGCCGATCTGCAGCAGCTGGCCGTCGATTGCGCCGGTGACCTGGGCAAGCACCGCGTCTGCCTCCAGCTCACCCTTGCCACTGCGTTCGCGGCTGGCCATCAGGCTGCCGAGCATGAGCGTCTCGGGGGGCAGGTTCTCGGTGTAAAAAAGGCCGGTTTTTGCGGCAGCACCCGTGTCGTCGTCGATGCGCACGTGCGGTTCCACCACGGTGGCGTTCTTGCTGAACCAGTTGAAGTCCTCGTCGGCGAGCAGCACCAGGTCGCGGGCGAACTTGTCGCGGAAAAAGGCGTGGGCTTCGCCGGTAGGCAAGGCGTGGCCAGCCAGCCAGTCGGCGACTGCGGCGAGCTTGCCGGCCTGGGTCGAGTCGTTGTGGTATTCGAAGGCTTCCAGATGCAGCTTGTCGCCGCTGAGCAGTTCGGCGTTTGCCACGCAGGCTTTTCCAGCAGCCGGGGCGTCGGGCGTGGTGGGCATGCCGGCGATGCCGAGCTGGGCGAGCAGGCGCGCGGTGCGTGCGAGCGCATGGGCGCTGGTGGCATACACATAGCCTTGTTTCACCGAGCGCAGCGGGAAGGCCACGAGCTGGGCGTCGCCCAGGCTGATCGCGCCGGCGTGCAGCGTGCCGGACTGCGATTCGGGGCCGAACAGGCGGTCGAGCAGGTGTTCGCCTTTCTGCCCTTCGCGCCAGCCGGGCAGGGCATGGAAGCGGTGGCGGATGGCGCCCTTGAGGCCGGAGCCCGGGAACACCGGATGCTCGCAATGGCGCTCGCGGGCGATGGGGTTGTCGATGAGGCCGAAGGCTTGGCCGGCGCCCATGTGAACCGGGCTGGTGGCGTACAGGAAAAGGGCGGCGTGGGCTTGGAACATGTGTTTTCCTCGATGCGATTCAAAGAGTCCGACGCGGCAGGGCATGTGCCTCGACCGTCGCCGGAAAGATGATTTCGGCTTCGCCCGCCGGGAAGCTTTCCGGCAGCGTGATCGACACGCGGTGATCGGGGGGAACGACCGTTTCGAGCTTGTAGGCGTACATGGTGTCTCCTCAGTTCCAGTGTGCGAGCAGGCAGGCGTTGAAGCCTTCGGCACGGCGGGTGGCGTCGGGCTGGGGCAGACCATCGCGCTGCAGGGCATCGAGCGCGGCCGGGTCGCCCTGGAAATCGTCCAGCCAATAGACGCTGCCGGTGGGGACGGCACGCAGCGCCAGTTTGGGCTGGCGGCGGGCGAGGTCCCAGCCGGAGAGCGTCTCCAGCCGCGGCAGCGCGGCGCAGGCCAGACGGGCCGAGGCGCCGTGGAAGTGCCACCGGCCTTCGCTGTCCATTCCGGGCAGGCGCCAGCCATCCGGGAACAGGCCGGGGCTGGTGAGCAGGAGCCGGAAGCGGCGCTGGCCGCCGAGTGCGGTCGTGTTGGGTGTGGGCAGGGCGCAGTCGGTGGGCTGGATGCGGGCGGCGTGGCCGTCTCCGCCGAAGCGCAGCAGACCGCCTTTCGGCAGTCGGCCCGCGGCACCCCGCACGTGCACGAGCAGGGCGACTTTGTTCCGGAGGGCAACGGCCTCGCTGGTGTAGAGCTGGCCTTCGACCACGGTGTTGAGGCCGGCCTGCAACGCGATGCCCAGCCGGCTGTCCAGTTTCCAGAGTGCGGATGAGGGCACCCAGTGGCCTTGCTGCGCGTCGAGCGGTGCCCCTTTTTGCCAGGCGGCGATCCCCGCGGCCGTGAGCCAGAGGCCGCCCTTGGGTTTGCCGGCTTCTGACTGGCGCAGGGTAGGGACTTGCGGCAGTGGGTAACTGCTCGATAGCGCCGTGTTCAGTGTGGTGGGCTGCAGTGCTGTGGCGCATTCGGCCTGGTCGATGCTGAGGTCGGCCGGCAGTGGCAGCAACGCTTCGAACCGGGGGGCCTGATCGCTGCCTGTATTGCGGGCAAGGCCGAAATGCGCGATGCGGAAGGTGCCGGGTTTGGCCACGCTGCCCAGGCAGCTAGTGAGCGCGGCGTCGAGGCGGGCTTCACCGCGGGCGAATGCGGCCGGGTCGATGCCGGCATCGGCGAGCATGCGGCTGCGTACGGCGCCCGCGGCCACCGAGGGCCAGGGGGGCATCAGCGCCTCGCCGTGGCTGCCGGCGTCGGCAAAGAGCTTGTTGCCGCGCAGGATGAGCACGTCCAGGGGCTCGATCAGCAGGGCGTCGGCGGGAGTGTGCATGGTCAACGTTCCTGGAGGGTCGGCCGGTTCTTGAAGGCGCGGCTTTCGCGGGCGAGAAATTCAGCTACGGCGAGCACATCGGTGATCACTTCGGCCGGGTCAGTATCGGTCAGCCGGGGGTGCAGGGCGAGGGTCGCAAGCTTGTCACCCTGTTCATTACCTTGTGCGTCGGATGCCCCTTGCCGTTTGAAGCGATGCGCGAGGTTGCGTGCCAGCAGTTCGTGGAGTGCGGTCTTGTCCATCTGGGCGGGCAAGTGCGGCATCCAGCCCTGGGTGACATAGGCGGCCTTGCGCGATGTGTCGTCGCCGGCGAACAGGGTGGTGAGCCCGGCCAGCACGCCCATCGGGGAGTGGTTCAGGTCCGGCCCGGAGGACTTGTCTTCGGGGGCGGGCTGTCCGGTGCGCGCGGCGGGTTCCGGATTGTCCAGCCGCCAGGGCAGGGTGAGTTCGGTGGCGCCACCGCCGCGCTTGAGCAAGGTGATGGCGAAGGCGTCGCGCCCGCCCTTGCCCTTGGCGCGCTTTTCGGCTTCGCGCAGGGTGCGCAGCACGGCGCCGAGCGGCGCGCTGTGGTGGGCGATGACGGCGCCGGCGCTGGCGGTGGCGTGTTCGCCCATCAGACGCAGCAGTTTGCCGTCGAGCAGTGCATGTCCGCCACCCAGCCGCAGGCTGCGCAGTTCGACCTCTGGGTCGAGCCCGAGCGTGCGGCCGAGCGCGTCGGGGATCGGCAAGCCGCCGTAGGCGGCACGCAGCAGGGTGAGGCAGGCGAGCAGATCGTCGACCGCCACGAGCGCCATCACGTCGTCGCCACCGGCGTAGATCAGCTTGCCCTTGCAACGATTTTCCACGATGTCCTGTGCCAGGGTGAGGGCGAAGCTGTTGAGCGCGCTGGAAATCGCCATGTGGCGGCTGGGGGAGACGGCGCGTGCGGCGTCCAGATAGGCCACGTGCTCGGGACCGGTGAAGTGGGCCTTCATCCGCTCGCGGATCTGCGGGTGGAAGGTGTCGCGGGTGGGCAGCTGATGAGCTTCGCTGCCGCCGGAAATCCACGCGCCCATCCTGTCGCCGTCGAGCAGGATGAGGGCGTAATAGGCTTCGGGTTTGTCGTCGAGGAGGGCACGCACATCGCGTTCATGACGGTTTTCCGCTTCGGGATCGTCCTTGAGGCTGCTGCCAGCCTCCATCAGCGCGGGAAGCAGGCGGGCGAGCTCACGCTGTTTGTCGCTGTATGGGCCGGCAAAAAGCCGCTTCATCAGCCTGCGCGGAAGCGCGGCGGCGTCGATGGCTTCCGCCTTTGCCTTGGCAAGCAATTGTTCGCCGATCCGGCCCATGGGGGCGCCTTGTTCCAGCCAGCGTTCCAGCGAGGTCGATACCGCCAGGGTGTGGGTGGACACCACGAAGCGGCGCACGTCGATGTCGCACTTGCCCAGCTCGTGTTCGACGAACCGGCGCGGCCACATGCGCTTGAGCATGGCGAGTGCGGAGAGGTGCTCGTCCTTGCGGCTGAGGCTGGGGCGCTGGTTGATGGCGCGGTTCCACAGGGTGTCGACGTTCTTGCGTTCGCCCTTGGGGATGGCGAGGTGGGCGCGGTCATGGGTGAGCCATTCGGCTTCGCCGGTGAGGTCGCAGCGATATCCCTGCTCGCCGCCGTTGGGGCGCTGGGGGGCCGTGCGCACGCTCTTGGCGCTGGCGGCGACGCGGTCGAGCAGCGCGTAGAGCGCAGGGTAGAGGACGCCGGCGTTGGGGCGATAGAAGCGCGTGCCTTCGAGCTCGAGCGGTTTTTGCAGGCGCTGCCAGGCGGGGCCGGCGAGAAAGCCGCCCTCGCCGAAGAAGGGCGCGCCGGCTTTGGCCAGCTCGGTCGTGTCCGGGGCCCCGTCGCCTTCCTTCACCAGCGGGGCGAAGGGCACGGCGGCCCAATGGACCTCCGGAAAGCCGTCGAGCTGGGCGGCAAGTTGGGCGTGGCAGGGCAGCTCGGGGTGGTTGGCGATGCCGGCGGCCTCGAGCAGATCGGCGAGCATCCCTTGGGCGGTGCCGCGCACGAAGTCGCGCACCGCGCGGGTGACCGCCTCGGCCAGTTCTTGTGCCTGGCCGGCGGGGACGATGGCGACCAGCTTGTTGGGTAGGGCGGCGGCGAACAGCGGGTTGGCGTCGGTGCGCTGCCCGGTCCATTCGCAGTCCAGGAAACGCTTGGCGTTGACGCCCATCTCGTCGCGCAGCCACAGGTCGACCAGCGGTACGCCACGCAGCTGCGGGAAGATCACCGCGTCCGGGCCGAGCCGCGCGCAGAGGACCTTCAGGCCTTCCCATGCGATGCGCGACAGCAGGTGTGAGCCGGCCCACAGGTCGGAGGTGGTGCGGGCCTGGGCGATGAAATCCTGCACCGGGCCGAAGGCGATCGAGAGCAGCGCCGGGTTGGGGTCAGCATCGGCGGCGAAGGACGAGGCGAAGGCGGCCGACAGGTCCAGATGCGTCCAGATGGTGTGGTCGGGGATGCGGGTGTCGGCCGGCAGCAGTTGCCACAGGGCGCGCAGCGCATCCGCGCCGAGCTCGGGGCCGAAGCGCCAGAAGGCGAGGGCGGTGCGGCGGGCGTCGGGCCGGCCGTCGGCGTTGCGTTCGATGAGCTGCTGGAAATGATCGGTGGAGAGGCTGCGAATCTGGGCCGCACCAATGTCGAGCGTTTTCAGGTCGAACCGGGTGCCCGAGAGCGGGTGGATCAGCACCGGCTGCTGGTCGAAGCGGACCTGCGTCCATGCGGCGTAGCGCCCGTCCTTGTCGCTGCGCGGAAACTGCGGCCGGTCGGCGGCGCTGGCCCAGTGGTCGGCGCGTTTGACGTGGGCGGCGAGCGGCTTGGGCAGGCCGTTGGGAAAGAGGGCGCGTTGGAGCGCGCGCACGGTGCCGCCTTCGTGGCCGGCCGGGTCGCGCAGCAGCACCAGGGCCTTTTCGGCAGGATCGTGGGTCCAGGCGGCCAGCTTGGCGAGCCAGATGTTTTGCGAGGTGTCGGTCATGGCGGTTCCGGGTCAGGCGAGGCGGGCGAGTTCGGGGCGTGCGTCGAGGAAGCGGTGCGCCCGCCGCCAGGTGTCGAGCAGGTCGACGCTGGGGTGGGGCAGGGTCGGCTTGCAGGGGGTGTGGTAGATCAATGCGCGCAGGCGGCCGTCGGTGTCCCTGTGCAGCTTGAAGCGCAGGGTGTTGGCGAGGCGGGCGTTGTTCCCCCAGTCCCGCACGGAATGATTGGTGACGGGATAGGCCAGCACATGGCGCGCTTCGATACGGGGGCTGTTCCTGCCCGTGTCGAACCCGAGATCGGTCCGGAAGCCGATCTTGATCTGGGCAAGGAATTTCATGGCTTCGCGCCAGGTCGTGAAGGCTTCACGGCTGCGCCACACCAGGACCCCCTGGGCGTCGCTGCCGATGGCGTGGGGCCAGTCCAGCGCCAGGCAGTCCCCCAGCCCGCGGGTGCAGCCGGTTTGTTCGAGCGCGCTGCGGGACAGCGTATCGAGCGGTGCGGTCCCTTCAGCGGCGGTCCATAGCAGCGAACCCCAGCCGTTGCGGCTGCGCCCGCCGACGGTGCCGAACCAGTGGGCCAGGGTGATCGCGCGCGCGAGTGCGGCCAGATCGGTTTCGGGAAGCGCAAGCCGGAGCTGGTTGGTTTCGTCGGCCTGCAGGGCAGCGTTTTTCTTCAGGCGGGTGTTCGGGTTGCCCTTCTCGAGTATCAGGGGGCCGTAGCCCAGGTACAGCTGACTGCCGACCATGCCGCCGGCGAAGTCGACCTCGTTGTGCCGGACCTTCGGGTCTTGTCCGGGTTTGCCGTTGATGGCCGGGTTGACCTTGCTCCAGTCGGTGAGCGTGCCTTCGTTCCAGTGCGCCAGCGCGAGCCGGATCCGGCTGCGGCGGTTGTCGCCGCCGGCTTCGTCGGCCGCGGTGCCGAACAATGCGGTCTCGTGCTGCTTGAGCGCGTGCGGGTCGTACCGCAGCCCGGGGGCGACCGCGATCCGCCACCATTCGCGGATCAGTGCCTTCAGCGGCGGTGTGCGCCAGGCTCCATGCTGATCGGCGTCGCCCAGAAAGGCAGGGGTGGCCAGTCGGAGGTGGTAGGTTTTCTTGATCATCGTTCGTCCCTGGTTTGTCGGCCCGAATGGCGAGTCCCGTGCGAAGCGAGCCTGCCGATCGATCGGTGATATTCGTCTGCTTTACCGCATTCTAGGCCAACGGAATTTTATTCCCGCTCATCGCAAGCTTGCGAGGCGCCCCGGGCCGACCATTCGCACGGCATCCGGCGCCAATGCCAACCGGTACCGATGCGGCCTGCCGCCGCCGTCCTCGATCAGATACGGTCCGGCGGCCGGTCCGAGTTCACGCTTGAGCGTGCGACGCAGCTTCGATAGTCGTGACGAGAAATAGCTGCCGTCCATGCCGTCGCGCAAGGCGTGTTCCGCTGATGCGGAGTCGCCCATCGGGCCGACGATGGCGTGCAGTTCGTGCAGGTAGCGTTCGGCCCAGGCTGCGTCCGGCACTTCCTTGTGCGGGGCGGACAGCGCCGGTTCATTCTCCCGTGCCCGTCGCGCAAATACGGCGAGCAGGGCGAGTTCGGCCGGTGGCAGGCGAAAGGTCTGGCCCGCGGCGGTGACGGTGCGTGCGGGCAGGTCGAGTTCGAGTCGTGCCGGACCGAGCGTGGCGCGCGCAGCGTCGACCGCGGCCTCGAAGCCGGCGCTGCCGTCGAGCAGCGCGGTGGGCAGGCCGTGGCGCAGGCTGACGAAGGGGATCTCGGCCAGCGACAGGCGTGCGTCGCGCGCATCGGCGAGCCGCTTGTCTGCGGTTTCGATGATGTGTTCATAGGGCGTAGGGTAGAAGAAAGACCAGGAACTCTCGAACGGCTGGGAGACCAGTACATGCGACAGGCGGTCCTGCGCGCGGCCGAACAGCGATAGCGCATAGCCGAGGAAGAAGCCCATCGTCTTGCGCCCGCCCGCAATCGAGACGTGGAGTGCGGTGTCGGGGGCGGCGGTGAAGGTGCGCACCTTTTCGGTGATGAAATCGGCGCAGGCGAGATTGTCGGCCGGGCTGCGGATGTCGGCGAGCGGCTGGCCGGCAGCGTCGTGCAGGATGTGGATGTGGTGGGCGTCGAAGGTGATCTCGGGCAGCGCGTAATCGTGGCGCAGGCGGTGGAACCAGCCGAGCTTGTCCGACAGCAGGGCGAGCCGTGCGCGCTCCGCGCCTTCGGCGGTGGTGATCAGATGGATTTCGGTGGGAACGAAGGCGGGCTTTGCATCGACGGCCAGCGCGTACAGCGTTTCGGTGACGATCTGGGGCGACAGGCCGGTGACGGCGAGCAGGATGCGGCGGGCGTAGCCGGCGGGAGGCAGATTTTCCATTGGGATGCGATGAAATTTTGAACAGATGCCGACGTTATAGCCGCAAACACTGCGCGGTGCCGCGGTCGCAAGCTTGCCGTGCCAATGCCACCGTAGTGGTGGGTGCCGCCTGAAAATGACATGACGAATTTTTATGTCGGCCATCAATGTTCTATGGTGGTTTTGTAGAAACCGTATTGCAGCGTCGATTCGCCAGCGGTGCTGCCAGCGGAATACCCGATAAAAGAACAGGACGCCCGCGGCGCCATGGCCGCAGGCACGTCCGCGATGCTGATCGCTTCACCTTTGGCCCAACCCCCAGTGTTTCGCCCGGCGCCGGCCGGACAGGCCGGGCGGGCTGCCCGATGCACGGTCGATGTTTCCGGAGGGGTGAAATGAAGCGCCTTTGCATGATCGCAGCCATCCTTGCCGCCGCTGCGACGAGCCCGTCCGCCGTCGCCGAAGTCGATGCCGCCGCCGCCAATGCCCTCGTGCGCAAGAGCAAGTGCCTGACCTGCCATGCGCTCGACAAGAAGAAGGACGGCCCGTCCTACAAGGAGATCGCAGCCAAATACAGGGGCGACCCGGCGGCGGAGGAAACGCTCGTCCAGCACGTCACCGTGCCGAGCAAGGTCGAGGTCGACGGCAAGGAAGAAGAGCACGAGACGCTCAAGACCAAGGACCCGGAAGCGGTCGGCAACGTCGTGCGGTGGATCCTTTCGCTCTGACGGGCAGCGGCCGAGGGAGCCGGGCCGGGGGAGGTTTTCATGACAATCAGCGACAGGCTGCGCCGTCGGTCGCCCTGGCTGCTGCTCGCGGCCGGGGCTCTGGCGACACTCGTCCTCGGCGGCGGAGCGATCGCCGGCCTGCGATGGACCAACACCGAGGCGTTCTGCATCGGCTGCCACGAGATGCGCGACAACGTCTATGCCGAGTACCGGGATTCGGTGCACGACCGCAGCGCATCCGGGGTGAGGGCGGTGTGCGCCGACTGCCACGTCCCACGCGAAACGATTCCGATGCTGATCCGCAAGGTGCAGGCGAGCGGCGAGCTGTGGGCCAAGCTCACCGGCAAGATCGACACTGCGGAAAAGTTCGAGGCCCATCGGCATGAGCTTGCGATGCGGGTGTGGGCGAGCATGAAGCGCCACGATTCGCGCGAATGCCGCAGCTGCCACACCGAGCGCGCGATGGCTCCCGAACTGCAGAGCGAGCGTGCGCAGACGCGGCACGCCCGCGCGCAGCGCGAAAACCTGACCTGCATCGATTGTCATTTCGGCATCGCCCACCAGGAGCCCGAGGGGCCTGGTCCGCAGGAAATCGAGTTTGCGGGAAAATGACATGTACATTAAAACGGTTGCCGGCCGGGATGCCTCGGCAAGTGGGTCGGGCAAGCCGGCCAGGGGAAGGACGCATTCAAAGGGGGGCACACACATGAAAGTCGGGTCGAAGAACCTTTGGCGCTGGATTTCGCTTGCGCTGCTGAGCGTCGCCCTGCTCGGTGGAGGCCGGGCGTGGGCCCGGGAAAATGCGGACGAAAGGAAAGATATCGTCCGTGCCGGGGACGCGGTGTGTACCCGCTGTCATGACGAAGGCGAGGAGAAGCCGGTGCTGTCGATCGGCAAGACCAAGCACGGCACCGTCGCCGACGGCCGCACGCCGAGCTGTACGAGCTGTCACGGCGAGAGCCCGACCCACATCAACAAGCCGGAAGGCGTGGTCGAGCGGCCGAAGCCGGACATCAACTTCGTCGAGCACTCGAAAACACCCGTCGAACAGCGCAACCAGGCCTGTCTGAGCTGCCACCAGGGCGGCAAGCGGACCCACTGGCAGACCAATCTGCACGCCGCGCGCGATGTCGCCTGTACTTCCTGCCATGAAGTGCATGCGCAGCACGACAAGGTCCGCGACAAGCAGGCGCAGGCGGAGGTGTGCTTTGCGTGCCACAAGGAACAACGCGCGCAGATCGACCGCCCGTCGCGCCATCCGATCAAGGAAGGCAAGGTCGCCTGTTCCGACTGCCACAATCCGCACGGCACTGCGGGCGAGAAGATGATGGTGCGGGACAGCGTCGTCGACACCTGCTACAGCTGCCATATGGAGAAGCGCGGGCCGTTCGTGCGCAGCCACCAGCCGGTCACCGAAGACTGCTCGATCTGCCACAACCCGCACGGCACGATGAACGACAACCTGCTCAAGCAGCGCTCGCCGTTCCTGTGTCAGCAGTGCCACGAGCCGAGCACGCACCAGGGCACGGTGCCCACCACCACCGGCAACTCGGCCTTCGCCCTCGCCCGCGGCTGCACCAATTGCCATACCCAGATCCATGGTTCCAACAATCCATCGACGGCGGATGGCCGCGGCTTGCGCCGTTGAAACGGGGAGGACGATCATGAGCAAGACGAACGGTTTTCGTGGCGCAAGCCTCGGTGTGCTCGCGGCCTCGATGGCTGCGGCCTTCGGTCCCGCCCTCGCGCAGGAGGACGACGAAGTGTTCCGCCTCGTCCGCCCGGAGAGCACGCTCGAATTCGGCGCCGGCCATCTCAGCGACGACGCGATCCGCTTCGGCCAGTACAGCGGGTTGAAGGCCTCCGGACTGTACGGCATCGGCAACATCGAGTTCGTCGGCCGCGACGACGCTTCGGGCACCTGGCTGCGTTTCGATGCTCGCAACCTCGGGCTGGAAAGCCGCGAGCTGCGTTTCGAGCGCGAGCGCCAGGGCGACTGGCGCTACTCGATCGAGTACGCCAAGACGCCGCGCTATTCGCAGTATGAGGTCGATACCGGCCTGCTCGGTATCGGCCACGATGTGCAGACGGTGACGCCGGTCGCGGCGGGGGCGGGCTTCGACACCCGGCTCAAGACCGAGCGCGAGGGCGTCACGCTGGGAGGGCAGAAGTTCCTCGGCAGCGGGCTCGATATCCAGGTCCGGTTCAAGAACGAGAGCAAGCAAGGCGACCGTCTGTTCGGTCGTGGGCGCTTCGATCAGCGTCAGTTCCTCGCCGAGCCGATCGACCACACGATGCGCCAGCTCGACGTGATTCTCGGCTACACCGGAAACAAACTGCAGCTGTCGGGCGGGTACTACGGCTCCTTCTTCGAAAACGACAAGCGTGCGCTGACGGTCTTCCCCTTCGCGGCCGGCAACGTCGCCAACAACTTGAGCCCGATCGCCTTGCCGCCGGACAACCAGGCCCATCAGCTCTACCTGAGCGGCGGCTACAGCTTCACTCCGACGACGCGCGCCAACTTCAAGCTCGCACGCGGAATGGCGACGCAGGACGACCGCTTCGTGGTCGCATCGGTGCCGGGGCGAGCCGATCTCGACGGCCGTGTCGACACCACCCTGATCCAGGCCGGTCTCAGCGCGCGCCCGTTCAGCAAGCTGTCGCTGCTGGCGAACTTCAAGTACGAAGATCGTGACGACAAGACGCCGGTGCGGCAGTACTTTCCGAACGCCACCCCGGGTACGGTCAACGCTTTCAACGAGCCGCGCTCTCTCCAGTCGAAAGTCGGCAAGCTCGAGGCGAACTACCTGCTGCCCGCCGGTTTCCGCGTCGTCGGCGGGGTCGACCATGAAGAGCGGGATCGCACCGTCGTTCCGGTGCGGCAGGTGACTTATCGCGAACAGACGCAGGAGACCGCCTACCGCCTGGAACTGCGCCGCGCGCTGTCCGAGACCTTGAACGGCTCGATTGCCGCGGTGAAGAGTGACCGCGAAGGGTCGCGTTTTCAGGCCGACGTGGTTCCCGCCACCGGACCGGTCGCACCTTTGCACCTGGCCGACCGGGAACGCGACAAGCTGCGCCTGAAGCTCGACTGGGAGCCGCTCGAGGCCTTGTCGGTGCAATTCATGGGCGATCTTTCGCGCGACGACTACCGCAGCGCCTACCTCGGCCTCGACGATGGTCGCGCCACGTTCTGGTCGATCGACGCTGCGTACCGCTTCAACGACGCCTGGCAGGCGCTGGCGTGGGCCTCGCGGGAGTCGGTGCGGATCGACAACGACACGGTCGCCGGCGGGGTTGGCTGGTCCGCTGATGTCGCGCAGCGCACCCGGGCGTTCGGCGTCGGCCTGCGCGGAAGCCGGGGCGAGCGCTGGAAATTCGGCGGCGACCTCCAGTACTCGCGCGACCGCTCCAACTACGGGCTGAGCGGGACGCCGACCGCCACCGCCGTCCTGCCCGATGTGGAATACACGCTGAAGACGTTCAAGCTGTTCGCCGAGTACGAGATGAAACGCGACCTGGCGCTGCGCATCGACGCGGTGCATGAGCGCTGGCGCACCAACGACTGGCTGTGGGCGGTCTATCAGTATGCGGACGGCACGACGCTCGAGCAGGACGAGCGCCAGAACGTCACTTTCGTCGGCGTCTCGGTGCACTACCGCTGGCGCTGATCGCCCGCGCCGAGGTTTCGGCGCAGGCTCCGGGACGGTAGCGCACGCCAAGGCGTGCGCTACCCGACAGGCTCAGAGACGGTAGGCCGATTCGCCGTGGGCGGTGATGTCGAGCCCTTCGCGTTCTTCGTCTTCCGGCACGCGCAGGCCAACGAGGAGGTCGGCGATCTTGTAGGCGACGAAGGCGACCACCGCCGACCACACGACGGTGACGATCACGCTCCAGGTCTGGATCCACACCTGGCTGGCGATCGAGAAGTCCTCGCCGCCGGTGCCGCCCAGGCCAGGGGCGGTGAATACCCCGGTGAGGACCGCACCGAGAATGCCGCCCACGCCATGCACGCCGAACACGTCGAGGGCGTCGTCGGCGCCGAGCATGCGCTTGAGGCCATTGACTCCCCACAGGCAGACGAAGCCCGACAGCAGGCCGATGACGACGGCGCCGATCGGGCCGACCGAGCCGCAGGCCGGAGTGATCGCCACCAGCCCGGCGACCGCGCCCGAGGCCGCGCCCAGCATCGACGGCTTGCCCTTGAACAGGGCCTCGCCGATCGACCACGCCAGCACCGCGGCGGCGGTGGCGGCGAGAGTGTTGATGAAGGCGAGCGCAGCGCCGGCGGTGGCTTCGAGGTTGGAGCCGGCGTTGAAGCCGAACCAGCCCACCCACAGCAGCGAGGCGCCGACCATGGTCAGGGTCAGGCTGTGCGGCGCCATCGATTCGCGGCCGAAGCCGATCCGCCTGCCCACCAGGTAGGCGCCCACCAGGCCGGCGATGCCGGCGTTGATGTGCACCACGGTGCCGCCGGCGAAGTCGAGCGCGCCGTCCTCGAGCAGGTAGCCGCCCGGCCCCCACACCATGTGGCAGATCGGCAGGTAGCACAGGGTGAACCAGATCACCGAGAAGATCAGCACCGCGGAGAACCTCATCCGCTCGGCGAAGGCGCCGACGATCAGCGCCCCGGTGATGCCGGCGAAGGTGGCCTGGAAGGCGATGAAGGCGAACTCGGGCAGCTTCACCGTATCGGTGAAGGTGTCGGCCAGCGAATCGATGCCGACCCCGGACAGGAACAGCTTGTCGAACGAGCCGATCAGCGCGTTGCCTTCGGTGAATGCCAGGCTGTAGCCGTAGAACAGCCACAGCACCGCGTTCAGTGAGAACACCACGGTGACCTGCATCAGCACCGACAGCATGTTCTTCGAGCGCACCATGCCGCCGTAGAACAGCGCCAGGCCGGGCAGGGCCATCATCAGCACGAGCAGGGTGGCGGTCATGATCCAGGCGACGTCGCCCTTGTGCACCGCCGCGGTGGCGGCTTCGGCGGCGACGGCCGCCGCCTCCTGGGCGAAGGCGCTGCCGGCGAGCCCGGCGGCGAGCGCGGCCGGCAGCAGCGTGAACAGTTTCTTCTTCATGGTGGGGCCTCCCTTACAGCGCGTCCGGGCCGGTCTCGCCGGTGCGGATGCGGATCGCCTGTTCGAGCTCGAAGACGAAGATCTTGCCGTCGCCGATCTTGCCGGTGGCGGCGGATTTCTCGATCGCCTCGATCGCCTGTTCGAGGATGTCGTCGGTGACGGCGGCCTCGATCTTGACCTTGGGCAGGAAGTCGACGACGTACTCGGCGCCGCGATAGAGCTCGGTGTGCCCCTTCTGGCGGCCGAAGCCCTTGACTTCGGTGACGGTGATGCCCTGCACGCCGATGGCCGACAGTGCTTCACGCACTTCGTCGAGCTTGAAGGGCTTGATGATGGCGGCGATGAATTTCATGGTGGTTCTCCAGTGCGTTCGGGCGGATCAGAAGGACCTGGCGATCGAGAAGACGACGCGCTCCTCGGCCTCGTCCACGCCGTTGAGGTCGGTGTTGACGTAGTGCAGGCCGAAGTCGAAGCCGCCGTACTCCTTGTTTACCCCGACCTTCCAGTCGGTATAGTTGTCCTGGCCGCGGATGTCGCTGTAGCCGGCGTGGGCGGTGAGGATGAAGCCGCTGCCCAGGTCGTGTTCGGCGCCGAGCTCGTAGTACTGCGAGCCGTCGGAGTCGGTGTAGCCGAACAGGTCGGTGAGGCTGTGGGAATACTTGAAGCTCAGTAACTCCCACGACAGCCCGAGGTAGGCCTCCAGGGTGTGCGGCTTTTCCGCGCCGGCGCGGTAGAGCGGACCGTAGCTGCCCGGGTAGTAGTACTGCAGCAGGCCGACGTCGTAGCCGATGGCGCCGGCCTCGCCGGCGTAGCCGGCGTAGAGGTCCACTTCCAGGCTGTTGCGGACGTCGTCGGCGGCATCGGCCAGCCAGGACACGTTCGACCCCCACACGCCGGCGTAGAGGCCGCTGGCATGGGCGTAGTCGAAGCCGCCCTGCAGCGCCGGGCGCTCGTCGGTCTGGCTGATGCCGCGGAAGGCGTAGTCGGAGACCAGGGCGATGTTGGCGCTGAACGGACCGTCTTCGGCGTAAGCGGAGCCGGCGACGGGAAGGGCGGCGGCGAGGGCGGCAGCGGCAAGAGGTAAGCGCATGGTGGTCTCCTGAGAAGGGCGCGGGGTTTTCACGCCTGTTCCTAAGCAGATCGCGTGCCAGGTTTTCAAAAGCCTTGCATCGTCAAGGGAATAAGGCGGCCAGAGGGCGCTGGAGCGGAGTGCGGCGATGTGAGGGCGCTGAGGAATGCACGGATTCGGCCCGGTTTGCACCAATGCGGTGCATGTGCTTCTGCCCACCGTGCCCGCTTCCGGCGGGAGGTAGCGGCCGTGCTAGACTTCGCCGCATCTCCAACCCTTCATCGCACGCCATCATGAGCACTCCCCGCATCTTCGATGAACTCGGCGCCAAGCTTTCCGAGCTCGCCGCCAACAGCCCGGTGCGCGACATCGAGAAGAACGCCAGGGCCTTGCTCGGCAGCGCCTTCGGCAAGCTCGATCTGGTGACGCGCGAGGAGTTCGAGGTGCAGCGCGAAGTCCTTGCCCAGGCGCGGGTCAAGCTCGCCGAGCTGGAGGCGCGCGTCGCCGAACTCGAAGCCCGGCTCGCCGCCGGCGGCCGCGACAAGGGCTGAAGTCGCGTCCTGTCGACTTCCCCGGGAACTTTTCCGGAATAATCTTTTGTCATTGTCGGCGTGTTCGCTAGACTGGGCGTCCGTCCAGTCCGGAGAAGCCGATGTCGCTTGCGCTCGTGCGCGCCCGCGCCCTCGATGGCCTCGATGCGCCCGAGGTCGCGGTCGAAGTCCATCTCGCCAACGGCCTGCCCGCGTTCAGTCTGGTCGGCCTGCCCGACACCGAGGTGCGCGAAGCGCGTGACCGGGTGCGGGCGGCGATCCTGTCCTCCCAGTTCGAATTTCCCCAGCGCCGCATCACCGTCAACCTGGCGCCGGCCGACCTGCCCAAGGAAGGCGGACGCTTCGATCTGGCGATTGCGGTGGGGATTCTCGTCGCCTCCGGCCAGGTTGCGGCGGAGCGGCTCGAGGCGCTCGAGTTCTGCGGCGAGCTGTCGCTCAACGGCGCGCTGCGCCCGGTGCGCGGCGTGCTGGCGGCGGCGCTCGCGGCCGGGCGGGAGCAGCGCGCGCTGGTGCTGCCGCCCGGCAATGCGGCCGAGGCCGTGCTCGCGCGGCGCACGACGGTGCTGCCGGCGGCGAGCCTGCTCGCCGTATGCGCCCACCTGAATGCTCACACCGCGCTCGAACCGCAGCCACCCGCCGCACCCGCGGCCGAGGGCGGCCGCGCGGTGCCCGATCTCGCCGAGGTGCGCGGCCAGCTGCAGGCGCGGCGCGCGCTCGAAGTGGCGGCGGCCGGGGCGCATTCGCTGCTGCTGTTCGGCCCGCCCGGCACCGGCAAGTCGATGCTCGCCCAGCGCCTGGCCGGGGTGCTGCCGCCGATGGGCGAGGACGAGGCCCTGGAGGCGGCAGCGCTCGCTTCCATCGAGGGCGGTTTCGACCCCCGCGACTGGGGGCGGCGGCCGTTTCGCGCCCCCCACCACTCGGCTTCGGCGGCGGCGCTGGTCGGTGGCGGGGCGATTCCCCGCCCCGGAGAAATCTCGCTCGCCCATCACGGCGTGCTGTTCCTCGACGAGCTGCCCGAGTTCGACCGCCGCGTCCTCGAGGCGCTGCGCGAGCCGCTCGAAAGCGGCACGGTCACCGTGTCGCGGGCGCGCCGGCGGGCCGAGTTCCCGGCCCGCTTCCAGCTCGTCGCGGCGATGAATCCCTGCCCCTGCGGCCATGCCGGCGACCCGCGCCGGGCCTGCCGGTGCACGCCCGATCAGGTCGCGCGCTACCGGGGGCGATTGTCCGGGCCCTTGCTCGACCGCATCGATCTCACCGTCGAAGTGCCGGCGATCGACACCGAGGCCCTGCTCGGCAGTCCGGCGGGGGAACGCTCGGCGGTGGTGCGGGCGCGGGTGCAGGCGGCGCGGGAGCGCCAGCTTGCCCGCCAGGGCGGGCCGAACGCGCACCTGGGGCCGGCCGAGGTGGTGCGCCACTGCACCCCCGATGACCGCGGCGAGGCCCTGCTGCGCCAGGCGATGAAACAGCTCGCGCTGTCGGCGAGGGCGTATCATCGCGTCCTTCGGGTGGCGCGCACGCTGGCCGATCTGTCCGGGTGCGAGCGCCCCGGCGCGGCCCAGGTCGCCGAGGCGGTCCAGTACCGGCGCAGCCTCGATGCCCGCTGATCCCCGCCACGGATACCCACTGCCGCCCGCCCGTTGCGGGCCGACCGCAGCGACTCCGCGCCGGCCGCGCCGACTCCAACTCCCTGATTTCAGCTCCCTGACTCCGACTCCCTGATGCCATTGCCGTGACTCCAAGCCCGATTCCCGTGCGGCTGGCCGCCTTGCTCGCGGCGCTGGCCGCGATCGGCCCGTTCGCGGTCGACACCTACCTGCCGGCCTTCCCCCATATCCGCGCCGAGCTGGGCGCCAGCCAGATCGAGGTGCAGCAGACCCTGACCGTGTTCATGGCGATGCTGGCGCTGATGGTGTTGTGGCACGGGGCGCTGGCCGACCGTTTCGGCCGGCGCCGGGTGCTGCTCGCCGCGACCGCGGTGTTCGCCCTGGCCTCGCTGGCGTGCGCGCTGGCGCCGACGATCGAGTGGCTGTGGGCGGGGCGCGCCCTGCAGGGCATGAGCGGCGGTGCCGGGATGGTGGTCGGGCGCGCGGTGATCCGCGACCTCCACGACGGCGCCCAGGCGCAGCGCCTGATGGCGCGGGTGATGATGATTTTCGGCCTCGCCCCGGCGGTGGCGCCGCTGCTCGGCGCGGCCCTGCTGGCGCTGGCCGGATGGCGTGCGATCTTCCTGTTCCTCGCCGCGTTCGGTGCCGGCCTCGCCTGGCTGACCTGGCGCTACCTGCCCGAAACGCTCGACCCTGGCGCGCGCCAGGCGCTGCACCCGGCGTCGCTGCTGCGCGGCTATGCGAGCGTCCTCGGCCACCCCGCGTTCCTGCTGCTGGCGGTGGTCGCGGCGGTCAACTTCAACGGCTTCTTCATCTACCTGATGTCGGCGCCGGTCTTCGTCCTGGAGCATCTGCAGCTGTCGGAAACGGGCTTCGCGTGGCTGTTCGTGCCCAGCGTCGGGGGGATGATGATCGGTTCGATGCTGTCCGAGCGCATGGCCGGGCGCTGGTCGCCGCGGCGCACGATCGGCGTCGGCTTTGCGGTGATGGTCGGTGCCGCCGCGCTCAACTTCGGCGTGGCCGTGCTGCTGCCGGCCGGGGTGCCGCAGTCGGTGCTGCCGGTGGGGCTGTTCACCCTCGGGCTGGCGCTGGTGAGCCCGAGCCTGAGCCTGCTCGCACTCGACCTGTTTCCGGCCCGGCGCGGCCTGGCTTCGAGCTGCCAGGCCTTCCTCCAGCTCGGGCTGAACGCGTTCACCGCTGGCGTGCTGGCGCCGTTGCTGTGGGGCAGCACAGTGTCGCTGGCGGTGGGCATGGGGTTGTTCGTCGCCTTCGGGCTGCTCGCGTTCGCGCTGTGGCTGAGAGGCGGTTTTCCGGTCAGGCGCTGAGGGCTCCCGACTTTACGCCCGGTTCGGGCCTGCGCTACTCTGCCCGGTAATTCCTCCAACAAGACTTCAGCGGCGCTCCTGCGCGTCCTTGCAGAAGCGCGACGGCCGTGGAGACGGGCCGGTGCATACAAGGAAAACACCACACATGCTCGAAGTGGACGGCCTGGTGAAGGCCTTCGGCGGCTTTCGTGCGGTCGATGGGTGCACGATGCGGGTCAATGAGGGCGAGATTCTCGGTCTGATCGGCCCCAACGGCGCGGGCAAGACGACGCTGTTCAACCTCGTCGCCGGCGCATTGCCGCCCACCGCGGGGACGATCCGCTTTTGCGGCGAGGACGTCACCGGCCTGACCACCGCCGCCCGGTTCCATAAGGGGCTGGTGCGCACCTTCCAGATCCCGCACGAATTCCACCACCTGAGCGTGCGCGAGAACCTGATGATGGTGCCGCCGCAGCAGCCGGGCGAACGCCTGTTCGCCAACTGGCTGGCCTGGGGCCGGGTGCAGCGCGCCGAAGCGGTGGTGCGCGAGAGGGCCGACGAGACGCTCGCCTTCCTCGAATTGACCCACGTCGCCGACGAGCGCGCCGGCAACCTCTCCGGCGGCCAGAAGAAGCTGCTCGAACTCGGGCGCACGATGATGACCGAGGCCCGGCTGGTGCTGCTCGACGAGCCCGCTGCGGGGGTCAATCGCACCCTGCTGCGCAAGCTCGAGGACAAGATCCTGACCCTCAACCGCGAGCGCGGCTACACCTTCATCCTCATCGAGCACGACATGGAGATGATCGAGAAGCTGTGCCGGCCGGTGGTGTGCATGGCCGAAGGCAAGGTGCTGGTCGAAGGCGATTTCCATGCCGTGCGCTCGGACCCGCGCGTCCTCGAGGCCTACCTCGGCGAGACCCCGGTCGCGGTCGCGCGCAATGCGGCCGGGCACGAGCCGGCGGTGGAGACCCTGCGCGCGCAGGCCCTGCCGCGGGATGAGCTGTGATGGCGCTGCTCGAGATGAAGGACGTGCGCGGCGGTTACGGTGACGCCGACATCCTCCAGGGGGTGTCGATCGCGGTCGGCGAGCGCGAGATCGTGGTCATCGTCGGCCCCAACGGTGCGGGCAAGTCCACCGCGATGAAGGCGGTGTTCGGCCTGCTCAGCGTCCGTGGCGGGAGCGTCGTCTTCGATGGCGAGGACATCACCGGCTGGGCTCCCCACCGCATCGTCCAGCGCGGCATCTGCTACGTGCCGCAGGTGGACAACGTGTTCCGCGAAATGACGGTGCACGAGAACTTCGAGATGGGCGCCTTCCTGCGCCGCGGCGAGCTCGCCGCCGCCTTCGACCGTGTCTACGGCCTCTTTCCCGATCTCAAGGCCAAACGGAGGAGTCTCGCCGGCGACCTCTCCGGCGGCCAGCGCCAGATGGTGGCGATGGGGCGCGCGCTGATGCTTTCGCCGAAGCTGCTGCTACTCGACGAGCCCACTGCCGGGCTGTCGCCGAAATACATGGAGCAGATCTTCCGCATCGCCCGCGACGTGCGCGACGCCGGGGTGTCGATCCTGCTCGTCGAGCAGCACGCCAGGCAGGCGCTCGCCTTCTGCGACCGCGGCTACGTTCTCGCCACCGGCGCCAATCGCCACGAGGGCACGGGCCGCGCCCTGCTCGCCGATCGTGAAGTGGCCGAGATGTTTCTCGGCGGCTGACGGAGCCCTGGTCCATGCCCCTGCTCGACTTCCTCAACTTCTACCTGGTGCCGGGCATCGTCCTCGGCGCCATCTACGCGGTCGGCGCGATCGGCATCACCCTGGTGTTCGGCATCCTGCGCTTCGCCCACTTTGCCCACGGCGACATGGCCACCTCCGGCGCCTTCGCCGCGCTTGCCCTGGTGTCCGCCGGCATGGCGCCGTGGACTGCGCTGCCGCTGGCGATGGCGGTGACCGCGGGCGTGGCGATCGGGGTGGACAAGGCCTTCTACGACTACTTGAAGGAGCGCCCGAAGATCGTCACCGTGATGGCTTCGCTCGGCGTCGCGCTGATGTTGCGCTCGGTGGTGCAGGTGGTGTGGGGCGTGGATCCCAAGGCCTACGCCACCGGCATCGTCCGGCCGGACGACTATTTCGGCCTCCTGCTGCGCCCGCGCGAGTTGTACACGCTGGCGGCGGTCGCACTGATCGTGGTCGGCCTCGCGCTCTTCCTGGGGCGGACGAAATGGGGCAAGGCGATGCGGGCGATGTCCGACAACCCCGACCTCGCCCGCCTGTCCGGCGTCGACACCCGCAAGGTGGCGATGCTCACCTGGGCGATCGTCGGTGCGCTGTGCGCGGCCGCCGGGTTCCTGCTCGGCATCAATGCCGAAGTCCATTCGATGATGGGCTGGGAGCTGTTGCTGCCGATGTTCGCCGCCGCCATCGTCGGCGGCGTGGGGCGGGTCGGGGGTGCGGTGCTCGGCGGTCTGATCGTGGGCCTCGCCGAAGAACTGTCGATCTTCATCCTGCCGGCGCAGTACAAGGCGGCGACCGCTTTCGCCCTGCTGCTGCTGATCCTGCTCGTCCGCCCGCGCGGCCTGCTCAACGGCAAGGTGCTGTGATGGATCTCCTCGGCCTCGCCAACTACGCCGTCTTCGTCGCCATCCTGATCGGCATCTATGGCCTGCTCGCGCTCGGGCTCAACATCCAGTGGGGCTTGAGCGGCCTGTTCAACGCCGGCATCGCCGGCTTCTTCGCGGTCGGCGCGTACACTTCGGCGATCCTCACCGGCGTGCCGGCAGCGTGGCGGGTGGGCGGCTTCGAGTGGCCGCTGCTTGCCGGCTGGGCGGCGGCGATGGCGGCCGCAGCGCTGATCGCGTGGCCGATCGGCAAGGTCTGCCTGCGCTTCCGTTCCGACTACCTCGCCATCGCCACCATCGGCGTCGCCGAGATCATCCGCCTCGTGATCCGCACCGAAGGCTGGCTCACCGGCGGTGTGCGCGGCGTCACCGGGGTGCCGCGCCCGTTCGGCGATCTCGACTACATGCCGTCCCAGCTCGCCTATCTGGCGCTCGTCGCAACGCTGGTGGCGGCCGCCTACCTGCTCGTCGAGCGCCAGCTGAAAGCGCCCTGGGGGCGGATGATGCGCGCGATCCGCGACAACGAGCACGCCGCCGCGGCGATGGGCAAGGACGTCGCCGCACGCCGCCTGCAGGCTTTCGTCTTCGGCTCCGCGCTGATGGGGCTGGCGGGGGCGCTGTTCGTCCATTTCAACCGCTCGATCACGCCCGAGGCGATCGATCCGATGATCGCCACCTTCCTTATCTGGATCATGCTGATCCTCGGCGGTGCGGGCAACAACCGCGGCGCCCTCCTCGGCGCGGCGTTGATCTGGCTCGTCTGGTCGGTGTCCGAACTGCTCACCGACCGCCTGCCGACCGAGATCGCCATCCAGGCCAAATACGTGCGCGTGTTCCTCATCGGCCTCACCCTGCAGCTGGTGCTGCGCTTCCGCCCCGCCGGCCTGCTGCCCGAACGCCGGGCCGGCGGTGCGCCTCCGCCCGGGTAAGGCCGCACGCGGTTTTTCCATCCATCCCGTGCCCCGGCACATCCAGGAGGTGACAAAGTGAATAAAAAGTCCATCGCAAGCTTCGTCGGTGTGGCGCTCGGTGCCGCCGTGGCGGTCGCGCCCGCCCATGCGCAGAACGTCAGGATCGGCCTCCTCGGCGGAATTTCGGGGCCGATCGCGGCGATGGCCCCGCCGATGATCCAGGCCTCGCAGCTGGCGGTGGCGCAGATCAACGAACAGGGCGGCATCCTCAAGGGCGGCAGGCTCGAAGTGGTGGTCGGCGACAGCGCCTGCAACCCGCAGAATGCCACCGACGCCGCGACCAAGGCGGTCAACATCGACCGCATCCTCGCCACCGTCGGCCCGCACTGCTCGGGGGCGGTGCTGGCCGCGGCCAACTCGGTGACCGTGCCGGCCGGGGTGCTGATGGTGACCCCCTCGGGCACTTCGCCGGAAGTCACCAAAATCAAGGACAAGGACCTGGTGTTCCGCGCCGTGCCCTCCGACGACTACCAGGGCCGCGCCCTGGCGCGCACGCTCAAGGCACGCGGCATCACCAAGGTGGCGGTGGCCTACCTCAACAACGACTACGGCAAGGGCCTGGCCGAAGCCTTCAAGGCCGAGTTCGAGGCCGGCGGCGGCACCCTCGCGGGCTATTCCGGGCACGAGGACGGCAAGGCCTCCTACCGCTCCGACCTTGCCCAGCTCGCCCGCGGCGGTGCCGACACCCTGGTGATCTTCGACTACGGCGACGGCACCGGCCTCACCATTTTGCGCCAGGCGCTGGAGAACAATTTCTTCAAGACCTTCATCGGCGCCGACGGGATGAAGTCCGAAGCGGTGATCCGCGCGCTCGGCGAGCAGAACCTGGGCACCTTCTTCAGCTCCGCGCCGGTGGGCGAGGCTTCGGCCTCGCTCGACGCCTTCCGCACCGCGTTCCGCGCCGCTGGCGGCGATCCGGAAGCGATCTTCGTCACCACCTCCTACGACGCCGCCTTCCTCGTCGCGCTTGCGATCGAGCAGGCCGGCGGCGAGCGGAGCAAGCTGTCCGCCGCCCTGCGCGCGGTGGCTTCGGCACCGGGCGAGCCGATCCTCGCCGGCGAGTGGGCGAAGGCCAGGAGGCTGATCGCCGCAGGAAAGGACATCGACTACAAGGGCGCGGCCGGCGACCACGAGTTCGACCCGGCCGGGGACGTCCCCGGGCGCTACGCCTTCTTCAAAGTGAGCGGCGGCACCTACGAGGCCATCGCCGAGATGAAGTAGGCGCGGCGCCAGGCGCTGGCCCGGCACGCATCGAGAGCCCGGCCGGCCCGGCCCCCGCCGTTTGCATCGCGTCACCGTTCTGGCATTGAAAATCCGGCGCTCATCGTCGATGCTTGACCGAGGGGTGTTCCGCGGCGATCGCGGCCAGCGCCCCCCGTCCTGGAGAACGCACCATGAAACGCCTGCTCGGCTGCCTGTGTGCCCTGCTGTCGGCGATCGGCATCACCGCCTGCGACTACCTCAATGTCCGCCAGCTGCAGCCCGGGGTGTCCACTGCGGCCGAAGTGCGTGAGCGCTTCGGCCCGCCGCACATGGAGTGGCGCAACGAGGACGGCTCCACCACCTGGGAATACAGCCGCCAGCCCGAAGGGGTGGAGTGCTTCATGATCACCGTCGGCGGCGACGGCGTCCTGCGCGGAATCGATCAGGTATTGAACGAGGAGACCTTCGCCCGGGTCGAAAACGGCATGAACGGCGACCAGGTGCGCCGCCTGCTGGGCAAGCCGGCCTCCAGCCAGTTCTTCCAGCGCAAGCGGGAAACGGTGTGGGAATGGAAGATCGACGACGGCCAGGCCGGCGGCGAGCCGGTCTATTTCACCGTATCCTTCAACAACGACGGTCGGGTGACGGGCACCGGGCGCTACACCCGGTATCGCGGACGCTGACCGGAGCACTATCATGATGGACGCCATTTCCCGGGCTGGAGAACGGGGTCGCAGCGGGGGGCATAGCGCTTTCCGGCTGCTGCTGTGCGGCTTGTGCCTGGCTGCGGCGCTGCTCCAGCTCGGCGCGTGCACGACGCTTGCGCCGCCCCGGCCCTACACCACCGAGGCGGAAGCCCGGGCCGCGCGCGGCGAGCCCGCCCGGCGCTGGGCCAACGACGACGGCACGACCACGCTGGAATATCCCACCCAGCCTAACGGCGACACCTGCCTGATGGTGCAGGTCGATCAGGGCGGCGTCGTGCTGCGCCAGTGGGATGCGCTTGCCCCCGAGAATCTCGCCCGCGTCGCGCCCGGCCTGGACAAGGAACAGGTCTCGCGCCTGCTCGGCAGCCACCGTTCCGAGCAGCGCTTCCGCAACTCGGGCGAGGAAGTGTGGGACTGGAATATCCGCAACGACGGCCCCGGCATCGCCACCCTGTTCAACGTCCATTTCATCGACGGCAAAGTGGTGCGCACCAGCCAGACCTACGTCTTCCCGCGCGAAGGGGCGGTGCATGGCGCCTGGGGCGGGTATTACGGCTACCCCTGGGGCTGGGGGGTCGGCTGGGGCTATCCGCGGCCTTTCCACCCCTATCCGTTCGGGTATCCGTTCTTCTGGTAGCGGCCGCGGCTCGAGTGCGGCTTCGCTGCCCGGTTTCCGGCGCGCTGAAGTTTGTCCCGTGTTTGTCCCGCCCTTGGCAGGGGGGTGTGCTGCCGATAGAATCCTGCCTCTGCCGAGGAGCGCTGCGACCCCGTGACCGACCCGGGGCCAGGCTCGGCAACCGACCAACGGCGCTCACAAACCTTCAGCCGGTTTGTGGCGCCGTCCGCTTTTGTGCGTGGCGTTGCCCGGCGACCGTCGAACGACCGAGGACACCCCATGCAAGCCGATCGCAGCACCGAACTCCGCCAGCTACTCGCCGAGCGCATCCTGATCCTGGACGGCGCGATGGGGACGATGATCCAGCAGGAGAAACTGGGTGAGGCGGACTACCGCGGCGAGCGCTTCCTCGATCACCCGAAGGACCTCAAGGGCAACAACGACCTGCTGGTGCTGACCCGCCCGGAGGTGGTCGCTGCCATCCACCGCGCTTATCTGGAAGCCGGCGCGGACCTGATCGAGACCAACACCTTCAACGCCACCCGGGTGTCGCAGGCGGAATACGGCCTGGAAGCGCTGGCGTTTGAACTCAACGTCGAGGGCGCGCGCCTGGTGCGCCGGCTGTGCGACGAATACACCGCGCGAAATCCCGCGAAGCCGCGCTTTTGCGCCGGCGTGCTGGGGCCGACCTCGCGCACGCTGTCGATCTCGCCCGACGTGAACGACCCCGGCTACCGCAACATCAGCTTCGATGCGCTCGCCGACGACTACTACGATTCGGCGCGGGGGCTGCTCGAAGGCGGCGCCGACATCCTGCTGATCGAGACCGTGTTCGACACCCTCAACGCCAAGGCGGCAGTGTTCGCGGTCGAGAAGCTCTTCGACGAGATGGAAAAAAGCGGCGGTCAGCGGGTGCCGGTGATGATCTCCGGCACGATCACCGACGCTTCCGGGCGCACGCTGTCGGGCCAGACCGCGGAAGCCTTCTGGAACTCGCTGTCGCACGTGCGGCCGATTTCCTTCGGCCTCAACTGTGCACTCGGCGCCGACCAGCTGCGCCAGTACGTCGAAGAATTGGCCAATGTGTGCGACACCCATGTGTCCGCCCACCCCAACGCCGGCCTCCCCAACCCGCTGTCGCCCACCGGCTACGACGAAACGCCCGAGCACCTCGCCGGCGAGATCCGCGAGTGGGCGCGCAGCGGGCTGGTGAACATCGTCGGCGGCTGCTGCGGCACCACGCCGGCGCACATTGCCGCGATCGCGCAAGCGGTCGACGGCCTCGCCCCGCGCGCCGTGCCCACCATCGACAAGAAGCTGCGCCTGTCCGGCCTGGAGCCCTTCAACGTCGGCGCCGACAGCCTCTTCGTCAATGTGGGCGAGCGCACCAACGTCACCGGTTCCAAGGCCTTTGCGCGCATGATCCTCGAAGGCCGCTTCGACGACGCGCTCGCGGTGGCACGTCAGCAGGTCGACAACGGTGCCCAGGTCATCGACATCAACATGGACGAGGCGATGCTCGATTCGGCCGCCGCCATGGAGCGCTTCTGCAAGCTGATCGCCACCGAGCCCGACATCTCGCGCGTGCCGATCATGCTCGACTCGTCGAAGTGGTCGGTGATCGAGACCGGCCTCAAGTGCATCCAGGGCAAGGGCGTAGTCAACTCGATCTCGATGAAGGAGGGCGAGGCCGAGTTCCTGCGCCAGGCCCGGCTCGCGCGCCGCTACGGCGCCGCGGTGATCGTGATGGCCTTCGACGAGCAGGGCCAGGCCGACACCTTCCGGCGCAAGACCGACATCTGCGAGCGCGCCTACAGGCTGCTGGTCAAGCCGGTCGCCGAAGGCGGCGCCGGCTTCCCGCCCGAGGACATCATCTTCGACCCCAACATCTTCGCCATCGCCACCGGCATCGAAGAGCACGACAACTACGCTGTCGACTTCATCAACGCCGTGGCCTGGATCAAGGAGAACCTGCCGTACGCCAAGACTTCGGGCGGGGTCTCCAACGTGTCGTTCTCGTTCCGCGGCAACGACCCGGTGCGCGAGGCGATCCATACCGTGTTCCTGTACCACGCGATCCAGGCCGGGCTGTCGATGGGCATCGTCAACGCCGGCCAGCTCGGCGTCTATGACGAACTCGATCCGGCGCTGCGCGACAAGGTCGAGGACGTGGTGATGAACCGCGAGGTTGGCAAACCAGGCGGCGCCGGCGAGGCGCTGGTCGAATTCGCGCAGACGGTGAAGGGCCAGGCCAAGGAGTCGGCGCAGGACCTGGCCTGGCGCGAGTGGCCGGTCGAGGAGCGCCTCTCCCACGCACTGGTCAAGGGCATCACCGAGTTCGTCGTCGCCGACACCGAGGAAGTGCGCGCCAGGCTCGAAGCCGAAGGCAAGCCGCCGCTGGCGGTGATCGAAGGCCCGCTGATGGCGGGCATGAGCGTGGTCGGCGACCTCTTCGGCGCGGGCAAGATGTTCCTGCCCCAGGTGGTGAAGTCGGCGCGCGTGATGAAGCAGGCGGTGGCCCACCTGATTCCCTACATCGAGGCCGAGAAGCTGCGCACCGGCGCCACCAGCAAGGGCCGCATCGTCATTGCCACGGTCAAGGGCGACGTGCACGACATCGGCAAGAACATCGTCGGCGTGGTGCTCGGCTGCAATGGCTACGAGGTGATCGACCTCGGTGTGATGGTGCCGGCGGCGAAGATCCTGGAGGCGGCGAAGGCGCACGGCGCGCAGGCGGTCGGCCTGTCCGGGCTGATCACCCCCTCGCTGGAAGAAATGGCCCACGTCGCCGCCGAGATGAAGCGCCAGGGCTTCGCGGTGCCGCTCTTGATCGGCGGCGCCACCACCAGCCGCAACCACACCGCGATCAAGATCGCACCGCACTACGACCAGGCGGTGGTCTACGTGCCCGACGCCTCGCGCGCGGTGGGCGTGGTCACCGCGCTGCTGTCCGAAGGCCGGAGCGAAGCCTTCAAGGCCGAAGTCGCCGCCGACTACGAGAAGATCCGCGCGCTGCACGCCGGCAAGAAGGGCATGCAGCTGGTGAGCCTCGAGGCGGCGCGGGCGAATGCGCTGCGCACCGACTGGAGCGCCGAGCCCGTGGCCGCCTGCAGCACCGCGCGCCAGGCCGGCTACGCGCCTTACCCGCCGCCGCGCCCCAACATGCTCGGTGTGCAGGCGATCGACGTCGACCTGACCGACCTGGTCGATTACATCGACTGGGGGCCCTTCTTCCAGACCTGGGACCTCGCCGGCCGCTTCCCCGCCATCCTCGACGACGCCGTGGTGGGCGAGACCGCGCGCAGCGTGTTCGCCGACGGCAAGGCGATGCTGGACAAGATCGTCGCCGAGGGCTGGCTGCAGGCGAAGGCCGTGTTCGGCCTGTTTGCCGCCAACGCGGTCGGCGACGATATCGAGATCTACACCGGCGAGGACCGCAAGCACCTCGCCATGGTCTGGCACGGCCTGCGCCAGCAGCACGAACGCCCGGCGGGCAAACCGCACTGGTGCCTGGCGGACTTCGTCGCGCCGAAGGACTCCGGCGTGCCCGACTGGATCGGCGCCTTCGCCGTCACCGCCGGGCTGGGCATCGAGGCCAAGCTCGCCGAGTTCGAGGCCGCGCACGACGACTACCGCGCGATCCTGCTGAAGAGCCTCGCCGACCGCCTCGCCGAGGCCTGCGCCGAATGGCTGCACGAGCGCGTGCGCCGCGAATGCTGGGGTTACGCCGCCGACGAGACGCTCGACAACGAGGCCCTGATCGCCGAGCAGTACCGCGGCATCCGCCCGGCGCCGGGCTATCCGGCCTGCCCCGACCACACGGTGAAAGGGCCGCTGTTCGAACTGCTCGGCGCGCGCGAGCGTACCGGCATGGACCTCACCGAGAGCTACGCGATGACCCCGGCGGCGGCGGTGAGCGGCTTCTACTTCGCCCACCCCGAAGCCCACTACTTCGCCATCCCGAAAATCGGCCGCGACCAGCTCGAAGACTGGGCGCGCCGCACCGGCATGGCGGTGGACGAGGCCGCGCGCTGGCTGGCGCCGCTGCTCTGACGGGGGGAGTTGCGTGATCGTTCGTCCCCGCCCGCACTGGGTGCGCCTGCTGTTCGTGCGCCGCGGCTCGCTGCTGCGGCGCATCCTGTCGCAGCAGCTGTTCGTGTTCTTTCTCGCCTGCGCGGTCGTGCTCGCGCACGGCGAGCTGTTCCACTGGAAGGTCACGCTGACTTCGGCGCCGTTCTCGCTGATGGGGGTGGCGCTGGCGATCTTCCTCGGTTTTCGCATCAACACCAGCTACGACCGTTACTGGGAAGCGCGCAGGCTGTGGGGCCACGTGCTGGTCGGGGCACGCAACCTGGCCCGCCAGGCGCTGACCCTGAGCGGAGACGGCAGCAGCGTGCAAGCGCGTCCTTTCGTCCTCGGCCTGATCGCCTTCGCCGCCACGATGCGCAACGAATTGCGCGGCCGCCCCGCGGCCGACGGGCTGGGAAACCTGCTGCCGGCCGAAGTGCTCGCGCGCATGCCCGCCGCGCGCTCGGCGCCCAACCTGATCCTGCTGTGGCTCGGCGCCTGGCTGCGCGCGCGCCGCGAGGCCGGCGAGCTGACGCCGATGCTGGCGCAGCACATGGAAGCTTCGCTCGACCGCCTGGCGGAGACACTCGGCGGCTGCGAGCGCATCGCCAACACGCCGCTGCCGTTCACCTACTCGGTGATCCTGCACCGCAGCTGCTACCTGTACTGCATGCTGCTGCCGTTCGGCCTGGTCGATTCGATCGGCTGGATGACCCCGCTGGTGGTGGCCTTCGTGTCCTACACCTTCTTCGCTCTCGAAGCCTTGAGCGACGAAATCGAGGAGCCGTTCGGCACGATGGCCAACGATCTCGCCCTCGACGCCATCGTCGCCGGCGTCGACGCCAGCCTGCGTGAGATGCTTGGCGAAACCCCGCCGCCGCCGCCGCGGCCGGACGCCGAGTTCATCCTGACCTGAGGGGCCGTGCGGACTCCGGCTGTCCATTCTGCCTGCCATCTGCCGGACCTGAAATGAGGGCTGAATAGCCCCTGCCACTGTCGGGCCGGCACTGCGACCACGTCGAACTGTTTTTCACTTGTATTGCGGTGACCGACAAAGAAGCCTCGACCAAGCGTCGCTTCACCGCGTCCATCCTCGACAAGGCTCCCCCGGGGCTGCGCATCGGAGCTGAAATTCCGGTGATCGGTGTGATGCCGACTTGGTCGGTGCACCTCGACAACGTGTGCGTCGGCGACGATGCGGTGCTGGGCGAGGTCGGTGACGCCTTCATTCCGCTGCAGAACCGCTTCGGCGTGCGCCGGATCGAGCTCGCGGCGCATTGCATCGGCATGGCCGAGCGGCTGATCCAGATGATGATCGACCAGGCGAACCTGCGGAAAACCTTCGGCGTCGCCCTCGCCGACCGCCAGTCGGTGCAGAACTGGATTGCCGATTTGACCGTCGAGCTCAAGCAGGTTCGCCTGCAGCTTTATTTCACCGCGTGGAAGTCGGATCAGGGGCACAAGGATCTGCGCATCACCTCGACGAACGCCAAGTTCGGCCTCACCGAAGTCAAGGTCGCGAGCCTCGCCGGCCTCAACGGCACCCAGGCGCTGCCGCGCGCGATTCCGCAAGCAGTGGCGATGAAGATGCTGCTCACCGGCGAGATGATCAGCGCCGAAGAGGCGCTGCGCTACGGCCTCGTCAGCGACGTCGTCGAGCCGTCGGCGCTCGCCGGCCTCGCCCGCACGTATGCGGAGAAGATCGTCAGCGCGGCGCCGCTGAGTGTGCAGGCGACCAAGCAGGCCGCCGTGCTCGGCAAGGACATGCCGCTCGAGCACGGCATCCTGTACTCGCACCTGCTGTGGGGTGTGCTGCGCGACACCGAAGACCGCAAAGAAGGCTTCAAGGCCTTCGGCGAACGGCGCGCGCCGGCGTTCCGTGGTGCCTGAGGGCCGCGGGCAGACCGATGGCGGGGCGGCAATCGACCGGCCGCCCCGCGCACAGGAGACAGGAACGATGCGTCTGACGAGCAGTTTCGACGACAACCGGCCACTGCCGGAAATCCACGCCTTCGCGGTGGCCGATCCCGAGACGCACTTCCGCCTCGGCGCCAACCGCAGTCCCGGCTTCACCTGGGATAGGCCGCCCGTGGGTACGCGCTCCTTTGTCCTCGTGTGCCACGATCCGGGCGTGCCGAGCCGTTTTGACCACATCAACCGCGACGACGTCGTGATTCCGGAGTCGATGCCGCGGGGCGTCTTCTTCCACTGGGCGCTCGTTGATCTTCCCGCCACCTGCCGTGGCGTCAGGGAGGGCGAGTTCTCCGATGGCGCCGTGCCGCGCGGAAAACCCGGCCCCGCGACCCGGCACGGTGCGCGCCACGGCCTCAACGATTTCACCCGCGGCTTCGCCCAGGACCCGCAGATAGCGGGCGACTACTTCGGCTACGACGGTCCGTGTCCGCCGTGGAACGATGAGCGCGTGCACCGTTACGTGTTCACACTGTACGCCGTGGATCTGGAGTGTTGCCCGGTCGAAGGGCGATTCACCGGCCCTGATGTGCTACGGGCCATCGAGGGGCATGTCCTCGGCGAGGCCTCACTGACGGGGTGGTATACGCTTAATCCCGGGGCAGGGCTGACCGAGGTGGCGTGCGTTAATAACTGAGACTGTATAACTCCACGTTTTTCTTGCGCGGTTAAACGCGGAGTTATATAGTCCTAGTTATGGCACATATCACAACCAGCGTTGAATACGCGATTCATTGCCTTCTGTGGCTCGTCGGCTCGGATGGCAGAGCCCTGAGCAGCCGGGATCTCGCGGAGCTGCAGGGAATCTCCTCCAGTTTCGTGGCAAAGATTCTGCCAAAGCTGGAAAAGGCGGGTGTTGTCGTCGCGAATGAAGGCGTTCGTGGCGGGTATCGCCTTTCGCGCCCGCCTGAGCAGATCAGTTTTCTTCAGATCGTCGATGCAATCGAAGGCGAAAAGCCGCTGTTCGATTGCCAGGAAATCCGAAACCGCTGCGCAGTCTTCGACGACGAGCCGCCCCAGTGGGCCGTCTCAGGCGTCTGCGCAATCCACGCCGTCATGCTGAAGGCCGAACGGGCGATGCGTGCAGAGTTGGCCGCGAACACCCTGGCCGATGTCGCCGACACCTTCGAACGCAAGGCGCCGGCCGAATTCCTTGTCCAGGTCCAGGACTGGGTCAGCGATCGTATCGACAGCCGCAAACCGGGACGTCCCCCCAAGGCCTCCAAGCCGCCTTCCTGACCCCACCCGGGTTTGGCCCCCCTGCAACTCAGATCCAACTCCTGGTCCTTCGCCGGACGGGCCGGAAGTGTGCTGTCGCGCCTCTGCGACAGGGATTCCTTCGTCCGGAATTCTTCAAAGGAAAACACCCATGCGAAAACACATCCTTATCGCCGGCTCGGGCTTCGCCGGCACGTGGGCCGCGATCTCGGCTGCTCGCGCCGTCACCTTGGCCGGCAAGGAGGCGGAAGTCGCGATCACGGTCGTTTCACCTTCCGCGAACCTCGTGATTCGCCCCCGCCTCTATGAAGCGGTGATCGAGGACATGAACCCCGATATCAAGCCTTTGCTCGACGCGGTCGGCGTGCAGCACATGCCGGGTACGGTGACCGAAATCAGACCTGAGGCGCATCAGGTGGTCGTTGCCAAGGCCGATGGCAAAGCGGTGCCGATGCACTACGACAAGTTCGTGCTTGCCGCGGGTAGCCAACTGTTCACCCCGCCCATTCCGGGCCTCCAGGAACATTCGTTCAACGTGGACCAACTGGAAAATGCGCGAAAGCTCGAAGCACACATCAATTCGCTGTCGGCCCGTACGCCGACCCAGGCGCGCAATACCGTGGTGATCGCTGGAAGCGGGTTGACCGGCATCGAGGCTGCTGCGGACATGCGGGGACGATTGCAGGCAGTGCTGGGTGACGTTGCCGGGATCCGGGTCATTGTCGTCGAACAGGCATTGACCATCGCCCCGCACCTGAGCGCCGCCGCCCGTGCCGTGGTCGAGGAGGCGCTTACCGAGTGCGGGGTCGAGTTCAAGGTCGGTGCTGCCGTCGTGTCGATGAACGAGCATGGCGTCGAGTTGTCGTCGGGGGAATTTATCGAGTGCAACACCATCGTCTGGACTGCCGGTGCAAGGGCGCATGCCTTGGCCGCCCAGATACCCGGAGAACATGATCGGCTTGGCCGTCTGGTGGCCGACGCCTGCCTGCATGCCCAGGGTACGGCGGATATTTTCGTGACCGGCGATGTCGCCCGCGCGCCCACGGACGATCTCGGCAACTTTGCACTGATGTCCTGCCAACACGCAATGAGCCTTGGTCGAGTCGCCGGTCATAACGCGGCTGCGGAACTCGTCGATTTGCCGCTGTACTCCTATCGCCAGCCGAAGTATGTGACGTGCCTGGACCTGGGTCCCTGGGGCGCCCTCTACACCGAGGGTTGGGACCAGCAAGTCTCTCTGGTGCGGGAGGACGCCAAGTCACTCAAGCGGGAGATCACGACCAAATGGATTTATCCGCCGGCCCCGGATCGTGAGGCAGCATTCGCGGTCGCCAATCCCGACTTCGTCATCGTCCCGTGAACGCTCTCGGAATCTTTTGATGCCTTGCGCGTTTATCACGCCCAGACGATTTTTCCGTCGATCAGCGTCATGACGGCGCGCGTGCGCGCGAGATCTTCGGCCGTCGCCCAGTCGCCGGCGCCTTCGATCACGACCAGATCGGCGCGCCGGCCGGCTTCGATCGTCCCAGTCGCGCCCTCCTCGCCGGCCGCATGCGCGCCGCCCCAGGTGTAGAGGCGCAGCGCGTCGGTGAGCGGGATCGCTTCCTCGGCTGCGACGGCTCGGCCCGCGTCGTCGCAGCGCGCGACGGCCGCCTTCAGGCCTTCGAGCGGCGCGCAGGGCACCAGAGGCGCATCGGAGCCGAATGCGAGCGGAACGGAAAGAGTGGGGGCTGCGATGGGTCGGGAGCAACTATGCCCAGGGCTGGCGCGGCCAGTAGCAGAAGCGTGGGTTGCGCAACGACGATCACCGGATGCACGGGTGCGGCGCGGTCGAGCTCCCAGTGCGTCGGTAACCGTCCTTCGGCCAGGGCTGCCGGATCGCAGTTCGCCGCCCGCAGCCAGTTGCCCGGGCGCGCAGCGCATCGATGAGATCGGCGATGCTACGCACGTGCGGCGGCGAGCAGTCGGCGTAGCGGGTCGTCATCACGAAGGCGACCGGATGGCAGTGTGTGTTGTTGAACCCCGGAATCACTGTCGCGCCCTGGCAGTCCACGAGCCGCGTATGCGACCCGGTGAGGGCGGTACGCGCGGCGCGGTCGCCGACGTGCAGGATCCAGTCGTCCTTGATCGCGACCAGATCGGCGCCGCGCCCGCCGGAAAAGCGTTCGGGCGTGAAGGCGACGGGTTGTACAGAATCAGATCGGTATTCATTGCGCGTCGGCGGCGGCCACCTCGCGCCGCTTGACCATCAGGTAGTACTTCAGCGCTTCGCGCAGGCCGACGTGGAAGGGCGTGTGCTCGAAGCCGAACAGGCGGTCGATCTTGGTGCCGTCATAGACAAGGTTCTCGTCGATTGGGAAAGGCAGCGGCAGGTTGCGGTGCGCGATCTCCCCGGCAGGCAGGCGCAGCGTGGCGACCGCCTTGCCGGTGATCTACAAGGACAACTGCCGCATGCTGTACGGCAGCGCACAGGAGGCGATCGGGGAGGTCATCACCCACGTGAAGGCACTGGAAGTCTGAACAAGGGGGCAAATCGAGGGGATTCGATGTACTGCCGGGGGCATCGCCTTGGTGGTCCTGGCACTCTGCACGGCCGGCCGGCGGTGACGGTGTAAGCGCTGCGGAGTAGCATCGATCCTGCTCGCCACCCCTTCCGCCGTTGTCGGGTGTAGCCCTCGATACCCTCTGCGGATGCCTACTCGCGAAGGGGGACTCTCGCATCCGTGGAGACCGCATCATGACCACCTTGCTACGTGCCATCCAGGCTGACATCACCACTCTCGCGGTCGATGCCATCGTCAATGCTGCGAACGCCACCCTGCTCGGCGGCGGCGGTGTCGATGGGGCGATCCACCGCGCCGCGGGGTCGGAACTGCTTGCCGCCTGCCGTCTCCTGGGCGGCTGTCCGACCGGGGAGGCGCGCCTGACGCCGGGCTTTCGCCTGCCGGCGCGCTTCGTGATCCACACCGTCGGCCCGGTATGGCACGGTGGCGGTGCCGGTGAGGCTGCGCTGCTCGCTTCCTGCTATCGGCATGCGGTCGAGCTCGCGGTCGCCGCCGGGGTGCGCTCGCTCGCTTTTCCGGCGATCAGCACCGGCGTCTACGGCTACCCGGTGGAGGAGGCCGCGCGCATCGCGGTCGATACCGTGCGCGCGGCGACAGCGGCGCAGGATACGGTGCGGGAGGTCGTGTTCTGCTGCTTCTCGGCGGCCGACCTGCGGATCTACCAAGCTCTGCTCGGCGCCGCCGCGGCCTGAGTCGCGGCCGCGGTGAATCCCGCCCGCGCCACCGTCCCGAGCGCTCTAGGGCGCTGCCGGGGCGGCGTGCGGCTGCGTTGCGGCCCCGCTGTGCAGGCCGGGCGCGGGGCCGCTATTCGAACAGCGCGCCCACGCTCTGGCCGCTGTGGATGCGTTCGATCGCGGCGGCGAAGAGCGGCGCGACGTCGAGCACGGTGAGCTTGTCGAGGCGCTTTTCCGCCGGCAGGTGGACGGTGTTGGTGACAACGATGGAGTCGAGCGCCGCCTCACGCAGGCGTTCGATCGCCAGGCCGCACAGCACGCCGTGGGTGGCGGCGGCGTGGATGCTGCGCGCGCCGGCGGCGTGCAGGGTGGCGATCGAGGACAGCAGGGTGCCGCCGGTGGCGATCTCGTCCTCGAAGATCACCGCGTCGCGGCCGGCGACATCGCCCACCACGTGGCCCTGCTTCACCGCGGTGTCCGATACCCGGCGCTTGTCGATGATCGCCAGCGGAATACCGAGCGCCTCGGAGAAGCGCCCGGCGCGCTTGGCGCCGCCGGCGTCGGTGGCGACCGCGACCATCCGCGACAGGTCGTGGCGGTTGCGGAAATGCTCGGCGATGATCGACACCGCGGTCAGGTGGTCCACCGGCACGCTGAAGAAACCATGCACCTGGTCGGCGTGCAGATCCATGGTGAGCACGCGGTCGGCGCCGGCGGTGTGCAGCAGATCGGCGATCAGTCGCCCGGTGATGGAGATCCGCGGCGCGTCCTTCTTGTCCGAACGCGCGTAGGAGTAATAGGGAATCACCGCGGTGATGCGCTGCGCCGAAGCGCTGCGCAGCGCATCGAGCGTGATCAGCAGCTCCATGATGTGCTCGCTGACCGGCTCGGTGAACGACTGCACGACGAAGACGTCGCGTTCGCGCACGTTTTCCCGCACCTGGACGCGCAGGTTGTCGTTGGAAAAGCGCGAGATGTCGAGTGCGCCCGGGCGCAGGCCGAGGCGCTGGCTGATGTCGCCGGCGAGTTCGCGGCTGGCGTTGCAGGCGAAGATCTGGAGTCCGTGCTTGATCATCGGTCGAGGCCTCCTGTCGTGCCGGGGTGGCTGCGGGCGCTCAAGGATAGAGCAGGAAGGGGCGGCGCGTCTCGTCCCAGGCGGCTTCGTCGGCGCGGGCGGGCGCATCGAGATCGGCGGGGACGGCGGCGGTGTCGTCCACCCATTCGCGCAGCAGCGGGGAGCCGTTGATGAGGTCGATCGGGAGGCGGTCGAACTCGTACTCGTAGGCGAACTCGCGCCAGAGCGGGTAGCCGGGATGGACCGCGCGGATCGCCTTGAAGGCGAGTGCCTGCAGGCGCCAGGGGCGGAACGCGGCGTGGTCGTAGTGCGCCGGATCCTCGACGTGGAGCTGCACCCCGCGGCACAGGCGCCCGGCGTGCTTGTGGAAGGTGGGCTCGAACCAGCACTCGCGCAGCACGCAGCCCTGCAGCCAGTGCGGCGCCAGGCGGCGCATTTCGGCGATCAGGGCGCGCGCGTCGAGATCGGGGGCGCCGAACAGCTCGAGCGGGCGGGTGGTGCCGCGGCCTTCGGACAGGGTCGTGCCTTCGAGCATCACGGTGCCGGCATAGCAGCGCGCCATCGACAGGTTCGGTGCGTTCGGGCTGGGGTTGATCCAGCTCCGTGCGCCCAGCGGCCAGCCGTAGCCGGGGGCGGCGGCGGGCTGCCAGCCGTCCATCGGGATCACCGCGCAATCGACGTCGAGTCGCAGCGTGGCGACGAACCAGCGCGCGAGTTCCCCCATCGTCAGGCCGTGGCGCATCGGCAGCGCCCCGGCGCCGACGAAGCTTTCCCAGCCGGCGCGCAGCAGCGTGCCTTCCACCGGCCGGCCGGCCGGGTTGGGGCGGTCGAGCACCCAGACCGTCTTGCCGTGTTTCGCCGCTTCTTCGAGGACGTAGCGCAGCGTGGTGATGAAGGTGTAGATGCGGCAGCCGAGGTCCTGCAGGTCGACCAGCAGCACGTCGAACGTGTCCATCATCGCCGCGCTCGGGCGGCGCACTTCGCCGTACAGGCTGAACACCGGGATGCCGTGCGCCGGGTCGACGAAGTCGGGCGACTCGACCATGTTGTCCTGCTTGTCGCCGCGCAGGCCGTGCTGCGGGCCGAAGGCGGCGGTGAGGTGCAGGCCGGGCAGGGCGGCGAGGGCGTCGACGGCGTGGGTGAGGTCGCGCGTCACCGACGCGGGGTGGGCGAGCAGGGCGATGCGGCGACCGGCGAGCGGGCGGCGCAGCGCCGGGTCTGCGATCAGGCGCTCGAGGCCGAAGCGGATCGACGCGGGCATCGGCTCAGCCCGCATCCCGGTGCGCCGTGGTCAGGCGCAGGGCGAAGGTTTCGCGGGCGTGGAAATCGGGCTGGGCGGCGACGTGGCGCACCGCCCAGTATTCGTGCTGCCCGTCCGCACGCTCGATGACCGCGGCGAGGCCGACCGGCAGTTCGGTGCCGGCGGGCACCGCGGGCAGCAGCGCGGCGGGAACGTGCGCGGTCAGCGCGAGGCCGTCGCCGTGGCGCGCGCAGCGAAGCTGCGGTTCGGCGCCGGGGCGGAAATCGGCGATGCGCTCGCGCCAGGCGCGGAAGGCGTAGGCCGCCCATTGTCCGGAGGGCGAGAAGTTGAACTCGCGGTAGCCGTCTTCGCCGGGGATGCCGAGGAAGGCCTCGAAGCAGGTGTGGCGCCACAGCCCGTCGGCGGGGCCGGGCGGCTGCGCGGCGGGGATCTTCAAGGCGTCGACGCGGCAGTCTTCGAGGCGGAACTCGAACACCGCGCCGCCTTCGGCCGGGGCATACATCGTCGCCAGCACGCGGCCGACCGGACCGCCGCCGGGTGCGGCCGCATCCGGGCTGAAAGGGTGGGGGCGCAGACCGACAGTGATGGTCGGAACGCGGGGAGGGGCGTGGTGGGGAAGGCTCACGGTGATCGGGATGGTAGCGGGGGCGGGAGGGGGCCGGCCGAAGGCCGTGCCAGGCGCAATGGTAGCCGGTTCGACGGTGCCGTGCGCACGTCGCGCCGGTCACGGCGGGCGTGGAGGGGCGCCGATCACGGCGCGGGGGGCGCGCCGGTCACGGCGCGGACAGGCCCAGCTCGCGCCGGCGCTCTTCCCATTGCGGCAGCCAGCCGGCCAGCGCCGTGAGCGGCATCGGGCGGGCGATGAAGTAGCCTTGCGCGGCATCGCAGCCGCTTTCGCGCAGGAAGTTCCAGTCGTCGCGGTCTTCGATGCCTTCGGCCACCGTGCGCATTCCCAGCCGCCGCGCCATGTCCAGGCTGGAGGCGAGGATCGCCGCCAGGTTGGGGTCGCGGCCGGCGCCGTGCACGAAGCCGCGGTCGAGCTTGAGCTCGTTGAACGGCAGGTCGCGCAGCTGGGCGAGCGAGGAGTGCCCGGTGCCGAAATCGTCGATCGACAGCTCGATGCGCTTGAGGCGCAGGCGGGCGAGGACGTCGAGTGCGGTGCGGGCGTCCTTCATCAGCCGGCTCTCGGTGACTTCGAGCACCAGACTGTCCGGGGGGACGCCGGCCTGCGCCAGCGCGTCGACGACGAAGTCGGCGAATTCCGGATAGCCGAGATTGTCCATCGACAGGTTGATCGCGACCGGGCAGTCGAGCCCGGCTTCGTGCCAGATGCGCGCCTGGCGCAGCGCGGCGAGGAGCACGGCGCGCGTCAGCGCGTCGATCAGGCCGTGCTCTTCGGCCACACCGATGAAGCGGTCGGGGAACACCAGCCCGTCTTCGGGGTGCTGCCAGCGCACCAGGATCTCCACTCCGGTGAGCGCGCCGGTGGCGAGGCTCACTTTGGGCTGGCAATGGCACAGCAACTCGCCGCCGGCGATCGCCCGCTGCAGTTCCTCCGGGGCGTAGATCTTGCGTTCGCTGCGCGGCTGCGGCGCCGACGCCTCGGTGTGCCGCGCCAGCAGCCTGCGCAGGCGCTCCGGGGCGACGGGCTTGCTCAGGCTGCCGAGGACGCGCAAACCGTGGGCCCGGGCGAGCTGGTTCGCGGTTTGCAGGATGCGCTCGTTCTCGCCGCTGACCAGCACCAACTCTCCGGTAAAGCCGGCCTGGGCCAGGGCGCGCACGAATTCGACGCCGTCCATGCCCGGCATCTGCAGGTCGCTGAAGACGATGTCGAAATGGACGCTGCGGTCGGCCAGTCGCGCCAGGGCCTGGGCTGCGCCCCCGGTGGCGGTGACCCGGTTGAAGCCGAGCGTGGCGAGCTGGCGGGTGAGCAGTTCCAGGGCGAACGCTTCGTCATCGACGAGGAGGATCTGCAGGGCGTGCTCCGGATCTTCGGCGGCGGGGGCGTCGGCCGCCCTCAGCATTGCGGCCAGTTCGGCGTCGACCCGCTCGAACAGGATCCTGAACTGCGCCAGGTGGCGTTCGACCGCCTGCGCGTCGGCGGCTTTGCCGGCGAGCTCCAGTTCGGCGCAGCGGTCGCCGAGCGCCAGCGCACCGACCGAGCGTGACGACGACTTGAGCCGGTGGGCAGTCGCGGCGAGGCGGGCGAAATCCCCCGCCCCGGCGGCCTCGTCCAGTTCGGCGGCGATCGCGCTGGCAGTGCCGGCGTATTTCGCGAGCAGGGCGCGCACGGCGCCCATGTCTTCGCCGACCAGGCGCTCGAGCACCGCGACGTCCAACACCGGCTGCGCTATTTCGGGCGCCGGCTGGGCCACGGGTAGCGCACCGCCTTGCCTGGGCGGCGCCACTTCGGGCCTGGTGCTCCCGCCGTCGCGCTGCGGGAGCCAGTGCTCGAGCGCCGCGCGCAGCTTGGCCAGCGCCACCGGCTTGGTCAGGTAGTCGTCCATGCCCGCGGCGCGGGCGCGGCTGGCTTCGTCGCGCAGGGCGTTGGCGGTGAGGGCGATGATGGGCAGGTGCTGCCCGCTGTGCTCCTGGCGGCGGATCTCCTCGGTCAGCCGGTAGCCGTCCATGTTCGGCATGTGCAGATCGGTGAGCAACAGCGCGAACCCGCCCGAATGCCAGTGGGCCAGGGCCTCGGCGCCGTCGTTGGCGACTTCGGCGGCATAGCCGAGGAGGGCGAGCTGCTGCAGGATGACCATCTGGTTCACGCTGTCGTCCTCGGCGACGAGGATCAGGCGCCGGTCGGTGCGGGCCTGGGCGACGGTGGGTGGTGGCAGGGCCGTGGCGGGCCCCAGGTCGGTCGCGCGGGCGCCGGGGCGTTCCGGCGAAGCGCGTCCGGAGGCGACGGCGACGGCGTTGAGGAAGGCCTCCCGGCGCAGCGCGTCGCCGTCGATGACGACGCCGTCGGCGGTGTCCTGCCGCGCTTGGCGGCGGCGGCCGTGGCCGATCTGCACGCGGCGCAACCTGCCGGGTGCCGTCCCGTCGTGCAGGAGGCCGTGCTGCGCTTCGGTGTGAACGAGCACGATCGGCGCGGCGGCGGCGAAGGCGAAGCGCAGCACCTCGGTCGGATCGGCGGTGCGATGTACGGTGGCGCCGGCGTGCGCGAGGTAGCGGGCGAAGGCTTCGGCATCGAGCTCCGGGTGCTCGAGCAGGAAGCAGTTCAGTCCGGCCAGATCGGGTTGCGCCCGGGCCGGCTGTTCGGCGGCCGCTTCGAACGGGAGGCTTACGGTAAAGATACTGCCGAGGCCGGGGCGGCTTTCCACGGTGATGCCGCCGCCCATCAGGCCCACCAGCCGCTTGCAGATCACCAGGCCGAGGCCGGTGCCGCCGAAACGGCGGGTGGTGGTGGTGTCGGCCTGGGTGAAGGGGGTAAACAGGCGGGCCTGCGTCGCCTCGCCCATCCCGATGCCGTTGTCTTCGACCCGGAAGGCGAGGCGCAGCGGCTGCGACTCCTCGATGGTGACCCGCAGCGATACCCGTCCCGGCTGGTCGGGGTTGCCGGAAGAAAACTTGATCGCGTTGCCGAGCAGGTTGTAGAGCACCTGGCGCAGGCGGGTGTCGTCGGCGAGCACGCGCTCGGGGACCTCGGGGGCGACGAACACCCGCAGCGCGCAGCCGCGCCGCCGGGCCACCGGCAGCAGCGAGCCGCACAGGCCTTCGGCCAGTTCGGCGATGCAGACGGAGGCGTGCTCGAGTTCGACCCGGCCGGCCTCGATCTTGGAAAAGTCGAGAATGTCGTCGATCAGGGCGAGCAGGGTGGTGCCGGAGTCGCGCATGATCTGCACCTGCTCGCGCTGGTGCTCGTTCAGCTCGCTGTGTTCGAGGATTTCCAGCATCCCGAGCACGCCGTTCATCGGCGTGCGGATCTCGTGGCTCATGGTGGCGAGGAAGGCCGACTTGGCCTGGTTCGCCTGTTCGGCTTCGCGGCGTGCCTGGACCGCTTCCGCGGTGCCGGCAGCGACGCGCCGCTCGAGGTCCCGGTTGGTTTCCTCCAGCGCCTGCTCGGCGGCCTTGCGCGCGCTGATGTCGGTGATGAACCCGTCCAGGTACTGCAGCCGGCCGTGCTCGTCCCATGAGCCATGGCCTTTTTCCATCACCCAGCGCCAGCCGCCGTCGGCATGGCGCAGGCGGTATTCGAGCTGGTACGGGGTGCGCGCCTCGACCCCCTGCTGCGTTTCCCGCCAGACTCGCCCGGCATCCTCGGGGTGGATCAGGGTGGCGATGGAGGGGTGCCCGGCGAGCAGTTCCGCCGGATCCCGGCCGAGCAGCTCGCGGGCGCCGTTGCTGATGAACTCCATCGGCCAGTCGGGGGTGTTGCGGCAGCGGTAGACCATGCCGTTGAGGTTCTGCAGGACCGTGCGCAGGTGCCCTTCGCTGGCGGCGAGGGCGGCGCTGCGTGCCTGCACCTGGGCTTCGAGGTTCTGGTTCAGTGACTGCAGCGCCTTCTCCGCCGCCTTGCGTTCGCGGATGTCGACGCCGGACGGAATGAGCTTGGCGACCCGCCCGTCGGCATCGAGCACCGGCGTCAGCATGAAGTCGATCGGAATGATCGTGCCGTCGGCGGCACACAGGTCGGCGTCGTGGTGGACGGCCTCGCCGCGCGCCGCGCGCTCGATGTCGGCGCGGATCCGGGCCTGGGCTTCGGGGGAGTGAGCGAAGCAAAAGAGGGTGTCGAGGCGCTGGCCGATCACGGCCTCACGCTGCAATCCGCCGGCGGCGAGGACGGCGCGGTTGACTTCGGTGATGGTGCCGTCCGGCGTCGTTTCCCCGACGAAGGCGGCCATGTTGTCCACCAGGCTGCGCAGGCGCGATTCGCTGTCGCCGAGCGCCCGGGTGCGTGCCGCGACCTCGACTTCGGTGAGCGCCTGGCGTCCGGCGGTGATCAGGCTGAAGGCGACGACGTACAGCCCGAGGAGCAGGGCGGCGACGGGAAGGAGTGGATAAGGGATGCCCTGGGCATGGAGTGCGGCAAGCTCGATGCGCAGCGTGAATTGCGCGCTGTCGATGTCCGTGCTCCACTCCGGGGCATGGCCGGGGGGAAAGCTGTCGACCAGCCGCAGCGCTTTTTCTCCCGCCGTGCGCACCAGCGCGGCGCGCAGCGCCAGGCCGCTCTTGCGCACGGCGTCGAGCTGGGTGGTGAACAGGGCGCCGGTGTCGACGATGCCGACGACGTAGCCGGTGAGGGCGGCGCGGCGCGCTTCGGGGGTGGCGTTGCGCGGATCGAAGCCGGCGGCGAAGTGGGGCACGTCGATCAGCAGTTCGACATCCCCGGTGAGGCAGGTCATCGCCACCGCGACGCCGAAGCCGCGCTCGCTGTCGAGTGCTTCGGCCATCGCCCCGCGCCGTGCCGGCTCGAAACCGTGGTCGAGTCCGGCGAACTTGCGGAAGCGGATATCGGGCTGGATATAGATCAGGGGGAAGTGCTCGGCGCGGGGGGCGACCGGCGCCGGGCGGCATTCGTAGTCGGGCTCGAACACCCGGTAGCCGGGCAGGCCCAGCTGCTGGCGGGCTGCGGCCTCGAAGGCGGCGAGCTGCTGCGGGGCCACGCGCGGCGCCCAGGCGATGCCCTTGAGGTCGATGGCGTTGCCGCGCGGGGCGGTGAATGCGGCGAAATCGGCCGCGTCCACGTCCGGGCTGGCGGCGAGGAAGCGTTCCACCCCGCGCACCCGCTCGTGGGCGGCGTTGAGGGCGTACTGGGCGTCGCGGGAAACGTACTCGGCAACGTCGGCGAGGTAGGCCTGGCGCTGGGCGTCGGCCATCTGCTGAACGACGGCGGCGGCGGTGGCCAGGACCGCGGCGGTGGCCAGCAGCGGCAACGCGACGTGGGCGCGCACGCCGTGCCAGACCGCGCTCATGCGGGGCCAGGCGAGCAGCAGCAAGGGGGTAAACAGCATGACGCCCAGGGCCTCGCCGGACCACAGCAGCAGCCACAGGTCGAACGCGGGCAGCGGGCCGGGCGAGACCCCGAATCCGGCCCTGGCGAGGGTGAGCAGGCCGGCCGAGAACAGGCAGCTCAGCGGTCCGGCCAGCAGCAGGAAGCGCAGCGCCGCGGAGGGCCGGGCCAACGGCAGGCCGGGGAGGAAGAGCGTTCGCGTCAGCGTGGCGCCGAGCACGGCCTGCAGCGTGGCCGCGGTGGCGGTGAGCGCGGCGGCGGATGTCTGTTCGACCGGCCCCGCACCGAACCCCGCGGCCGCCGCCATCGCCCCCAGCCACACGCCCGGCCAGCAGCGCAGACCGAAGACGAGCAGGCCCGCCAGCGCCACCCCGGCGGCCGGCGCCAGCGGTGGTGGAAAGGCGGACGACGTTGCGATCAGCCGCCCGCCATGGGCGGCGAGCGCGTAGGCGACGGACAGGGCCAGGATGAGGAGGACGGTGCGTCCATGGCCGGAGCCGCCGGGCGCGGCGTCGATGTGTCCGGCGCGCTCACCGGGGTGCTGGTTCATGGGTTCTTCCCTGTTCGTTTCCCTGGGCCGTGCCGGTATCGTTGCTGTCGCCGGATGGATGCACAAAGTTGTAACAACAGGACGCGATGATAGAGAGTTCGGCGGGGCGGCGCACGCATTGCGCGTATTCCGGTCGGCGGCGGCCATGTCACTGTGGACTGGCCGCAACGGCTCCGCCGCTGCGCGATCATCAAAAGGTGACATACAATCGGCAACCGCCCTCCTCGAAACCGGATTGCCGTTCTCCATGGTCGATGAACCGTATGAATCGGACGGCGCGCGTCTGCGGCGCCTGCTGAGCGCAAGTCCGACGATCCTGTACAGCCTTCGCGAACGCGACGGGCGCCTGTCCGCTACCTGGGTCAGCGACAACGTCGCCCGTCTCACCGGCTACAGCAGTGCTCAGGCGCTGGCGCCAGGGTGGTGGTGGGACAACGTCGATCCGGACATGAAGGACGAGATCGGGGCGCGCCAGGCCGAGCTGTTCGCGGCCGGACGGCTGGTCCACGAGTACCGCTTCCGCTGCCGCGACGGGCGCATGATCTGGATTCACGACGAACTCAACCTGGTGCGCGACGAGCGCACCGGGGCGCTCGAGGCGCTCGGCTCGTGGACCGACGTCACCGTCCGCAGGCAGGCGGAAATGCTGCAGCGCGCCCGCACCGACGTCCTCAACTGCGTGCTTGCCGGAAATGCGCTGGGCGACGTCCTCGGGCTGGCGGCGCGGCATGTCGAAGCGCTGCTGCCGGAGGTCAGGGTGGCGGTGCTGCTGGTCGATCCCGCGTCGCGGCGTTTTTCGGTGGCGGCGGCGCCGAGCCTGCCCGGCGAGTATCGTGCGCTTATCGAGAGCGTCGAGGTCGGCGAAGGCGGCGGGTGCTCGGGGGCGGCGGCCGCGCGGGGCGAGATGGTGATCGCCGAGGATGCGCTGGCGCAGCCCGAATGGAGCGCAGCGCTGCGCGAATATGCCGGCCGGGCCGGCATCCGCAGCTGCTGCTCGATTCCGTTCGCCGATGCCGGCGGGCAGGTCCTCGGCACCTTCACGCTGTACTACGGCGTGCAGCGCGCGCTGGGGCGCAGCGAGTTCGAGTTCATGGAGGTGTTCACCCGCCTGTCGGCGCTGGCGGTGCAGAAGCTGCGTGCGGAAAGGCAGCTCGAGCGCCTTGCCCACTACGATCCGCTGACCGCCCTGCCCAATCGCCTGCTCGCCCATGCCCGCCTGAGCCACGTCCTGGAGCGGGCAGGGGGCGGCCATTCCGGGATGGTCGCGGTGCTGCTGCTCGATCTCGACCGCTTCAAGAACGTCAATGAATCCCTCGGTCATCCGGCCGGCGACGAACTGCTGTGCGCGATCGCCCGTCGTTTCGAGCAGGGGCTGGGAGGCAGCGACCGCGTCGCACGCCTCGGCGGCGACGAGTTCCTGGTGCTGGCCGAGAACCTCCAGACCCCCGATGATGCCGTCGGCGTGGCGCAGAAGATCCGTGCCCTGGTCCAGCAGCCGTTCGCTCTGCCTGGCGGGCAGGAGCTGATGGTGAGCGCGAGCATCGGCATCAGCCTGTTTCCCCGCGACGGGGACAACGGCACGCTGCTCATCCAGCGTGCCGATGCCGCGCTCAACCAGGCCAAGAAGCAGGGGCGGAACGCGTATTGCTTCTATGCCGCCGAGTGGGGGGCTTCCGCCAGCGCGCGCCTGCAGCTCGAAATGCGTCTGCGCCGCGCCCTCGAGCGCGCCGAGCTGCGCCTGTTCTACCAGCCGCAGATGATCCTGGGCGACGGCGGTTTCGTCGGCGCCGAGGCCTTGTTGCGCTGGCAGCCTGAAGGCCAGGCGATGATCCCGCCGGCCGATTTCATCCCGTTGGCGGAGGAGACCGGCCTGATCGTGCCGATCGGGGCCTGGGTGCTGCGCGAAGCCTGCCGCCAGACCCGCGCCTGGCTCGATGCCGGCCTGCCCTTCGGGCGGATCGCGGTGAATCTGTCGGTGCGCCAGTTCCAGCACCAGGACCTCGTCGCCCTGGTGGAAACGGTGCTATGCGAAACCGGCCTGCCCGCCGCTTGCCTGGAACTGGAAATCACCGAATCGGCGCTGATCGGCGAAGTCGAACTGGCGGTGGCCAAGCTGGCGGCGCTGCGTGCGCTCGGCGTCAGCCTCGCGCTCGACGATTTCGGTACCGGCTATTCCTCGCTCGCCTACCTGAAGCGCCTGCCGCTGGACAAGCTGAAGGTGGACCAGAGCTTCGTGCGCGGGCTCGGTGCCCGCGACGATGACCGGGCGATCGTGTCCGCCACCATCGCCATGGCGCGCAGCCTGGGTTTCACCACCCTGGCCGAGGGGGTGGAAACCGAAGAACAGCTGGCGATCCTGCGCGCGCTCGGCTGCCATGCCGGCCAGGGTTACCTGTTCAGCCGGCCGCTGCCGGCCGAGGCCTTCGCGCGCCTGCCCTGGTTCACGGCATAGGCTTGGCGCTGCCGCCCGCGTTCAGCGCGGGGCCGGGATCATGCGCTGGTGCATGTCCACCTGCGGGTAGGGGATGGTGATGCCGTTCTCGTCGAAGGCGATCTTCACCTTTTCCTTCAGGTCGCACATCGTCGCGAAGTAGTCGTCCGTGGCCACCCAGGGGCGGACGTGGAGGTTGACGCTGCTGTCGGCGAGATCGGCGACGCCGATGAAGGGGGGCGGATCGGCGAGCAGGCGGGGTTCGTCCCGCAGCACCTGTTCGATGATCGCCTTCACCTTGCGGATGTCGTCGTCGTAGCTGATGCCGAAGGTCAGATCGATGCGGCGGGTGGCGCGGGCGGAAAAATTGGTGATCACGCCGGAGTAGATCGCACCGTTGGGAACGATGATTTCGCGGTTGTCCACGGTGCGGAAGGTGGAGCTGAAGATGTTGATCTTTTCGACCACCCCCGCGGTGCCGGCGGCCTCGACGAAGTCGCCGGCCTTGAACGGGCGGAACACGATCAGCATCACTCCGGCGGCGAAGTTCTTCAGCGAATCCTGCAAGGCGAGGCCGATCGCGAGGCCGGCGGCACCGATCAGCGCCACCAGCGAGGTGGTGTCTACGCCGAGGCGGTCGAGTGCGGCGATGATCACCACCAGGAGCAGCACCCCTTGCAGGATCGAGACGATGAAATTCACCAGGATGTCGTCGAGCCGGGCGCGGACGAGCAGCTTGCGCACGAGGGCGACGATGCCGCGCGACACCCAGCGCCCGAGCACGAAGATGCCGAGGGCGAACAGCAGGTTGATGCCCCAGGGCAGGGCGTAGGCGTCGATCCAGTCGAGTTTGGTGAGGGTGTCGAGCATGGGCTTTCCTTGCGGTCGATGATCGGTCGGCTGGCCGGATCGCTCAGGCGGCGAGCACTTCGTCCGGGGCGGGCTGCGGCGGCACGGAGGCGGCCGTCGATGCCGGCGGTGCCGGTTGCGCATTCACCGCGTCGAGGAAGTCCTGTCCCCAGCGCTGGATGTCATTGTGGCAGACGATCTCGAACAACTCGCGCAGGCGCGCTTCGGCTTCGGCACGGTTCATCGCGATCGCGAAGTAGAGCTTGGCGGTGAGGTCGTGGAGATCGTGCGGGTTGGTCAGCACCGCGCCGTGCAGTTCCGCCGCCGCACCGGCGAATTCGGACAGCACGAGCACGCCCTGGCCGCCGATCAGGCCCTGGGTGGCGGCGTATTCCTTGGCGACGAGATTGAGGCCGTCGCGCAGCGGGGTGATCCACATCACGTCGGCCATCGCATACCAGGCCACGACCTCTTCGAACGGCAGTGCGCGGAAGAAGAACTGCACCGGCGTCCAGCCGACGCGGGCGAAGCGGCCATTGACCTTGCCCACGGCCTGCTCGATGCGGGTCTGGAGCTCGTCGTAGACGGTCATCTCCTTCGCTGCCGGCACGCAGACCGCGAGCAGCGACACCTTGCCGCACAGCTCGGGGTGGGCTTCGAGCAGGCGCTCGAAGGCGACGAGCTTTTCCAGCGTGCCCTTGGTGTAGTCCAGGCGCTCGACCGACAGGATCACGCGGGTGCCGGCGAGCTCGCGGCGCAGCGTGGCCAGCCGCGCGGTGGTCTGCGGTGCTGCCAGCACCGCGCGCACGCGCTCGACGTCGAGCCCCACCGGGTGGGCGCCGAGGCCGATGCGGCGACCGCCGGCTTCGATCACGGTGCTCACTTCATCGAGCCCGACGGCGCAGCCGTAGGTGAGGTAGCGCGGTGCGCAGGCCCGGGTCTCGAGCACTTTCAGCGGCCCTGTGCCGCGCGCGACATCGACGAAGTTCTCGGCCTGGCGCGGGATGTGAAAGCCGATGTAGTCGCACTGCAGCAGGCTGCCGACGATGTCGCGGCGCCAGGGCAGGACGTTGAACACATCGGCCGAAGGGAAGTAGGTATGGTGGAAGAAGGCAATCTTCAGGTCCGGGCGCAGCTCGCGCAGGGTCGCCGGCACCATCCACAAGTTGTAATCGTGGATCCACACTACCGCGCCTTCGGCGGCTTCGGCTGCGGTGCGTTCGGCGAACAGGCGGTTGACCTTGAGGAATACCGTCCAGTCCTCCTCGCGGAATACCGCGCGTTCCCAGAACGTGTGCAGCGTCGGCCAGAAGGCTTCCTTGGAGAAGCGCTTGTAGAAGGTGTCGACGTCGTCCTGGCTCAGCGCAACGCGGGCGGCGACGAGCTCCGGGTAGCGTTCGCGATCGACTTCGGTGTGGGTCTCGAAAGGCAGCGCCTTCTTCGGGTCGTGGACCGCCCAGGCCACCCACGAACCCTTGCGGCTGTTGCCGAAAAAGGACAGCAGGGTGGGGATGATGCCGTTCGGCGAACTCGGGCGGCGGCGGGCGAGGCGCCCGTTGTCGAACACTTCCTCGTACGGCAGGCGGTGATAGACCATCACCAGCTCGGCCTTGCCGGGCGCGTCCATGGCCTGGACTTCGGCCTCGATGCCGCTGCCGCCGAGAAAACCGAAGTGGGCCATCGCCTCGAGAATCCCTCCGCAGCCGGTGTGGATCGCGTGCAGTACCCGTGTGCGGTCGCGGGTGGCCTCGAGCAGGGCGGGTTCGGACTCGCCGACGCAGACGCCGATGAAGCCCGCTTCGTACATCGACAGGTCGTTCAGAGTGTCGCCGGCGACCAGCACCGAGTCGTGCTCGAGACCGAGATGGCGGACCAGCGCGGACAGCGTGCTGCCCTTGTTCACGCCGCGCGGCAGGATGTCGAGATAGCGCTGCGCCGAATGGAGCACATCGCAGCCGAGTCCGGCGGCGACCTCCCCGATCCTGGCGTCGACCGCTTCGGCCGTGCAGAAGTAGGAGCAGCGCCGCTGCTGCGGGACTTCCTGGCGTTCGAGGGCGCCGAACGCGGCCATCGCCTGGGCGACCGTGTGTTCGCCCGGCCAGCGCGCATCGATGTCCGACTGCAGCGGCTGCACGGGCTGGCGGCTGCGGCCGTCGACGATGGTCGCGCCGACGTCGCAGATGATGTAATCGGGCACCGGGATGGTCGGGTCGGAGAGGATCGGCAGCACCACTTCCAGACCGCGGCCGGTGACGAAGGCGAGCTTGATTCCGGGGTGGGCGCCGATCAGCTGGTAGAGGCGCTGGCGGTTTTCCGGGTGGCCGGCGAGGAAGGTGCCGTCGAGATCGGTGGCGAGCAGCATGTGCGGTTCTCCTTGTGGGTGAACGCCGACATCGGTGCCGACTGGTTCGATTCGGAATGCCCGGCAAGGGGAGGGGGCGGCGGTGGGAGCGCTGGCGGCCGCGCCGGGAGGGCTTGCGTGCGGCGGTGCTTGGGGCCGGAGGGGCTGATGCTGCAGCTGTGGCCGCCGCGGTGCCGGACGGAACGTTTGGACAAATATTGTAAGCCGGTTTTGCTGCGATGCACAACCCGTAGTCGCAGGCGCGCTCGGGCAAGGGCGGCTTGTTGCCGGCAGCCGCTCCCGCGACAATCGGCCTTTTATCGACCTGCTACGGGAAGGATCGGCAATGATCAGGGTCGCAACAAGGATGGCGCTGTTTCTCGGGCTGGCCCTCGGCGGCCTGCCCGGGCTTGCCCAGCAGGGCGGCGAGGGCGGGGCCTTGCGCCTCGAATGCGGGGGGATCGGCCTCGAAGAGTCGCAGCGCATGCGCGCCGATGCGCCGATGCATGCGCTGACGCTGCTGTTTTCCACCGTCGACGGCGCCTATCTGGCCGATGTGGCGACGCGCATCGACGATCCGCTCGCCGGGCGCCGCGTCGAAGCCTTGTGCGGGCCGATCGGCCAGGTCGATGTCGCGGAGGCGGGGCGCTATCGGATCACCGCGCGTTTCGGCGGCGTCACCCAGGAACACTGGGTCGATCTGGTGCCGGGCGGCGGTGCGCGCCTGGCGCTGCGGTGGACGGAATAAGCGGCCCGGGGGCTCTGCTAAACTCGCGCCTTTGTCCGGCCGGAGCAATCCATGACTGTCCAGCGCGTTCTCACCGGGATCACCACCTCGGGCACGCCCCACCTCGGCAACTACGCCGGTGCGATCCGCCCGGCGGTCGCCGCCAGCCGCCACCCCGGGGTCGAGAGCTTCTACTTCCTCGCCGACTACCACGCGCTGATCAAGACCGCCGATCCGGCGCGGGTGCAGCGCTCGACGCTGGAAATCGCCGCCACCTGGCTCGCCGCCGGGCTCGACACCGGGCGGGTGTGGTTCTACCGCCAGTCCGACATCCCCGAGATTCCCGAGCTGACCTGGCTGCTCACCTGTGTCGCCGGCAAGGGCCTGCTCAACCGCGCCCACGCCTACAAGGCGGCGGTGGACAAGAACGCCGCCGACGGCCTCGACCCCGATGCCGGGGTCAGCATGGGGCTGTTCATGTATCCGGTGCTGATGGCCGCCGACATCCTGATGTTCAAGGCCAACTCGGTGCCGGTCGGGCGCGACCAGATCCAGCACCTCGAGATGGCGCGCGACATCGCCGGCAGCTTCAACCACCTCTATGGCGAGCACTTCGTCCTGCCGGAAGCGGCGATCGATGCCTCGGTGGCGACCCTGCCCGGGCTCGACGGGCGCAAGATGAGCAAGAGCTACGACAACACCATCCCGCTGTTCGCGCCGCCGGCTGAGCTGAAGAAGCTGATCTTCTCCATCGTCACCGACTCGAAGGCGCCGGGCGAGCCCAAGGACGCCGACGGTTCGGCGCTGTTCCAGCTCTACCAGGCCTTCTCCAGCGCCGAAGAAGCGCGCGCGATGCGCACCGCCTTCGACGACGGCATCGCCTGGGGCGAAGCCAAGCAGGCGCTGTTCGAGCGTATCGAGGGCGCGGTGGCGCCGATGCGCGACCAATACCAGGCGCTGATCGCCGAGCCGGCGCGGATCGAGCGCCAGCTGCGCGAAGGCGCGGAGAAGGCGCGCGTGCTCGCCGCCCCCTTCCTCGCCGAGCTGCGCCACGCCGTCGGCCTGCGCAGCCTCGCCACCGCGCCCGCCGCGGCGGGCGCGGCGAAGCCGAAACCCGCCGCGCTGCCGCAGTTCAAGCAGTACCGCGAAGCCGACGGCCGCTTCCATTTCAAGCTCGTCGATGGCGACGGCCGCCTGCTGCTGCAGGGCGCCGGCTTCGCCTCGCCGCGCGAGGCGGGCGCGGTGGTGGCGGCGCTCAAGCAGGGCGCCGCGTTCGCGGTCGAGGGCGCGGCCGTCGTGGTCGACGGGCAGAACGTGGCCGCACTGGCCGAGGACGTGAGCCCCGCCGAGCTCACCGAGGCCCTGGCGGCGTTCGCCGCCTGAGCCGGCGGCGCGGTCGGGCAAGCCGGTCGCGCACGCAGCGGGCGGGCAGCCCGCAGCCCGGTCCTTCAATGCCGGGCGATCACCACCTCGAGGTATTCGCCCGGCACCACCAGTGAATCCTCGCCGCCGACGTTGAGGGACTCGAGCAGGGCCATCAGGTCGGCATGGAGGTGGGCCTGGCCGGTCTCGTCGAGTGCGGCGAAGGCCTTGTGGGTGGGGCCGTAGTAGTTGCGGAAGATCTCGATCCAGTGTTCCGGCGAGCGGTAGCGGAAGTTGAAGCTGCGGCGGCTGCACCGGATGTCCTCGGCGTGGGCGCCGAACAGTTCCACCAGATAGGGCTCGTCGCCCCATTTCACCGGTGAGCGCAGCCCGGCCGGCGGCGGTACGTGCGCGCCGACGGTGCGGAACAGGCGGCCGATGAAGCCCTCCGGCGTCCATGCGGCGATGCCGATGCGCCCGCCCGGACGCACGACCCGCAGCAGCTCCTCGGCGGTGCGCTGGTGGTCGGGTGCGAACATCGCGCCGAAGGTGGACAGCGCGACGTCGAACTCGCCGTCGGCGAAGGGCAGGGCCTCGACGTCGGCGACCTGGAAGCGCACCGCCAGCCCTTCGGCGCGTGCGCGTGCGGCGGCCTTGTCGAGCAGCGTGGACACGTAGTCGGTGGACGTGACCTCGGCGAAGCGGCGCGCGGCGGCCAGCGTGGCGTTGCCGTTGCCGGCGGCGACATCGAGCACGCGCTCGCCGGCGCGCACGTCCGCGGTCTCGGCCAGGTGCTCGCCGACGATCTGCAGGGTGGTGCCGATGACCGCGTAGTCGCCGCTGGCCCAGGTGGCCTGCTGGCGCTGCTTGATCGCGGCGAGATCCGGGGTGGCGGGGGCGCTGGCGATGGCCGCGCGCAGTTCGGTGGGGGCGTTCATCTGATGTCTCCTTGCTCTGGGGGTGGGGCGGACCTCTGTGGATCCGTGTCGGGCGTGACCGCGACCGACGCCTGCATTCTTTCGCTGTGGCGGGTTCGATGCTTCACTGGAAATCCGGCAGGCTTGATCGTGCGTCCGCCCTTGCCCGCACGCGCCTGCCCGATTTGCGGAGGTCCTGCCCGATGGGGCGCGATACCCTGTCCGACCTGCTCGGCACCGTGCGCTTGCGTGCCGCGGTCTTCTACTACGTGAGCTGCTGGCGCAACTGGGCGACCGAGGCGCCGCCGGCGCGCGAGATCGCCGCGGCGGTGATGCCCGGCGCCGATCACGTGATGGCCTTCCACATGGTCGTGCGCGGCAGCGGCTGGGCCGCGGTCAGCGGCGAGGTGCCGCTGCGGCTGGCGAGCGGCGACATCGTCGTGCTGCCGCATGGCGATGCGCACGTGATGTCGAGCGCACCCGGCCTGGCGGCCGAGCGCCTGCAGCCGGAGTGGGTGTTCGCCAACCGTGATGCACCGCGGCCGATCCCGGTCAGCTACCGCGACGGCATCGGCCTGCCCGCCCCGACCGCGCCCAGCGACGATGCCGATGCCGTGCTGGTGTGCGGCTTCCTGGGTTGCGACCTGCGCCCGTTCAACCCGCTGGTCGCCGCGCTGCCGCGGCTGCTGCACCTGCCGGCGGCGCGGGCCGGGGGCTGGATGGCGCACGTCATCGACCAGGCGGCGCGCGAGTCCGCCGAGCGCCGGGCGGGGGGCGACGCGGTGCTCGAGCGCCTGGCGGAGATGATGTTCGTCGACACCGTGCGCCGCTACCTCGACGACCTGCCCGCCGACGCCCGGGGCTGGCTGGCCGGGCTGCGCGACCGCCAGGTCGGGCGCGCGCTCGCGCTGCTGCATGGCGATCCGGCGCACGGATGGACGATCGACGAGCTCGGGCGGCAGGTCGGCCTGTCGCGCTCGGCCCTGCACGAGCGCTTCGTGCAGCTGCTCGGCCAGCCGCCGATGCACTACCTCGCGAGCTGGCGCATCCAGCTCGGCTCGCGCCTGCTGCGCGAGACCCGCCACACGGTGGCGGCGATCGCGGTGGAAGTCGGCTACGAGTCGGAAGCGGCGTTCTCGCGCAGCTTCAAGCGCCTGGTCGGCGTGCCGCCGGCGGCCTGGCGGCGGCAGGATCAGCCGGCCGTGCCGCCCACGGCATCCGCCACCACCACCTCGGTCAGCTCCGGCGCGCACAGCTCGATGAAGCGGTAGGCGAAGCCGCGCAGGTAGTGGCCGCGGCGCACCGCGATGCGGGTGACGTTCTCGGCGAACAGGTGGGCGCTGTCGAGCTTGCGCAGGCCGCGGTCGCGCTCGGGGTCGAAGGCCATCGAGGCCAGGATGCCGACGCCCAGCCCGAGTTCGACATAGGTCTTGATCACATCGGCATCCAGCGCCGACATCACCACATCGGGCGCCAGCCCGGCGCGGGTGAACGTCTGGTCGATCCGGGCGCGGCCGGTGAAGCCCTCGTGGTAGGTGATCACCGGGTGCGCGGCGATCGCCTCCAGGGTCAGCGGCTGCACCTGTTCCAGCGGGTGTCCGGCGGGGACGACCACGGCGTGCTGCCAGCCGTAATAAGGGAAGGAGGCGAGCTCCGGCACCTCGGCCAGCGCCTCGGTGGCGACGCCGATGTCGGCCTCGCCGTCGAGCAGCATCTGCACGATCTCGCCCGGGCTGCCCTGGTGCAGCTTCAGGTGAACTTTCGGATAGGCGCGTTTGAAGGCCGCGACCACGGTCGGCAGCACGTAGCGTGCCTGGGTATGGGTGGTGACCACGGTGAGCCGGCCTTCGTCGCGGTTGCTGTACTGCTCGGCCAGGCGCTTGACGTTGGCGGCGTCGAGCAGCATGCGCTCGACCATCACCACCAGCTCCTTGCCCGGCGGGGTCAGGCCGAGCAGGCGCTTGCCCTTGCGCACGAAGAGCTCGATGCCGAGCTCGTCCTCGAGGTCCTTGATGTGCTTGGACACCCCCGACTGCGAGGTGAACAGGGCGTTGGCGACCTCGGTGAGGTTGAAGCCGCGCCGCACCGTCTCGCGGATGATCCGCAACTGCTGGAAGTTCATATCCCGGCGCCCGCGTCGAACTCGGCCCCGCCGGTGCTCGCGGCCGCCGGGCGCACGGTCTTGCCGTCGTGCGCGAACAGCGTCAGCCGCGAGGGGACGAGGCGTACCGGCTGGCCCTCCGCCAGGCCGAGGGCGGTCACGCGTTCGCGCGTCATCTCCACCTCGAAGTGCTGGCCGCTGGTGCCATTGACACCGTCGAGCTCGACGCGCGCGGTGACGCCGAAGGCGAGGACGCGGCTGACGCGGGCGGCGATGCCCACCGTCGCCGCCGGATCGACGACGATGTCGAGCTCGTGCGGTCGGGCGAAGGCGACGACCTCCGCGCCGTCGTCGAAGCGTGGGTCCGCATGGTGCAGCACCTCCCCGCCGACACGCACCGTTTCGCTGTCGGTGCGGCCGTGGAACAGGTTGACCGAGCCGAGGAAGCCATAGACGAAGGGCGTGGCCGGATGGCGGTAGACCTCCTCGGGCGTGCCGATCTGCTCGACCGCGCCCTTGTTCATCAGCACCACGCGGTCGGCGACTTCGAGCGCCTCCTCCTGGTCGTGGGTGACGAAGATCGAGGTGATGTGCAGCTCGTCGTGCAGCTTGCGCAGCCAGCGCCGCAGCTCCTTGCGCACCTTGGCGTCGAGTGCGCCGAAGGGCTCGTCGAGCAGCAGCACGCGCGGCTCCACCGCGAGCGCGCGGGCGAGTGCGATGCGCTGGCGCTGGCCGCCGGAGAGCTGCGCGGGGAAGCGGTCGGCCAGCCAGTCGAGCTGCACCAGGTCGAGCAGCGCGTGCACCTTCTCGGCGATCTGCTTTTCCGACGGGCGCTGGGTGCACGGCTTCATGCGCATGCCGAAGGCGACGTTGTCGAACACGCTCATGTGGCGGAACAGCGCGTAGTGCTGGAACACGAAGCCGACCTGGCGGTCGCGCACATGGGTGCCCGAGGCGTCCTCGCCGTCGAGCAGCACCTGGCCGGTGTCGGCCTGTTCCAGCCCGGCGATCACGCGCAGCAGCGTGGTCTTGCCGCAGCCCGAGGGGCCGAGCAGGGCGACCAGCTCGCCGGTGGGGAAATCGAGCGACACGTCGTCGAGGGCGACGAAGTTGCCGAAGCGCTTGTGGATGTTGCGAACCTGGATGCTCATGACTGTCCTTCGGAAACGTCGTACTGCGCGTGCGCGGCGCGGTGCTCGACCCAGGTCTTGACGCCCAGGGTCACCAGCGCCAGCAGTGCGAGCAGCGAGGCCACCGCGAAGGCGGCGGCGAACTGATATTCGTTGTAGAGGATCTCGACGTGCAGCGGCAGCGTGTTGGTCTGGCCGCGGATGTGGCCGGACACCACCGACACCGCGCCGAACTCGCCCATCGCGCGCGCGTTGGTCAGGATCACGCCGTACAGCAGGCCCCACTTGATGCTGGGCAGCGTGATGTGCCAGAAGGTCTGCAGGCCGTTGGCGCCGAGCACCACCGCGGCTTCCTCCTCCTCCTTGCCCTGCGCCTGCATCAGCGGGATCAGCTCGCGGGCGATGAAGGGGAAGGTCACGAACACGGTGGCGAGCACGATCCCGGGCACGGCGAAGATGATCTTGAGGTCGTGCTCCGCCAGCCACGGCCCGAACCAGCCCTGGGCGCCGAACACCAGCACGTAGATCAGGCCGGCGATCACCGGCGATACCGAGAACGGCAGGTCGATCAGCGTGATCAGGAAGTGCTTGCCGCGGAACTCGAACTTGGCGATCGCCCATGCCGCGCACACGCCGAACACCAGGTTCAGCGGCAGCGCGATCGCGGCGGCCAGCAGGGTCAGGCGCAGCGCCGACAGCGCGTCGGGGTCGACCAGCGCGGTGGCGTAGGTCTCCCAGCCCTTCCTCAGCGCCTCGACGAAGACCGCGATCAACGGCATCAGCAGGAATACCGCGAAGAAGCTGAGGACGGTGCCCAGGATCAGCCACTTCACCAGCGGCGTCTCGCGCGTCGCCGCGCGCGCCTCGAAGCGGGTCTGGCCGATGGCCTGGGCCGCGCCCAGGCGGAGTGTGGTCGCGCCGGCCATGTCAGCGGTCCCTCCCGGTGCGAGGTTTGGGAACTGAGGCGGTCCACCCCTGCAGGCCGTTGATGATCAGCAGCAGGGTGAAGGACAGGATCAGCATCACGGTCGCGATCGCGGTGGCGCCGGTGTAGTCGTACTGCTCGAGCTTGGTGATGATCATCAGCGGGGTGATCTCCGACACCATCGGGATGTTGCCGGCGATGAAGATCACCGAACCGTACTCGCCCACCGCGCGTGCGAAGGCGAGCGCGAAGCCGGTGAGCAGCGCCGGGAACAGGATCGGCAGGATCACGTGGCGGAAGGTCTGCCAGCGTTGTGCGCCGAGGCTGGTAGCGGCCTCTTCGAGCTCGGTGTCGAGGTCTTCCAGGATGGGCTGCACCGTGCGCACCACGAAGGGCAGGCCGATGAAGACCAGCGCCACCAGCACGCCGAGCGGCTTGAACGCGACCTGGATGCCGAGCGGTTCGAGGAACTGGCCGATCCAGCCGTTCTTGGCGTAGAGCGCGGTCAGCGCGATGCCGGCGACCGCGGTGGGCAGGGCGAAGGGCAGGTCCACCAGGGCGTCGATCAGCTTCTTGCCGGGAAAGGAGTAGCGCACCAGCGCCCACGCCAGCATCAGCCCGAACACCGCGTTGATCGCCGCTGCCGCGAGCGACATGCCGAAGGACAGCTTGTAGGACGCCACCACCCGCGGCGAGGTGACGACGTCCCAGAATTCGGCCAAGCTCAGCTCGGCCGTCTTCAGGAACACCGCGGTGAGCGGGATCAGTACGATCAGCGACAGGTAGCCGAGCGTGTAGCCGAGCGTCAGGTTGAAGCCGGGCAGGACGCGAAAGTGCGGTGGGGCGGAGGGGAAAGGCGTGGCCAGTGCTGCGGTGTCCATGATCGCTGTCGTGATTCGGGAATGCCTTCGAGTCTAGAGCCGGGTTTTATCGAACAGAACTAATATAAAACGCGTTGTTTATGCGATTTCCTGCTATTCGTCCGCCCGTTTCTGTCCTCCGGCCGATTCTGCGCGGCGATTACCTCACCGCCCCGCGTAGACCTGGTCGAACACCCCACCGTCGGCGAAGTGCTTCTTCTGCGCTGCCTGCCAGCCGCCGAGGTCCTCGATGGTGATCAACTCGATCTTGGGGAAGCGGGCCACGTCGGCGGGGTCGGCGTGCTCGGGCTTGAGCGGGCGGTAGTAGTGCCTGGCGGCGAGCTTCTGGCCGACCGGGGAGTACAGGTATTCCAGGTAGGCCTGTGCCACTTTCTCCGTGCCGCGTTTCTGCGCCACGCCATCGACAACGGTGACCGGCGGTTCGGCGAGGATGGAGACCGAGGGCACGACGATTTCGAACTTGTCCGGCCCGAGTTCGTTGATCGACAGGAAGGCTTCGTTCTCCCAGGCCAGCAGCACGTCGCCGATGCCGCGCTGGACGAAGGTGTTGGTCGCGCCGCGCGCGCCGGAGTCGAGGACCGGCACATGCTTGAGCAGTTCGGTGACGAAGGCCTGTGCGGTCTGCTCGCTGCCGCCCGGTTGCTTGAGCGCGTAGCCCCAGGCGGCGAGATAGTTCCAGCGCGCGCCGCCGGAGGTCTTCGGGTTCGGGGTGACGACTTCGATCCCCGGCTTGATCAGGTCGCCCCAGTCCTTGATGCCTTTCGGGTTGCCCTTGCGTACCAGGAACACGATCGTGGAGGTGTAGGGCGAGCTGTTGCCGGCGAGGCGCTTCTGCCAGTCGGCGGGGATCTTGCCGGTCTGTCGGGCGATGGCGTCGATGTCGTAGGCCAGGGCCAGGGTGACGACGTCGGCTTCCAGCCCGTCGATCACCGCACGCGCCTGCTTACCGGCGCCGCCGTGCGACTGCTTGATGGTGACGGTCTCGCCGGTCTTGTCCTTCCAGTAGCGGGCGAACTCCGGGTTGAACGCGTGGTAGAGCTCGCGTGTGGGGTCGTAGGACACGTTGAGCAGGGTGGTCTGCGCCTGGGCTGTGCCGGCCAGGCCGGTGGCGAGCCCCAGGGCGAGCAGGGTATGGCGAAGGGGACTGAAGGCCATCGTTGTTTCTCCGTAGCGGTGATTGCGACGGAGGAAATTTATCCGCGGCGCTCGGCAATCCGAACCAAGAAAAAGCGGATTGCTTATTCCGTCCGGTGGCAGGCGCCCGCCCCGGCGTGCCGACGCTGTGGTGTGGGTGCAACAGTGGCATTTCTGCATCGTAGAATGAGGATAATTTTTGCGATGCAATATCCGCCCCTCTGCCCGTGACCTCCGCCGCCCCGAACCCCTCGCCGCAGCCTGTGCGCCGCTCCTTCCTCTCCAGGCGCGCGCTGGGCGCCGTCGCCCTCGTGTCGATGCTGGTGGCGGGCGTGGCGGGGGGGCTGCTGCTGTGGCACGAGGGGAAGACCTCCCGCCTGCAGGCGCGCGAGATCGCGCGCTACGCCGCGCGTCTCGACTATGCGCGGATGGCGGGGGCGAGCACCGCGATCCGCTTCCCCGCCCACGGCCCGTTCGATCAGCGCCTCGGCTACACCGAGCTGCCGCGCTTTGCCGAACGCCTGCAGGCGCGCGGCTTCGCGCTCACCGAGCAGGTGCGTTTCAGTCCGGCGCTGATCGATTACAGCGCGGCGGGCCTGTTTCCGCCCTATCGTGAAAAGACTCGCGCCGGGCTCGACGTGTTCGACTGCCGGGGCGAGTCCCTGTACGGCTTTCGTTACCCATACCGCGCGTATGCCGACTTCGAGGCGGTGCCGGCGATGGTCGTCGACGCCCTGCTGTTCATCGAAAACCGCGACCTCCTCGATCCCGCCCGGCCGACCCTGAACCCGGCGGTGGACTGGGCGCGCTTCGCCCGCGCCGCGCTCGGCCAGCTCGGGCGCATGGTCGATGCCGATCTCGACGCTCCCGGCGGCAGCACCCTCGCCACCCAGATCGAGAAGTACCGCCATTCACCCGGCGGCATCACCGTCGATGCGCGCGAGAAGCTGCGCCAGATGGCTTCGGCCAGCGTGCGCGCCTACCGCGATGGCGAGCACACCCTGGCGGCGCGCCGCCGCCTGGTGCTCGACTATCTGAACACCGTGCCGCTGTCGGCCGCCCCCGGCCACGGCGAGGTCAACGGTCTCGGCGACGGCCTCTGGGTGTGGTTCGGCGCCGACTTCGCGCGCGTCAATGCGCTGCTCGCCGCGCCCGCGGCCGAGGGCGCGGAGCGCGTGGCCCAGGGCCAGGCGCTGCGCCAGGTGGTGGCGCTGATGATCGCCCACCGCCGGCCGTCGTGGTACCTCGCCGACGGCCGCGAGGAACTCGCCCGCAGTACCGATGCCCACCTGCGCCTGCTTGCCGGGGCCGGCCTGATCGGCCCCGCCCTGCGCGACGCCGCACTCGGCCAGCCGCTGCGCTTCCGCGATCTCGCCGCCGACCCGGCGCTGGTGCCGGCCCAGCCGGGCAAGGGGACGACCGCGGTGCGAACCCGCCTGGCGGGCCTGCTCGACACTTCGCTGTACGCCCTCGACCGCCTCGACGCCGAACTGGCGAGCACGCTCCACGGTGGCCTGCAGCAGGCGGTCAGCGACTACCTCGGCCGCCTGTCCGAGGCCGAGTTCGCGCGCAGCCAGGGCCTGATCGGCGAGCGCCTGCTGCACCCGGCCTCGCTCGATGCGGTGCGCTACAGCTTCACCCTGGTCGAGCGCACCGCGGGCGGCAACCGGGTGCGGGTGCAGACCGATACCACCGACCAGCCGCTCGACATCAACGAAGGCAGCAAGCTCGAACTGGGCTCCACCGCCAAGCTGCGCGTGCTCGCCACCTACCTCGAACTGGTCGCCGAACTCCACGCCCGGCTGGCGCCGCTCGATACGGCGGCGCTGCGCCGGGTGAATATCGACGCCCACGACCGCCTGACGCGCTGGGCCGTGGAGCATCTCGCCGCGGCCGCCGACCGCAGCCTGCCGGCGATGCTCGAAGCCGCGCTCGAACGGCGCTTTTCGGCCAATCCGGGCGAGCGCTTCTTCACCGGCGGCGGCGTGCATGTGTTCGGCAACTTCAACGACACCGACAACGGCCGCGTGCCGACCGTGCGCGAAGCGCTGCAGGCTTCGATCAACCTGCCTTTCGTGCGCCTGATGCGCGAACTCGTGCGCCACACCATGTATCAGGTGCCGGGCAGTACCGCGCGCCTGCTCGAAGACCGCCAGGACCCGCGGCGCGAGGAATACCTCGCCCGCTTCGCCGATCGCGAGGGCCAGGCCTTCCTGCGCCGCTTCTGGCACAAGTACCAGGACAAGGGCGCGGAGGAGGCGCGTTCGATGCTGCTCGATGGCCTGCGTCCGGGCGACGACCGCCTCGCCGCGGTCTTCCGCTACCTCGAGCCGGCCGCGCCGCCTGCCGCGCTTGCCGCGTTCCTCGCCGCGCGCGTGGACGGGCCGCCGCCGACTGCGGCACGGGTCGCTCAGCTCTATGCCCGCCATGCGCCCGAGGCCTTCGATCTGCCCGACCGCGGCTACGTTGCGCGCGTCCATCCGCTCGAGCTGTGGCTGGTGGGCTATCTGCTGCAGCACCCGGAGGCGACGTTCGCCGACATCGTGGCGGCGAGTGCGGATGAGCGCCAGGCGGTGTACCGCTGGCTGTTCCGCACCCGGATCAAAAGTGCGCAGGACGCGCGCATCTTCACTATGCTCGAGGTCGAGGCCTTTCTCGAGATCCACCGGCGCTGGGCCCGGCTCGGCTATCCCTTCGGCTACCTCGTGCCTTCGCTCGCCACCGCGCTGGGCAGCTCGGGCGACCGCCCGGGGGCGCTCGCCGAACTGATGGGGATCATCGCCAACGATGGCCTGCGCCTGCCGACGCGGCGTATTGACCGCGTGCGCTTCGCCGTCGATACGCCCTACGAGACCGCGTTTGCGGTGCGCCCGGCCGAGGGCGAGCGGGTGATGGCGGTGGAGGTGGCGCAGGCGCTGCGCAGCGCCTTGTCGGACGTCGTCGAAAGCGGCACCGCACGCCGCCTCGCCGGCGCCTTCCGCCTCACCGATGGCAGCGCGCTGGCGCTTGGCGGCAAGACCGGCACCGGCGACAACCGCATCGTCGTCCGCGGCCGCCCCGGGTTGGCGCTGAATCGCACTGCCACCTTCGTGTTCTACCTCGGGTCGCGCCATTTCGGCACCCTGACCGCCTACGTCATCGGCCCCGACGCGGCAGGTTACCGCTTCACTTCGGGGCTGCCGGTGCAGATCCTGAGGTCGATGGGGCCGCTGCTGCTGCCCCATCTCGAGCCCGCCGCAGGGCCCGCCTGCCTGCCGCCGCCGGGGGCACCCGATAGGGGAACGGATGAAGCGAAGGCGGCCGCTCCGCAGGCGGGTGGCAGTAGCGCTGCAGCGGGTGTCGTCCCGGTGGCCCAAGGGGCGCGGATCGCCCACGGGCGTGTCATGCGCTGAGCGTCGCGGCGGATGCCGCCGCTGCGCCGGGGGGCGCCGCAGAAGGGGCCGGCGAACTCAGTGGCGGGCGGCGGCGAGGCGGGCCTGTGCCGCGCGGTTCAACTCCGGCGCGCGCTCCTGCAGGAAGCGCAGAAAGGCGTCGGCGAGCGGCGTCAGGCGCTTGCCGCTGGGATGGACCACCTGCCAGTGGGTCTGCACCGGGGTGTCCTCGACCCGCAGCACGGCGATATCTTCATCCACCGCATGGGCAAGCGCATAGGCCGACAGCAGCGACAGCCCCAGGCCGCCTGCTACCGCCTGCTTGACCGCTTCGTTGCTGCCCAGCTCAAGGCGTGGGCGCAGCGCCAGGCCGCGGCCGGCGAAGAAGTGCTCGGCGGCTTGGCGGGTGCCCGAGCCGGGCTCGCGGAGGACGAACTCCTCTTCCTCCAACGCCGCGATCGGCACCGCCGCGCGGGCCGCCAGCGGATGGTTGGCGGCGGCGATCACCACCAGCGGGTTGGCGAGGAAGGGGGTGGCGACCACCGGCGGCGCATCGGGCGGGCGACTCATGATGTAGAGGTCGTCGCGGTTGTCGGCGAGGCGGCGGATCACGGCGTCTCGGTTGAGCACAACCAGCGACACCTCGACCGCCGGGCGTTCGCGGCGGAAATCGCCGAGCAGGCGGGGAATGAAGGTCTCCGCGGTGCTCACCACCGCCAACCGCAGCCGGCCGACGACGTCGCCGCGCAGCTGGGCGAGGGTTTCGTCGAGGCTCTCGAGCTCCTGCTCGATGCGCAGCGCGGTGTCGACCACCGCTTCCCCGGCGGCGGTTAGGTGCAGGCGGCGGCCGACGCGCTCGAACAGCGCCAGTCCGACCTGGTCGGCGAGCTGGCGCAGCTGGGCCGACAGCGTCGGCTGGGCCAAGTGCAGGCGCTGGGCGGCGCGCGACACCCCGCCTTCGCGGGAGACGGCGAGCAGGAGGCGGAGCTGGTGGAAGGTCAGGCGCATCGTGCGGTCCTCGGGAGCGCGGGGGCGGGTATTTGTATAGATATAAATCTATCCAAATCTAAAAAATAAATCATTTTTTTAAATGTTTTCGCTGCGGCAGAATGCCTCCGCCCGAAGCCGCGCGGCTTCGCCCCCTGTGAATAACTCCGCATGTGCGCCCGGGCGCGCATGCCTGGCCCGGAAAGCACACCATGGTCGATGCCGTTCCCTTCTTCTTCGCCCTCGGCGCCGTCGCCTCGCTCGCGCGCAGCGGCCTGCGCCTGCCGAGCGCGGTGTTCGAGACCTTGTCGATCTACCTGCTGCTGGCGATCGGCCTGAAAGGCGGAGTGGAGATCGCGCGCTCGGAAAGCGCCGCCCTGTGGCTTGATGCGTTGCTCGCGATCGGTCTTGGCGCGGCGATTCCGCTGCTGGTGTTCCCGCTCTTCCGGCTGCGCTTCGGCCGCGCCGACGCGGCCTCGCTGGCGGCCCACTACGGCTCGGTGAGCATCGTCACCTTCGCCGTCGGCGCGGCGGTGCTGGGCGGGCGCGGGATCGAGGTCGAAGGCCACCTCGCGCTGCTGGCGGCGCTGATGGAAGCGCCGGCGCTGATCGTCGCCACCCTGATCGCACGCTGGGGAGTGAAGTCGGCCGATGGCCGCTCCACCGCCGGTGCGCTGGTGCACGAAGTGTTCGCCAACAAGAGCGTGCTGCTGCTCGGCGGCGGCATCCTCATCGGCTGGCTCGCCGGCCCGCAGGGGGTCGAGCCGCTGTCGCCGCTCTTCGTCGATCTGTTCAAGGGCGCGCTGTGCCTGTTCCTGCTCGAGATGGGGCTGATCGCCGCCGACCGCCTGCCCGACCTGCGCCGGGCCGGCTTCTTCCTCGTCGGCTGCGGGCTGGCGCTGCCGCCGGTGCTGGCGCTTGCCGGCTGGGGGGTGGCGCAGGCGATGGGGCTGGGGGTGGGCGGCACGGTGCTGCTGATGACGCTCGCCGGCAGCGCGTCCTACATCGCCGCGCCGACCGCGATGCGGATCGCCGTGCCCGAGGCCAACCCGGCCCTGGGCGTGGCGGCGGCGCTGGCGCTGACCTTCCCGTTCAACCTGCTGCTCGGGATTCCGCTGTACCTGTGGTGGGCGCAGACGATGGCGGCGGGCTGAGAGGGGCGCCACCGTGCATGGGGCTACCCTCGGCATGCCCGCGTTCATCGGCTGAAACCATTTCGAGCACGGCCGGCGAGGTGCGCATCATCGGGGTGAAGTGCGCCGGCGCATCGACGATCTCGTCGCGGGTATTGCGGTACAGGCTGAGCGTGAACAGGGCCAGCGGCAGAAAGGCCAGGCCCAGGTGCAGCGGCAGCGCGCGCTCGCCGAGCCAGCCCATCAGTGCCCCGGCGATCGCCGGGCCGATGGCGGCGCCCACTCCGTGCAGGAACAGGATGCCGGTGTTGCCGGCGAGGATTTCGTCCTGGTGAAGGTGGTCGACGAGGTGGGCGACGACGATCGGGTAGACGGTGAAGGCCATGCCGCCGAACAGGAACAGCCCGACCAGGGGGACGTGCTCGATGTGCCCGAAAGCGCCGACCGCGAGTCCGGCAAAGGTGGCGCCGGCGGCCGCGATGGCGAGCGCCAGGCGGCGGTCGCCGGCGTCGGAAAGACGCCCCATCGGCCACTGCAGCAGGGCCCCGCCGACGATCGCGCTGGTCATCAGCGCGGCGATCCCGGCGGCGTCGAGGCCGATGCGCTCGCCATAGACCGGGGTCAGGCTCCAGAACGCGCCCATCGACAGCCCGGAGGAGAGCGCGCCGACGAACGCCGCCGGTGCCGCGCGCCGGATCAGGGCGAGGTCCAGACGCGGCGGGGCGCCCACCGCCGGTTGGGGAAAGCGCGTCATCGTCACCGGCAGCAGCGAGGCGCAGACGAGGATCGCCGCCACCGCGAACAGGGTGAACGCCGCCGGGCTGTCCACGCGCAACAGCTGCTGGGCACCGGCGAGCGCGGCGAGGTTGACCACCATGTAGATGGCGAACACCTGGCCGCGGCGCTCGGCGACGGTCTGGTCGTTGAGCCAGCTCTCGATTACCGCGTAGAAGCCGACCAGGCCGACCCCGGTGATGATACGCAGCACCATCCAGAACCATGGCGCGACGACCAGCGCATGGAGCAGGATGCAACTCGCGACCGCGGCGCCGAAGAAGGCGAAGGCGCGGATGTGGCCCATGCGCCGGATCAGCTGCGGCGCGACGAAGCTGCCGAGGAAAAAACCAAGGAAATAGGTCGAGCCGATCAGGCCCAGTGTGGTGTCGGAAAACCCTTCCAGGCTTCCGCGCAGGGTAACGGTGGTGTTGAGCAGGCCGGAGCCGAGCAGCAACAGGGCGATGCCGGCGAGCAGGGCGCCGATGGGCAGGATCATGGGCAGCATGGGCGGGGGCCTTCCTGTCCGCTCCGGGGGCGGGCGGTCGGAAGCTTGTCTAGATCGTTTTGTGCAAACAGTTTACCACTCGTCCCCCGCGGCGCTGCCGGCCGGCGCCCGCCGCGCGGGCGGCAAGCACGGCGGCGAGGGGGCAAATACCACGGCGAGCAAGGGCGCATCTTTCTTGGCGGGCGCCTGTGGCGAGCGCTATAAAAAAGCATTCGCGCTTTCAGTTCGAGGCGCCGGCGGCTTCCCGTGCATCAGGCAGGGCCGCTCGCGGAGGAGGAAAAATCATGTCCATAGCGAGATGTTTTGCCGCCTTCCTGGCCGGCGCCTGCCTGGTCGCGGGTGCTGCGCCGGTCGCCGCCCAGGCGCCGGCCGGCGGGGGCGAGGCCGCCTCGCGACCGCTGCCGCCACCGTTCGCGCCGGATCAGGTGCTGGTTGCGTTCCGTCCCGGCCTGGCCGGGGCGGAGGTCGCACAGGTGCACGCCGCCGCCGGGGCCAGGGCGCTGAAGCGCTTCGCTGTCATCGGCGTCGAGCTGGTCGCGGTGCCGGCGGGGTCGGTGCAGGCGGTGGTGGCCTTCTACCAGCGCAATCCGAACGTGCGCTACGCCGAACCCAACTACTACCGTCCGCTGGTCCTGCCCACCGAGGGCCGTGATCCGCCCACTGCGCTCGACATCGATTACTTCACCCAGCAGTGGGGGCTGCACAATACCGGACAGGCGCTGCTCGATCCGGAGACGCTCGGCACACTGGCCGCCACCGCGGATGCGGACATCGATGCGCCCGAAGCGTGGGACCTGACGCCGGGCAGCGACACGGTGCGGATCGCGATCCTCGACAGCGGGGTCGAGTGCCCCCACGTCGATCTGGCGACCAAGTGCCTCGAGCAGAAGAACTTCACCGGCAGCAGCACCGCGGCCGACCTGATCGGCCACGGCACCCACGTCGCGGCGATCGCCGCGGCGGAGACCAACAACGGGATCGGCACTGCCGGCGTGGGCTGGAACGCGAAGTTCGGTTCGATCAAAGTGTGCCACGAGTATCCATCCGAGTCGTTCCCGCTCCTCGGCATGTGCGAAGTTGCCGCTTCGGTCGAAGGGCTGCTCTACGCGGCGGACAATGGCTATCACGTCGTCAACATGAGCTACGGCAGCGACCCCGATCCCTACTCGCCGTCGAACGCCGAGCGCGACGCGATCGCCTACGCCTGGAGCAAGGGCGTGGTGCTGGTGGCGGCGGCCGGCAACGATTACGCGTCGAACCGCCACTACCCGGCCGCCTTTGCCGAAGTGATTTCGGTCGCGGCCACCGACCGCCACGACAACCTGGCCTATTTTTCCACTTTCGACAAGAACTGGGTTTCGGTTGCGGCGCCCGGCCACCAGATCCTGTCGGCCTATCCGAACGCGGGCTGCGGAATCGCTGCCGACCACCCGGAAGGCTGTTACAACTGGCTGTCCGGCACCTCGATGGCGGCCCCGCACGTGGCCGGGGTAGCGGCGCTGGTGCGCGCCTACAACCCCGGCCTGAGCAATGCCGAGGTGCGTAGCCGGATCGAGGGCGGGGCCGACGCGAGCGGCGCGCTCGGGCAGAACTTTCGCGCCTGGGTGAAATACGGCCGGGTCAATGCCCACCGTGCGCTCGGGGCCGGCACCGAACCCCCGCCGTCCCAGATCAGCCTGTCGGCCACCGGCAGCAAGGTGAAGGGCGTGCAGCAGGCCGATCTGCAGTGGAGCGGAGCGGGCGCCGCGGTCGATGTCTGGCGCAATGGAGTGACGATCGCCACGAATGAACCCAACGACGGTGCGTACCGCGACGCGATCGGCCAGAAAGGGGGGGGCACTTATACCTACCGGGTCTGCGAAACCAGCACCACGGTGTGCTCGAACGAGGCCACGGTGAGCTTCTGAGCATCCCGGCCGCGGCCGGCGGCGGAGGGTGCCGGGAAGGGAGCAAAAGCGCGGGAGCGTAGCTCCGGAAGGGTTTCCCGGGAGCGAGCGGGCCGGCATGCTTGCCTTCGGCGGTGCGCCGGCCTATCTTCACACGCCTTCGATGTCCACCCCGCCCGGCAGGAGGCGTCCGCCTGTGTCCCCCCCGTCCCCGAAGCTGCGCTCCTGGCGCGACCGCCTGCGCCAGATCGCCTTGTTCGAGATCGGTGGCCTGGCCCTGATCACGCCGCCTTTCGCCTGGGTGAGCGGCGTTCCGGTAGCCGAGTCGCTGGGGCTGCTCGCTGCGCTCGCGCTGGTGGCCGCAGTGTGGAACGGCGCTTACAACAGCGGCTTCGACCGGCTCGAGGGGCGGTTGACCGGACGCACCGCCGATCGCCGGCCGTTCCGGTTGCGTTGCGTGCATGCACTCGGCTTCGAAGGCGGGCTGTTGCTGCTGACCCTGCCGATCATCGTGGCGTGGACTTCCCTGGGCTGGCTGGAGGCCCTGGTTGCCGACATCGGACTGGCGATCGCCTACACGATCTACGCGCTGCTGTTCAACATCGGCTACGACCGCCTGTTCCCGGTCGACGGGACACGGCCGGCGGTGGCCGGATCCACGCAGAGATGAGCGCGGCGGCCCGCTCCGGCTGGGTCCGTGCGGCGGATCTGGCGATGCTCAACAGCTTTCGCCTGCCGGCACGGGCGGCGCGCCTGCTGCACTTGCACTCGCTTGCCCAGCTCGATGCGGCGATCGCCATGCCGGGCTGGGCCGATACGCCGCGCCTGGTGCTCGGAGGGGGCAGCAACCTGGTGCTGCGGGGCGATTTCGCCGGAAACGTGCTGAAAGTGGAGCTCGGCGGCCGCCGTCTGGTCGCGGAAACGGCCGCGGCCTGGATCGTCGAGGCCGCGGCGGGCGAGCCCTGGCACGATTTCGTGCGGTGGACGCTGGCACAGGGCTGGCCGGGGCTGGAGAACCTGGCGCTGATTCCGGGCACGGTCGGTGCCGCGCCGATCCAGAACATCGGCGCCTACGGGGTGGAGCTGGCCGAACGCTTCGAATCGCTCGACGCGGTCGATCTCGACAGTGGTGCGCGACGCGTTTTTACCCGATCCGAGTGTGCCTTCGGCTATCGCGACAGCGTGTTCAAGCGCGCGCCGGGGCGCTGGCTGGTGAGCGCGGTGCGCTTCCGCCTGCCGCGGCCATGGCAGCCTGTGGCCGGTTACGCCGACGTCGCCCGCGAGCTGGCGGCGCGCGGGGCCGCCATGCCGGATGCGTCGGGCATCGCCGATGCGGTGGCTGCGATCCGTTGCCGCAAGCTGCCCGATCCGGCGCGGATCGGCAACGCCGGCAGCTTCTTCAAGAATCCGGTGGTGGAGGCGGCGCAGTGTGCTCGCCTGCTCGCCGCTCATCCGGCGCTGCCGCACTACGCCCAGCCCGACGGGCGCGAAAAGCTCGCTGCCGGCTGGCTGATCGAACAGGCCGGGTGGAAAGGACGCGATCTCGGTCCGGTCGGCTGTTTCGAGCGCCAGGCGCTGGTCTTGGTCAATCGCGGCGGCGCCACCGGTGCCGATGTGGTGCGCATTGCCGCCGCGATCATCGCCGATGTCGAGGCCCGCTTCGGCGTCCGCCTGGAGCCCGAGCCGGTGTTCGTCTGAACCGGCGGTCCGCAGCCTGCGGGCGGGCCGGGACGGATGCGTTGCGGGTGCTAATATCTGCACCTGTCATGATCGGGCGCTTGCCCGGCCATTCCCCCTCAATCGGCATCTCTTGCAAAGGCACGAAATTGTGCGCCGCCTGTGGAAGACCCTCAGTCAGCATATCGTCGCCCCCACCCAGCTCAATCTGGAGCAGATTCCGGGCTTGCTGACTCCGTTTCGCCGCTCGGCGGCGATCCGCCGCCACGCCGCGGCGGTAATCATCGCCCGGGTGCAGTTCATCAGCGCCCTGTTCGCCCTGCTGGTGCCGCTGTGGTCGCTGGTCGACCTATGGGTGTTCGACGGGGGGACGGCGTGGTCGCTGGTCGGGCTGCGCTTCGTTTCGGCTGCGGTGTTCGTCATGCTCGCCTGGCCGCGGGAGGTGTCTTCCATGCGGCCGTACGCCCAGGCGATGACGATGCTGCTGTGCATGCTGCTGGTGCCGCCGCTGTTCTACCTCGGATCGGTGCAGATCATCGATGCCACCGCGCTGGACGCCTGGCAACAGCTCGTGGTGCATCTTTATGCGTTCATGCCGACGATCGTGCTCGGCGGGCTGGCGATCTTTCCGCTGACGGCGCTGGAAATGCTGCTGTTTTCGCTGCCGGTGCTCGCCGCCGCCGGGGTCGGTGCGGTCGCCAGCGGTGCCGAGCTCGCACTCGAGCAGCAGGGAGCGACGCTGTGGTTCATGCTGATGATGATGGGAGTGGCGATGTTCTCCGGCATGAGCCAGTCGCACTACATGGAAAGCCTGGTGCAAAAGGCGATGACCGATCCGTTGACCGGTGCGTTTTCCCGCCGCTCGGGGGCGGAGGCGCTGGAGCTGATGTTCCGCCTGGCGATGATGGCGGGCAAGCCGCTGACGGTGATGTTCCTCGACCTCGATCGTTTCAAGGCGATCAACGATGGCTACGGCCATGATGCCGGCGACGAGGCCTTGCGCACGCTGGTGGAGCACCTGCGCCGCACGCTGCGCCGCGGCGACGTGCTGGTGCGCTGGGGCGGTGAGGAGTTTCTCGTCATCCTGCCGGAAATGCCGGCCGATCAGCTGCCGTCCTTTCTGGCGCGGCTCAGGGAGGGGGGACTCGGTTTGCGTCCGGACGGCGGCGCCTTGAGCGCGTCGATCGGGATCGCCGAGCGTCTGGCCGATGGCGCCGATGACTGGCAGAAGCTGGTCAGCATCGCCGACCAGCGGATGTATGCGGCCAAGCAGGGCGGGCGCGATCGGGCCGTCCTGCCCGACGGGACGATGGCGGCGCTCGGGTTGTCCACCGCGGCGGCCTGAGTCGCCGCCGGGCCGTTCCCCGAGCGCCCCCTTGCGCACGCCGGCCGGGGCCACGAGCGCCCGGCCGGCGCGCTTGGGGCAGACTGCGGCGCGGCAATGCCGAGTCCTTCGCCGGAGTCTTCCCTCGTGGGCAAGGGGGGCCGCGCTGCGTACAATGGGCCCATGAACCTGCCTGACTCCGGGTCGGTCTTTTCCTGCCCGGTCTGTATCGAGCCCGCGCCGCGCCTTTTCATCGAGGTGGAGGGGCGGGACTATCGACGCTGCGAAACCTGCGAAGCGACTTTCCTGGTGCCCGCGCAGCGCCCTTCGGCTGCCGCCGAGCGCGCCGAATACCTGCTTCACCGCAACGACCCGGCCGATGCCCGCTACCGCCGCTTTCTCGCCCGGTTGGCCGAGCCGCTGTGCGCACGGCTCGCCGCGGGCAGCACAGGGCTCGACTACGGCTGCGGCCCCGGCCCGGCGCTGGCCGACATGCTGCGCGCGGCCGGGCATGCCGTGCGCCTGTACGATCCGCTGTTCGCGCCGGATGCCGGCGCGCTGGAGCGGCGCTACGATTTCGTGACCTGCACCGAAGTCGCCGAACACTTTCATGATCCTGCCACCGAGTTCGCCCGGCTCGACGCGCTGCTGCGCCCCGGCGGCTGGCTCGGGATCATGACCTGCTTCCAGACCGACGATGCCCGCTTTGCCGGCTGGCACTACCGGCGTGATCCGAGCCACGTCGTGTTCTATCGTGAAAGCACGTTCCGGTTTCTGGCCCGGCGCTTCCGCTGGCAATGCCACATTCCCGGCAAGGACGTGGTGCTGATGCACAAGCCCGGCCCTGGCGGCGAGTGCGGAAAGGACCTGTTCGTGCCGCCCGGGAGCGATGGCGTCCGCGATCCGCCGGCATGAGCGGCTGCGCTCTTTACCTGTCCCCCTTTGGTTCCGATTCATTTTTTTCCGCATCGGGAGTGTTCATGAGCTACGAAACCCTTGTCTACGAGGTCCGTGACGGCATCGCCGAGATCCGTTTCAACCGCCCGCAGCGCCTCAATGCCGTGACCCGGCAGCTGTACGCCGAGCTCGATGCAGCCCTGAGCCGTGCCGAAGCCGAGCGCGACGTCCGCGTCGTGCTGCTCAGCGGCGAGGGGCGCGCCTTTTGCGTCGGCGCCGATCTCAAGGAGCACAAGGCCGGGCGCACCGCCTTCGACCGCCGCCAGTACCTGAAAGGCGAGCAGGACGTGTGCAAGCGCTTGCTGGAACTGCAAAAGCCGGTGATCGCCGCGGTCAACGGCTACGCCCTGGGGGCCGGGGCGGAAATGGCGATCGCCGCCGACTTCGTGCTGATGGCTGAAAGCGCGCAGATCGGTCTGCCCGAGATCTCGATCGGCAATTTCCTCGGCGGCGGCGTGACCTGGCTGCTGCCGCGCCTGGTCGGGCTGGCGAAGGCGCGCGAGCTGGTCTTTCTCGGTGAGCGCATCAAGGGTGAAGAGGCGGTACGCATCGGGCTGGCCAGCCGGGTGTTCGCCGACGAGAGCTTTCTCGACGCGGCGCGCGGCTTCGCGCGCAAGATCGCGGGCAAGGCGCCGTTTTCGATGCAGCTTGCCAAGGAGCAGCTCAACCGCTCGAACGAGCGCACCCTCGACGCCTGCCTCACCGCCGAACTCGAAGGCATGATGTTCGTCGGCACCACCCGCGACTGGCAGGAAGGCGTCGATGCCTTCGCCGAGAAACGCGCACCGGTGTTCCGGGGGCAATGACATGAGCACGCACGACACCGCACTTGCGGCCTCCGCCCACCGCAGCCCGCTGCACGACTTCCTCGCCCCGGATTCGATCGCCATCATCGGCGCTTCGGCCGACCCGACCAAGCGCGGCTACAAGGCGATGGTCGGCCTGATCAAGGGGGATTACGCCGGCAGGATCTACCCGATCAACCCCAAAGTGTCCGAGATCCTCGGCGTGCCGACCTGCCCGACCCTCGATGACGTTCCCGGCGCGGTCGATCTCGCGCTGATCTGTACGCCGGCTGCGACCTTGCCCGGGCTGATTGCCGAGTGCGGGCGCAAGGGCGTCAAAGGCGCGGTGATTCTCGCCGCGGGCTTTCGCGAGACCGGCGCGGAAGGGGCGAAGCTCGAGCAGCAGGTGCTCGACGCAGCGCGCGCGGGCGGAGTGCGCATCATCGGCCCCAATACCTCGGGCATGTTCAACCTGCACAAAAAAGTGAACCTGCTCGACCTGCGCAACATCAAGGCCGGCGACATCGGCTTCATCTCGCAGTCGGGCAACATGCTGCTGGCGCTGGTGCTGGAGGCCGAGCACAACGGCCACGTCGGCTTTTCCACCTACGTCGGCCCCGGCAACCAGACCGACATCGGCTTCAACGACTACCTGCGCTACCTCGGCGAGGACGAGCGCACCCGGGTCGCGACCCTGTACGTCGAAGGCTTCCGCGACGGCCAGCGCTTCCTCCAGGCGGCGCGCGAGATCACTCCGCTGAAGCCGGTGGTGGTGTACAAGTCGGGCGCCACCGAGCTGGGCAAGAAGGCCGCCAGCTCGCACACCGGGGCGCTCGCCGGCAGTTATGCGATGACCGTCGATCTGCTGCGCCAGGTCGGGGTCACCGTCGTCCACCATTCCGACCGCATCCTGCCGGTGGCCGAAGGCCTGGGCCTGCTGCAGCAGGCGCGCGGCAAGCGGGTGGCGGTGATCGCCGACGGCGGCGGCCAGGCCACGATCACCTCCGACCGCCTGTCCGAAGCCGGGCTGGAACTGGCGCCGCTGTCGGAAGCGACGCGCAAGCGCCTGGCGGCAATCCTGCTGCCGCAGGCCTCGCTCGCCAACCCGGTCGACGTCGCCGGCAGCTCCGATGCCGATCCCGAAGTGCTGGCGCGCTGCATGGAGATCGCCGCCGAGGACGACAGCGTCGATGCGGTGTTCCTCGTCGGCATGTTCGGCGGCTACCACACCCGCTTCGCCGAGTCCCTCCTCGGCGGCGAGATGCGCGCTGCGGAGTCGATGATCGAGCTCGCCCGCCGCATCGACAAGCCGCTGGTGATCTACAGCCTCTATGCGCCGGTCAAGCCGCCGGCGTTGCGCCGCCTGCACGAGGCCGGGCTGCCGGTGTACGCCTCGATCGAACATGCGGTGCGGGTGCTGCAGGCGCTCGGCGAGCGCGGCGCCTACCTTGCCCACCAACACGGCCAGCCGCTGCAGGCCGGGGTGACGCCGGTCGAGGACATGCAGGCGATGTTCGCGCGCGCCCAGAACGAAGGCCGCGACCTCTACGAGTTCGAGGCGAAAGCGCTGCTGCGCGCGCACGGGGTGGCGGTGGCCGAGGAGCGGGTGGCGCACGGCGCCGACGAGCTGGCCGCGGTGGCGGCGCATTTCGGCGACCAGGCGCTGGCGATGAAAGTGGTGTCGAAGGACATCCTGCACAAGTCCGACGCCGGCGGCGTGATGCTGAACCTGGTCGGCGAGGCGGCGCTGCGCGAAGCCTACGACCGGATCATGACCCGCTGCCGGGCCTACGACCCGAATGCCGACATCCGTGGCGTGCTGGTCACGCCGATGGCGCGAAAGGGGACTGAAGCCATCGTCGGTGTGGTGCGCGACCCGATCTTCGGTCCGGTGCTGATGTTCGGCCTGGGTGGCATCTTCGTCGAGATCCTCGAAGACGTCGCCTTCCGCGCCATTCCGCTGTCGCGCTTCGACGCCGAATCGATGGTCGACCAGCTCAAGGGGCGCCGGATCCTGGAAGGCGTGCGGGGTGAGGCGGCGGTGGACAAGGCGGCCTTGGTCGATTTGTTGCTGAAGGTGTCGAGCATCGTCAGCGCCTATCCGCAACTCTCCGAGCTCGACCTCAACCCGGTCATCGCCTACCCCGACGGTTATGCCGTGGTCGATGCGCGCGTGATCACCAATCGCGCCGTGGTGAGCTGCTGAGGGCGCGCGCCGCCGCTCCGCGTTCCTGTTTCCGCGGCCGCGTGCTGTGGCATGTCGACACAAAGATGAGGATTCGATGACGGATTTGTTGCGGTAGCATTGCGCACCTTCTGCGTGCGTTCCATTTGAGATACGCGCAGGGGCTTGCGTGCGCGGGGGCAAGATGGGTGTCGGAAAATTGCTCAGATTTCTGGCCATCCTGGCCGGCTGCCTGCTGTATGCAGTGCCGCGCTGGCTGACCGACGAGTTCGGCTCGGTCAGCATCGACCAGGTGCTCTATCACCTGCGCTTCGGCTCCGAGGGCGTGCTGACCAGCGACCCCGAGCTCACCCGCCGCTTCCTGTGGCGCGGCCTCGCCCTGCCGCTGCTGCTGGCGCTGCTGCTGTGGGCGGTGGATGGGTGGGTCGGCCGCGTGCACGCCCGCGGCACGGGCTGGCCTTTGCCGCTGCTGCATGCGGTGCGCGACCGCCTGCGGGCGGGCGGACACTGGCTCGGCGAGTGGGTCCATCGCGGGGCGCGCCACACGCTGCCGCGGATCGTGCCGCTGGTGGTGCTGGGGGCGGGAGCGGCGTTCTTCGTCGACAGTTTTTCGGTGGCGCGCTACGTGCGGGCCTATTTCGGCGAGGACTATTTTTCCGATACCTACGTCGACCCCGGCCGAGTCGCCCTCGTCCGCGGCCGGCAGCCGCCGAAGAGCCTGGTGCTGATCTACGTCGAAAGCCTGGAGAGCACCTATTCCGACCCGGCGCTGTTCGGCCGCGACCTGCTGCACCGCCTCAATGCGCTGAAGTCGCGTCCGGGGGTGGTGTCCTTCGACGACTACCACGAGATGATGGGCGCGCACTTCACCATCGCCGGGCTGGTGGCGACCCAGTGCGGCCTGCCGCTGAAATCGGTGGCGATGTTCGGCGGCAACGTGCAGGGCGAAAAGATCGAACGCTACCTGCCGAATGCGCGCTGCCTGGGCGACATCCTCGCTGCGGAAGGCTACCGCAACGTGTTCCTCAACGGCTCCAGCCTGGCTTTTGCCGGGGTTGGCAAGTTCTTTCGCGACCATCGTTACGAGAAGGTGATGGGGCGCGAGGAGTGGATTTCCGCCGGGGAACCGCCCGAGCGCATGAGCGGCTGGGGCTTGCGCGACGACGATCTGTTCCGCCATGCGCGCGCCGAGTTCGACCGCCTGATGAAGTCGCGCCGGCCGTTCAACCTCAACGTCCTCACCATCGACACCCATCACCCCTACGGCCACCTCTCCCCGCAGTGCGCGCAGCAGGGCTATAGTGATTTCGACGGCATCGTCGAGTGCACCGCCGGGCTGGTGGCGGACTTCGTCGAATACATCATCGCCCGCGGCGGGCTCGAGCGGGTGGCGATCGTTGTTCAGGGCGACCACCTGGCGATGGGCAACACTTCCTATCCGAAACTGATCCAGAACTCCCGGCGGCGGGTGTTCAACCTGCTGATCAGCAAGGACCGGCGGCTGGCCAAGAACACCGACGAAGTCACCCACTTCGACATGCTGCCGACCATCCTCGACCTGATCGGGCTGCAGGTGAAGGGCGGGCGCGCCGGCCTGGGGTATTCGGCGATCGGTCCGGTGCGGGCGCCGCGTCCGTCCGACCGCCTGGCGCGCATGTCCGCGCAGCTGATGAACTACAGCGCGACCTACCGCGCCCTGTGGGAGCCGGTGGAGGAAGATGCAGGCGAAGCGGTGCCGGCCCGCTCGGTGCGGAGCGGGCCGGCACCGGCCGCAGCCGGCAGCGTCGCCCTGGCTCCTTGAGCGGCGATCAGGCTGCGGTCGGAAGGTGCCCGGGGCGGGGAGCGTTCAGATCGCGACCAGCCGGTCCCGCCCGCCCTCCTTCGCCTGCAGCAATGCGGCATCGGCCCGCGCCAGCGTGTGGGTGGGCGCCTCGCCGGGGCGATACTCGGTCAGGCCGGTGCTGATCGAAACCTGGATGCCGCCGCCCGGCTCGGCATCGATGTACAAGTCGCGGATCCGTGTGTGCAGGCGCTCGACCAGGTGGCAACCGTCGGCCAGCGGCGTCCCGGGCAGGATCAGGAGGAATTCCTCTCCGCCCCAGCGCCCGCAGATGTCGTGTTCGCGGATTGCGCCCTGCAGGGTGCCGGCGATGCGGTGGAGCACGATGTCGCCGGTTTCGTGGCCGAAGCGGTCGTTGATCGCCTTGAAGCGATCGACATCGACCATCGCCAGCGAATAGACCTGGGCGCTGCGCTTGCCGAGGCCGCTTTCCTCGCGCAGGCGCTCCATCAGGTAGCGGCGGTTGCGCAGCCCGGTGAGGGCGTCGGTGATCGACGCTTCGCGCAGGCTCTCGCTGAGTTCGCGCAGCGAGTTCTGGTAGCGGTCGGAAATGCGGGCGAGCTTTTCCAGGCGGCGGACGTGGTGGTCGAAGCGGGCGTTGAGGTCTTCGGCGCGGCTTTGCGACCAGTCGTGATAGCCGTCGGAGATGCGGATCAGCCGCGCCATGCGTTCGTGCTGGTCGCAGGCGAGGGCATGGAGCTGCGCGAGCGGGGCACGAAGCGGGTCGTCGCGCAGTGCCGGGTCGTCGAGCAGCGCGCGGATCTCGTCGAGCAGGGCCGGGCCGCTCGACAGCGGGGTGTCGGCGGCGGTGTTCACGATGGCTGGACGGCGATCTCGAAGGGGAAGCTGCAGTCTTCGCGGAATTCCTCGGCGAGCATCTTCACGCGCTCGTTGCGCGGATGGTAGTACCAGTCGACGCGGACTTCGCGGCCGCGGACGTGGGCGTCTTCGAGCATGTCGAAGATGTCCATCATCGCCTTCACCGAGCTGGTGTTCATGTAGATCAGCTGCAGCTCGAGGCGCAGGGGGCGGGAGGTTTCGGCGAGGAAGCGCTCGACCCAGACGAGGATCTCGCCGAAGAATTCGAATGAGTTCTCGGGGTAGGAGTCGCCGTCCATCTTCAGCAGGCCGGCGTCCCAGTCGGCGGTGATGGTGGGAGTCGATTGGGTTCCGGGGATGTTCAGGATCGTCATGGTGTTGTTTCGGTCGGGTAGGGGATGTGGCGGAGTTTCAGATGACCGCCCTCAGGCTGAAGAACACCTTTCCGTCGCTTGCCGCGCTGACGCTGGCCGACAGCGGCTGGCAGGACTTGCGCGCGATATCGAGCAGGCCCAGCCCGGCGCCGGAACTGAGCGCGGTATCGCGCGGCTTGCGCAGCTGCTCTTTGTAGGCGGCCTTGAGTTCGGCCTTGTCCATGCCGGACAGCGCATCGATGCGGGCCATCAGAAGGGGCCCGTCGCCGGCTTCGACCAGATTGCCGGCCTGGACCAGGTAGGCCCCGTCCGGCTGGTGCGCGACGATGATGGTGGCCGCGCTGTCCTCTTCGCCGTACTGCCGCTGTGCGGCGTAGTGGCGGATGTTCTGGGTCATTTCGATGTACACGCCGAAGACGTCCATCGCCGCCGAGGGCGTGGCGTTCTGCGCCTGCAGGTAGTTTTTCAGGGCGTGGCCGATTTCCTCGATCAGGCTGCGCGAGATCGGACCGTTGAAGCACAGCAGGATGCGGTTGCGGTTGAACAGGTCGCGCAGGCTGAAAAGGTCGAGATATTCCATGAAGGTCGGGCTCCTGATGCGCAGGCGGGATAAACAGTGGGCTCAGTCGATGCGGAATGCAAGAATTGTAATGTCGTCCAGCTGCGGGTGGTGGCCGCGGTGGGCATCGAGCGCCTGGTCCAGGGCCTGTGCCTGCTCGGCCATCGGCCGCTGTGCGATGGTGCGCAACAGTTCAGCGAAACGGCTGTTGCCGAGACCGAACCCGTGTTCGCCGCCGGCCTGGTCGAGGTAGCCGTCGGTCACCAGGTAGCAGGTCGCACCCGCCGGCAGGGCGAGGCTGTGCTCGACGAACTCGGCCTGGCGGCGGTCGGCGAGCGCGCGGCGCACGCCGGGAATTTCCGCCACCGTGTCGCCGTCGCTCCAGTACAGCGAGATCTTCGCGCCGGCGAACAGGATCCGGCGCGTGCCGCGGTCCACGCACACCAGGCCGGCGTCCATGTTGGTGGCGATCGCGCGCGGCAACTGCGAGGCCTGCAGCATCCCGCGCAGGGTGCGGTCGGCATGGGCGAGCAGGGCCGCGGGCCGCTCCAGGCCGATGCGGTTCATGGCGTCGTCGAAGGCGGCGCGCGCCAGCATCGTCATCAGCGCGCCGGGCACGCCGTGGCCCGCGCAATCGACGATGCCCAGCAGGTTGTGTTCGCCTTCGGCGCGGAACAGGTAGAAATCGCCGCCGACGGTGTCGCGTGGCCGCCACAGGGCGAAGTGATGGGGGCCGAGGAGTTCGCTCAGACGCTGGTCGGGGAGCAGCGCGCGCTGGATCAGGCTGGCGTACTCGATCGAATCCCGGACTTTTTTCTGTGCGGCGCTCATCGCCGTGTTGGCCGCCTGCAGTGCCTCGGTGCGCGTGCGCACCTTGTCCTCGAGTTCGGCGGTGTGGGCGCGGATCTTTGCCGCCATGGCGCCGAAGGCGCGCGACAGGTCGCCGAGCTCGTCCCTGCCGGGCGGGGGCAGGCGCACGGTTTCGCCGCGGGCGAGGGCCAGCGCCGAGTGGTGCAGGGCTTTCAGCGGGCGCAGCACGAGGCGGTCGACGGCGAAGCTGAAGCTTGCCAGCATCAGCACGATCAGCAGCGTGAAGCCGGCGGCCGCGCCCTGGACCCAGCCGCGATCGACGATCTCGGCCGCCGACAGGTCGACCGCGGTCAGCACGTACCAGCGCAGCTCGGCCAGATAGGACAGCGACAGCAGGCGCCGGCCGCCATCGAGCGTCACCCACAGCTGCTCCACCGCGCCCGGCGCGGCGGCGGCACGGTCGAGGGCAGCGTGCAGCGCGTCGCGCTCCTGGGCGTCGCCCAGCAGGCTGTCCAGGGTGCGCGCCTGGGCATCGTGGCGCGCGCCCGAACCGAGTGCGATCAGGCGGGCGTCGGGGTGGAGCTGGATCGCGCCGCTGCGGTCGATGATCATCGGTGTCAGTCCGGCGATGCCGGCGTCGATGAATTCCTTCATGAAGCGTGACAGGTCCAGTCCGCTGCCGGCGATGCCGAGGCGGCGGCCCTCGTCCTCGATGACGACGTTGAGCCAGACCCTGGCCTGCTTCAGCCAGCGGTCGGGGTTGACATTGATGTTGACGCGGGGAGCCGCGGCGAGCGTGGAAAAGAACCAGGCATCGTCGACTTTCTGCGGGTCGAGCCGGTAGCGGGGCGCGGCGCTGTAACTCTGGGCCGGATCGTTGTAGTAGTAGTCCAGCGAGGCGCTGCTGGCGAGGAAGTAGCTGTGGTCGCGAAACGCCTGGCGAAAGCTTTCCGTCTCCTCGAACGCCTGTGCGCGTCGGGACGCGTCTTGCTCGTCGCGTAGCCAGTGGCGGACCGCCACCGAGTCCGCCAGGCGCTGGGCGAGCGCGAGTTCGCGCGCGATCGGGCCGAGGATGCGTTCGCGATGCAGTTCGGTGAAGTTGCGCGCGTAGCCTTCGCCCAGATGGGTCTTGACCTCGTCGAATGCTCGCCAGGCAAAAAAGGCCGCCGGCAGCAGCGCGAGCAGGCAGGCGAGCAGCAGGGCGAGGGCGGATTTCGCCCGTAGTCCGTGTCCCCAGGTGGGCATGATGTGTTCCGATGCTTCCGAGCGCTTGCGACGGGTACGTGGTAGCCCTTTGGCGGGGCGGCGGTGGAGTTTAGCTTATCGTCGCATGAGGAAGCGCTGCAATGGCGGCGGCAAGAGCACGGATTTCCGTGCGGGTTGGTTTAACGCGTGCGCAAACTGCGGCGAGTGGGACGACTGGGGCGACTCGTGCCGTGTGGCCGTCGAACACTTCGACGGCCGCTTCGAAGTCATGCATTGGCGGGGAGGGGCAAGCGGTCCGGGCGTGCAGGCACAAGGACGGGCGGAGGCGGAAACTTCGCCTTGACCGGAATCAAGCAGGGGTCAGCGAACTGCGTCGATAGTCCACCGCCGGACGTTTCCCGATGCGGGAGCCCGCGTCGATTTTTCAACCCGATGCCGAGGTGGCTGCGCGCGCTGTTGTGCCCCCGCCCGGCTGCACATGAGAGCCCGTGATGAGCGCTATCGAACCCGTGATCCAGGAACTCCTGGACAATACCGAATTCCTCACCATCGTCACCCAGGGGGCCGACGGTCCGCACCTGGTCGGCAACTGGGGCGACTACCTGCGCCGCCTCGGCGTCGAGGGGAACCGCCTGGTTCTTCCTGCCGGTTATTACCACCAGACCGAGCAGAACCTGCAGCGCGACAACCGTGTTCAGGTCTTCGTCGCGGCGCGCGCCGTGCGGGGCAGCCACGGCTCCGGGCAAGGTGCGGTCCTGCGCGGCACCGGCGCGATCGTCACCGAGGGCGCGCTGGCCGAACGTGCCAAGGCGGCTTTCCCGTGGGCGCGAGGGGCACTGGTGATCGAGGTCGAAGCGGCGGCTACCCAGCTGTGACCGGTGCGGGCGGCTGGTCTTGAAAAGCAAAAATCGAGGGAGCCGCTTTCATCACCTCTTCTTCAGTGCCGCCCGGGTCGTGCGGCGGGAAGCTCAGGCAGGTTTCACGCGGTGGCGCTCGCCCGGGCGGGCGAGATGATATGCGGCGCGGTGCAGGTGGGAGAGGAAGTGGCGCACCATCACCGACGGGCTGCTCGCCCGTCTGACCATCACCCCCAGGTTGAGCTCGAGCGGCCCCTCGGCGAGGGCGATGATGTCGATGTAGGGGGCGCTCAGGGGATGTTCGGCGATCTGGGCCGGTAGCAGGCCGATGAAGTCGTCCGAGCCGATCAGCGCCAGCAGGGCCAGCGTCGAGTTGACGATCGCCGCGGCGGGCGGCGGCGGCAGGCCGTTGCGGATGAACAGTTCGCGGACATAGCCGGTGTCGCCGGAGACGCCGGTATACACCCAGCGCGCCTTGCTCAGCTCGGCCAGATGCGCCGCCCGCGCGAGCGGATTGCCCTTGCGGGCAACGACCACCATCGAAATCGGCAGCAGCGCTTCGACCTGGAATTCCCCCTGGGCCAGGTCGTGCGGAATCGGCCCGATCGCGACGTCCGCTTCGCCCTTGCGCAGGCTGGCCATCTGGGCGATGTAGAGCTCTTCATGGACGCGCAGACGGATCTGCGGAAACTGCCGGCTGAAGCTGTACAGCGTTGCCGGGATCAGCAGCATCACGGCGAGCGAGACCGCGGTCACGCTGAGTTCGCCGACCATGTGACCGCCGAGTTGATCGATCTCCTCGACGGCGCGCGACAGTTCGCGTGCGGCTGCGCTGGCGCGTTCATACAGCACTTTCCCCTGTGCCGTCGGCGACACGCCCCGGCTCGACCGCATCACCAGCGGTGCGCCCAGCTCGAGTTCGAGTTCGCGCAGCATCTTGCTCAGCGCCGGCTGCGACAGGCCGAGGCGGGCGGCCGCCTTGCGCAGGCTGCCGTCGTCGATCGCGGCCACGAAAGCATGCAGGGATGAAAGTCTCATGCATCCAATGATAACTGCTGCTTATCGCGCTATCGATCCCGCCATCTTATTCGTGCGCGCTGCCTTCCCTAGACTCGCCGTTCGCCGTGTCGGACCGTGGATGGAAAAGCCGCGTTCGTCATCGATGACACCCCAATCTTGCTGCCGAGGAGACCACCGTGAACATCCATCGCCTGCTGACCGGCCTGCTGGCCGCCGCCCTCATGCCGTTCGCCGCCCACGCCCAGGAAGTCGTGCTCAAGGTGGCGCACCAGTTGCCGCCTACCTCGCTCGCCCAGACCATGTTCATCGAGCCGTGGTGCGCGCGGATCGAAGCCGAATCCGGCGGGCGCATGAAATGCCAGATCTTCCCCGCGATGACGCTCGGCGGCACGCCGCCGCAGCTGGTGAACCATGTGCGCGACGGGGTTGCCGACGTGGTGTGGACCCTGCCCGGCTACACTCCCGGGCGCTTCCCTTTCTCCGAAGTGTTCGAGCTGCCGTTCTTCACCACTTCCGCCCAGGCGTCCTCGCGTGCGCTGTGGGATTTCGTCCAGGAGCATGCCGGCAGCGAATTCACCGGCGTGCGGCCGCTCGCCACCTGGGTTAATGGCCCGAACGTGCTCCATCTGCGCGACAAGCAGGTCAACCGTCTGGATGAGCTCAAGGGCATGAAAGTGCGTGCGCCGTCGCGGCTGGGGAACAAGCTGCTCGCGGCGCTCGGGGCCACTCCGGTCGGCATGCCGGTGCCGCAGATGGCCGAGAGCCTGTCGAAAGGCGTCATCGAAGCGGCGCTGGTGCCGTGGGAAGTGGTGCCGGCGACCAAGACCCAGGAACTCACCCGCTATCACGCCGAGGTGAGCGGCGAGCACGCGATGCTGGTGGCGACCATGGTCTATCTGATGAACCAGAAAAAGTACGACAGCCTGCCGGCCGACCTGAAAAAGGTCATCGACAACAACAGTGGCCGCGAGTTTTCGGCGTGGGTGGCGGGACAGTTCCTCAAGGCCGATGTGATCGGGCGCGAGGCCACGGTCGCCAACAAGAACACCATCTACACCATTGCGCCCGACGAGGCCGGCCGCTGGGAAAAGGCGACGCGTCCGGTGGTGGATGAGTGGGTCCGGGACGTGAGTGCGGCGGGCAACGACGGCAAGAAGCTCTACGATGCCGCCGCTGCGCTGGTGGCGAAATACAGCAAGGACTGAGGCTCGTCCGGCCTGTGCCGGTGCCAGCAGCCAGAAGTGAAATGCGGCGACTCCTTTGCAGGGGCGCCGCATTTTTCTGGCCCCTGGCGAGCGTGAGTCGCGCGCGGCCCCGCCCGCTGCGGGGCCGGTATACGGAATCGATCAGCATCGGAAAATCCGACATCGGGGGCGCGCTGCGCAGCGGCGTACATTCCCTCTCCTGTTCCGGCGGGGGCCGCCGGATCAAAACTTGGAGAATGAGGATGACAGCCCGATCGGTTTCGATAACCTTCGCCGGCAGCGGCGGAGCCGGGGTGATGACGGCAGGCAGCATGCTGCTCGATGCCGCCGGCCACGC
>NZ_JALLIK010000099.1:0-91143 GCF_023093595.1 Thauera aromatica
GGCGAAAAATCAACAACCCGTGTATCTAGGTTTTTGGCGCCCCATCGCCCTGAAACCCGCGCCGTTGCTGGGGGTGGGGCGGAAATGTGCCTTGGAGCTGTCAAACTCGGGCCTCGCGGCTCACCGAAAACCAGAACTTGATCAGGTGGATGCCGCTGCGCACCAGGGTGCGCTCGAATTCCGGCGCCTGGCGCATGAACTCGTTGTACTCGTCGTTGCTGCAGAAGCCCATCACCCGTTCGACGCCGGCGCGGTTGTACCAGGAGCGGTCGAACAGGATGATTTCACCGGCGCTGGGCAGGTGCTGGATGTAGCGCTGGAAGTACCACTGGCCGCGTTCGGTTTCGGTCGGTTTCTCCAGCGCCACGACCTGCGCGCCGCGCGGGTTGAGATGCTCCATGAAGCGCTTGATGGTGCCGCCCTTGCCCGCCGCGTCGCGGCCTTCGAAGACGATCACCACCTTCTGCCCGGTTTCCTTGACCCAGGCCTGCAGCTTCAGCAGCTCGACCTGGAGGTGGTATTTGTGCTTCTCGTAGTTCTTGCGCGACATCAGGTTCTTGTACGGATAGCCGCCCACCCGCCAGTCGGGGGTGAGCTGGTCGTCCGGCGCCACCGGCATTTTCGGCGGCGGCTCCTCGCCGCGCAGGAGGGCTTCGCGCAGCACCGCGGCGTCGTCCGGCGAGGCGCCCGCGAGGATCGCCGCCAGCGTCTGGGTCAGGGAGTCGATGCCTTCGCTGGCGACACGGCGGACGATGTCGGACACGGCCACCGTCTTGGCGTCGCGCGCCGCGCCGACGGCCTGCTCGATCTCGAACCCGGCAATGCCTGCTGCGCTATGTGCGGGGGCGATGTCACCGGCGCGTGCAGGCCGGGGGGTCTCCTTCTGATCCTTGGGGTTGCTGCGCACCGCCCGCTTGCGCGGGGCGGAAGGGGGGGCGTCGTTTTTGTGTTCGGTCTGCATCGGGTCGTCCTCCGAGGTGGTTATTGTCATGCAGTGTCGCGCAACAATGACAAAAGCAGGACACCGGGGTAGCGCACAGTATGCCGCGTGTGGCTGCAACGGAATACCGTCGCGCCATGGCGGATAGGGTCATGGTTGCGGGGCGAAGGAGGATGGGCTGGCGGCTCTCCACCGCCGGAGCGGGCTGGTCGGGACGCGCTGCGCCGGATCGGCATGACGCGTCAAGCGGCGATCTCCCCCAGCACTGCCCACCTTTGGTTCAGTCCCGCAGGAACAGCTGCAACAACTCGTTCAGGAAGCGCCGCCCTTGCTGGGTCGGGCGGAGCTGGCCATCGGTAGTGTCGAGCAGCCCGTGTTTGCGCGCGCGCACCAGTTCGTCGGTGATCACCTCCAGCGCCAGCCCGGTGCGTGCCGCGAACAGCTGCGCCGGCACGCCTTCGCTGAGGCGCAGCGCGTTCATCATGAATTCGAAGGGCAGCTCGGCCGTCGTCACTTCGCGCGCCTCCTGGATGAAGTCGCCGTGTGCCGCGCCTTCGAGGTAGCGGGCGGGGTGCTTGTGGCGCATCTCGCGGCGGATGCCTTCATGGCTGGAGAGCTTGCCGTGGGCGCCGGGGCCGAGGCCGAGGTAGTCGCCGAAGGTCCAGTAGTTGAGGTTGTGCCGGCTGTGCTCGTGGGGGCGGGCGAAGGCGGAGGTCTCGTAGTGCTCGAACCCGGCGGCGGCGAGGCGCGCTTCGATCGCTTCCTGCATGTCGGCGGCGCTGTCGTCGTCGGGCAGCGGCGGTGGGTGGCGGGCGAAGGGGGTGTTGGGTTCGAGGGTGAGGTGGTAGCAGGACAGGTGGTGCACGCCGCAAGCGATCGCGGTCTCGAGGTCGGCGAGCGCCATGTCCGGGGGCTGTCCGGGGAGGGCGTACATCAGGTCGAGATTGACGCGCTCGAAGTGCGCCTGCGCGGCATCGACCGCGCGCCGCGCCTCGCTGCCGTCGTGGATGCGGCCGATGCGCGCGAGGAGGGCGTCGTCGAAGCTCTGGATGCCGAGCGACAGGCGATTGACGCCGGCGGCGCGGTAGTCGCGGAAGCGGGCGGCTTCGACGGTGCCGGGGTTGGCTTCGAGGGTGATCTCGGCGAGGGGGTCGAGCGGCAGCAGCATGCGGATGCCGCCGAGCAGGGCGTCGAGCGTGGCCGCCGACATCAGGCTGGGGGTACCGCCGCCGATGAACACGCTCAGCACCCGCCGCCCCCACACCTGCGGCAGCGCCGCCTGCAGGTCGGCGAGTACCGCGTCGAGCCAGGCGCGCTCGGGAATGCCGCCGCTGCGCGGGGTGTGCGAGTTGAAGTCGCAATACGGGCACTTCTTCACGCACCAGGGGAAATGCACGTACAGCGCCAGCGGCGGCGGAGCCGTGAGCTGCGCGCGCGCAGGGAGGGACGTGGCGGGCGTGGCGGCGGGGGCGAGGGGAATGATGCGGCGGGTGGTCACGGTGGCGGAGGCGGGACGAAAAGCGTGGGGGGCGGAGCCGGTTTTGCCGGGGGCGGAGCTGGGGCCGGGTGGGGCCGGCGCGGCGGACGGCGCTTACAGCGGGTGGCTGCGCAGGCGATCGAGGAGGTGGCGCATTGCCGCGCCGCGGTGGCTGAGGGTGTTCTTCAGCGCAGCGTCGAGTTCGGCGGCGGTTTGTTCCAGTTCGGGCAGCCAGAACAGCGGATCGTAGCCGAAGCCGCCGTCGCCGCGCGCGGCAGGGAGGATCTGGCCGTGCCATTCGCCGTCGGCGATCAGCGGGCGCGGGTCGTCGGCGTGGCGCACCAGCACCACCGCGGAATAGAAGTAGGCGCGGCGCTGCTCCGGCGCGGGGAAGGCGGCGAGGCGTTCGAGCAGCAGGGCGTTGTTGCGCGCGTCGGACTTGGGGTCGCCGGCAAAGCGTGCCGAGTGCACGCCGGGGGTGCCGCCGAGCGCTTCGACGCACAGCCCGGAGTCGTCGGCGACTGCCGCCAGGCCGGTGGCGGCGGCGGCGTGGCGGGCCTTGGCGAGCGCGTTTTCGACGAAGGTGGGGTGCGGCTCTTCCGCTTCGCCGACGCCGAACACCGATTGCGGAATCACTTCGATGCCGAGGGGGGCGAGCAGCGCCCGCATTTCGGCGGCTTTCTTGGTGTTGTTGCTGGCGAGGACGAGGCGGGCGGGCATGGCGGGGCTCCGGTACGGCACCCGGTGCGGAGGCCGGGCGCGGGTTGGGCGTGAATGGCGATGTGGTCGGGTGGGACCGGGCGCGGCGGTGGCAGGTTCAGCCGCCGTGCACGGCGGCGCGCTGCAGTTCGAACAGGTGGCGGCCGCCGAGTTCGGCGAGATCGAGCAGGGCGTCGAGCTCGGCACGCGAAAACGCCGCGCCTTCGGCGGTGCCCTGCACTTCGATGAGGCCGCCGCCCTCGGTCATCACCACGTTCATGTCGGTGTCGCAGGCCGAGTCTTCGGCGTAGTCGAGGTCGAGCACCGGCACGCCATCGTGGATGCCGACCGACACCGCGGCGACGAACTCGCGCATCGGGTTGCGGGCGAGCTTGCCGGCGGCGATGAGGCCGACGAGGGCGTCATGCACCGCGACGCAGGCGCCGGTGATGGCGGCGGTGCGGGTGCCGCCGTCGGCCTGGAGGACGTCGCAGTCGATGACGATCTGGCGTTCGCCGAGCGCGGCGAGGTCGACCACCGCGCGCAGGCTGCGCCCGATCAGGCGCTGGATTTCCTGGGTGCGGCCGCTCTGCTTGCCCTTGGCGGCCTCGCGCGCGCTGCGGGTATGGGTGGCGCGCGGCAGCATGCCGTACTCGGCAGTGAGCCAGCCCTGGCTCTTGCCGCGGAGGAAGGCGGGCACGCTGTCTTCGACGCTGGCGGTGCACAGCACGCGGGTGGCGCCGAATTCGACCAGCACCGAACCTTCGGCGTGGCAGGTGAAGCTGCGGGTGAGGCGGACGGGGCGGAGTTCGTCGGGCTGGCGCTGGCTGGGTCGCATGGGGTTTCCTGTGTCGAGAGGGCGTGTCACGGGTAGGGAAGGAGGCGGTGAGGGCCGGCACCGGCCGCTCTGGCGTGTCCGGGAAGAAAGAGCATGCCGCTCGGTCAGCGGCCGGCGGCCAAGGCCTTGACGCATCCACGCAGCAGACCGGACCGGGGCGGGCGGGGGGCCGGCGTGGGAGGGCGGCGCAGCGCCTTTTGCAGCGCAGGGACGCTTTGCGGGCGGGCCAGGGGGTCGAGCCGCAGGCAGTGGTCCACGAGCTCGAGCAGGTCGGCACTGTAGCCACCGGCCCGGGTCCGCGCCAGCGGCACGAGGGAATCCGTCCGGCGGCGCTCGTCGGCGCGCGGCGGAGCGGCGCCGGCGAGCGTGGCGTAGAGGCTCGCGCCGACGCCGTAGATGTCGGTCCAGGGGCCCAGGGGCGCGCCGCGGTCGTGCTGTTCGGGGGCGGCGAAGCCGGGGGTGAAGATCGGTTCGAGCACGGCCTGGTCGGCGTGCAGGATCCGGCGCGCGGCGCCGAAATCGAGCAGCACCGGGGTGCCGTCGGTGCGCAGGTGGATGTTCGTCGGCTTGAGGTCGAGATGCAGCAGCCGGTGCGCATGGACTTCGCGCAGGCCGTTGAGCAGGCGCGCGAACAGCGTGCGGACGAAGGCTTCGGGCAGGGCGCCGCGGTGGTGGCGACTGGTATCGTGCAGGGTGCGGCCGTGCTCGAAGCGCATCACCATATAAACGGTGCCGTTGGCGCGGAAGAAGTTGAGCACCCGGGTCACGTTGGGGTGATCCAGCCGGGCCAGTGCGCGCCCTTCCTCGAAAAAGCACTGCATGCCGCGGAAGAAGACGGCGCGCTGGGCGTCCGTCACCCGTGGCTCGATCTCGCCGGCGTCGCGCTGCACCAGCGCGCCCGGCAGGTATTCCTTGACCGCGACCGGGGTGCCGGTCTCGTCGTGGGCCAGATAGACGGTCGAAAAGCCGCCCCGCGACAGCGGGCGTTCGATGCGGTAGCGCTCGAGCGCGAAGCCCGCCGGCAGCGGGCTGGCTTGAGACGGGGTCTTCGGGGGCGCTAGAATCGCGGTCTTCACAGCTTCCTTCCTGAATCGGACCCCAGTGTAAACGATCACGCCGGGTTCCCGGAGACCCCCCGATGATCCACAGCATGACCGGCTTCGCGGTGCAGAACCGCGACCTGGGCAGCGTCAGCCTCCACCTCGAGCTGCGCAGCGTCAATTCCCGCTACCTCGATCTCGGCTTTCGCATCGTCGACGACCTGCGCCAGGCCGAGCCGGCGATCCGCGAGCGCCTGGCCGCGCGCCTCGGCCGGGGCAAGGTGGAGTGCCGGCTGAACCTGCAGGCCGGGCCCGGCGCCGCGCGCGGGCTGGCGCTCAACGCCGCCCTCCTCGATCAGCTCGCCGAGGCCCAGGCCGACCTGCGTGCCCGTTTTGCCGATGCCGCACCGCTGTCGGTGCATGAGCTGCTGCGCTGGCCGGGCATGCTCGCCGACGACAGCCTCGGCTTCGACGAGATGCTGCCGGCGATCGTCGCCCTCACCGAAGCCGCGCTCGACGAACTGGTCGCCAGCCGCCGCCGCGAAGGCGACAAGCTCGCCGCCATGATCCGCGAGCGCGTCGTGCGGATGCGCGAGCTGGTCGCCGTCGCCACCCCGCGCATGCCGGCGGTGGTGCTCGAATACCAGGAGCGCCTCACCGCCAAGCTGCGCGACGCGGTCGCCAGCCTGGACGAGGACCGCATCCGTCAGGAAGTCGCGCTCTACGCCCAGCGCATCGACGTCGCTGAAGAGCTCTCCCGCCTCGTCACCCATCTCGACGAGGTCGAACGCATCCTCAAGGCCGGCGGTGCCGCCGGCAAACGCCTCGACTTCCTGATGCAGGAACTCAACCGCGAGGCCAACACCCTGGCCTCGAAGTCCCCCGCCACCGACATCACCGCGATCGCGATGGAAATGAAGGTGCTGATCGAGCAGATGCGCGAGCAGGTGCAGAACATCGAGTGATGTTTCTCCGCCGCGCTTTTCATTTCCCTTCCCGTTGCGACACGAAGCATTGCGTGGCCGTCCAATGATGACCGCCTCCGCCCGCACGCTCACCGCCTGGATCGCGACCTTCGCGATGCTGGTCGCTACGCTCGCGCCGGCGTTGTCGCAAGCGGCCTATCGCGCCTCGGGCGACGCGATGTGGCTGGAGATCTGCACTGCCTACGGCATCGAGCACGTCGCCGGCGCAGGCGGTGCGCAGAATCCGGCCGACGATGCGGAGCGCCCGGTCAAGCCCTGCGTCTTCTGCAGCCTGTTCGCCAGCGCGCTGCCCGTGCCCTGGGGCGCGGCGGGCGTGCCGGCGGCGCAGGGCGGGGACGTCGTCGCCGCGTTCACCCTCCACGCGCCACGGCCCCGTCTGCCGTGGGCCGCCTCCCGTCCACGCGCACCGCCCGCGTACGCCTGAGTCTCCGGCTACAGCCGTGCACACGGCTGCCGCGGGGGGCTCCTCCGTTCATCGGTTAACCCGAGTCGATCGACCCGGCGGGCGCGCGCGCCCGCCCCCCGATGTCGATGCGCAGACGCTGCCGGCGGCGTGGCCCCGGTGCGTGCCCGCGCATCCAGGAAAGGAGCACAGCGTGAAATACAAGCAGCTTGCCGCCCTGAGCGCGGCCCTCGGCGCCGCGTTCGCTGCCGCCGCCGAAACCCTGCCCGTGCTGGGCGAAGTCAGCGTCACCGCGACGCGCGAGGCGCGCCCGCTCGGCGAGACCCCGGCCACGGTGTCCGCCGTGAAGGAAGAGACCCTCGCCGCAGCCCGCCCGGCGCACCCGAAGGAAGTGCTCAACCAGGTTCCCGGAGTGTGGATCAGCAACCTGTCGGGTGAAGGCCACTCCACCGCGATCCGCCAGCCGCTGACCACCGCCGCGGTCTACCTCTATCTGGAAGACGGCATTCCGACGCGCTCGACCGGCTTCTTCAACCACAATGCGCTGTACGAGATCAACGTGCCGCAGTCGGGCGGGCTGGAAGTCTCGAAAGGCCCGGGCAGCGCGCTCTACGGTTCGGACGCGATCGGCGGCACGATCAACGTGCTCACGCGCACGCCGCCTTCCGGGCCCGAGTTCGAGCTCGGCGGCGAGGCCGGCGCGCACGGCTGGGGCCGGGTGCTGGCGAGCGGCGGCGACGCCGATGCGGACGACGCCTGGCGTGCCAGCCTGAACCTGACCCACAGCGATGGCTGGCAGCGCGACGCCGGCTACGACCGCCGTGCCGGCACCCTGCGCTGGGACCGCGCGCTGGCCGACGACGCGCTGCTGAAGACCGTGCTGTCCTTCTCCAGCGTCGACCAGCAGCACGTCGGCAGCCTGAACCGGGCTGAGTTCCACCACGCGCCGCGCAGCAACAACATCCCGTTCTCCTTCCGCGAAGTCGAGGCCTTCCGCCTGTCGACCGCCTTCGAGCGCGAGGGCGCCACCACCCTGCTGTCGGTGACGCCCTACTTCCGCGACAACCGCATGAAGATCATCCCGAGCTGGACGGTCAGCTACGACCCCAACCGTTACCTGACCGAGAACCAGTCCTTCGGCTTCCTGAGCAAGTACCGGATGGATTTCGCCCCGCTGCGCGCGCGCCTCATCGCCGGCTTCGATGTCGACTACAGTCCCGGCTCGCGCGACGAGGATTCGATCGCGCTGACGCGCACGACCAACGCTTTCGGCGGCACCTCCTACCGCCTCGACCGTGCCGTGGCGGCGGTGCAGATCTATCGTTACGACGTCACTTTCCGCGCCCTCTCGCCTTATCTCCACGGCGAAATCTCGCCGCTCGAGCGTCTGCGCGTCACTGCCGGAGTGCGTTACGACGACATGCAGTACGACTACACGAACGAGTTCAACGGCGGTGCGGCCGGCGCCACCCAGGGGGTGGCGGGACCTTTCCCGGGGAACGGCTGGTACGGCCACGCCGCCAGCACCAAGGTCGGCTACCACCACCTCAGCCCGAAGCTGGGCGCCACCTGGGCGTTCACCGCGCAGCTGAGCGGCTTCGTCGCCTACAGCAATGCCTTCCGCGCGCCCTCCGAAGGCCAGGTCTTCCGCGGCAGCCGCGAGTCCAGCGCGGCGCGCGCCCAGGCCCAGGCCGAATCGCTGCTGAAGCTCAAACCCGTCGTCGTCGACAGCTTCGAGGCCGGCCTGCGCGGCCATGCGGGCGGCCTGAGTTACGAACTGTCCCTTTATCACATGACCAAGAAGGACGACATCGTCAGCTTCCAGGACCCGGTTACCAACCAGCGCACCGCGGTCAATGCCGGCGAGACCCTGCACCGCGGCGTCGAGGCCGGCCTCGGCCTGGCGCTGGCGCGCGACTGGCGGCTCGACGCCAGCCTGTCCTACGCCAAGCACACCTACGAAACCTGGGTCGTGTCGGGTACGGCCGATTTCAGCGGCAAGGAGATGGAAACCGCGCCGCGCCTGCTCGCCAACACCCGCCTGGGCTACGCGCCGGCGGCGATGAACGGCGGCCGCGTGCAGCTCGAATGGTTCCGCCTCGGCAGCTACTGGCGCGACGCCGCCAACACCAGCAAGTACGGCGGCCACGACCTCTTCAACCTGCGCGCGAGCTACCCCTTCGCCAAGGGCTTCGAGGCCTACGCCAGCGTCACCAACCTGTTCGACCGCCGCCACGCCGAGACTTCGAGCCTGTCGAGCGGCGCAGCCAGCTTCACCGCCGGCCTGCCGCGCACCGTCTACGCCGGGCTGCAGGCGAAATGGTGAGGACGGAAATGGCGATTTATCAGGAGCAAGGATGATGACAATGATGTTGTGGTCATGGGGGCGCCGGGTGTGCGGCGCAGTGCTCGCGCTCGGCATCGTGGGCGCTGCCGCCGCGCATGGCGGGCATGCGGCGATGGACAAGCCGGTAATGGAAAAAGCAGTGGCGGACAAGCCGGCGAAGGCGGCGCGGCCCGAACTCGGAACCAGCGCCGCGATCGCGCCCGACGGCAGCTGGTACGCGGTCGCCAGCCGCGACGGCCATGTCGTGCTCCACCGTAGCACCGACGCCGGCCAGCACTGGGTCGAAGCGGCGGTGGTCAACCGCGTTCCGGAGGCGATCGCGGCCGACGGCGAGAACCGACCGCAGCTCGCCTTCGCCGCCGACGGCGCGGTGCTGGTGTCGTGGGCGCGCCGCTTCGAGGAGCGTTTCACCGGCGACGTCCGCTTCGCGCGCGCCGCCGACGGCCTGCACTTCGACGAGCCGGCGACCGTGCATCGCGACCGCAGCATCGTCGGCCACAGCTTCAATGCGATGCGGGTGATGGGCGACGACCGGGTGGTGCTGGCCTGGATCGACGGCCGTGACGGTGCCGCAGCCAGGCGCGAGGGCGGCGACTACCGCGGCTCGGCGATCTATGCCGCGCTGTCCGACGACGGCGGACGCAGCTTCCGGCCCGAAGTGAAGCTCGTCGACCACAGCTGCCAGTGCTGCCGGCTGGCGCTGACCGAGGACGTCGACGGTGCGCCGCTGCTGCTGTGGCGCCACGTCTTCGCACCCAACGAGCGCGACCACGCGCTCGCCCGTCTCGACGCCGACGGCGCTGCGGCGCCGCTTGCGCGCGCAACCTTCGACCGCTGGCAGATCGATGCCTGCCCGCACCATGGCCCGGCGCTGGCGGTCGCCGCCGACGGCAGCCGCCATGCCGTGTGGTTCAACCAGCGCGCGGGCGCGGGGCGGGTGTTCTACGGCCGCCTCGGCGCCGGCGCGGTCGAAGGCCAGCGCGCGGTCGGCGGGCCGCGTGCCGCGCATGCCGACATCGCCCTTGCCGGTGCGCGCCTTGCCATCGTGTGGAAGGAATTCGACGGCGAGCGCACCCGGCTTTTCGCCGAACTCTCCGACGATGGTGGGCACAGCTTCCGCAGCCAGGAACTGGCCGCCACCGTGGGTGCGTCCGACCAGCCGCGCCTGTTGCGCCGGGGCGAGACCCTGTTCGCGTTCTGGCGCACCGCCGATGAAGGCATGAAGGGGTATGCACTGCGATGAAGACGAACCACCTGAGGAAAAATGCGGTAGCCGCGCTGGCTGCCGTGCTGCTGGGCTGGGCGATGCCGGGTGCGGCGGAGACGATGGCGGCGAGCGTGTCCGCCGCGGCGGGCGCTGCTGCGACGCCTCCCGCCGCACCGGCTTTCGTCAGCCTCGATGCGGCCGGTGCGCGCCGCCTCGCCGCGCCTGCCGCCCACCGCGCGCCGACCATCCTGGCGCTGTGGTCGGCCGAGTGCGTGCATTGCAAGAAGAACCTCGCCCTGTTCGCGGCGATGGCGCAGGCCGAGCCCGGCCTGCGTCTGATCACGCTCGCCGTGGAACCGGCCGAGCCGCAGCTGGGCGCGATCCTCGACCGTTTCGGCGTGCCCGGCGATCGTTTTGCCTATGGCGACGAGGCCCCCGAGCGCCTGGCCTTCGCCATCGATCCGGACTGGCGCGGCGAACTGCCGCGCACGCTATTGTTCGATGGTCGCGGCGGGGTGACGGCGGTATCGGGCGTGCTCGGCGAGGCGCGGGTGCGCGAACTGCTCGGCCTGGGCGCGGCGGGGGGCGCCGCCCGCTAAGGGGGGCGAGGCCGCCGGTCGGGCGTGTTCGTTGACGGCATCGGCAACGGCAAGGAGAGGAAAGGGACGGAGATGAATTCTTTCAGCAGGAAGGCCGCATTCCGCATCGCCGCCGTCAGCATCGTTCTGGCTGCACTCGCGAGCGTGGCGGCGTGGTTTGTGGCCCGGGAGAAGGCGGAAGAGAGCACGGTGGCCCTTGCAATCGAGGAGTCGCAACGGCTGATCAGCCATTCCGGAGCGATTTACCGGCCGGATGCGGCGGCCACCGAACATGCCGTCCAGGCGGCGAAGGCCATCACCGGGGGGCTCTTCGATATTGCCGAGATATACGACCGCAACGGTCTGAAGCTGGCCGAGACGATGACGACGGAAGGCGAAGAGGTCGAGCCCCTGCTGTCATCGCACGGCCCGCCCGCCTATACCCGGGCGTCCTACGAAAGCATCAACCTTGCCGACGGGCGCTGGGTGCTGCGCGTGTTCGTGCCACTGCGCGAATCGCTGGAAGCCCCCCGCTCTGCCGTGACCGGCTACTTCGAAGGCGTCCGGGTCGTCCCCGAATGGCAGCAGGCGCAGATGCGCTCGGACGCGCTGGGAATTGCCGCGCTGGTCGGCCTGGCCGCCGTGCTGTGCGGTGCGGCCATCTACCCCGTCGTGGTGAATCTGTCTGCGGAAAACGAACGCCGGGCGCGCGACGTGCTCGGCGCCCATCTCTCGACGATGGAGGCGCTGGGGCGTGCGATCGCCAAACGCGATTCGGATACGGGAGGGCACAATTGCCGGGTGGCCTGGATTGCCATCAGGCTTGCCGAGCAGCTGGGCGTGGCGGGCAGCGACATGCAGGCGCTGATCGTCGGCAGCTTCCTCCACGATATCGGCAAGATCGCCATTCCCGATGCCATCCTGCTCAAGCCCGGAAAACTCGACGAAAGCGAGTTCTCCATCATGCGCACCCATGTCGAGCAAGGGGAAGAGATCATCGGCGGGATCGGCTGGCTCGAAAAGGCGCGCAACGTCGTCTCCGGCCACCATGAAAAGTGGGATGGAACGGGCTACCCCCGCCGTCTGGAGGGGCTGGCGATTCCTCTTTCGGCGCGTATTTTCGCCGTGGCGGACGTGTTCGATGCGCTGTGCTCCAGGCGCCCTTACAAAGAGGCGATGGGGTTTGAAGCGGCCATGGCGATTCTGGAAAGGGACGCAGGCCGCCACTTCGATCCCCGTGTGATGGATGCATTCCGGCAGGTCTCGCGGGAAATCCACGACCGTCTGGCGTGCTGCTCCGACGAGGAGTGCAGGGCTTTGCTCGATGAGCGGGTCCGCTCGCATTTTGGGTTGGCCTGAGTGGCCTGGCCTGAGCACCGGCCGGGCCCGTCCGGGCCACGTGCGGCTCAGGGCCGGGGTGTGCCCCTGTGCGCGTCCAGCGTCTGCCACGCGGCGTGCACCGCGTCCGCGCCGTAGCGGCGTTCGAGCCGGCGCACGGTGAAGTGGCCGCGGCTGACGTCCTGGAAGTGGTCCATGAACATCAGGTTGATCGCGGCGCCCGCGGCGGCGCCGATGCCCGGCACCAGCATGCCGGCGGCCTTCTGCGTGAGCTGGACCTTGTAGCGCGCGGCGACGAGGGTGATCAGGCGCACCAGCGCGGGCGCGCCTTCGGCGCTCAGGCCCTTTTCGGCGAGGTGGCGGGCGGCCTCGCTGACGCCGGTGGCGAGCGCCGCGCGCACCGCGTAATAGCCGGCATCGGCGGCATCGTCGCTGTGCGCGTGGCTGCCGAGAGCGAACACTTCGAGCGCCGCCAGGCGCGCGCCGGCGGTGCTGATGTCCTCGCCTTCGGCGCGTGCGATGTCGAGGATGGCGCGCATGATCAGGACCGTCGACAGCGGAATTTCCACCGTCAGCCCGGCGAGGCCGAAAGCGCCGCCGGCGCCGCCGCTGACCGAGCCGAGCAGCTTGTGCAGGCGGGGCGAGGCGCTGTCGGCTTCCGCCTTCAGCGTTTTCGCCGCCGCTGCGAGCGCGCGCAGCAGGGCGTCGTGGGCGAGCGCGCCGACGCGCGCGCGCCAGGCCTGCGGCAGGCGGGCCAAGCCGCGTTCGAGCGGGCTGCCGATGAAGCCGCTCAGCCGTGCGGCAAGGCTGGGGCTGTCGAGCAGGCGATGGGCCCGGACGAGGGCTTCGAGGTCATCGGTGGAGAGCATGGGAGAGGGCGTTCATCCGCGATCGACGCAGCGCGACGAAAACCGGTGGACGGCACGGGGCAAGTCCCGGCCACGGCGCTTTGCCTTCGTTCAGACGCGGGCGTGGAGGCGGACGTTCCCGCGTGCCGCAAAAGGCTCAGGAGGGTTTGGCCGTTTCCAGCGACTGCAGGATCGTCGCCCCCAGGATCGCGGTCGATTGCGCGCCGGACACTGCGAGCTTGCGGTTGAGGATGAAGAAGGGCACGCCGTCGATGCCCTGCCGGCGCACGCCCTCGGCCATGCGCCGGACCTTGTCGACGTCCGCCTTGCCGGCGAGGTAGGCCGCCACTGCGTCGCGACGGTCGCCGCAGGCGGCGGCAAGGTCGGCCAGCGTGTCCGCATCGCCGATGTCCCGCCCTTCCTGGAAATGGGCGGCGAACAAGGCCTGGGCCAGCGCCTGGATGTGGGCCGGCTTGCGCCCTGCGGCCTGTGCCCGGTACATCAGGCGGTGAGCGTCGAGCGTGTTGGGGCGGGTCTGGATGCGTTCGAAAGCGTAGTCCAGCCCGTCCGCTGCGGCTGCCTCGCGCACGCGGTCGAGCGCCGCCTCGGCCTGGATCGGGCCGCCGAACTTGGCTTCGAGGAAGGCGCGGTAGGGCTCGCCCGCCGCCGGCGTGTCCGGGGCGAGGAAAAAGGGCAGCCAGTTCACCCGGACTTCGAGGTCGGGGCGGCTGGCGCGGAGTTCGGCGAGGGCGTGGTCGAGGCGGGTCTTGCCGAGGAAGCACCAGGGGCAGACGAAGTCGGAAACGAGGTCGATGTCGAGGATCATGGTGAAGGTCGGGAGGCAGGAGGGGCGGCTACCGTGCGGGAAGGTGGTGCACCCGCGGGCGGCGGGGGGTCAGAGGTAGCGGGCGATGAAGCAGGGCTGCGCCGGGTCGCTGCCTGCGGGCAGCGCCAGCCACACCCGCCGGCCGCTGCCGGGGACGTGCGCGAGCGCACTGCCGTCGGCGGCGAGGACCTGCGTCGGCACGCCGTCGCGGTTGCCGCCGGGTTGCACGAATTCGAGCCGGTCACCGGGCGCGAAGCCGTTCTTGACTTCGACTTCGGCCAGTCCGCGGGCGGCATCGTAGCCCACCACTTCGCCGACCAGCAGGCTGCGCCCGGACTCGGAATGGCCGCGCAGGTAGTTCTGCTGTTCGGGGGTGTGGTGGCGCTGGTAGAAGCCGTCGGTGTAGCCGCGGCTCGCCAGCCCTTCGAGTTCGCCGAGCAGGCGGGGGTCGAAGGGGCGGCCGGCGAGGGCGTCGTCGATCGCGCGGCGATAGCCCTGGGCGGCGCGGGCGACGTAGTACGGGCTCTTGGTGCGGCCTTCGATCTTCAGCGAATCGACGCCGATCTCGACCAGGCGGTGCACGTGCTCGATCGCGCGCAGATCCTTCGAGTTGAGGATGTAGGTGCCGTGCTCGTCCTCTTCGATCGGCATCAGCTCGCCGGGGCGGGTGCCTTCTTCGAGCAGCCACGGCTTGCTGCCGCCGAGGTGGCGCGGGCCGCCGCCGAGCGCCCGCTCGCGCCGGCTGCGGGTGGCGGTGCCGACCGCACCGGCGTCCTTCGGGGTGCCGATCGGCGGGCGGCCGTCGGTGTGGACGTTGCCGCTGGCGTCCTCGCCCGCTGCGTGCAGGCTGTAATCCCAGCGGCAGGCGTTGGTGCAGCTGCCCTGGTTGGGGTCGCGGTGGTTGAAGTAGCCCGACAGCAGGCAGCGCCCGGAGTAGGCGATGCACAGCGCACCGTGGACGAAGACTTCGAGCTCGATGTCCGGGCAGGCGTCGCGGATCTCGGCGATCTCGTCGAGCGACAGTTCGCGCGACAGGATGATGCGCTTGACCCCGACCGACTGCCAGAAGCGCACCGACGCGTAGTTGGTGGTGTTGGCCTGCACCGAGAGGTGGAGGTCCGTCTCCGGCCAGCGCTCGCGCACCAGCATCATCAGCCCGGGGTCGGCCATGATCAGCGCATCGGGGCGGAGCGCGATCACCGGCGCCATGTCGGCCTCGAAGCTGCGCACCTTGGCGTTGTGCGGGGTGATGTTGGCGACCAGGTAGAACAGCTTGCCGGCGGCGTGGGCGGCGTCGATGCCGGCGGCGAGCGTATCGAGCTGGCCGAAGCTGTTGTTGCGTACGCGCAGCGAATAGCGCGGCTGGCCGGCATAGACCGCGTCCGCGCCGTAGGCGAAGGCGGTATGCATCATCTCCAGGGTGCCGGCGGGGGCGAGCAGTTCGGGGCGGCGGGCGGCGGCAGGGAGCGCGGGCATCGGCGGCGAGGGGCGGTCAAAAGCGCATTTTACGCTGCGGCGAGAAAACAGCCCAAAAGCGGCTGCCCGAAGGCGCTGCGAGCTCTCTCCGGATGGGGCGGTCGGGGCCGGCCGCGCCGCGTGCCGCACCACGGCCGGGGCGGAATGGGGCGTCCAGTCGGTCGTGGTGGGTTCGGGTGCGATCGATCAGGGGGTGCGCGGCAGCACGGTCAGCACGCGCACGATGAAGGCGTGGAACTCGGTCATGTAGTTGCGCAGGAAGTCGGCGGTCGACGGGTCGGTGACCTGGCCGTCTTCGGTGATCAGGCCGGGCTTGAACTGGAGATAGGCCTCGACCGTGTTCATCAGGGGAGCGTTGCAGAAGCACAGCACGCCGCGCAGGCTCTGTTGCGCCAGCGCGGTGCCGATCGAGCCGGGGGAGGCACCGATCACGGCCGCGGGCTTGCGGGTGAAGGAGTTCTTGCCCCAGGGCCGGCTCGCCCAGTCGATCGCGTTCTTCAGCCCGCCGGGAATCGAGCGGTTGAATTCGGGGGTGACGAAGAGGATGGCATCGACCTCGGCAATGCTCTGCTTGAGGGCGCGCGCGACCGGCGGGAAGTCGGCATCGTAGTCCTGGCTGTAGAGCGGCAGGTCCTTGATCGGGATTTCGCTCAGTTCCAGTTCGGGCGGCGCCAGGCGCACCAGCGCTTTCGCCAGCAGGCGGTTGATCGACGTGCTCGACAGGCTGCCGACGAAGTAGCCAACCTTGTACTTGCTCATGGGGATCTCCTTGCGGGGCGGTGCGCCGGGGGCGGCCGGCTCCCGGTGTGTGGGCTGGGTGTGGCCGGGAACGCCGTTGGTGGGAATCGTTTTCATATGCCGGCCACGCTTCACCATAGGTGAGCCGCCTCGTGCCGGCAACTCGCTCCGGCCCGTGCCGGCGCGGGACGCACCAGGTTGGAGGGGGATGCGCGCAGAGCGCACGCTGGTGGTGCGCAGGATTGCCCGGAAATGGTTTCAACAGCTCGATTCGGCGTGTTTTTCGGCACTGGAACGGTGCTTGCTTGGAGTGGGTGTCCGATTCGGAGGCCTTATGGAAGCAAGCCATTCCAGCAACGACGTGTTGTTCATCCTGCTGGGCGCCATCATGGTGCTCGCGATGCATGCCGGGTTCGCTTTCCTCGAACTCGGCACGGTGCGCAAGAAGAACCAGGTCAATGCCCTGGTCAAGATCCTGTCCGATTTCGCGGTGTCGACGCTGGCCTATTTCTTCGTCGGCTACGGCATCGCCTACGGCGTGCATTTTTTCAGCGGCGCGCAGGTCCTGGTCGAAAGAAGCGGCTACGAACTGACCCGCTTCTTCTTCCTGCTGACTTTCGCCGCGGCGATCCCGGCGATCATCTCCGGCGGCATCGCCGAGCGCGCGCGCTTCCAGCCCCAGCTGGCGGCGACCTTCCTGCTGGTGGGCTTCGTCTATCCGTTGTTCGAAGGCATCGCCTGGAACCAGGCCTTCGGCATCCAGGCCTGGCTGAAGGCGAGCTTCGGCGCCGAGTTCCACGATTTCGCCGGCTCCGTGGTGGTGCATGCGATGGGCGGCTGGATCGCGCTGCCGGCGGTACTGCTGCTGGGCGCGCGGCGCGGACGTTATTCGCGCAGTGGCGCGATCGCCGCCCACCCGCCGTCGTCGATCCCCTTTCTCGCACTCGGCGCGTGGATCCTGATCGTGGGCTGGTTCGGCTTCAACGTGATGTCGGCGCAGAAGCTCGACAGCATTTCCGGCCTGGTCGCGATCAACTCGCTGATGGCGATGGTCGGCGGCACGGTGGCGGCGCTCGCGGCCGGGCGCAACGACCCCGGCTTCGTCCATAACGGCCCGCTCGCCGGCCTGGTCGCGGTGTGCGCCGGCTCGGACGTGATGCACCCGCTCGGGGCGCTGGTGGTGGGCGCGGTTGCCGGCGCGCTGTTCGTGCTGATGTTCACCCTGACCCAGAACCGCTGGAAGATCGACGACGTGCTCGGGGTGTGGCCGCTGCACGGGCTGTGCGGGGCGTGGGGCGGGCTGGCGACGGGGGTGTTCGGCAGCGCAGCGCTCGGTGGCCTGGGCGGCGTGGCGTTCCTGCCGCAGTTGATCATGACTGCGCTCGGCATCGCCGTCGCGCTCGTCGGCGGCGGGCTCGTCTATGGGGCGCTGAAGGCGGTGGTCGGCCTGCGCCTGGAGCAGGAGGATGAGTTCAACGGCGCCGACCTGTCGATCCACCGCATCAGTGCGACCCCGGAGCGCGAGTCGAACTGGTGAATACCGGCCGCGGCCGCGAGGTTCAGCCGGCGTGCGGGCGCAACTGCTCCAGCACCTCGAGGAAGCCTGCGAGCAGGGGGCGGGCATCGGTTTCGCGGACGGCGACGGAAAGGGCGAAATGGGCGCCCTCGTCGTCGATCGGCAGGTAGCGGACGCGGGGAATGTGCACGCATTCGAGCGGGGCGGGGAGCAGGGCCAGACCCAGGCCGGCGGCGACGAGGCCGATCTGGGTGGTGGCCTCGCGTGCGGTCTGCACGATCCGGGGTTCGAAGCCGGCACGCCGGCCGAGCTGCGCGAGCAGGGCCGGCAGCCCCGTCCCCGCGCCCGGTGGAAAGGTGATGAAGGCTTCGTCGGCGAGCTCGGCGAAGCGGATCGAGCTCCGCCCGGCGAGGCGGTGGGTGACGTTGATCACCAGGCGCAGGGGGTCGCGGCCGATTTCCCGTACCTTGATGCCGCCCGGGACGGGCCCGCCCACATGGCGCACCAGGCCCACATCCAGCCGGCCCCTGGCCAGGGCGGCCAATTGGGCGTCGGTGAACATTTCTGTGAGCTGCAGTTCCACGTCCGGATAGCGCCGGCGGTAGGCGTAGAGCAGGTCGGGCAGGGTGGTGGAGTAGGGCAGGGACGAGGTGAAGCCGATCCGCAGTCGGCCCAGCTCGCCACGGGCCGCGCGCCGGGCCTCTTCGGTCGCCGCCGCGGCATCGTCGAGGATGGCCCGGGCGCGCACCAGAAAGCGTTCTCCGGCCTCGGTCAGCGCCACCCGGCGCTTGCTGCGTTCGAACAGGGCTACGCCCAGCTCCGCTTCCAGATCGCGGATCTGCATCGACAGGGGCGGCTGGCCGATGTGCAGGCGTTCGGCGGCCCGGGTGAAATGCAGCTCTTCGGCCACGGTGACGAAGTAGCGCAGGTGGCGTAGCTCCATTGATCTATTTTTTAGATTATTTGCTGGCATTAAATATATTGGACTGCATTTAAAAGGGCAACTAGGATTCCCTCGAACGCCCTCCTCCGAACGCCTGCGCCCATGTCTACCGCCGCCCACGAATCCAGCCATCTCGCCGCCGGCACGGCCGCGTACCGGCGTGCCAATTTCGCCATGTTCGTCGGCGGCTTCGCCACGTTCTGCCTGCTGTACGGCCCCCAGCCCTTGCTCCCCCTGTTTTCCGCGTATTTCGGCGTCACTCCGGCCAGTGCCAGCCTGTCGGTTTCGGTCGCTACGGCGGCGCTCGCGCTGATGCTGGTCCCCGCCAGCCTGCTGTCGGACCGCTTCGGCCGGGCGCGGTTGATGAAATGCTCGCTTGCCGGCTCGGCCTTCTTTTCCCTGCTGATGCCGCTGGTGGCGGATTTCCAGCAGCTGCTGGTCCTGCGTACCCTGCTCGGCATTTCCATCGCCGGGCTGCCGGCGGCGGCGATGGCCTGGCTGGGGGAGGAGATCGCCCCCGACGCCAGAGGCCGGGCGATGGGCCTCTACATCGCCGGCAACGCCCTGGGAGGGATGAGCGGGCGCTTCATCGCCGCGCTGGTCACCGAGTGGAGCGACTGGCAGAGCGCCTTCCTGGTTCTCGGCCTGATCGGACTCGCGGCCGCCCTGCTGTTCTGGAAATGCGTGCCCGCGTCGCGCCATTTCGAGCCGCGCAGCATGGCGCCCGCCGCCCTCGCCGTCGATCTGGGGCGCACGTTCCGGGACCCCGGCCTGCCCGTCCTGTTCCTGTCCTCCTTCCTGCTCATGGGCGCATTCGTCGGGCTCTACAATTACCTCGGTTTCCGCCTCGAGGCCGCGCCTTTCGAATTGGGGCAGAGTGCGATCGGGGCGATTTTCCTGCTCTACGTGCTGGGCACCTGGGCTTCGGCGTGGTCGGGGCGGCTGGTCGATCGGATCGGGCGCAGGCAGGTGTTATGGATCATGGTGGCGGTGATGGGGCTCGGCCTGGGGCTGACCGTGCCCGAATCGCTCTCTGCCGTGATGGGTGGGGTGGCCTTGTTTACCTTCGGTTTTTTCGGTGCCCACGCCACCGCCAGCGGCTGGGTCGGGGCGCGCGCGGGCGAGCGGCGGGCGCTCGCCGCGGCGCTGTACCTCACCGGCTATTACCTGGGGGCCAGCATCCCGGGCTCCCTCGTCGGCCTGGCCTGGAGCGGGGGGCGCTGGCCCGGAGTGAGCCTGGCCGTCGGTGGGTGCGTGCTCGCCGTGTTCGGCCTGGCCCTGTATTTGCGCCGCCTCGAGGCGGTGGTCGTGGCCCGGGAGCGCGGATGCTCTTCCGACCCGCGGTGACGAGGCCGGCCCGGCTGCCCGGGCCCGGGTGAGGCCGCCCGGCTTTCTTCGTCCGGTCCTGTTCGCCCGCTCCGTTCAGCGATCCCTTGCCGTGATCCCCTTCATCCACCGGCCGCCGGGCGCGGTGCGCGGGCCTGCAGCCACGTCCGCACCCCGCGCCCGGCGGCCGCGCCGCTGGCGAAGCAGGCGGTGAGCAGGTAGCCGCCGGTGGGCGCTTCCCAGTCGAGCATTTCGCCGGCGCAGAACACGCCGGGGACCGCCTGCAGCATCAGGTTCGAATCCAGCGCCTCGAAGCGCACGCCGCCGGCGCTGCTGATCGCCTCGTCGAGCGGGCGCGGAGCGGCCAGGCGCAGTGGCAGCGCCTTGATCCCGGCGGCGAGGTGGGCGGGATCGTCGAAATCGGCTTTCCCCAGGCATTCGTGCAGCAGCCCGGCCTTGACCCCCTTGATTCCGGCCTGGCCTTGCAGGTGGCTGGCCAGCGAGCGGCGACCGCGCGGCCGGGAAAGCTCGGTGACCAGGCGCTCCAGGCTGCGCCCGGGGGCGAGGTCGAGATACAGGGTGACGCTGCCCTGGGCGCGCAGGGTGTCGCGCAGCACCGCCGACAAGGCGTAGATCAGTCCGCCTTCGATGCCGGTGGCGGAGATCAGGGCTTCGCCGGCACGCTGGTGCACGCGGCCGCCGGCGTCGGTGACGCGGGCGGCGACCGATTTCAGCGGCTGGCCGCGGAAACGCTCGGCGAAGTGCGCGCTCCAGCCGATGTCGAAGCCGCAGTTGGCCGGCTGCAGCGTGGCGACGTCGACGCCGGCGGCGCGCAGCGGCGCCACCCAGGCGCCGTCCGAGCCCAGCCTGGCCCAGCTGCCGCCGCCCAGTGCGAGCACCACGGCGTCGGCCGCGACCGTGCGTTCTCCGCCCGGGGCGGCAAAGCGCAGCGCCGTGCCGCTCCCGGCCCAGCCCAGCCAGCGGTGGCGTACGGCGAAGTGCACGCCGGCCGCGCGCAGCCGCGCCAGCCAGGCGCGCAGCAGCGGCGCGGCCTTCATTTCGCGCGGAAACACGCGCCCGGAACTGCCGATGAAGGTCTCCACCCCGAGGCCGTGCGCCCATTCGCGCAGCGCCTGCGGGCCGAAGGCGGCGAGCATCGGTGCGAGGGCGTCGCGGCGCTCGCCATAGCGGGTGAGGAAGGTGTCGGCCGCCTCGCTGTGGGTGAGGTTGAGCCCGCCGCGCCCGGCGAGCAGGAACTTGCGCCCGACCGAGGGCATGGCGTCGAACACGGTGACGTCCACGCCGCCGTCGGCCAGGGTTTCGGCCGCCATCAGGCCGGCCGGACCGCCGCCGATCACGGCAACGCGGGGGCGTGGGGAGGGCTGCGCCGGGGGGGCTGCACTGTGCATGGCGGGGAAGCGTCGAGGGTCGGGAGGCCTGGCGGAGTGCGGCGCCGGGGGCAAGGAAAATGGAGCGGAAAGGGGCTGAAAAAAGGGCGGGGGCGCTTCAGGATGCGGCGAAGCGCCGGCGAAAGCGCTGCGGAACGGGCGCCTTCTGCCGCGCGCCGTAGTCGAAGAACATGATCCCGGTCTTGCCGCGCGCCACTTCGCGCCCGCTGGCCTGGTCCGACATCCGCCATGCAAGGTCGCAGCCGTGCTCGTGGAAGTCGGCGGCGGTCATGTCGACCGTCATCGTTTCGCCGTGGAAGGCTTCGGCGCGGTACTGGACGGCGGCGTCGGCGACGATGATGCCGCAGCCTTCGACGTCGAGTTCGGTGTAGCCCATCGATTTCAGGAAACGCACCCGCGCCTCGGAGACCACGCCGAGCAGTTGGGCGTTGTCGAGATGGTTGCCGTAGTTGATGTGCGAGATCAGCAGCGGGACGTTGGTCCGGAAGGCGAAGGCGGCGGGAAGTTCGATTCGGATGCGGGCCATGGCGGGAGGGAGTGGGGCGGAAAGAAGAAGGATAAGAGCTCGGAGGACGACGGCGCAATCCGGCCGGGACCTCAGGGCGGGCCTTGCATCGGCCACCCTGCCTGCACCGTCATGGTGCATCGTGGAAGGAGAATAAAAATTTCTGACATATTGCGCACCAACATGGGGAATTTGATGCACAATATTGGGGTTCGCACGCGATGATCTCGGGTAAAACCGAGATCATCGCGTGCGCGTGTCTGTCCGCTCCATTTTCAATTCACCCTACCTACAGGCTCAATACCATGAAATATCAGTCTCTCGAGGAGTTCCTGGCTTACGTTGAACAACGCAACCCCGGCCAGCCCGAATACCTGCAGGCGGTCAGTGAAGTCATGGAGAGCCTGTGGCCCTTCATTTCTGCAAATCAACGTTATGCCGAGCATTCCCTCCTCGACCGGCTGATCGAGCCCGAGCGCGTGATCATGTTCCGCGTGTCCTGGGTGGACGACCGCGGCGATGTGCAGGTCAATCGCGGTTATCGCATCCAGCACAGCTCGGCGATCGGCCCTTACAAGGGCGGCCTGCGCTTCCATCCCTCGGTGAACCTGTCGATCCTGAAGTTCCTCGCCTTCGAGCAGACCTTCAAGAACGCGCTCACCACGCTGCCGATGGGCGGTGGCAAGGGGGGTTCCGACTTCGATCCCAAAGGGCGCAGTCCCGGCGAGGTGATGCGCTTCTGCCAGGCCTTCGTCAGTGAACTGTACCGTCACGTCGGCTCCGACACCGACGTTCCCGCCGGCGACATCGGTGTCGGCGGGCGTGAGGTCGGCTTCATGACGGGGATGATGAAGAAGCTGTCGAACGACGCCTCGTGCGTGTTCACCGGCAAGGGCCTCGCGTTCGGCGGCTCGCTGATCCGTCCGGAGTCGACCGGTTATGGCACGGTGTATTTCGCCCAGGCCATGCTCGAGCATGCCGGGCGCGATTTCGCCGGGATGCGCGTGTCGGTGTCGGGGTCGGGCAACGTCGCCCAGTACGCCATCGAGAAGCTGCTCCAGCTCGGCGCGAAGCCGATCACCTGCTCGGATTCGAGCGGCACGGTGATCGATGAGGAAGGCTTCACCCACGAAAAGCTGGCCGTCCTCATGGAAATCAAGAACCACTACTACGGCCGCGTCGCCGAGTACGCCGAGCGTGTCGGCGCCCGCTTCGAGCCGGGCGTGCGTCCGTGGCATGTGCCGGTCGAAGTCGCGCTGCCGTGCGCGACCCAGAACGAGCTCGACGCCAATGACGCCGCGACCCTGGTCAAGAACGGCGTGATCGCCGTGGCCGAAGGTGCCAACATGCCCAGCACCGCCGAAGCGGTGAAGGTGTTCGAGCACAACGGTGTGCTCTACGCCCCGGGCAAGGCGAGCAACGCCGGTGGCGTCGCCACCTCCGGGCTGGAGATGAGCCAGAACGCGATGCGCATGTCGTGGACGCGCGACGAAGTCGATGGCCGCCTGCAGGAAATCATGCTCGGCATCCACGCCGCGTGCCTGAAGTACGGCCAGCGCGACGACGGTACGGTGAGCTACTCCGACGGCGCCAACGTCGCCGGCTTCGTCAAGGTCGCCGACGCGATGCTCGCCCAGGGCGTGATCTGAGCGCGTCCGGCTGCGGCCGGAGGCGCTTCCGCCTGCCCTTCGCCCGCCCGGCGGCCGTTGTCGCCGGGCGGGTTTTTCACGTGTGCGGCGGCACAAGGCCGATCGGGTAAACTGCCGCCCGTCCCAACGAATTCAGGAGTGTCTTCCCATGATCCAGGTCAGCATCGTTCCGGTCACCCCCTTCGAGCAGAACTGCAGCATCCTGTGGTGCGACCGCAGCAAGAAGGCGGCGGTGGTGGACCCCGGCGGCGACCTCGACCGCATCCTCGCCGCGGTGCGCGAGCTGGGGGTGACGGTGGAGCGGATCCTCGTCACCCATGGCCACATCGACCATGCCGGCGGCACCGCGAAGCTCGCCCGCGAGCTGGGCGTGCCGATCGAAGGCCCGCAGGAAGAGGACCGCTTCTGGATCGAAGGGATGCCGGAGCAGAGCCGTACGTTCGGTTTTCCCGGCGTCGAGGCCTTCGAGCCCGACCGCTGGCTGCACGACGGCGATACCGTCACCGTCGGCGAGGAGACCTTGCAGGTCATTCATGCGCCCGGCCATACGCCCGGCCATGTCGTGTTCGTTCATCCCGGCGCGCGCCTGGCGATCGTCGGCGACGTCCTGTTCGCCGGCTCGATCGGGCGCACCGACTTTCCCCGCGGCGACCATCAGACCCTGATCCACTCGATCCGCGACAAGCTCTTCCCCCTGGGTGACGACATCACCTTCATTCCCGGCCACGGTCCCACTTCGACGTTCGGCGAGGAACGCGAGAGCAATCCTTTCGTCGGCGGGCGTTATCGCTGAGCGGTGCGCCCTCCTGCGCTGAATCGCGCGCGTGTTCCTGTCCTGTTGTCGCCCGGGCGATTCCAGCGCAATATTTCCCGCATGCCGGCGTGACCGGTGTCGATCGGGGGGATGAAGGTGAACACGAACAGCGACAGGCGCAGTGCTCATACGTGGCGTTTTTTCCGCTCCGGCGGTTTCGACCAGGTCCGCATCGACACGGTGGACGATCTGCGCCACCTCGGCGAGCTCGACCAGAAGCTGTGGTCGGTGCTCGCCTGCCCGACTTCCGGGCTGGAGTTCGACAGCCGCACGCTGCAGCTGCTCGACACCGACGGCGACGGCCGCATCCGCGCCCCCGAAGTGATCGCCGCGGCGCGCTGGGTGTGTGCAGTGCTGAAGGATCCGGACGGGCTGTTCCGCGGCGCCGATGCGCTGCCGCTGGCCGCGATCGACAGCGCCCATCCCGAAGGCGGAAAGCTGCTGGCGACGGCGCAAAAGGCGCTGGCCTATCTCGGTAAACCCGAGGCCAGCGCGATCGCGGTGGCCGATCTTGCCGACACCACCCGCCTGTTTGCACCGGGGCACTTCAACGGCGACGGCATCGTCCCGGCCGAGCTTGCTGCCGAAACGACGTCCGACCCTGCACTAGTGAAGGCGGTCGGTCTCATCGTCGACACCTTGGGGAGCGTCGACGACCGCAGCGGGCAGCCGGGCGTCGACCAGGACCGGGCCGATGCCTTCTTCGCCGCGGCGCGGGCGGTGTCCGACTGGCATGCCCGGGCCGAGGCCGAGCCGCAGACCGTGCTGCCGCTGGGGGAGGCCACGGCCGAAGCTGCGGCGGTGTTCGATGCGGTGCGTGCCAAGGTCGACGACTACTTCACCCGCTGTCGCCTGGCCGCGTTCGACGAACGTGCCGCGACCGCGCTGAATCCGGCCGACGCGGCGTATGCGGAGCTCTCCGTGCAGACCTTGGGGACCGATGCCGCGGGGGTTGCCGCGCTGCCGCTGGCGCGAGCCGCTCCGGGACGGGCCCTGCCGCTCGGAGAGGGCCTCAACCCGGCCTGGGAGGGCCCGGTCGCCGCGCTGCAGGCGCGCGTGATCGAGCCCCTCCTCGGGGCCCGCGCCGAGCTGTCGCAGGCCGAATGGCAGGATCTCGCCGCGCGCTTCGCCGCCTACCGTGCCTGGCTCGCGGCGAAGCCGGCGTCGCCGGTCGCTGCGCTCGCTGCGGCCGAGCTGCGCGCACTGCTCGACGCGGACGTGCATGCCCGGCTGAGCGCGCTGATCGCGCAGGATCGTGCCGCCGAAACCGCCGCGGTGCAGATCGACGCCCTCGAGCGCCTGGTGCGCTACCACCGCGACCTCGTCACCCTGCTGCGCAACTTCGTCACCCTCAGCGACTTCTACGACGCCGGCGACAAGGCGATCTTCCAGGCCGGCACGCTGTACCTGGATCAGCGCAGCTGCGAACTGTGCCTGCGCGTCGCCGACATGGGGCGGCATGCGGCGCTGGCGCCGCTGTCGGGCGCCTACCTGGTGTATTGCCAGTGCGCGCGCCAGGACGAGGCGCCGATCACCATCGTCGCCGCGATGACCGGCGGCGATGCCGACGAGATGATGGTGCCCGGGCGCAACGGTGTGTTCTACGACCGCCAGGGGCGCGACTGGAACGCCAGCGTGGTCAAGGTGGTGGAAGCGCCGATCAGTGTGCGCCAGGCGTTCTGGTCGCCGTACAAGCGCGTCGGTCGCATGATCGGCGAGCAACTCCAGAAGTTCGCCGCTTCGCGCGATAAGGCGGTCGACGCGCGCGCCGCGGCCGGCGTCGCCGAAGCCGGGACGAAGGCCGCCGCGCCTGCGCCGGCGGCTCCGCCCCAAGCCTTCGACATCGCCAAGTTCGCCGGTATCTTCGCTGCGATCGGGCTGGCGCTGGGGGCGATCGGTACCGCGCTGGCGGCGGTGGCGACCGGCTTCCTGTCGCTGCCGGCCTGGCAGATGCCGCTGGTGGTGATCGGCGTGGTGGTGCTGATCTCGGGGCCATCGATGCTGCTCGCCTGGTTCAAGCTGCGCCAGCGCAACCTCGGCCCGCTGCTCGACGCCAACGGCTGGGCGGTGAACACCCGGGCACGGATCAACATCCCGTTCGGCGCCGCGCTCACCGGAGTGGCGGCGCTGCCGCCCGGCGCCTCGCGTTCGCTCGCCGATCCCTATGCCGACAAACAGCGTCCGTGGGGAACCTGGATGTTCCTGCTGATCGTCGCCGTGATCGCCTTCGTGCTGTGGCAGCAGGGGATGTTCGAGCGCCTGTCGTCCTGACCCGGCGGTCGCGGCTCCGTCAGCTGCGGGCCTTGAACATCGGCAGACGCCAGCCGAAGCGGATCGCGCACAGCCGCAGCGCCAGGGTCAGCGAACCGCCGGCCAGCGCGGCCTGGCCGGGGCTGATGCCGTGGGCCATCAGGCCGAGCAGGAGCAGGGCGCCGGCCCACGAGGCGGTGGCGTAGAGTTCGCCGGTGAACACCAGCGGCAGTTCGTTGCACAGCACGTCGCGGACGATGCCGCCGAACACCCCGGTGATCACTCCCATCAGGCTCGCCACCAGCCAGGGTGCCCCCAGCGCCAGCGCGGCCTGGGTGCCGGACACGGTAAACAGCGCCAGCCCGAGCGCGTCCGGCAGCAGGAACAGACGGGCGGGCAGGCGCACCAGACGCACCAGGGCGAAGGTCGCCAGGCCGGCGGCCATCGCGCCGATCAGGTAGCGCTGGTCGGCGATCCAGAACACCGCGCGGTCGAGCAGGACGTCGCGCAGCGTGCCGCCGCCAAGCGCGGCGGCGAGGGCGACGACGACGATACCGAACAGGTCGAAGGGCTTGCGCCCGGCGTCGAGTACGCCGGCCGCCGCCTGGGCGGCGACGCCGGCGATGCCGATGCCGTAGACGAGGGATTCGATGCCTTCCATGGTGCGCAGCATGATACCGCCGTTCTCCGCTGGCGGTGCCCGGCCGGCGGCCGATGCCGGTCATGCTAGAGTCCGCTTTTCCCGGGCGTTCGCCCCGCTGTTCGACTGAGGACACTCCATGCCGATCCCCGCCGCCTTCCGCGGCCGCTTCCGCGTGCCGGCGATCGCCGCACCGATGTTCCTGGTTTCCGGCCCGGAGCTGGTGATCGGTGCCTGCCGGGCCGGAGTGGCGGGCACGTTTCCCGCCCTCAACGCCCGTCCCGCGGCCGAGCTCGACGGCTGGCTCGCGCACATCGGCGCCGCCCTCGCCGCCCACGACCGCGACCATCCCGGGGCGCCGAGCGCGCCTTACGGCATCAACCTGATCCTGCACCGCTCGAATGTGCGCCTCGAAGAGGACCTGGCGACCATCGTGCGCCACCGGGTCCCGCTGGTGATCACCAGCCTCGGCCATCCCGGCGAAGTGGTGAAGGCCGTGCATGGCTACGGCGGCGTGGTATTTTCCGACGTCATCCATGCCGAGCATGCGCGCAAGGCGATCGCGGCCGGTGTCGATGGCATCATCGCGGTGTCGGCCGGCGCTGGCGGCCATGCCGGGACGCAGAGCCTGGTGAGCCTGGTCCGCGAGATCCGCGGCTTCTGGGACGGGGCCCTGGTCGCCGCCGGCAGCATCTCGGACGGTACCGCGATCCGCGCCGCGGAAGTGCTGGGGGCGGATTTCGCCTACATGGGCACCCGCTTCATCGCCACCCGCGAGGCGCTCGCCCCGGAGGCCTACAAGCGGATGCTGGTCGAGTGCGGGGCGTCCGCCATCGTCTATACCGACGCCATTTCCGGGACCAACGCCAACTACCTGTGGCCGAGCCTGGAGAAGGCCGGCTTCGTGCGCGAGGCATTGGTTGCCGGGACGGCCAAGGGCACGCTCCACGATCTCGGTAGCGAGGCCCGGGCATGGCGCGACGTGTGGAGCGCGGGGCAGGGCGTGGCCAGCATCGACGACGTTCCCCCGGTCGCCGCGCTGGTGGAGCGGCTCGCCGCCGAGTACCAGCGCGCCTGCGCCCTGCCGCCCAGCGCGGCGCTGCGCGGGCGCTGAACGTTCAGCTCCGCCCCAGGCGGCGGTACAGCGTGCTGCGGCTGATGCCGAGCGCGCGCGCGGCGGCGCTGGCGTTGCCGCCGTGGCGCGCGAGTGCGGCGTGCACCGCGTCGTCGCGCGCGGCCGACGGGGCGGCGTCGCGCAGGGTGGCGGGCAGGTGCTCCGGGGTCAGCAGGGTGCCGTCATCGACCAGCGCGAGCAGGGTGCGCAACAGGTTGTCGAGCTGACGCAGGTTGCCCGGCCACGGGTAGCGGCGGATGAAGGCGGCGAGCGCCGGCGACAGCGTGATTCCGCGCCGCGCGGCGCCGTGCGCAGCGAGCAGCGCGGCGGCGATCTGCGCCACGTCGCCGCGCTCGCGCAGCGGCGGCAGGCACAGCGGGTAATGGCCGAGGCGGTAATAGAGATCGGCACGGAAGCGCCCGGCGGCGACTTCCTGGGCGAGGTCGCGATGGGTCGCGGCGACGATGCGTACGTCCACCCGCTGGCCCGCGCCGCCGCCCAGCGGCTGCACCACGCGCTCCTGCAGCACCCGCAGCAGGCGGGCCTGCAGGCTCGCCGGCATGTCGCCGATCTCGTCGAGGAACAGCACGCCGCCGTCGGCCTCGCGCAGGCGGCCCTTGCTGCCCTGGCGGCGTGCACCGGTGAACGCGCCTTCCTCGTAGCCGAACAGTTCCGACTCGATCAGCCCTTCCGGGATCGCCGCGCAGTTCACCGCCACCAGCGCCTGGCGGTGGCGGCTGCCGGCGGCGTGCAGCGCCTGCACGAAGCGCTCCTTGCCGACCCCGGTCTCGCCCAGCAGCAGCACCGGAATGTCGGCTTCGAGCAGGCGGCGCGCGGTGTCGAGCAGGCCGGCGGGGAGGCCGACGTCGGCCACTGCCGGCGCTCCCGGCGCCGCGGCGGGCCTGCGCGGCGGCTCTGGCCGCGTCGCCGTGGCTGCGGCGGTGTGTGGCGGGGCCGGATGCGCCGCCTCGCGCGGGAGCGGGTCGGGACCGGCGCGGACGGGCAGCAGCTGCGCCGAGAACAGCTCGCCGCCGTGGCGCAGCGAGGCGACATGGATGCCGTGGCGGCTGAGCCAGTGCTCCAGGCTCTGCCCGCACAGCTGCGCGAAGCGCAGCCGCCCCAGCGCCGTCCAGTCGAGTCCGAGCGTAGCGAGGGCCGTGCGGCTGGCCGCGCGCAGCACGCCGTCGTCGTCAAAGCCGAGCCGGCCGCAGCGCGGGGTGGCGAGTAGCGCCGGGTCGGCGGCGAGGCGCAGTTCGTGGAGGCGGGCGGCGTCGCGGTCGAACAGGCCGTGCTCGATCCGACGCACCGCGGCCTCGACCTGCAGGCGGTGGGCGTCGTGCAGCCGCCGTGGCTGGCCGGAGACGTCGATCACCCCGAGCAGCCGCCCCTGCGCGTCGTGGACCGCCTGTGCGGTGCACGACAGCTGCCGGTTGCGCTCAAGGAAGTGCTCGGCGCCGCGCACGGTGGCCGCGCCGAGCACGAGCGCGGTGCCGATCGCGTTGGTGCCGCGCACGTCCTCGCGCCAGTCCATGCCCGGCGCCAGCGCGACCCGTTCGGCGCGGTCGAGGAAGTCCGGATGGCCCATCCGCTCCAGGATCAGCCCGCCGCGGTCGGCGACGATGACGACGTGGCCGTCGTCGAGCACGCCGTCGAACAGGGCGTCGATCGCCGGGCGTGCCAACTGCAGCCAGTCGGCGCTCTCCTCGCGGCGGGTGGTGAGCTCGGCCTCGGCCAGGCGCGACGGCGGCCGCCAGCGCCCGACATCGAGCCCCAGCCCCTGGCAGCGGCGCCACGAATGCAGGATCGGCTCGGGCACGCTGCGCACCGATACGTCGTCACCGTCGAGAAAACGGCGGCGGGCTTCGGCAAGGGGGAGAGACGGGGGTGTCATCGGTGCTGCTCCGGGTGTCGCGCGACAGGTGTCGCGGGCCGCGACACCTGCGGGAAGGTCGTGGGCCCGATTATGCGCCGCCGCCCGGCCGAGTGCGGCGGCGGAAATAAGGAAGTTTTTCTGCGGCGCAATAATTTTCTCCAAACAAATCCGACGGCAAAGGCGTGCAGCGATGTTGCGCTGCAGGAGGTCGGACGGCTGGCACGCTCCATGCACTGTCTTGCCTACATCCGCAGGGATGCAATAACCACAGGAGGAAGATGATGAACATGCTCGATCCCGCCCGCGCCGGGCTGAATTTGAAGACCCGCTACGGCAACTACATCGGTGGCCAGTGGCGGCCGCCGGCCGCCGGGCGCTACTTCGACAACATCACCCCGATCACCGGGCGGCCGATCTGCGAGATCCCGCGCTCGGACGAGGAGGACGTCGAGTGCGCGCTCGACGCCGCGCACCAGGCCAAGGCCGCCTGGGGGCGGACCAGCGCCGCCGAGCGCGCCGCGGTGCTCAACCGCATCGCCGAACGCATGGAGGCCAATCTAGAGCGGCTGGCCCAGGTCGAGACCTGGGACAACGGCAAGCCGATCCGCGAGACGCGCGCCGCCGACATCCCGCTCGCGATCGACCACTTCCGCTATTTCGCCGCCTGCGTGCGGGCGCAGGAAGGCAGTCTCGGCGAGATCGACCACGCCACCGTCGCCTACCATTTCCACGAGCCGCTCGGCGTCGTCGGCCAGATCATCCCGTGGAACTTCCCGCTGCTGATGGCGGCGTGGAAGCTCGCCCCGGCGCTTGCCGCCGGCAACTGCGTGGTGCTCAAGCCGGCCGAGCAGACGCCGCTGTCGATCCTGGTGTTCGCCGAACTGGTCGGCGACCTGCTGCCGCCGGGCGTGCTCAACATCGTCAACGGTTTCGGCGTCGAGGCCGGCAAGCCGCTCGCCTCGAGCAAGCGCATCGCCAAGATCGCGTTCACCGGCGAGACCGGCACCGGGCGGCTGATCATGGGCTATGCCAGCCAGAACCTGATCCCGGTCACGCTCGAGCTTGGCGGCAAGTCGCCGAACATCTTCTTCGACGACGTCGCGGCGCAGGATGACGCCTTCTTCGACAAGGCGATCGAAGGCTTCGTGATGTTCGCCCTGAACCAGGGCGAGGTGTGCACCTGCCCGAGCCGGGCGCTGATCCAGGAGTCGATCTACGAGCGCTTCATCGAGCGCGCCTTGCAGCGCGTCGCCGAGATCCGCCAGGGCAACCCGCTCGATCCGGCGACGATGATCGGCGCTCAGGCCTCGGCCGAGCAGAGGGACAAGATCGAGCGCTACCTGGCGATCGGCCGCGACGAGGGCGCCGAAGTGCTCGCCGGCGGCGAGCGCGCCTGCCTCGGCGGCGAGCTGGCCGGCGGCTTCTACATCCGGCCGACGGTGTTCAAGGGCCACAACAAGATGCGCGTCTTCCAGGAGGAGATCTTCGGTCCGGTGGTGTCGGTGACGACCTTCCGCGACCGTGAGGAGGCGCTCGCGATCGCCAACGACACCCCGTTCGGACTCGGCGCCGGAGTGTGGACGCGCAACATCAACACCGCCTTCCACCTCGGCCGCCAGCTCGAGGCCGGCCGCGTGTGGACGAACTGCTACCACGCCTACCCGGCACATGCGGCGTTCGGCGGCTACAAGCAGTCGGGCATCGGCCGCGAGACCCACAAGATGATGCTCGAACACTATCAGCAGACCAAGAACCTGCTGGTGAGCTACAGCGAGGACAAGCTCGGCTTCTTCTGAACGTCGCGCCCCGCCTTTCCCCGGCGGTGGCGCCCGGCATCCGCCGGTCGCGGGCGCCGGCTGCAGGGCGGGGGCACGATCCCGCTGCATTTCCGACACCAGACTGCTGTCCAGATCCCATCCAAAGGAAACCCGATCATGAGCACGACCACTTTCTTCATTCCCCCCGTCAACCTGATGGGCGCCGGCTGCCTCGCCGAGGCGGTGAGCGCAATCCGCGGCTACGGCTTTCGCCACGCCCTGATCGTCACCGATGCCGGCCTCGCCCGCGCCGGTGTCGCCGCCAAGGTCGCGGGCCTGCTCGCCGCGCACGACATCCAGGCGACGGTGTTCGACGGTGCGCAGCCGAACCCGACCGTCGCCAACGTCGACGCCGGGCTCGCGTTGCTGCGCGCCAAAGGCTGCGACTGCGTGATCTCGCTCGGCGGCGGCTCGCCGCACGACTGCGCCAAGGGCATCGCGCTGGTCGCGGCCAACGGCGGGCGGATCGGCGACTACGAGGGCGTCGACAAGTCGGCCAGGCCCCAGCTGCCGCTGATCGCGATCAACACCACCGCCGGCACCGCGAGCGAGATGACGCGCTTTTGCATCATCACCGACGAGGCGCGCCACATCAAGATGGCGATCGTCGACCGCAACGTCACCCCGATCCTGTCGGTCAACGACCCCTCGCTGATGCTCGCCAAGCCGGCGGCGCTGACCGCCGCCACCGGCATGGACGCCCTCACCCACGCGGTCGAGGCCTACGTGTCCACCGCGGCGACGCCGATCACCGACGCCTGCGCGCTGAAGGCGGTGGCGCTGATCGCGGCCAACCTGCGCCGCGCCGTGGCCGACGGCCAGGACCTCGAAGCGCGCGAACAGATGGCCTACGCCCAGTTCCTCGCCGGGATGGCGTTCAACAACGCCTCGCTCGGCTACGTCCATGCAATGGCGCACCAACTCGGCGGCTTCTACGATCTGCCGCACGGAGTGTGCAACGCGGTGCTGCTGCCCCATGTTGAAGCGTTCAACGCCCCCGTCGCTGCCGCCCGCCTGGCCGAGGTCGCGCGCGCGATGGGGGCCGAGCTCGGCGGGCTCGACGAGGCCGCCGGTGCCGAGCGCTGTCTTGCCGAGATCCGCAAGCTCGCCGCCGACGTCGGCATTCCGGCCGGGCTCGCCCAGCTCGGGGTCAAGGCCGGGGACATCCCGACCCTTGCCGCCAACGCGCTCAAGGACGCCTGCGGGCTGACCAACCCGCGCCCCGCGGATCAGGTCGAGATCGAAGCGATCTTCCGCGGCGCGCTGTAACGAAGGGAACCGGGCGGGGGTGTTCTGCCGCCGCCCCTCAGGGCAGGCCTGGGGCCGGGCGTTCTCCTTGCCGGCACGGGAGCGGGCGCAGCGGCGGTTGCGGTGGCCGCCTTCGGTGATCGGTGCGAACGGGCTGCCGCAGCGCCTGCGTGCACCGGGCGCGCGGTTTGTGCCCGGGCCGGCGTGTGCGCGGCCTTCACGCTTGCTTCTGATGCGCGGGCGGCCGATAGTACGGGCTTGGGAGTGTCTTCCCCGCCGTTTTTTCGGAGCTTGTCCCCCCATGAGTGCCTGGAGCTGTCCTCACGACCTCAACGGTATCTGCCAGCGCGTGCGCGGCGCGATCTGCTCGCCCGGCATGCGTGGTTGCGAACTCGAAGGCAAGGTACGTTTTGCCCGCGAAGAGATGAATCAGCCGCGCAAGCCGGTGAAGGCGTCGGCGGTCGCACCCGAGCCGGTGCGCAAGGCCAACGCCTCCGCCGCACCCCGCCGCCGCTTGCCGTTCTGAAGCGGAATTCCGCTGCGCCGTCAGCGCGGCGATGAGCCTGCGCTGCTTGCGCAAAACAGATCGATGCCGGCGACGGCATCGAGGATCTTGCGCACCGCGGCCGGCAGCGCCGCCTGTTCCAGGGCGGCGAACGCCTGCCAGTGCAGGGCGCCGTCGTCGGCCGCTGCCCCTGCGGCGGGGGGCGCGGCGCGCAGCAGCACCGGCTGGATGTCGAGTACGAAGTGGGTGAAAGCATGGGTTAGCGGCGCCAGCGGGGCGCCCTCGACGCAGGCGAGGCCGGTGCGTCCACGCACCCAGGTGGCGGGGTCTGCCGCATCCGCGGGGATTTCCGGCAGGGCGAGCAGACCGCCCCAGATTCCGCTGGGGGGACGGCGCTCGAGCAGGACTTCGCGGCCGCGGACCAGTACCGCGAAGCGCGCACTGCGTCGCGGTACCGCCTTTTTCGGGCGCGCTGCAGGAAGCTCGGCGATGCGGCCGGTGCGCCGGGCGATGCAGTCGCCCTGGAACGGGCAGCGCGCGCAGGTCGGCCGGGCGCGGGTGCATACGGTGGCGCCGAGGTCCATCTGGGCCTGGATGTAGCGCCCGGGTTCGGGTTCCGGCAGCAGCGACTCGGCCAGCGCCCACAGGCGGCTTTCCACCGCCTTGTCGCCGGGAAAACCCTCGATGCCGAAGATCCGGCACAGCACGCGCTTGACGTTGCCGTCGAGAATCGCGGCGCGCTCGCCGTAGGCGAAGGCGGCGATCGCCGCCGCGGTCGAGCGGCCGACGCCGGGCAGGGTGGCGATCGTGGCCGCCGTGCGCGGGAAAACACCGCCATGCTCCGTCATCACCACCTGTGCGGCGCGGTGCAGGTTGCGTGCGCGGGCGTAATAGCCGAGCCCGCTCCACAGCGCCATGACGTCTTCCACCGGCGCCGCAGCGAGGCTGGCGATGTCGGGGAGGCGCGCGAGGAAGCGCTGGTAGTAGGGAATCACGGTGTCGACCTGGGTCTGCTGCAGCATGATCTCCGACAGCCAGATGCGGTAGGGGTCATGCCCGCCCTGCCAGGGCAGGTCGTGGCGGCCGTGTTTGCGCTGCCAGGCGACGAGGCGGGTGGCGAATTCGCTCATGTTGCGGTTTTCCAAGTATTTTTCTGCGCGGCGGGAGGCGCCTCCGAGGCCGGCGGGTGATGCACGAAGGATTCGACCCTTGGGAGGCGTGCCGGGTGACCTCGACGTCCGGGGGAGGGCCGGTGATAATCGGCGCTTCGATCGCATAACCCTGAAGCGCGGACCGACCGCGACCGTTCCTCATATGACCCAGCAGACTTTTTCCGACGAAGATGCGGCGCGCCGCTTCCGCAACGCGCTCGGCATGTTCGCCACCGGCATTACGGTGGTGACCGCGCGCACGCCTGCCGGCGAACCGATCGGCCTCACGGTGAATTCCTTCAACTCGGTGTCGCTCGATCCGCCGCTGATCGTCTGGAGCCTGTCGAACGATCTGCCCAGCCGGCCGCTGTTCGAAGCCTGCGAATACTACGCGATCAACGTCCTCGCCGAAGACCAGATCGAGCTTTCGCAACGCTTCGCCAGTCGCGCCGGCGATCGCTTCAGCGGCCTCGAGTACGAGCAGGGCGTCGGCGGCGTGCCGCTGCTCGAGGGCTGCTGCGCGCGCTTCGAGTGCCGCAATACCGTGCGCCATGCCGGCGGCGATCACGTCGTGTTCATCAGTGAAGTGATCGGCTTCGACCGCGAAGAGCGCCTGCCGCTGCTGTATTTCAGCGGCACCTACCGGCGTCTGGCGGGCTGAGCGCAGCGCCGCTACCCGGTTCGCCGGATGACGCCTCGACCACCTCGATCACGTGCGGCAGCGAAGGGTCGAGCGCGAGCGCCAGTACCGACAGGCGCTGCAGGGCGGCGGCGTGGTCTTCCGGTCCGCTGCCGGGGCTCATCGCCTCGCGGTAGAACACGCCGTCCGGATGCAGGTTCCAGGCCCCCGCGGGAATGATCGCGCAGTCGGCGATCACGCCTTCCGCCAGGCGCACCCAGCACAACAGCACGCCGCGCGCGGTTTCCACCCGGGCCAGGCCCGCGCCCGCCCCGGCGGCGGTCGCGTCGAGCAGCGCAGGCACATCGTCGGTGAAGGGGTAGCGCATCCGGCTGGCGCAGTCGGCGACTTCGATCGCCTTGGCCAGCAGGCGGGCGGAGACGCGGTGGCCGCGGTCGAGCAGCAGGCGTACCAGGGGGGACGCGGCGTGGCGCGCCAGCGGCCCGGTTTCGGCAGGCTCGCCGGCGTAGGTGGGGCGGGCGATGAACTCCGCGCTCGGCCAGCCGCCGACGGCCGTGGCCCAGGCCGCGGCGCTCAGGGTGCCGAGCAAGGGTACGGCGGCGCCGCAGGGCGGCCCGCTGGCACCGAGCGCGATCAGCTCCGCCATGATCGAACCGAGGCTGCCGCCGGCGTTCACCCGTTCGATGAATTCACCGATGCCGTGGGGCATGCGGATCTGGTTGAAGAAACCGGCGAGCAGCTCGCGTGCGACGAGGTCGAGGACTTCGCCACCGAGCGCGAACGCGGTTTCCGCGCCGTGGGGAGTGATCAGACGGCGGTGGAATTCGGCGAAGCGGCTGTGGCGGGCGTCGAAGCCGAATTGCTGTGGCCAGTCGATCAGCAGGCGGCGCAGGTGGGTGTCGACGGCCTCGGCCGCCAGCTCGCGCTCGATCACGAACCAGGTGTCACGGGATGGTGCGCGCTCGCCTGCCGCCGCCTGGCAGGCGAGCGCGAGCGCACGGGTATGGGCCCGCGGACTGTGGCTGGCCTGTTCGCCGAGCTGGCGCAGTGCGGTGGCCGGTTCGAGGCCGATCACCGAATCGCCCATCCAGCCGCGTGCGGGCAGGGACATCTCGATGCGGCCGATGTGTCCGCCGGTGCGATGGGCGGTGATGTGGATCGGCGGGCGATCCGTCGTTGGGGTGTCGGGCATGCTCGAATCCGGCCGGAGTATCCAGTGCGTGGCGCAAGGATAGCGCGCATCGCTGCTTCGTGAAGCGGCGATGCGCGGCATGGCGGGCGCTTTCGCGGCGATCCGGGGAATGCTCGTCTCCGATCCCGCGAGCCCGCGCCGTGCTGGTGGCGTGGAGCGTGAAAACACGGTGCGAATCGTGCATTCGTACCCGGCTTGCGTTAGGGTAGCCCCCTGCCGCAGCCCGAACATCGGGAAGCGCCCCGGATTCGGCCGCGGTGCTAGAATCCGCGCAGACCGGATCATCCCGGACAATCCGAATCCATTCACACCAATCGAGGAAAAGCATGAATAAAGGTGAATTCGTCGAAGCCCTGGCCGACCGCCTGGATGTTTCCCGCGCTCAGGCCGACCGCGCGCTGTCGGCTGTGCTCGACATCATCGCCGAGCAACTCGCCAAGGGCGAAAAGGTCGCCTTCACCGGCTTCGGCTCCTTCGAGGTCTCCGAGCGCGCCGCCCGCACCGGCCGTAATCCCCAGACGGGTGCCGCGATCGAAATCGCCGCTTCCAGCGTTCCCAAGTTCACCGCCGGCGCCACCCTCAAGTCCGCCGTCAACAAGTAACACCCGGAGCAGCCGCTTCCAGACGGGCCGGCGCATGATGCGCCGGCCCGTTTTCCTGCGGCCTGTCCGTTGTTGCATTTTCCTGGCGACAGTTTCGCCGGGAACGGTTATACTGCGCGCCGTTGTGCAATGCAGCAGAAGGGCCATCGCGGTTTTTGCCGCGGACCGGAGTGTCCGCCATTTCCGCAATATCCGGCCCGAGGGACTGTAACCACAGCCCCATCGCCCCCGACCTCCCGCCGAATTCCCATTCGTTCTTCCGATCGTCTGGCTCGTGACAACCGGTTGGTGCCGATGCGCGGTCTTCCCGGCCCGGTCTTTGCGACCGATGCTGGCCAGACCGGCCACGCCCATCGCGCGTTTGTCGCCTTTGCGATTCCACGCAGCGCACCTGCCTCCGGCCGGTTCGCCGCGGCGCGATGCCATTGCGGCCCGCATCCCGGATGCGCGCCGAACCCGGTCGCCGCTGCAGTGGCGGCCAGAATGACAGGAAGAACCATGACGTTCCAGAACCTCGGCCTTGCCGCAGAACTCCTCAAGGCCATCGAGCAGAGCGGCTACACCACGCCCACTCCGGTGCAGCAGCAGGCCATTCCCGCCGCCATTGCCGGGCGCGACCTGCTCGTCTCCAGCCATACCGGTAGCGGCAAGACCGCCGCGTTCACGCTGCCGGCGCTGAACAAGCTCGTCGACCGCCGTCCGGCGCCGGGCGCCGGGCCGCGCGTGCTGGTGCTGACCCCCACCCGCGAACTCGCCCAGCAGGTCGAAAAAGCGGTCCAGACCTATGGCAAGGGCCTGCGCTGGCTCAACACCGCCTGCCTCGTCGGCGGTGCGCCGATGTTCGCCCAGGTCAAGCAGCTGCAACGCCAGTGCGACGTCGTCGTCGCCACCCCCGGGCGCCTTCTCGATCACCTCAACCGGCGCAAGCTCAGGCTGTCCGACGTCGAAGTGCTGATCCTCGACGAAGCCGACCGCATGCTCGACATGGGTTTTGCCGAAGACATCGACGCCATCGTCGCCGCCACCCCGGGCAAGCGCCAGACCCTGCTGTTCTCCGCCACCCTCGACGGCGTGGTCGGCAGCATGGCGACGCGCATCACCCGCGACGCCGAGCGCATCGAGATCGAGGTTGCCCAGCAGGACCGCGGCCAGATCGAGCAGCGCCTGATGTTCGCCGACGACCTCGGCCACAAGAACCGCCTGCTCGAGGCCCTGCTCGGTGAAAACGGCATGAACCAGGCGGTGGTGTTCACCGCCACCAAGCGCAGTGCCGACGAGCTGTCGCTGTCGCTCCAGGAAAAGGGCATCGCCGCTGCCGCGCTGCACGGCGACATGCACCAGACCCAGCGCAACCGTACCCTCGACCGCCTGCGCCAGGGCCGCATCGGCGTGCTCGTGGCGACCGACGTCGCCGCGCGCGGGATCGACGTTGCCGGCATCAGCCACGTCATCAACTTCGATCCGCCGCGCCAGGCCGAGGACTACGTGCACCGCATCGGCCGCACCGGCCGCGCCGGCCGCGACGGCATCGCGATCACCCTGTCCGGCCCGCGCGAGACCGGCCTGATCCGTGCCATCGAGCGCTTCACCGGCGACCGTCTCGCGGTGCATACCATTCCCGGCATGGAACCTTCGCCGCGCAAGCCGTCCGCGCCGCGCCCGGCCGGCAACGGCGGCCGCCGCTTCGGCAGTGGTGCCAAGCCGGGGGGCGGTTATGGTCGTCCTGGCGGCGGCGACGGCCGGCGCAGTGGCGGGGGCTTCGGCCGCGATGGCCAGCCTTCCGGCCGCGGCGATCGCGGCTTCGGCGACCGGCGCGAGCGCGGTTCGCGCGGCTGACACCCGCCCTGCACCCGCAGAAAAAATCCCGCGTCAGCGGGATTTTTTTCGTCCTGTGCCAGCCACCGCCCTACTGCAGCTGGAAAGTGGTTTCCGTGCCCTCGTCCCAGCCGTCCCACAGGAAGTCGTCGGCCTTGCCGTCGGCGATCAGGCGCAGGGCGTAATTGACCTGCTCCTTGTAGAACTCGCAGAAGGCGCCGGTGCGGCCCATGCCGCCGTTCATCTCATGTGCCTCGGCCGGGCAGGGCGAGCCGCAGAAATGGCGGATCGCGCACTCGGCGCAGGGGCTGAAGCGGTCCACGTCGCGCTCGATCACCGGGCGGAACGCCGGCGAGGAGAGGGCCGCGTCGACGCCGCCATCGAGCAGCTTGCCGCCGTTGAAGCGCGCCAGGCCGATGAACTCGCTGCACGGATAAAGGCCGCCGTCGGCGGCAAGGGCGAAGAAAGCGCGCCCGCCGCCGCAGGGCGAGATGTCGCACATCAGGCGGCGCGCGCTCGGCGCCAGGATCGCGAGCACGATGTTGGCGAAGTTCGCCACCACCAGCTTGCGCCCGCTGTCCCGGTAGAGCGCGTGGCTGCGGTCGAGCGCGGCGAAGAAGGCGCGCCCCATGTCGACATCGGCCGGCTTCACGCTGCGCGCGCCGGGCAGGGTGCAGCGCACGGTGTTGAGCATGCAGGTCGGCACTTCGTGGGCGTGGAAGAGCTCGATCATCTCGCTCAGCCACGGCAGGTTCTCCCCGGTGCAGGTGGTGATCACGCTCCATGAGCCGTAGCCGCGCAGCTTTTCCATCGCTGTCAGCACCTTGCCGTGCACGCTGTGGCCTCCCCAGGTGCGCCGGGTGGCATCGGTGATCGCGGCGGCCGGGCCGTCGAGCGACAGCCCGATGCTGACGTTGCGCGCGGTGAGGAAGGCGATCGCCGCGTCGTCGAGGAGGGTGCCGTTGGTCTGCACGCCGAAGGCGAAGTCGTCGCCGAAGGCGTCGATCGCGGCGAACACCGCGTCCTTGTTCATCAGCGGCTCGGCGCCGTGGAAGATCGCGCGCGGCTTGCGCCCGCTGTCGCCCATCGTCGACGCGAAGTAGTCCTTCAGCGCCTGCAGCGAGTCGAGCAGGGTCTGCACCGGCATGTGGCGGCCGCCGCTGCGCTGCTCGCCGGGCAGGTAGCAGTAGCGGCAGTCGAGGTTGCAGCGCTCGGTCGGGTTCAGATACACCCCGGAAGGCTTGAGGCCGAAGCGCAGCGCATGCAGTTCGCGGGCGAACTCGTCGAAACGGGCGCGGTAGCCGTCGAGCAGCGCGCCGCCGGCGAGTTCGGCATCGACCCGGGTCTTGTCCACCAGCGCCCAGAATGCGGTCGCCGGATCGGTGAGGGCGGCGTAGACCGGGTGGCCGATGTCGATCGGGATCAGCCGCGGGCCCGGCGGCGGGAGTGGGGTGGTCGGGAGTGGGGCGGCCCTCATTTCGCCGCCTTCCGGTCCATCAGGACGTAATGTGACAGGCCGATGCCGTCGGGGTTGCAGCTCTTGCGCACGGCAAGGGTAGGGGCGGTCGCGGTCACCTCGGCGGTGGCGGTCGCGGGCGGGCAGGGCTGGGCGGCAGGGAGGGTGCGGGTCTGTTTCATGATCGGGTCCTCGAATCGGAAAAACAAAAAGGGCTCCGGCCGAAGGCACGCTTGCGCATGCGCTCGGCCGGAGCCCTTGCCTGGACTCCTCAACGGTTCGACACGTCTTCTGGCTCCCGGATCAGCCGTAGCGCTGCGCCTTCCCGGCGGGGTGGTCCCCGCCAGTGGCCGGTCTGTCGACCTTGCAGCGCCCGTCCCCGGATACAGCGGCGGGCCCGCCACGGATTCGCACCGTGTTCCGTTTCGTCGAACCGAAAGGAGGCTCGATTGTCCGGGAGGGGCGCGCCCGGGGTCAAGCTCGATCCATTCCCCATCCACCCCCACCCACCGCTGTCCGGCACCATCGCCGCGCGGGCCGGTCCGACGCTGCAGGGGCGTGCCGGCGCTGCAGGGCCGCGGTGCGCGCAGCCTGTACATGCAGTGGAGGACATGACATGGATGCAAGGACTGTTTGTGCCCGCCTGGGCCTCGACTCCGGTGTGCTGGCGGGGGGCAGGCAGGCGGTGGTCTCGCCGATCGACGGCAGCGTGCTGGCGCGGATCGCATGCGCTTCCCCGGCCCAGGCCGAGGACCGCATCGCCCGCGCTGCCTCTGCCTTCGCCGCCTGGCGGCAGGTGCCGGCGCCGCGCCGCGGCGAACTGGTGCGCCGCTTCGGCGCGCTGCTGCGCGAGCACAAGGCGAGCCTCGGCGCGCTCGTCACTCTCGAGTGCGGCAAGATCCGCAGCGAGGGTGAAGGCGAGGTGCAGGAGATGATCGACATCTGCGACTTCGCCGTCGGCCTGTCGCGCCAGCTCCACGGCCTCACCATCGCTTCCGAACGCCCGGGTCATGCGCTGCGCGAGAGCTGGCACCCGCTGGGGGTGGTCGGCATCGTCACCGCGTTCAACTTTCCGGTCGCGGTGTGGGCCTGGAACGCGGCGCTGGCGCTGGTGTGCGGTGATGCGATCGTGTGGAAGCCGTCGGAGCGGACGCCGCTGTGCGCGCTCGCCTGCCAGCACCTGCTGGAGCAGGCCGCCGCCGGCATGGACGACGTGCCTGCGGGCCTGTCCGCGGTGCTGCCGGGCGGCCCCGAGCTCGCCCTGCTGCTGGCCGATGACCGCCGCCTGGCGCTGGTCAGCGCGACCGGCAGCTGCGCGATGGGGCGCGTGCTGGCACCGCGCATCGCGCAGCGCTTCGGGCGCAGCATCCTCGAACTGGGCGGCAACAATGCGGTGATCGTCACCCCCAGCGCGGACCTCGAGCTGGCCTTGCGCGCGATCGTGTTCGGTGCCGTCGGCACCGCCGGCCAGCGCTGCACCAGCACGCGGCGGCTGTTCGTCCATGCGCAGGTGCGTGTGGCGCTGCTGTCGCGCCTGCGCGCGGCCTACGCGCGGATCGTGGTCGGCGATCCGCGCGAATCCGCCGCCCTGGTCGGCCCGCTGATTGATCGCGACGCTTTCGAGCGGATGCAGGCGGCGCTCGCCGCGGCGCGCGCGCAGGGGGCGTCGGTGCGGGGCGGGGAGCGGGTGCTGGCCGAGCGCTTCCCGCACGCCTGGTATGCGCGCCCGGCGCTGGTCGAGCATGGCGCGGCAGTGCGCAATAGCAGTGATGAAGTGTTCGCGCCCGTGCTGCACTGCTTCGACTACGAAGATCTGGATGAGGCGATCGCGCGCCACAACGACGTGCCTCAGGGCCTGTCGTCGGCGATCTTCACCAATGAGCTGTGCGAGGCCGAGCGCTTCCTGTCGGCGGCGGGGAGCGATTGTGGCATCGCCAACGTCAACGCCGGCACCAGCGGTGCCGAGATCGGCGGTGCCTTCGGCGGCGAGAAGGATACTGGCGGCGGGCGCGAGGCCGGCTCGGACGCCTGGCGCGCCTACATGCGGCGCTCGACGGCGACGATCAACTATTCCGCTGCGCTGCCTCTGGCGCAGGGAGTGAGCTTCGATGTGGACACCGCTGCTGCGCGCTGATTCGTGCCCTGAAGTTTGGCTGCTGGCACCGGTTTCCGTGCCCGGTCGTTATTGCCGGCCCTTGGCCTTGCCCGGGTTGCCTTCCAGCTTGCGCTCGAGCTGTGCTTCGCCCGGCTTCGAGTGCTCGAGGCCGCTTTCGCTCATGCGCTCTTCGGCGCGCTCTAGGCCGCTGCTGCGGGTGGCCGCGTTCGGGCCGTTGGTGTTGCCCAGGCCTTTCTCGCTCATGTGGGTCGCGGCGCTGCCGCCTTTCACTGCCTTGCCGGCGCCCTCCTGTTTGGCGAGAACCGAGCCGCTGCCGGCGGCGAGGAGAAGGGCGGTGGCGAGGATGGAAATGCGCTTGTTCATTTGTCGAGCTCCTGGTGAGGGTGTCCGGAGTGGAGCCGTCGCGCACTGCGCTTGCCGTCTCCATGGTGGAAACACGATAGGAGAATCCGGCGCTGCCAGGGGTATCCGCCGGTAATCAGTTGTAATGGCGGATTACCGCTGTCGCCGGCGTTCAGCAGATCCGCGGCAGCTGTTCGCCGGCGAGCCAGTCCACCATGCGCCGCCCGCCGAAGCCGGTGCGGATCTGGACGAAGCACTCGGGGTCGGCGGTGACGGTGCCGATGCAGGCCGCCTGCGCGCCCAGCGGGTGGGCGCGCAGCGCCGCGAGCAGGGCGTCGGCGGCCTCCGCGGCGCAGATCGCCACCAGCTTGCCTTCGTTGGCGACGTAGAGCGGATCGAGGCCGAGCAGCTCGCACGCCGCACGGACCTGGGCCGGCACCGGGATCGCCTCTTCCGCCAGCTCGATGCCCACGCCCGACTGCGCGGCGATCTCGTTGAGGGTGGTCGCCAGTCCGCCGCGGGTGGGGTCGCGCAGCACGCGGATCGCCGCTGCCGGCACAGCGGCATAGAGCGCTTCGACCAGCCCGTTCAGGGGGGCGCTGTCGGAGACGATCGTCGACTCGAAGGCGAGCGCCTCGCGCTGCGCCAGGATCGCCATGCCGTGCTCGCCGATCGCGCCCGACACCAGCACCGCATCGCCGGGGCGGGCGCGGGCGCCGCCCGGGTCGCGCCCGGCGGGCAGGGCGCCGATGCCGGCGGTGGTGATGAACACGCCGTCGCCTTTGCCCTGTTCGACGACCTTGGTGTCGCCGGCCACCACCCGCACGCCGGCGGCACGGGCGGCGGCGGCCATCGAGTCGACGATGCGCGCCAGCTCGGTGAGGGGGAAGCCTTCTTCGAGGATGAAGCCCGCCGTCAGGTACAGCGGACGGGCGCCCATCACCGCGAGGTCGTTGACCGTGCCGTGCACCGAGAGGCTGCCGATGTCGCCCCCGGGAAAGAACAGCGGGCTGACGACGTGGGCGTCGGTGCTCACCACCAGGCGTTCGCCGGGGGCGGGCGCGGGCAGCACCGCGCCGTCGTCGCCACGGGCGAGGTAGTCGTTGGCGAAGGCGCGCACGAACAGTTCGGCGACGAGCTGAGCCATCGCCCGCCCGCCGGCGCCGAAGCTCAGATCGACGCGGCCGTGGCGCAGGTCCAGCGCTCGGGTGGAAGCGGAGTGGAGGGCATTCATCGTAAAGCGGGCTCCGGGTTCAAATTCGGGAGGGGACGCAAACCGTTCCTCATCCATTCGGTGCGACAGGCCCGAAGGCCGGGCACTAATCCGTGCGCTGCGCCGCAGCGCGGAAGCGCCCGTAGGTGTAGTGCGCGGCGCAGGCGCCTTCCGAGGACACCATGCACGCGCCCATCGGCGTTTCCGGCGTGCATGCGGTGGCGAACAGTTTGCAGTCGGTGGGGGTGCGCACGCCGCGCAGGATCGCGCCGCAGGCGCAGGCCTTGTGGTCGGGCACCGGGCGATCGTCGAGGGCGAATTTCCGCTCGGCGTCCCAGCGCGCGAAGGCGGGGCGGATGCGCAGCGCCGAGTCGGCCACGGCGCCGAGGCCGCGCCATTCGAAGCTGGGCCGCGCTTCGAAAGTGTCGGCGACGAGCGCCTGGGCCTTGCGGTTGCCGTCGCGGGTGACGGCGCGGGTGAATTCGTTCTCGACTTCGGCGCGGCCGTCGTTGACCTGGCGGATCAGCATGCGGATCGCCTGGATCACGTCGAGCGGCTCGAACCCGGCGATCACGACCGGCTTGCGGTGTGCGGCGGCGAAGCGCTCGTAGGGCCGGCTGCCGATCACCGTGGACACGTGGGCGGGGCCGACGAAGCCGTCCAGCGGCACCGTGCCGAGGTCGCGTACTTCGGGCGATTCGAGGATCGCGGCGATCGCCGCCGGCGTCAGCACGTGGTTGCAGAGCACGCTGAAGTTGTCCAGCCGCTGCGCCGCGGCCGCACGCAGCACGAGCGCGGTGGGCGGGGTGGTGGTCTCGAAGCCGATGGCGAAGAACACCACTTCGCGCGCCGGTTCGCGCGCCGCAAGGGCGAGCGCGTCGGCCGGCGAATACACCATGCGCACGTCGGCACCGCGCGCCCTCGCCTTCAGCAGCGACAGGCTGCCGGAGGCGGGCACGCGCAGGCAGTCGCCGTAAGTGCAGACGATGACGTCGGGGCGCGCCAGGGCGAGCCGGATCGCCATGTCGATGCGCCCGATCGGCAGCACGCACACCGGGCAGCCGGGACCGTGGATCATGCGCACCGTGGGCGGCAGCAGGTCGGTGACGGCGTAGCGCGCGATCGCATGGGTGTGGCCGCCGCAAAATTCCATGAAGGCGTAGTCGCGGCCGGGCGCGGCCTCGCGTGCGATCGCCCGCGCCAGCCCGGCGGCGAGGCGGCCGTCGCGGAATTCGTCGATGTACTTCATGTACTGCTCCCCCGCTCCGCATCAGGGTGATCGCGGGCGGCGGCGGGGTCGAGGCCGGCCTCGGCGAACAGCGCCAGGGTGCGCTCGGCTTCGGCCGGATCGAGCCGGGTCAGGGCGTAGCCGACGTGCACGATGACGTAATCGCCGAGCGCAGCGCCGTCGACGAGGGCGAGCGAGATTTCCTTGCGCACGCCGCCCAGTTCGGCGCGGCAGCGCTCGCCGTCGAGCAGCTCGACGATGCGGGCGGGAAGGGCGAGGCACATGCTCAGGACTCCTGTGCGGCGAGACGATGATGGGCGACCCAGGCCTGGCCGAGGGCGAGGCCGGCATCGCCGGGCGACAGCCGCCGCGCGCCGAGCACGGTCAGGCCGCGCGCGCCGAGGGCGGATTCGAGTGCGGCCGAGAGCAGGCGGTTGTGCAGGCAGCCGCCGCAGAGGACGACGGTGTCGCAGCCGCTCGCTATGCGTGCGCGCTCGACCCAGTCCACCAGCGCGGCCGCCACGGTGGCCTGGAAGCGCGCCGCGCCGCGCGCGGCGTCGGTCTCGTCGGCGAGGCGCAGCAGCAGGGGGTGGAGATCGAGTTCGAGCACAGGGGTGGCGGGGGGCGATGAAGCGGCCGCGCCGAAGCGGCCCGCGGACTGACCGCCGCCGTCCGCGGCCGGTGCCGGTGCTGCCGGGTGGGTGAGGATGTGCCAGTCGCCGGGTGCCACCTCCGGCGCGGCGCTGCGCGCGGCGAGCGCTTCGAGGGCGAGCGCGGCTTCCGCTTCCGCTCCCATGACCTCGCAGATACCCAGCAGACCGGCGGCGGCGTCGAAGTGGCGGCCGAGGCTGGTGGTCGGCGGGCACAGCGCCGGGCGGGCAAGCACCTGGGCGAGCTGTGCCGCCGCCGGCTGGCGGGCGAAACGGCGGGCGATCTCGGCGCCGCGGCCGCCGGCGTGGAGCAGCGCGGCGGCGATGCGCCAGGGTTCGCGCGCGGCGCGGTCGCCGCCGGGCAGGCGCAGCGGGCGCAGGTGGCCGAGGCGGACGAACTCCGCTCCCGCGACCCACAGCAGCTCGCCGCCCCAGGCGCCGCCGTCGCTGCCCAGGCCGACACCGTCGAGGGCGAGGGCGAGCACCGGGCGGGTGTCGAAGCGGCGGTGCTCGGCGAGCACCGCGCCGGCGTGGGCGTGGTGGTGCTGCACGCCGATCGCCGGCACTCCCAGGCGCGCGGCGGTGGCGAGGGCGACGCGGGTGGAGTGGAAATCGGGGTGGAGGTCGTGGGCGACCGCGCGTGGCGGGTGCGCGGAGGCGGCAAGCAGGGCGGCGACCGCGGGCTCGACGCCGCGGCAGGCATCGGCGTTGTCGAGGTCGCCCAGGTTGGGGCCGAAGCGCGCGTGGCCGTTCTCGAGCAGACAGGCGGCGTGCTTGAACCAGGCGCCGAGGGCGAGGATGGGCCGCGCGCCGGCGCGCGCCGGTGCGCCGGTCGAGGGCAGCGCCAGCGCCTCGCCGTGCCGCGCGTCCGCGGCCCCAGCGGCCGTCGGCGCAAGGTCGGCCATGGGGGCATTCATGCGCTCGCGCCGCGCCCGGCGCGTGCCGCCGCCAGCCCGGCCTCGATCCAGTCGATCCATTCGCCCACGCCCGCGCCGGTGGTGGCCGAGGTCCGGATCACGCGCAGGCGCGGATTGACCCGCAGCGCGTAGTCGATCGCACGCTGCGCATCGAAGGCGAGGTGGGGCAGCAGGTCGACCTTGTTGAGCAGCATCAGGTCGGCGGCGGCGAACAGGTCGGGATACTTGAGCGGCTTGTCCTCGCCCTCGGTGACCGACAGGATCGCCACCTTGTGCGCTTCGCCGAGGTCGAACGCGGCCGGGCAGACGAGATTGCCGACGTTCTCGATCAGCAGCAGGCTGCCCGCGGCGAGGTCCATCCGCGCCAGTGCGCGCGCGATCATGCCGGCATCGAGATGGCAGCCCTTGCCGGTGTTGATCTGCAGCGCCGGGACGCCGGTGGCACGGATGCGCTCGGCGTCGAATTCGGTCTGCTGGTCGCCTTCGATCACCGCCGCCGGGATGCGGCCGGCGAGCGCCTGGAGCATGCGCACGAGGAGCGAAGTCTTGCCCGAGCCGGGGCTCGACACCAGGTTCAGGGCGAAGATGCCGCGCGCGGCGAAGGCGGCACGGTTGGCGGCGGCGAGGACGTCGTTCTTGGCGAGGAGGTCGCGCTCGATCGCCAGCATCCGCGTCGCTGCGGAGGGGGCGTGGGCAGGTACGGCGGGGGCCGCGGGCGGTGGCCGGTGGCCGGACGGGGGGTCATGAAGGTCGGCGGCGGGGAGAACGCGGGCGTTCCCGGGCGCGCGCCGTGCAGGCGTGTCGGCGGTCAACGCGCGCCAGCGGTGGGGGCGCTCGGCCGGCGGCCGTTCATGCACCTCGTGCGCCGCGGCCGCGCGCGCCTCCTTGCGGCCGCCGAATACGGCCCCGATCCTCGCTTCCCCGCCACCGCATCCGCATGTCGTGCACATCCTGTCCTCCCGCGTCCGTCCTGCTCACGCGACTTCAAGCGCCCGCACCCGCATTCCGGTGCCGGCGCGGGGTTCGACGCCGAAGCCGCCGCATTCGGGGCAGGGGGCGTAGCGTTCGCGGAGCGCCACCGTTTGCCCGCAGCCGGGGCAGCGCCCGCTGCCGGCAACCGTCTCGACCTGGATCGTCGCGCCCTCGGCGAGGGTGCCGCGCAGCACGAGCGCGAGACAGAACTGCAGGGACTCGGTCTCGACCGCGGCCAGCTCGCCGATTTCGAGGATGATCGTGCGCACGTGGCGGAAGCGCTGTGCCGCCGCGGCCTCGTCGATGATTTCCCGGACCCCTTCGGCGAGGGACAGTTCATGCATGCGCCGCTCCGGCCGGTGGCGTCGTGGCCGCCGCCGTTGCCGGGCGTCAGCCCTTCGCTGCGCGCGCGGCGTCGACTTCTTGCGGGCGCAGGCGGGCGGCGAGCTTGTCGAGGACGCCGTTGACGAACTTGTGGCCGTCGGTGCCGCCGTAGCCCTTGGCGAGTTCGATGGCCTCGTTGATCACCACCCGGTAGGGGGTGTCGAGGTTGTGGCGCAGTTCGTGGGTGCCGAGCAGCAGGATCGCGTGTTCGATCGGCGACAGCTCGCTCACCGGGCGGCTCAGCAGCGGCGTGAACACCGCGCGCAATTCGTCCGCGCTGGCGATCGCGCCGCGCAGCAGGCTGACGAACAGTTCGCGGTCGATGCGGTCGAGGCGCTCGGTTTCCGATTCCAGGTGGCGCTGCACCGTGGCCATCGCGTTTCCCGACAACAGCCACTGGTAGACGCCCTGCAGGGCCAGTTCGCGGGCCCGGCGGCGGGCCATCTTGCTCGTCGGATTGGGGCTGGCGGCGCCTTCGGGCGCAGGGTTCGGCGGGGTCGGATCCGTCATCGCAGCACCTTCAGCAGGCGGGCCATTTCGACCGCGGCGCGGGCGCAGTCGGCACCTTTCTCGCTCATGCGGGCCAGTGCCTGGTCCTCGTCTTCGGTGGTGAGCACGCCGTTGGCGATCGGCAGACCGGTGTCGAGGCCGACGCGGGTGATGCCGGCGCCCATCTCGTTCGACACCAGTTCGAAGTGGTAGGTCTCGCCGCGGACCACCGCGCCGAGCGCGACCAGGGCGTCGAAGCGGCCGCTGTTGGCCATTGTCTGCAGCACCAGGGGAATTTCCAGCGCGCCGGGCACGGTGGCGATGCGGATGTCGGCGTGGGCCACGCCCAGGCGCAACAGCTCGGCGGTGCAGGCCGACAGCAGGCCTTCGCAGATGTCGAGGTTGAAGCGCGCCATGACCACGCCGACGCGCAGGCCGGTGCCGTTGAAGTCGGGGTCGATCTCGGCGATGCCGTCGTAGCGCGACTGTTTGCGGGTGGTTTCGGGTTGGGTGCGTTGCATGGTCTTATCTTCGCGAGGAGTTCAGTTCTTGTCGACGAAACCGGTGATTTCGAGGCCGAAGCCGGTCATGCTCGGAATCTTCAGCGGGTTTGCGAGCAGGCGCATCTTGCCGACGTTGAGCGCGCGCAGGATCTGGGCGCCGACGCCGAACAGGCGTGCGTCCCAGCGCTGGATCGGACGTTCGCGGTTGTCGTCGAGGCCGGCGAGCAGCTCGCGGCCCGACATCGGGCGATAGAGAAGGACGATCACGCCGGTTTCCGCCGCGGCCAGGGCGGCGAGCGCCTGGTTGACGGGGAAGCTGTGCTTGCCGCTGCCGGAGTCGAGGAAGTCGAGCACCGAGATCGGCTCGTGCACCCGCACCAGGGTTTCGCGCTCGGGCGTGATGTCGCCGCGCGACAGGGCGAAATGGATGTCGCCGGAAGTCTTTTCCTCGAAGGCAGTGAGGCGGAAGCGGCCATGCGGCGTGTCGACGTCCTTCTCGCTGACCTTCTCCACCAGGTGCTCGGTGGCGGCGCGGTATTCGATCAGGTCGCGGATGGCGCCGATCTTGAGGCCGTGCTCCTTGCCGAAGTCGATGAGATCGGGAAGGCGGGCCATGGTGCCGTCGTCCTTGAGGATCTCGCAGATCACCGCGGCCGGCTCCAGGCCGGCGAGCTGGGCGAGGTCGCAGCCGGCCTCGGTGTGGCCGGCGCGGATCAGCACGCCGCCCTTCTGCGCGGTGAGGGGGAAGATGTGGCCGGGAGTGACGATGTCGTCCGGCTTGGCGTGGCGGGCGACGGCGACCTGCACGGTGCGCGCGCGATCGTGCGCCGAAATGCCGGTGGTGACGCCGGTGGCGGCCTCGATCGAGACCGTGAACGCGGTGCCGTGCGGGGTGCGGTTGTCGCGCACCATCTGCTGCAGTCCGAGCTGGCGGCAGCGCTCGTCGGTGAGCGTCAGGCAGATCAGGCCGCGGCCGTATTTGGCCATGAAGTTGATCGCTTCCGGGGTGACGAATTCGGCCGCCATGACGAGGTCGCCCTCGTTCTCGCGGTCTTCCTCGTCGACCAGGATGACCATTTTCCCGGCCTTGATGTCGGCGATGATGTCGGTGATCGGCGCGAGTGCGCTCATGCTGTTTCCTTTGTGGGCGTTGCGGCGGCGCTTGGTGGGCGGCATTCAGGCAGCGGAGCCGTTTTCCTCGCTGCGCCAGGCGAGCATGCGTTCGACGTAGCGCGCGATGAGGTCGATTTCGAGATTGACCCGGCTGCCGGCGCTCAGATGCCTGAGGTTGGTGACCGCGACCGTGTGCGGGATCAGGTTGATCGAAAAGTCGCGCCCGTCGACGCGATTGACGGTGAGGCTGACGCCGTTCACGGTGATCGAGCCCTTCTTCGCGATGTAGCCGGCGATCGCCGCCGGGGCGCGGATCACGAGCTCGTGGCTCTCGCCCACCGGTTCGAACTTGAGCACTTCGCCGACCCCGTCGACGTGGCCGGTGACGAGGTGCCCGCCGAGGCGGTCGGCCAGGCTCAGCGCCTTTTCCAGGTTGACTTCGGCGCCGGCGAGGTCGAGGCCGACGGTGCAGTCGAGCGTCTCGCGCGAGACGTCGAACTTCACTTTGGCGCCGTCGCGCGCGATCACGGTGAGGCACACGCCGCTGTTGGCGATGCTGTCGCCGACGATGACGTCCCCGAGGTCGAGGCCGCAGGTGTCGACGGTCAGACGCACGCCTTCGGCGAGCGGCTCGATGTGTTCGATGCGGCCGACCGCCGCGATGATGCCGGAAAACATGGGAAGGGACTGAGCCGAAAGGGAGAAAGCCGGGATTGTAGGGGAAAACGGCGTGCTACAGGGCGCGCTCCAGCACGGTGGCGAAGGGCTCGGCCTTCATGAAGCCGACCACGCGCAGCCCCTGGCGCTCCTGGCCGCGGGCGTCGAAGAAGAGGATGCCGGGCGGGCCGAACAGGCCGAAGCGCTTGAGCAGGGCCTTGTGCTCGTCGTCGTTGGCGGTGACGTCGGCCTTCAGCAGCAGCATCCGGCCCATGCGCTCGGCGACGCGGGGATCGCTGAAGGTGAAGCGCTCCATTTCCTTGCACGACACGCACCAGTCGGCATAGAAATCGAGCATGACCGGGCGGTCGGTGGCGGCCAGCCGCGCGTCGAGCTCGGCGATCGAGCGCACTTTTTCGAACTGCGGCTGCGTCACCGGCCCCCCGGCCTGGGCGCGCAGTACGGCGAGCGGCTGCAGCGGGTCGCGCGAGCCGGCAAGCGCCCCCACCAGGACCGCCGCGCCGGCGATCGCGAGCGCCACGCCGACGCCCTTGCCCAGGCGCATCCAGCCCCGCGCATGCGCAGGCAGGGGGTCGAGCGCATGCAGGAAGATGCCGGAAAACAGCAGCAGCGCCGCCCACCCCAGCATCGCCGCCAGCGCCGGCAGCACCGGAGTCAGCATCCACAGCGCCACCGCCAGCAGCAGTACGCCGAAGGTCTGCTTCACGCCTTCCATCCACGGCCCCACCTTGGGCAGCAGCGAGCGCGACGCCACCCCCACCGCGAGCAGCGGCGCGCCCATCCCCAGCCCCATCGCGAACAGCGCCCAGCCGCCGAGCACGGCGTCGCCGGTCCGGGCGATGTAGAGCAGCGCGCCGGCGAGCGGCGCGGCCACGCAGGGGCCGACGATCAGCGCCGAGAGCACGCCCATCGCGGTTACCCCGCCCAGGCTGCCGCCCTTGTTGTGGCCGGCGCTGTCGGCGAGCCGGCTCTGCAGCGCGGAAGGCAGCTGCAGCTCGTAGAAACCGAACATCGACAGCGACAACAGCACGAACACCAGGGCGAACGCCGACAGCACCCACACGTTCTGCAGCGCCGCGGTCAGCATCGTGCCGGTGAGGCCGGCGCCGACGCCGGCCAGGGCGTAGGTGCTTGCCATGCCGAGCACGTAGCCCAGGGAGAGCATGAAGGCGCGCGCGTGCGACACCTTGTGTCCCTGGCCGACGATGATTCCGGACAGGATCGGAATCATCGGGAAGGTGCACGGCGTGAACGCCAGCAGCAGGCCGAAACCGAAGAAACTGGCGAGGATCAGCGGCACGCTGGCGCCGGCGAGCAGGCGGGCGACGTCGCCGCTTTCGTCGCCCGGCGCCGCGTCCGGTCGTGGCCCTTCGGCCGGAGTCATGGTGGGCGCCGGCGATGAATCGGCGCCCGCTGCGGCTCCGGACTGGCCGATGGCGGCTGCGGTGCTGCTGCGTGGCGGGGCGCTGCTGCTGCCGCCGAACCACTGGCCGAGGAAGCCGCTTGCCGCCTGGCGCGGCGGCGCGGAGAGATCGATCGAGGCGCGCTGGGTGGTGGGCGGGTAGCAGATGCCGCCGTCCCAACACCCCTGGCTGGTGGCGATCAGCTCGAAACGGGTGAGGCCGGCGGGCGCCTGCACCGGCAGCAGGATGCGCAACGCACCGCGATGGGTTTCGACTTCGCCGAAGAAATCGTCCCGGTGGCGCTTGCCGGCCGGTTTTTCGGGGGCGCCGAGGCCGATCGTGTCCGGCTCGGCCTCGAAGCGGAACTTGTCGCCATACAGGTAGTAGTCCTTCGCCACCTCGAACACGACTTCCACCGTCTGCGCATCGAGCGCCTGTGCGCGCAGCGCGAAGGCCTTTTCGGGTTCGATCGGGTTGGCGCGCGCGGTGAGCGCGAACAGGGTCGCGAGCACGGCGAGCAGCAGGGCGCGAGGCAGGAAGAGATGCGGCATGGAGGTCATTCGGCGGAAGGGTCGGATGAAGCGGGGTCCGGCTGGGACCGCGTGGCGTTGGCGTGCACCCAGGCGAGGTAGGCGGGCAGGCCCCGCTCCACAGGGACCGCCACGATCTCGGGAAGTTCGTAGGGGTGACGGGCCCGGATCGCCGCCTCCAGCGCGGGATAGGCGGCGGTGGCGGTCTTGATCAGGAGCGGCGTCTCGATGGCCGTTTCGACCTTGCCCTGCCAGCGATATACCGAGGTGCAGGGAGCGAGCACATTGACGCACGCCGCCAGCCCGTCCTCGATCAGCGCCGCGGCCAGCGCCTGGGCGGAAGCCGGGTCGGGGAGGGTGGTGAGGACGATCAGGAAGGGGCTCTGGGGCGGCGCGTTCATGGCGGATTTGCGGGCGGCGTGCCCGGAATGCGGCTCATGTTAACATCGCACCTCCGGCCGATGCCTTTTCCCGCATCAAGTCTTTCCCGCGCGCCTGCCCGCGACCCGCATCACGAGTCCCGCCATGACCTTCATCGCCCAGTACATCGACAAGCACCTCGCCGCCGTGGCCGCGCTGCGCGCCAGCGAACCCGCGGTGGCCGCCGCCGCGCAGCGCATCGGTGCGGCGATCAATCGCGGCAACACGTTGTTGCTGTGCGGCAACGGCGGCAGCGCGGCCGACGCGCAGCACATCGCCGCCGAACTGGTCGGGCGCTTCGTCGCCGAGCGCCGCGGGTTGCCGGCGATCGCGCTCACCACCGATACGTCGATCCTCACCGCGGTCGGCAACGACTATGGCTACGACAGCGTCTTCGCCCGCCAGGTCGAGGCGCTCGCCCGGCCGGGCGACGTGGTCGTGGGGATCTCCACCAGCGGCAACAGCCCCAACGTCATCGCCGCCATGCACGCGGCGCGCGCGCGCGGCTGCGAGCTGATCGGCCTGCTCGGGCGCGACGGCGGCAGGCTGCGCGATCTGGTCGACGTCGCCGTCACCATCGGGGTGGCCGAGACCGCGCACATCCAGGAATGCCACATCATGGTCGGCCACATCTGGTGTGCCCACGTCGATGCGCATCTGGCCGCCGCCGGCACGGTCGGCGGTGACCGCCGCAGCGGCGTGCTGGGCGAAGCCGAGGCGGTCGCCGCCGTGCGCGCCGCGCGTGAGGCCGGCGCGCGCGTGGTGATGACCAACGGCTGCTTCGATATCCTTCACCCCGGCCACATCGAATATCTGGAGCAGGCGCGCGCGCTGGGCGATCGCCTCATCGTCGCGGTCAACGACGATGATTCGGTGCGTCGCCTGAAGGGCGAGCGCCGGCCGGTGAACCCGCTTGCGCACCGCCTGCGCATGCTCGCCGCGCTCGGCTGTGTGGACTGGGTCGTCCCCTTTGCCGAAGACACCCCCGAGCGCCTGATCTGCGCGGTGCTGCCCGACGTGCTGGTCAAGGGCGGCGACTACACCCCCGAACAGATCGCCGGCGGCGATTGCGTGCGCCGCGCCGGCGGCGAGGTGAAAGTGCTCGGCTTCGTGCCCGGGCACTCGACGAGCGGGCTGATCGAGAAGATCCGCGGTTGATCTTCAGGCTGGCGTTGCCCGTCTGCCGGGTGGGGCGCATCAGAGGCCCGGAAACCGTGCATCTATATGCTCTCGCATGCGCTCCAAAACGCCCAAGGCGGCGTTTGCCGACCGAATGGCCAGTTGCAGCCGGCTGAACCGCTCCTCGACCGTGTCCGGGTAGTCATGGGCGAACTCGTTGCGAATGCGGCGCAGTTCCGCCCAATGATCAGCCGAGGGCAACCAGCCCAGTTGTTCCAGCCTCGCCAGGCGGTCCAGCACCGGCATGGGGGCGATGTCTTCGCCCAATGCCCGCAGCGCTGCGGGAAACAAGCGCGCGCCCATATCGTCCTGCAGCCGGGTATATCGGTACGCGAATTGATCCAGGAGACGACGATCGCTCTTCGTGAGCGGCTCGAGATCGGCCGGCTTCAGCGCGCGTTGTGAAAGATCCTCGAGCGCGTCCTTCAACGCGTCTTCGTGTTGGGAGCAGGCCGTCAGAGCATGCCCCAGGGAAAGCAGATCGGCCGCGTGTGTCATTGAAGCCGTAGCCCGGTCTCATGGGCGACGCGAACGATCGGGCGGGTGTCGTTCGGCGACTCGATGACGACATCCACTTTTCTCTCGCCGAGGCGGCGCTCCAGCCGGGCGAGAAAGCGAATCTTCCGCAATAGACGCTCCTCGGAGCTGAGTGCCGGCGGGGCGATGAGCAGATCGATGTCGCCCCCGCGCTTGCTGTCGTCGGTGCGCGAACCGAACAGCCAGACCGATGTTCCGTCACCGAAGACATCGAGCGCCGACTGGCGGATTGCAGAGATCTGTTCGGGTGACAGCCTCATGTCTGCTCCTGACTTTGTTTATGCAAACACCTTGCAATTCTAGGGTACATCCGCGGGTGCTACTAACCGCCAGCGCTTCAAGCGCAATCAACGGGGTCCGACTCCATCGATTCGTAACCCCGTTTCCAGATCGCGGCCAACGCGCTCGATATACTCGTGCAGCGCGGCGTTGTCGATCTGATGCCACAGGCACAGGTCGACCTTCCAGGGCAGCAGCAGTTCGTCGATGTCCGTGCCCAGGCGCAGGTCGATGTCCGACCCGGGGCGCCGAAGCGATACAGCTCCACGCAGCGCTGGTCGGGGTCGACCAGCAGGTATTCGCGCTTGATGTCGGTGCGGGTTTCGCCGTCAAGGTATTCGTCGATGCCGATCCGGGCGGGGCGTGCGCGGGCGCTGCTCATGCGAGCCTCCGTGTGGGCGGGGATGCGAGGAATGATAAGCCAAAGCGCACGTGCGGGCCGCTGGGCGCGATCCCTGCGGAAATGCCTGCTGATCGAGCAGCCCGGCCGAGCTCATCCCACCACGCGCAATCGGGGCCGGGCGGCCTCCTGCGGTGCCGGATTCGCTGCGTCCGAATGCCTCGCCGGCTCGTATTCCGGCACCCAGCGCTGCAGTCCCGTGCGTACTTTTTCGTCGCTCACCGGGCCCGGCTGCGACAGCCAGTCGCCCAGTTCTTCCAGGAAAGTCCCCTCCACAGCCCGCGAGCGCGCGATGCGCAGCTTGGGGTGGGGCGTCTCGCGGGTTTCTTCGGCCGCGGCGAGTGGTTCCTCGTACAGCTTCTCGCCCGGGCGCAGGCCGGTGAACTCGATGCGGATCTCGTCCTCCGTATAGCCCGACAGCCGGATCATGTTGCGCGCGAGGTCCGCGATCCTCACCGGCTCGCCCATGTCGAGGACGAAGATCTCCCCGCCCTGGCCCATCGCTGCCGCCTGCAGGACCAGCTGCGCGGCCTCGGGAATCGACATGAAGTAACGGTTGATCTCCGGGTGGGTGACCGTCACCGGCCCGCCGCGGGCGATCTGCTCGGCGAACTTGGGAATCACGCTGCCGGTGCTGCCCAGCACGTTGCCGAAGCGCACCATCTCGAACTGGGTAGGGCCGGCGCCTGCCCGGCTCAGCGCTTCGCAGACCATTTCCGCCAGGCGCTTGGTCGCGCCCATCACGTTGGTGGGGTTGACCGCCTTGTCGGTGGAGATCAGGACGAAGCGCTCGGCGCCGTGATGCCGGGCCTGCGTCGCTACCTGCAGGGTGCCGAGCACGTTGTTGCGCACCGCCTGCCAGGCGTTGGCGATTTCCATCAGCGGCACGTGCTTGTAGGCGGCGGCGTGGAACACCAGCTGCGGCTGCCAGGCGGAAAAGATTTCGTCCACCCGGGCCGCGTCCTTGACGTCGCCGGCCAAGGGCACCACGTCCACCTCGGGCCGGTGTTCGCGGAACCATTGCTCGATGCCGTACAGGGCGAATTCGCTGGCCTCCATCAGCACCAGCCGGGCGGGGGCGAAGCGGGCGAGCTGGCGGCAAAGCTCGCTGCCGATGGAGCCGCCGGCGCCGGTGATGAGCGCGGTCTTGCCGGCGATCATCGCCTGCACGTGCGCGGAGTCGATGTGCACCGGTTCGCGGCCGAGGAGATCCTCGATGTCGACCGGGCGCATGGCGTTGATCGCGACGTGGCCGTTCATCAGGTCGTCGAGGCCGGGCACGGTGAACACATGGGCGCCGGCGCGCACCGCGATGTCGGTTGCACGCTTGAGTGCGGCGCTGGCCGCGGAGGGCATGGCCAGGATCACGTGGCTCACCTTGTAGTCGTGCAGCACCTGGGGAAGGCGCTCGATCGCGCCGACCACCGGCTGGCCGTAAAGCTCCCGCCCCCACTTCGCACGGTCGTCGTCCACCAGGGCGACCACCTGCCAGTCCGGGCTGCGCGTCAGTTCGCGCACCAGCATCGCGCCCCCGGTGCCGGCGCCGACCACCACCACCGGCTTGCCGGCGCCGATCAGGCCGCCGTACAGGCGATGCTCCTTCCACATCCGCCATGCCGCGCGGCCGCCGCCCATCACCACCAGCAGCAGCACCGGATAGAGCACGAGCATCGTGCGCGGCAAGGCGGGGGTGCCGCGGTCGATGGCGATCACGAGCGCCATCGCCACGGCGGAGACGCCGACCGCCTTCAGGACCCGGCGCAGATCGGGCAGGCTGGCGAACACCCACATGCCGCGATACAGCCCGGCCCAGCGGCAGGCGATGGCGTGGACGAGCAGCAACACCGCTCCGGCCGCAAGCAGCTTGTCGGCGTAGTGGGCGGGGAGGTCGAAATTGAAACGCAGCGCAACGCCCCCGACCCACGCCACGAGCATGGCGAGGAGATCGAAGAGGAAGACGATGGCGGAGCGGGTGGCGTTCTTGAGCATGGGGTGGCGCCGCGCCGGCCAGTCCTGTCCGGTGAGCGCGGTCGCGATTCTAACCGCTTGCCCGGGCGGGGATGGCGTGGCGGATCGATTTGTCTCACTTGCTCACAAGAAACCCCGGGCCGCCCCGCGTTTTCCCGCTCCCCGGGGGGCACGACAGCGCCGTATCCCGGAGGCGCTCGACATCACTGCTTTTCGACCGCCCCGGCGCGGAACCGGAAGGCCAGCAGCGACAGCGGAGCGTAGGCGAGCACGACGCCGGCCAGGGCACCCAGGATTCCGCTTCCCACGCCCAGCGCGAGCGGCAGCAGCCACAGCAGGTTGATCGCCGCCACCGCCAGCGTTACCGGCCGATGGCGGCCGAAGTGCCGGGCCGCGTGCTGATAGGCATGGCTGCGGTGGGCCTGGTAGAGCTTTTCGCCCCGCAGCAGGCGGCGCAGCAGGGTCACGGTGGCGTCGGTCACGAACACCCCGAGCAGGATCACCCAGGCCCAGAACAGCTGCGGCGACACCCCGCCGGCCTGCAGCGACAGCACCCCCAGGGTGATGCCGAGGAAGCCGCTGCCCGCATCGCCCATGAAAATCTTCGCCGGCGGGAAGTTCCAGCACAGGAAGCCCGCGACTGCGGCGGCCAGCACCAGCGGCAGGAGCGACAGCGCCGGATGTCCGGACAGCAGGTAGAGCGCCGCGCCGCCGAGGCAGGCGCAGACCGCTTCGACGCCGGCGATGCCGTCGATGCCGTCCATGAAGTTGTACAGGTTGAGCATCCAGACCAGGTACAGCGCGCCGAAAACGGCACCGACCCAGTCCGGCACCTGCAAGGCGGAGAAGAACGGCACGGGGGGCAGGCCGCCGAGCCAGGCCAGCGCCCAGGCGGCGGCGCTGAAATGGGCCAGCAGTCGCCAGCGTGCCGCGATGTGTCCGTGGTCGTCGGCGAAACCGACCACCGCCACCGCCCCGCCCGCGCCGAGCAGGGCCCACAGCTGCGCCGGCGCGATCATCTCCGCGGCCCACAGCGCGGGCAGCGCGAGCGCGGTGCCGAGCACGATCGCCACGCCGCCGCCCCGCGGTGTCGGCAGGGTGTGCGAGCTGCGCGCGTTGGGGATGTCGATGACGCCGCGCGCCAGTGCATAGCGGCGCAGCAGACCGGTCAGGGCGGCCGAGAAGATGCCGACCGCCAGGATCAGGCCGAGTTGCGCAAGCACGCCCACCGTCATCCCCCGAAGCCGGCGGCCGTTCGCCGCAGGCCTTCATCGGCGCCGATGGGCGGTGTCCAGCCGAGCGCTGCGCAGGTCGGTGCGATGTCCACCTGCAGGTTGCCGCACAGGCGCCGGATCATCGCCTGCCGTCCGCTCAGCGCCCCGCCCAGCGTCAGCATCCACGGCGGTACCGGCAGCAGCCGGGCAGGCACGGCCATCGCTGCGGCCAGGCGCAGCAACAGCGCGGTCGTGGACAGGTCCTCGCCGTCGGAAACCATGAAGGTCCGGTTCGCCGCGGCGGGGTGGTCGATGCAGGTCGTGATCAGGTCCACCAGGTTGTCCACCGCCACCAGCGAGCGCCGGTTGTGCCGGATGGCGCCGAGCGGCAGGGGCAGGCCGCGTGCAAGCCAGCGCATCAGGGTCTGCAGGTTGGCTTTCACGCCGGGGCCGTGGACCAGCGGCGGACGGATGAGGGTGACCTCCATGCCGGTGCGGGCGGACAGGGCGAGCAGGCCCTGCTCGGCCTCGTGCTTGGAGAGGGCGTAGGGGTCGCCGGGCGCGGGGCGGTCGTGCGCGCAAAAGGGGCGGCCCGGCGGCGAGCATTCGCCATTGACCTTGACCGAGCTGATGAAGATGAAGCGCCGCACGCCCGCACGGGCGGCCTGCCGGGCCAGTTGCAGGGTGCCGTCGACGTTGACGCGGCGGAATTCGGCGAGCGGATCGGCGGCGCCGTCGTTCATGACGTGGACGCGGGCCGCCGCATGGATGACCACCTCGCGTCCGCCAAGCAGTCCGCGCCAGTCGGCGTCGGGACCGAGGACGGGGCCGGGCTGCAGCCCGCTGCCCGGCGGCGGGCGGCGGGCGGTGCCCACCGCGTGCCGGCCCTCCGCCTGCAGCCGGCGCAGGAGGGGGCGCCCGACGAAGCCGCTCGCGCCGGTGACCAGAAGTGAGGTGCTCATCGATCTGCGGGCTTCATGTGCCGCCTTTGTCCGAGGCGAGGGAGTGTTGAAACAGCGGGATCAGCAGGGAAGCACCTTCTTGCGAGAGATGGTGCGCATCGCGATACAGCGGCTTGCCGGCGCGGAGGGCGCGGCAGCGGTCATCGTCGCAAAATGCGTGGCCCGGGTCGAGCAGCTCGAAACCGGAGGGCTCCACGGTGGCCTCGGCGATGCCGAGAATCGCCCGCAGCGCCCCTTGCTGGCGGCGGTACTCGGCGGCGGGAAGGTCGTCCGCCGGAGGCCAGCCGAACCACGCCGCGCGCGCGGCCAGGGAGGGAATGTCGCCCGACATTTCGGGGACCTGCTCGACCACCACGACGCGGATGCCGCGCGCGCGAAGCCGCTCCACCAGCGCTTCGAGGGCATCGGCAAAGCGCCGCCGGTCGGCGTCGGATTGCGCAATGGAGAGGTAGTACGACCAGCGGGCGACGAGGAAGACCTGGCGCAGCGACGGCTCGCGGTCGATGTATTCGAGCACCGCGCGATTGAATCCGGTGCAACTCGTTTTCGAACGCTTGAACTCGAGCGTGCCGAGCAGCGGCGGGCAGGCGGATTTTCCCGCAAAGCGCCCGCCGAGCCCTTCCTGCGAGGCCGCACGGTCGACGGCGGGGGCCAGCGACAGCGCATGGGAGTCTCCCCAGAGGAGGAATCCGGGCGCGCCGTTTTTGCCCAATGTGCATAGACTGCCGTCGCGGATGGCGTCGAGTCCGAGGCCCGAACAGGCTTCGCGAAAAGGGATCGGTTCTTCGGCGGTGGCTGCGGTCGCCACTACGGCTGCGGGGAGGCGCGCGGGCAGGCCGCCGGTCAGGCGCACGCCGACCCCTGCCAGGCTGGCGAGGCCGACGGTCAGTGCGGTGGCGCGGAACAGGGTGCGGCGCGTCAGTCGGCGGCTTTTCCCTCTCAGCGGGCGCTCGACGTAACGCCACGAAAGCACGGCCAGCACCAAGGTGAGGGCGGCCAGCCACAGCAGCTCGAGCCCCGCCGGGGCGCGTCCGAGGCGATAGTGGGCAAAGACGAAGAGCGGCCAGTGCCAGAGATAGAGCGAATACGACAGCAGGCCGGTGAGAACGAGTGGCCTTGCGCCGAGGACGTGATTGCACCGTGCCCCGCCCGCGCTGCCGGCGGTGATGACCATTGCCGTGCCGAGGACCGGAATCACTGCGCTGAGCCCGGGGAATAGGGTAGTTTCGTCGAAAGTGAACACGGCCTGGCCGATCAGCGCCAGGCCGGCGATCGCCAGCGCATCGCGCAGGGCGGCGGTCTGCGGTGGGGGGATCACCCGAAGCGCCAGCAGGGCACCGGCGAGCAGCTCCCATGCGCGCAGATGGGGCAGATAGAAAGCGGCCTCCGGCGCATGTCCGACGACCGCTGCTGCTGCCAGCAGGGAGAGCAGCGCGCAGCCGGCGATGATTGTTCGGAGATGGCCGGGAAACCAGCGCAGCGCCGCCAGCAGCAGGCAGGGAAAGACGATGTAGAACTGCTCTTCCACGGCCAGCGACCAAGTATGAAGAAGAGGTTTGTCGATCGCTTCGGCATCGAAATAGTCGGTTTTCTTCCAGAAATACAGGTTGGCAGCGAAGAACCATGCTGCGACCAGGCTGGATGAGAGCGCTTCCAGATCGGCCGGCAGGAACCAGATGCAGCCGGCGAGGAAGCTCGCCCCGGTGACCACCGCGAATGCCGGCAGCAGGCGCCGGATCCGGCGCTCGTAGAAGGCGGCGAAGGAAAATACGCCCATCCTCATCTCGCGGTGGAGGATCGACGTGATCAGATACCCGGAAATGACGAAGAACACATCGACGCCGACGTAACCGCCCTCGAATCCGGAAAGCCCGTAATGGAACAGGATGACGGGAACGATCGCGACCGCCCGAAGGCCGTCGATATCAGGTCGGTAGGTCGGATGAAGGCTCAAGGGGGGCGCTCAAGGCTGTTCGCGGCAAACGTGCACGAGGGCGGCAATCATGCAGTGCACGGGGGCTCGGTGCAAGGCTGTGCCGAATGCGGGAAACCGCCTGCAAGGCGCTGCAACTTGTGCTCCCCGGCATGCCGGGCGTCGTTCCCGGGCAGCGTATAATTCGCCCCCTCGAAGCCGGCATCCGCCCTGCCGCCCGCTCCCCTGTTCACCCGGAGGCTCGCCCTTGTCCCTCACCATCCTCGGCCTTTCCGGCGCGCTCACCCACGACCCCTCCGCCGCCCTCTACCTCGACGGCCGGCTCGCCGCCGCCGCCGAGGAGGAGCGCTTCGTTCGCGACAAGCACGCCAAGAACCGCATGCCTTACGAGGCGGCGAAGTTCTGCCTCGCGTTCGCCGGCATCCGGCCCAAGGACGTCGACGTCGTCGCCATTCCCTTCGCCCCGATCGGCATCACCGAAAAGGCGCGCTGGCACTATGCGAAGCGCTACTGGTACGCCCCCGACCGCGGGCTGGACGCGATTCTGCTGGGCAACCGCCGCTTCCACCGCTACCGGAAGCGCATCGAATGGTGCCTGGCGCAGCTCGGCTTCGACCTCAGGAAGGTGCGTATCGAAGCGGTCGAGCACCACCTCGCCCACGCTTCCAGCGCTTACCACTGCTCGGGCTTCACCGAGAAGACCGCGATCATGGGCATCGACGGCAAGGGCGAGTACGCCACCACTTTCTTCGGCTACGGCGAGAACGGCCGCATCCACAAGATCAAGGAGTTCTACGACCCGGATTCGCTCGGCGGGCTGTACGGCGCGATCACCGAATACCTCGGCTTCGAGATGCTCGACGGCGAATACAAGGTGATGGGCATGGCGCCCTACGGCGACCCGAGCCGCCACGACTTCTCGCGCCTGGCGAAATTCGAGCACGGCGAGCTCGTCATCAACACCGACTACGCCAACGTGATCGGCTTGCGGCGCTACAAGGAACAGGGCAAGGGCTACTACTTCTCGCCCAAGCTGATCGACTGGCTGGGGCCGATGCGCCACGGCGACATCGCCGACGACCCCTACATCCACTACGCGGCGAGCATGCAGAAGCTGTTCGAGGACCTCGCCCTGCAGATGATGGACTACTACCTCGGCGACATCCTGCGCGAGACCGGGCGGCTCGCCTTCGCCGGCGGCGGCGCGCTCAACGTCAAACTCAACCAGAAGATCATCGCCCGCCCGGAAGTGAAGGAGCTGTTCGTGCAGCCGGCCTCGGGCGATTCCGGCACCGCGGTGGGGGCGGCGTCCTACGTCTCGGTGCAGCGCGGCGTGGCGGTGGAGAAGATGGAACACGTCTATCTCGGGCCGCGCTACACCAATGAGGACGTCATCGCCGCCTGCGCCAAGCACCCGGCGCGGCCGCAGTGGCAGCGGCTCGAGGACGGCGACGTCGCGGTGCCGCAGCGCATCGCCCGGATCCTCGCCGACGGCCACCCGGTGGCCTGGTTCCAGGGCCGCATGGAGTTCGGCCCGCGCGCGCTCGGCGGCCGCTCCATCCTTGGCTGCCCGAGCGCGCCCGGGGTGGCCGACCGGATCAACGAGCAGATCAAGTTCCGCGAGCGCTGGCGCCCGTTCTGCCCCAGCATGCTCGACACCGTCGGCCCGCAGATGCTGCAGACCGACCATCCGGCGCCGTTCATGACCTTCACTTTCGAGGTCGCGGAAGAGTGGAAGACGCGCGTGCCCGAAGTGGTGCACGAGGACGGCACTTCGCGCGCCCAGGTACTGCGGCGCGAATTCAACCCGCGCTATTACGACCTGATGAAGGAGCTGGAAACGCTCACTGGCAACGGCGTGGTCCTCAACACTTCGCTCAACCGCCGCGGCGAGCCGATGATCTGCTCGCCGACCGATGCGCTCGACATGTTCTTCGGCTCGGACCTGCAGTACCTGGTGATGGAAGATGTGCTGGTGGCAAAAAATGACGCTGGCTGAAGCTGCGCGGCGCACGCGGCTGGCCACCGGGTCGGCGCGGCAGCGGCTGGCCGGCCTCGGCCCGGCGTGGCTGGCGTTCATCGGCAGCCTGTTGCTGTCGACGGTCGCGATCTACGGCAGCGCGGGGCCGAACCGGGATGGCATGCTTTACCTCGATACCGCCCGGCTGTTTCTCGACCATGGCTTCGCCGCGGCGAAGGCCAACTTCGACTGGCCCTACCTGGCGATCGGGATCGGGCTGCTTTCCAGGCTGACCGGATTCGGCGTTGAAACTACCGGCTACGCCCTGTGTGCGCTACTGCTGGCGGGCGTGTGTGCCGTGCTGGTACTGATCACTCGCCGGCAGTTTCCCGATGCCGCCTGGGCGGCCTGTCTGGTGGTACTGGCGCTACCGGCTTTCAATGCCTATCGCGATCATCTGATCCGTGAGTTCGGCTTCTGGCTGTTTTCCCTCCTGGCGTTGCTGCTCGCCCTGCGTTGGTCGGAGCGCTTGCGATGGGCGTCGGCCTTCGCTGTGCTCGGAGCGATTGCCATGGCGTGCCTGTTCCGTCTCGAGGCCGCGATGCTGCTGCCGGCGCTGCTCCTGTGGCAGGCCTTCGCTGTCGGCGGCAGTGAGCGCTGGCGCCGCCTCGTCATGCTGGGCAGCGTGCCGGCAGCGGCGCTGGCGACTGCGGCGGTGCTGGTCGGCAGTGGCGCCATCGGCGTTGACGGACGGATCGAATACTACCTGTCGGCGTCCGATCCGCTGGCCATGCTCGAGCGGTTCGGGGCTGCCGCCGAGCGCATGGCCGGCGCCGTTCTCAACAAGTATTCCGCCGACGAGGCTGGATCGATCCTGTTCTTCGGCCTGTTGTCCACCGTTCCGGCTAAATTTATGGACATGAGCGGGGTGCTGCTGGTGCCGCTGCTGTTCGCCGGACGCTGCCTGCCGCCGGGAACGTTGCTGGGGCGATGGCAGCCGCTGGGGTGGAGTTTCGCCGTCTATGCGGGTGTGCTGGTCGTGTTCCTCATGCACCAGTTCTTTCTTACCAGCCGCTACGTCGGCTTTCTCGCCATCCTGGCGGTGCCGCTGATCGCGTGCGGGCTGGCTTGTCTGCTGCGCCGCCATCGACGGTGGCGGGTGCCGGTGGTGGCGGTCATCGTCTTCTCCGCGCTGGTTGGGGTGATGCCTCCTACATCGGCAAACAACCAGTATCGGCAAGCCGGCGCCTGGCTTGCCGCCAACGTTGCCGATCGCTCGCGGGTCTACAGCGGCAGTCCGCGCACGGCTTACCATGCCGGCTGGCCGTACAAAGAGAGCGTCGACGGCATGATGAGCATGGACGACCTGGCTGCCGCCGTTGCCGCCGGACGCTATGATCTCGCCGTGCTGGAAAGCGGGCGCGGCGGTGCCGTATCGGAGGAATGGCTACGGTCGGTCGGCGTCGTCGAGATCAAGCGCTTTACCAATGCCAAGGATACTGCTGCCGTTGTCGTCCTTGCGCGACGCCGGTAGCCGCGACGGTACGTCTCGCACTGGACGTTGCCGTAGTCTCCGTCACAGGCTGGCGAGGGCGGCGGCGATGCGGTTGAAAACCGCGTCGATCGAGTATCGTTCGGCGACCAGCCGTTGTCCGGCCATGCCCAGGTGCTGGCGCAGGGCAGGGTCCGCCGCCAGCCGGGCAATCGCCTGCGCCCATTCTTCGGCGCTGTCGACGAGGAAACCGTTGTCGCCGGGGTGGACGACTTCGGCATTGACACCGGCATTCGACGACACCACCGGCAGACCCGCGCCCATGTATTGCAATACTTTCAGCGCGCATTTGCCGCGGCTCCAGTCATCGTTGCGCATTGGCGCGATGCCGATGTGGGCGGAGGCCAGTTCGGCGGCTTCGGTGGCCGCCTGCCAGCGCACCGGGAGAATGGCGATGCCAGCCGTCGGCAGATCGAAGTCAGCGATGATCTTGAGCCGCAGCGCGGCGACCCGGCTGGCGGCAAGGCGCAGGGCGGGGAGCGCTTCCTCAAGGTAATTGCGCGTCGAACTGCTGCCGATCCACACCAGGTCCACCGTTGCGGTCGGCTTGTCCACCCTTGTCAGGTACTTGCCGGCGTCGATGCAGGTCGGGATCAGGCTCACCGCCGGGTTGAAGCGTGCGGCGGTGGCAGCGAGGAAGGCGTTGCCGGCGAGGATGTGGTCGCAGCTGCGTGCCATCGCGGCGAAACGCTTCATCCGTGTCGGTGACGGTGTGCCGTCGCTGTTGCAGAAAATGGCGTCGTCGAAGTCGAATACCAGGCGGCGGGCGCTGCGGCGCAACAGCCACAGCAGCGCGGTAGGGAAGACTTTGCGCTGGACGACGACGATGTCGGCGTGCCGTGCAGCATGCAGCGCCTGCAGGTATGCGGCGGCGCTGCCGGCGATGACGAGGTGGCGGGGGCTGAACCCGGCCTGCTCGAAACGGCTGAAGAACTGGAGTGCCCGGTAGCGGGTGGAAGAGGCGTCCTCGCCCTTCGACAGGAAAAGAATTTCTTTCATGCGCGCTCGCCTCCGGGAGTGTCCGCCTCGGCCGCGTCGAGGAAGCGCGCGGGATCGTCCGACAGCAGCAGCGGCAGGTAGGTGCGGATGCGGTCGTCGCTCCAGTGCCACCAGCGCGCCCGGAGCAGGCGTGCGATGATGGCTGGATCGAAGCGGTAGCGCACGATGCGTGCCGGATTGCCGGCGACGATTGCGTAGGGAGGCACATCACGGGTGACGACCGCGCGCGCGCCGACGACCGCGCCGTCGCCGATGGTGACGCCCGACATGATCATGGCCTCGGTGCCCAGCCAGACATCGTTGCCGATGACGACGTCGCCGCGGCTGCGTGGATGGCCGGTGATGTGACCAGCATCGGCGGGCCAGATTGCCGGGAAGGGGAAGGTGGTGACCCAGTCCGCGCGGTGCTCGCCGCCGAGGAAAACCTTTACGCCGGCAGCGATCGAACAATAGGCGCCGATCGTCAGCGTCGTGCCTTCCTTCCAACTGCGCACGGTGAGATCGCCGTAGGAGCCGCGGCCGATCGCGTACTGGGGAAAGCGCTCCTGCAGGGAGCGCTTTTGGCGCCGCCATCTGCGGCGGAATCGATCGAGCAGCCGGACCATGCGCATGCGGTGTCCAGTCAACATCCTGCCGCGCAGTTCAGGGCGGCGGCCGGCGTCGGTTTGCGGCATTCGGCGTGAATGACGTCACCACGCCCGCTGCGCTGTGCGAGCCAGACGTAGGCGCGGGCCAGGGTGCGCCGCCAGCGGATTTTCTTCGACGGCTTGCCGCGGTTGCGCAGGATGTAGTCGAGGCTGTTGAGGAAAATCTTCGGAGTCGTGCCGAGGCGGAGGCGGTCGGGGACGAGGCCGTGGCATGCCAGCAGCAATTCAAGGTTGCGCGGATTGTAGAGGAACAGGTGGCGCGGGATTTCGTTGGCGAACCAGTTCGCGCTCAGCCAGGCGCGGCCGAGGGCGTCGCTGTTCGGCGTTTCCATGATCAGCCGGCCGCCTGGCTTGAGGATGCGGGTGATCTCGGCGACGAAGGCTTGCGGCTCCGGGATGTGCTCGATCACGTGCCGCACGGTAATGACGTCGAAACGGTCGTCGGCGAAGCGCGCCGAGGGGAGATTGCCGTGATGGACCGGCAGTGCGGCCTTGTGGCACGCGCGCACGCCGTCGGGGCTGAACTCGACGCCCTGCACCGTCCACCCGAGTGCGCGCATGGAAGCAAGAAAGCGGCCGTTGCCGCAGCCGACGTCGAGCAGCTGTCCGCCGGGAATGAAGGGCGGCGGATCGAGATCGACGAATGGCGCCGCCAGCCGTGCCAGCAGCGCATCGACCGGCCCGCCTGCCAGGTGGCGGTAGCCGAAGCGATGACTGAGCACCGCCTTCTTCACCCGGCTGGGCGGGCGGGACGCCTTTTCTTCCTCGTAGATGTCGTAGTGGGGCGGATAAAAGCCCGCGATCGTGGCCGCATCCGGCATCGGCTGCTGGAAGATGCAGTCACAGGCGACACAGCGGCAGTAATCGTGACGGCGATGGAGGTCGAACATCAGGTCGCGGCCGCTGAAGTCGTAGCGTGCGGCACCGCTGCAGATCGGGCAGGTTGCGGCCGGTGCGGGATCGGCGAGGTCGTCGTGTGTCGGGTTCATGCAGGCGTGGAGCGGTCGTGGTCAGGTCGGGACAACGGCGTCGGCGATGCGGGTGTCGCCTGCTCCCTCGGCGTAGCCGGCACGGAAGGCGGCGGTGCCGTCGGCAGTGAGCCAGGCGCGGTCGGCTTCGATGCGGAGCAGGTGCTTCATATTGCGCCGCCGGCGGTGGTAGTGCAGGGGCCGGCGGGTGATCCGCAGGTCAGCGACATCGATGAGGCCCAGCTCGCCCGCCGGGGTGAGGACGATGTTGCCCAGGTGCAGCGAGCGGAAGTACACGCCGAGCTGATGCAAGCGGGCGACGAAGCGGCCCAGGCGGTATCGCAGGTCGGCTGGTCCGGTACCGGCGGTAGCCAGTTGGCGCAGCGTACTGCCTGCCAGCGGCCGGTAACGTACCGCGTCCCGGGCGATCGACCGGATACGGTACACCGCGACCGGCTCCGGCGAGCAGATGCCCAGCGCTGCCAGTCCGCGGGCATTGTCGGCGAAGCGGTTGGCGTAGGGATGCCAGGCCGCCGACGACAACAGCCGCTTGCGGCGGAACAGCTTGAGGAAGCTGCCGTCGCTCAGCGCCAATACCTTGTTGCCGAGGAGGTCGGCTTCGATTACCCGGGCATGGGCGCGCATTGCGAGATAGTCGGAGTGGCTGAGCCGGATCACCGTTGGGCCTGCGTATCGAAAGGGCGGATTCTACCGGCCAGGATAGTGGGGGTGTGGCTGGCGGCGCATGGTAACATCGCCCGTTCCACCAGCGCACCACCCGCCATGTCCACAACCGGCGCGGAAACCAAAACCGCATCCAGCCTCAAGATCTACCTCCGCCTGCTGGGCTATGTGCGGCCCTACATCGGCACCTTCGCCGTCAGCATTCTGGGCTTCATCGTTTTCGCCTCGTCGCAGCCGATGCTGGCCGCGGTGATGAAGTATTTCGTCGACGGCCTCACCGACCCGGCGGCGGCGCTGGACGTGGGCGTGGCGCTGGTCGATGGGGTGGCATTGATGAAGGCGGTGCCGCTGATGATCGTGCTGATCGCGCTGTGGCAGGGGCTGGGGTCCTATCTCGGCAACTACTTCCTGGCCAGGGTGTCGCTGGGCCTGGTGCACGATCTGCGCGTGCGCCTGTTCGACAGCCTGCTCCGGCTGCCCAACCGCTACTACGACGCGCACAACACCGGCCACCTGATCTCGCGCATCACCTTCAACGTGACCATGGTGACGGGGGCGGCGACCGACGCGATCAAGATCGTGTTCCGCGAGGGGCTGACGGCGATCTTCCTCGTCATCTACCTGCTGTGGATGAACGCGAAGCTTACGCTGGTGATGGTGGCGGTGCTGCCGGTGATCGGCGTGCTGGTGAATATCGCCAGCCGCAAGTTCCGCAAGCAGGCGAAGAAGATCCAGGTCGCGATGGGCGACGTCACCCATGTGGCCTCGGAAACCATCCAGGGCTATCGGGTGGTGCGCAGCTTCGGCGGTGAAGCCTACGAGTCGGGACGCTTCGCCGCGGCGAGCGCGAACAACACCCGCAAGCAGCTGCGGATGGTGCGGACCAACGCGATCTTCACCCCGAGCCTGCAGCTGGTGACCTACGCGGCGATGGCGGTGGTGCTGTTCCTGGTGCTGCTGCTGCGCGGCGACTCGAGCGCCGGCGATCTCGTCGCCTACATTACCGCGGCCGGCCTGCTGCCCAAGCCGATCCGCCAGCTCTCCGAAGTGAGCTCGACGATCCAGCGCGGCGTGGCGGGAGCGGAGAGCATTTTCGAACAGCTCGATGAGACGCCGGAAGTCGACGACGGCACCGTCGAGCGCGAGCGGGTCGAGGGGCGGATCGAGGTCCGCGGGCTGGCCTTCCGCTACCCGGGTGCGGAGCGTCCCGTGCTGCACGACATCGCCTTCGACGTCGCGCCCGGGCAGATGGTGGCGCTGGTGGGGCGCTCGGGCAGCGGAAAAACCACGCTGGCGAACCTGATCCCGCGTTTCTACCACTACGAGGACGGCCACATCCTGATCGACGGGGTCGAGGCGCGCGCCTACCGCCTGCGCAACCTGCGCCGCCACATCGCGCTCGTGACCCAGCAGGTCACCCTGTTCAACGACACCGTGGCGAACAACATCGCCTATGGCGATCTGGCCGGGGCGCCGCGCGCGGCGATCGAGGCCGCGGCCGAAGCGGCCTATGCGAAGGAGTTCATCGATCGCCTGCCGCAGGGCTTCGACACCGAGATCGGCGAGAACGGCGTGACCCTCTCCGGCGGCCAGCGCCAGCGCCTGGCGATCGCCCGTGCGCTGCTCAAGGACGCACCGATCCTGATCCTCGACGAGGCCACCTCGGCACTCGACACCGAATCCGAGCGCCACATCCAGGCTGCGCTCGACCATGCCACCGCGGGGCGTACCACGCTGGTTATCGCCCACCGCCTGTCGACGATCGAGAAGGCCGACCTGATCCTGATGATGGATCAGGGCAGGATCGTCGAACGTGGCACCCACGCCGGACTGCTGGCGGCGGGCGGAGCGTATGCCCGCCTGCACGCAATGCAGTTCCGCGACGAAGGCTGAGCGCGCTTCAGACCGCCGCCATGGTGGTCAGGGCGGGGACAGCGCAGCCAGAGCGTGCTGGTAATGATCGAGGAGATCCCGCCAGTCGGTGTCGGGCATCGGGCCGCGGTGGCGGTCGAGCTGAGCGAGGTCGTGGCGTGACGCCAGCCGCGGCAGGAGCCGGCGGCGGGCCTTTTCCAGATCGAGCAGGGCGACATCCACCGCCGCGCTGTCTTCGGTGCTACGCACGAAAATGTGCTTGGGATAGAGGCAGCCGTGCTGCCAGTGGCCGCGATGCATCCGGGCGAGCGTTTGCGCGAGCTGGCGTAACATCGCCGCCCGGGTGGCGGGGTCGTGCGGCTGGCGGTACCAGGCGTCCAGGTTCAGGTAGCCCTCGAGCGCCTCGGTGACGAGGATCGCCTGCCACTGGCCGTCCTGATTGCGGGCGCCGCAGTAGGTCAGCGTCGGCACATGCACTTCGAGGGCGGCGAGGGCGCGCAGGGCTTCCGCCTCGCGCAGCACCGTGGGGCGGCCGAAAGGATGCCGCAGGGAACGGTGGACATGGCCCGTTTGCCGCTTCACATACAGCATCGATCCCGTTTCGCCGCGCAGCAACTGCACTCCGCTGTTGCCGCCGCGGCGGACATTCGGCGCCTCGACCCACTCGCCCCGCGTGTTCCACCAGTGGATGAAAGGTTGGGCAGGGCCGGTGCCGGCGCTTACCGGCATGACGGCGCCGCCTTGCGCAAGACATAGACCCGCCACATCGCATAGCCGGGCAGGAAATCGTGCCGGCCGACGATGCCGAAACCGGCACGGACGAATTCATCCTCGATCACGCTGCGGGAGACGACGAAGCGGTTGGCATTGCTGCCGGTTTTGCCCGCCGCGGCGCGGCGCCGTTCGAGGCGGGCACGCTTCCAGGCCTTGTAGTTGCCATCGACCCAGAGCGAGAGGATCACAGTGTCGCGGCTGACCCGGTGGAACTCCTTCAGCATGGTCAGGCGGTGTGCGCTGTCGCTGATGTGATGCAGCAGGCGCATGCAGAAGATGCAGTCGACGGCGCCGTCGGGGAGGTCGATGGCGAAGGCCGAGGTGCGAAAGGCCTGCACGCGGCGGACGATGTCGGCCGGCTGGTTGGCGAGCGCCGTTTCCAGCATCGATTCGGAGTTGTCGGCGGCAAGGATTTCGCGATCCGGACGCTCGGCCAGCAGCGGCCAGAAGCGGCCGGCGCCGCAGGGCAGATCGAGCACCCGCTGCGGATCGCCGGCCTGGGCGAGCGCGCGGCGCGCGAGCTGGATGTCGCGCAGGTGGGAGAGACGCCGGGCGAGGCCGTCCTGGTGCTTGGCAAGATACTGGGTCGCGTGGGCGCGGTCGTATTTATGCGAGAACGCCAGGTCGACCGGTGCTTGCTTCATCGGCATTCGTTGTTCCTCTCCATGTCGGGGTGGGCGTGATCGGATTCGGTCCGGACCAGCATGTACGTCCGGGTTTAAGAAAAGCTTAACAAACGGAGTGCCCGCGCGCCATGGCCTCTTTGGCCGGGCCCGAGTGCTCACGGTGTCGTCATCGCTCGCCAGCAGCTGGCCGGCGAGGGGCGTTGGCCGCGGCCGTCGCGTGCGCCGTGGTGACTCCGGCAGTGTTTTCGAGCAGGCTGCGGGTTGCCGCGTGCAGGAAGGCTTCCAGCCGGCGTGCCATGGCCTGCTGCCGTGCGGCATCCTCGAACGTGCCCGCTGCGGCGGTCGCGCCCACGCGGTAGCGGTAGAGCTTGCCCTGGCGGTCTTCGGACAGCACCAGCGCGGTGTCGCCTTCGAGGATGGCGACGTTCTGGCTGCTGCCGGAGGGCTTGATGACGCCGAAGCCGGCGTCACCCGCCGGCAGTGCGAGCAGGTCGCGGCCCCAGCATTGGTGGGTGGCCGCGCCGCCGAGCCGGCCCATGATCGTCGGCACGACGTCGACCTGGGTGCCGACGACGTCGCGCGTGGCGCCGAACTTCTCCTGGATGCCGGGGGCGATCAGCAGCAGCGGCACGTGGAAGCGCAGCAGGTCGATGTCGGTGAGCTGTTCCACGCCGCCGAAGCCATGGTCGCCGACGATCACGAACAGCGTGTCCTTGAACGAGGGCAGTTGCCGCGCCTGCTCGAAAAAGCGGCCCAGCGCCCAGTCCGAATAGCGCATCGCGGTCAGGTGCTGGTCGTAGGCACCGTGGCCCGTCACCGGTTCGACCGGCAGCGGATCGGGCAGCGCATAGGGGCTGTGGTTGGAGAGCGACTGCAGCAGGGCGTAGAAGGGCTTGTCGCCGCGCTTGCGCAGTTCGGTGACGGCGCGGTCGAACATGTCCTGGTCGGAAACGCCCCAAGTCGGGTCCGAGAACACCGGGTTCACGAAATCCCTGCGGCCGATGAAGGTCGTCATGCCCTGGTTGCCGAAGAAACCGGCCTGGTTGTCCCAGGCGAAGTCGCCGTTGTAGACATAAAGGTCGTCGAAGTCGCGGGCGCCGAGCAGCTGCGGCAAGCCGGAGAATTTCTGTGCGCCCTCGGGCGTCTGCATCAGGTACTCGAAGCCGGGCAGGTTGGGAAAGCAGGACATCGTGGCGAACATGCCCTGGTGGGTGTGCGTGCCGTTCGAGAACACCCGGGTAAACAGCAGGCCTTCACGCGCCAGCCGGTCGAACTGCGGCGTGATGCCGTTGCCGTCGCCGAGGGCGCCGGCGTAACGTCCCGCGAAGCTCTCGAGCAGGATCACGACGACGTTGCGCACCGGCAGCGCGCTGGCCGCGGGCGGCACGTAGTGGCGGCGCACGGCGGCTCGATCGGCGTCGACCAGCGTGTCGTTCGGCGTCAGCAGCAGCTCGCGAACGACGCGTGTCGCCTCACTGTCGGCGATCGCGTCCAGCCAGGCGCGCTTGCGCTGGTCCGACAGCTCGTGCCGGGCGGCGTCGTACAGCGTCAGCGCCGCATTGAGGCCGAGATGGTTGGCGAACATCGAGTCGGTCGTGAACGCATCGCCCCAGCGCAGCGGTGGTCCCTGGCGCAGCGTGCCGCGCGCGGCCGCCACCGACACCACCACGCCCAGCAGCAGCGCCAGCCAGCGCCAGCCCGGACGCGCGCTGCCCCGCATCGCCTCCGTCGGGCAGGGCCGTGTGGAGTGATCGAGCCGATGGAACAGCCAGGCCAGCAGGGCGGTGGCCGCCAGCCAGGCAAACACGTAGCGCACCACCGGGAAGCCGTGCCAGACCATGCTCAGGACGGTAGCCGGATCTTCCTTGAAATACTGGAAGAACAGCTTGTTCAGGCGCTGGTGGAATTCGCGGTAGAAATCGAGCTCGATGACACCGAGCAGCAGCACCACGCTGGCGCAGGCAGTCAGCCACAGCCGGTGGGCGCCGCGGGCGGCCATCGCGTGCGTGCTTGCGAGCGACAGCACCAGGGGCAGGCAGATGAACGTTACGACCCGCAGGTCGAAGCGCAGGCCGTTGAAAAAGGCCTCGGCCAGGATGGCAGGCGCGATGCCGTCGATCAGTTCCCGGTTGTGCACCAGCAGCGCCAGGCGCAGCAGGAAGAACATCAACAGCAGCATGGCGGCACTGCCGAGGAGGAAGCCGAAGTGGGCGCGCAGGCTGATCGGTGCGGCCGTGTGCAGGGTGGGGCGGTTCATGGGTAGGCCGTAGTCGGGGGCGTGTAAAGACGGATGTCGGCGCGGACAACGACGGCGAGGGTGGTGCTCAGCATCCACGCCAGCCACAACGTCCACAGCGTGTGGGACAGGAAGTGCGCCCCCTGCAGCATGCGTGCCGTGCCGAGGATCCCTCCCGCGAGCAGCGCGGCCAGGAGCGCACGGCGTACTGCATGTCGCCCGACCGGTCTGAGCGCCACGGCCCAGACGATCCACAGGAAACCCGTGGATGCATGGCCAGCCGGGAAGCACTGACCGGCCTTGATGCCCCGGGGGGCGGCCTCGAACAGGTGGAGGTAGGGCGCATAGCCGCCGAAATCGATGGTGTCCCACGGGCAGTAACGCGCCGTCATCAGCTTCACGGCCGAGGTCGCGGCCGGAATCGCCACCATGCCAATCGCCGCGAGCAGGGCATTGCGCGGCGGCAGCCAGCTCAGCCGGCCCTTCCAGCCCTGCCAGCACAGCCAGAGGCTCGCCGCCACCAGGACATAGGTGGCCTGCTTGGCCGCCCTGTGCATCACGGCCTCGAGAAACCATGCCCGCCGCAACGGGAAGACCCCGAGTTCCGGGTCGAAGAAGATCCGCGCAAGCCGGCGGTCGAGGTCGCTGCCTTCGAATGCCCAGAACAACAGCAGTGCGCTCAGTGCGAGGAGCGCGTACTGCGACAGCAGCCATCTGCGCGTTGAATCGAATCCGGGTGCGGACATGGCGGCGGTGAGCTCTTTCGTCGGCATGCCGTCAGCTCCGGCAGGGGGCGGTTAGATCCAGCGTCTGGTCACGCACCGAGGTGTTCACGTCGAGCAGGCCGAGGACGGTGTGAAAGAGGTTGTCGTGCGAGATCGGTCTCGCGGCCTGTGTGCGCAGGCAGGCCGGGTCGAGCCGGTTGCGGGCGGCGAAGCCGGGCGACAGCCACATCACCATCGGCACGCGGGTCTGTTCCGCGGGGGCGATCGAGTACGGCAGGCCGTGCAGGTAGAGGCCCTTCTCGCCGAGCGACTCGCCGTGATCGGAGACGTAGAGCAGCGCGGTGTCGTAGCGCGGGACCAGCTCCTGCAGCAGGTCGATGCCGCCCGCGAGTAGATGATCGGTGTACAGCAGGGCGTTGTCGTAGCTGTTGCTGACCTGTTCGCGGCTGCATTGCGACAGGTCCTCGTCGTCGCAGGTGGGCGTGAAGCGGCGGAAGGCGTCCGGGTAGCGGCGGAAGTAGGCGGGACCGTGGTTGCCGAGCTGATGCAGGACCAGCACGAGGTTGCCGTCGGCATCGTGCAGGAGGCCGCGGCTGCTTTCGAGCAGGGCTGCATCGAGGCAGCGCTCGCCCTGGCACAGCTCCGGCAGGCTGGCCGGCTCCGGACGCATGCTCTCCACGCCTGCGCACACGCCCTTGCAGCCCGACTGGTTGTCGTTCCATACCACCCGCAGGCCGGCGTGCCGCAGGGTGTCGAGCAGGGATTCGCTGCCGCGGATGGCGTCCTCGTCGTAGTGGCGCCGTCCCTGCACCGAGAACATGCAGGGCACCGACACCTCGGTGTTGGTGCCGCAGCTGGTCACCTCCGGGAAATTGACGACCTGGCGCCCGGCAAGCTCGGGCGTGGTGTCGTGGACCGGCGATTGCTCCGCCCCGTGGTTCAGCCCCCAGTTGGCCGCGCGTGCGGTCTCGCCGACCACGATCACGAACAGGACCGGCTTTTTCGCCGCGGCCCAACTCGCCCCCAGGCGGGCATCCGCGCCGACCGGCCGGCGCGGCAGGCTGGCCGCGTGCGCGTCCCGGGTCAGCACGCGTGCAAGCGACCAGAGCGGAGCGGCCGGCGTGATCAGGTAGCGCAGTTCCTTGTGGTTGCGCATCTCCCCCGAGAAATCCTTGAACACACTACCGAGCGCGCCTGCGGTCACGATCAGTGCGAGCACGACGGACGCGCTGCGGATCGCCAGCGCTCGCCGCAGTGGACGCTGGCGCAGACGGGCGCGCTGCAGGATGAAGAGCGCTGGCAGAGCCAGCGCGGCGACCTGCAGGAAGAAACCGGCTGTGAGCAGTTCGCGCGCTTCGGCGACATCGGTGCGCAGCACGTTGCGCAGCATGCTCGGGTCGAAATACACCCCGAAGTGGTCGGCGTAGTAGCGCGCGACGGCGGCCATGAGGATCAGTGCGCCCAGCAGCGGCTTCGTCGTCCAGCGGTTGAGCAGGGGCGCGAGGAGCAGGAAGTTCAGCGCCGTCAGGGCCACCCCGACCGCGAGAGCGTAGGCAGGGGCTTCGCCGCCGCTGCCGTGGCTCGCCAGCAAGGCGTGCCAGAAAGGCCTGTTGCAGGCGAGCGAGAAGTACAGGCTGATACCGAGCAGCAGGCCTTCGATGGAAACTTCGGGGCGCCAGCGCGTTGCGGCCGTCCAGACGGATGAGAGTGCGGAAACGCCGCGCGCGCGAGTCTTCGCGCCGGTCGGAGTGCCGCTGGGTGCGGTGAGGGAGTAAGCGAGGGGCTGACGCCGTTCGGGCATGGTCGCGCGGAGCCGGAGAGGATCCGCGCAATCTACGGAGGTGCCCGTGAGGAAAGCGTGATGCGGGTGTGAGGAAAGTGTGAGCGCTACCCGCTTACGCCTACGCCTACGCCGGCCCTGCGCCGAAGTCGATCGTCAGGCAGGCGCCGCCGTCGGGCCGGTTCGCGGCGTGGACGGTCCAGCCGCAGGCCGTGCAGATGTGCCGGACCAGCGCCAGGCCGAGGCCGTGCCCCGGTTTGCTCCCGCCGCGCCGGAAGCGCTCGAAGCAGCGCATCGGATCTTCCGTCCCGAAGCCCGCGCCGCGGTCGAGCACCTCGAGCCGGCGCCCTTCCTGCACCACCTCGATCGCGTGCCCTTCGCCGTGGCGGAGTGCGTTCTCCAGCAGGTTGTGCAGCACCAGCGCCAGCAGGTTGGGGTCGGTTGCGACTTCGGCCTGGGGGTCGATGCGGATCGTCAGTGCCTCGGCCCCGGCGGGGTGCAGGCGGCTCCATGCGCTGCGTACCGCCGCCCCCAGGTTGACCGGCTCGACGACTTGCGGCCGGGCTTCACGGGCGAGCAGCAGCAGGCTGTGGGCGAGCGTGGTCGTGCGGTCGGTGGTGGCGATGATGCGCTCGGCACGGCGACGGGCCTTGTCGGACAGAGAGCTGTCGGTGAGCAGCATTTCGGCGTCGCTGCGGATACCGGCCAGGGGGGTGCGCAGCTCGTGCGACAGATTGGCGCTGAAGTCGCGCTCGCGTGCGAGCACGGCCGCCTGCCGGGCCTCGGCCCGGTCCAGGGCGCGTGCCACGGCAAGGAGTTCGGCGTCGAGACTTTCTTCGGCGAAGGGGGTGCCGTCGCGCTCGCCCTCGACGCGTTCGGCGAGCGTCTCCAGGCCGCGCGTCATCCGGCCGGCGATTGCGTAGACGAGAATGAAGGACAGGGCGACCAGCATCAGGTCGCCGATCACGACTGCGGTGATCACCGCAGACTCGCGCGCGCGATGCTCCGACTCGTCATAGACGAGGACGTAGCGCTGGCCGTCGGCCCCGCGGACGGCGACGTGCAGTTCGCGCCCGGAGGACCAGTCCTCGTGATTGCCGAGCGGAAGTCCGGCCAGTTCCGGGCTCAGCCCTTGCGGCAGTTCCGCCCCCGGCGTGAAACGGTAGAGGGTCATATCCGGCGTCTGCGGCCCGATCAGGATGCCGAGCTGGCGGCTGTGCTCGATGCTGTACTGCAGTTGCTCGTCGAGCGTGCCGTCGATGAACTCTTCTTCCATCTCCTCGTAGAGCCCCACCAGGGCGAGCGACTGCGCGACGATGAGGACGACCAGCATGGCCGTGACCGACACCGCGATCCGGATGCGCATCCCGCCCGACAGCCAGCGCCGTCCGCTGCGGTGTGCGGCGCTCTCAGCGGGTGACGAGCTTGTAGCCGAGGCCATGGACATTCACCACCTGGGTAGGGGCGTCGTCGCCGAAGGCGCGACGCAGGGTGTGTAGCACGCTGCGCAGATTGTCGCTGCTGTCCTGCTCGTGGCCCCAGACCGCGATCTCCAGCTCGCGCCGGGAGAACACGCGCTCGGGCTGCGAGAGCAGTTCGGCGACCAGACGCAGGGCTTTCGGGGGCAGTGCGAGGAGACGGCCCTGCAGCCGCACCTCCTGTGTTGCGGCCTTGAACTCCAGCTCGCCGTGGTGCAGCACCGGATCGGCCGGGCGGGCGGTGCTGCGCCGCGCCAGCGCCAGCAGGCGCACTTCGAGCTCCTGTAGCGCAAAGGGCTTCACCAGGTAATCGTCGCTGCCGGCCTCGAAGCCGAGGAGCTTGTCTTCCAGCGCGTCGCGCGCGGTCAGCACCAGGATCGGTGTTGCGCGGCCCTCGGCCCGCAGCCGGCGGGCGAGCACGAGGCCGTCGCCGTCGGGGAGGTTGCGGTCCAGGACCAGCGCATCGAACGGGGCGCGTGCGAGCAAGGCCGATGCCGTCGCGATCGAGTCGGCGTAATCGCACTGGTGGCCGCGTGCCTCCAGGTACTCGTAGATGTTCTCGGCGATCGTGCGGTCGTCTTCGATGATGAGCAGGTGCATCGGTCTGGATGGGTTCGGGTTGATGGAGCGGGCGATGCTCAGACCGGGCCCGCTGCGGTGCTTCGGGCAGCGGTGGAGGGTATCGGTTCGAGGTGGGTCGAGAGACGGGTTCCGGTCCGCTCCTGCACGGCGCGCTCGAGCGTGTCGGCAACTGCGTGGGCATCGGCCACGGTCCAGTCTCCGGGAACGCACAGCTCTACGTGGGCGAAGTGTACCGCGCCCGCGGCACGGGTCGTGAGCTTGGCATGGAAGCATCCCGGCGGTGACGCTTCGCCGAGGGCGCGCTCGATCGCGGCGACGTCCGCGTCGGATAGTGTGCGGTCCATCAGGCCGTCGATCGAGCGCCGCATCAATTCCCCGCCCTCGCGCAGGATGTTGAGTGCGACGGCGCCGGCGACGACGGGGTCGAGCCAGTTCCAGCCGGTCGCGCCGGCCAGGCCGACGCCGCAGACCACGCCGGCGGTCGTCCATACGTCCGCCATCAGGTGGCGCGCATCGGCCTCGAGCGCCAGCGAGCGGTGTGCGCGACCGACCTGGAGCAGCACGCGCGCGACGAGGAAATTGACCAGGCTCGCGCCGACGGACAGCAAGGTGCCGACGCCGAGGTCGCCGATCGGCAGCGGATTGAGCAGGCGCTCGCCGGCAGTGAGCAGGATGACCAGCGCGGCGATGAAGATCAGGCCGCCTTCGAAGGCAGCGGAGAAATATTCGGCCTTGCCGTGGCCGTACTGGTGGTCGTCGTCGGCGGGCTGCCGCGCGTACGACACCATCCACAGGGCAAAGCCGGCCCCGGCCAGGTTGACCACCGATTCGAGCGCGTCGGACAGGTAGCCGATCGAGCCGGTGAGCCACCAGGCGCCGGTTTTCATCGCAATCGTGATCAGCGCCGCAGCGAGCGAGAGCAGCAACGCCTGGCGCGGGGTGAAGGCTTTCATCGGCTCAGAGGGCTGTCGGTCGGGGGTCGGCGCATCCCAGGGTTTGCAGCAGCACATCGTAAAGACGATGGTCCTCTTCCAGCCGCCGGACGGCGAGTTGGCGGGCATCGATGTGGGTGGCGTTGCGCATCAGTGACAAAGCATCGCGCATGTCGCTCAGCAGCAGGCTGGCTTGGGCCCGCGGCGTCCGCTGCGCGGGCAGATTCGCGCGCAAGACGTCGAGGTGCGCGCCGAGTTCGAGGGCCAGCTTCGCTTCGCCAGCGGATGCCGGCGCTTGCCCGGCCCGATCGGCCTGCGCCGCGCGCAAATGCGCGTTCACGGCATCGATCTCGTGGCGAACCGATGCGCAGGTTTCCTGTGGAAGGGATGACGGTTCGTCCGCTGCGGCGTGCGCTTGCAGGACGCTGCCGGCGACGAGCACGGACAGCAGCGAGGCGCGTAAAAAGGCGGTCTTCATGGGAATGGCTCCGTGGTCAGGAAAGGCGGGAGCGTGGCCCATTCATCCTGAACCGGAGCTGAACCGCGGCTTCCGCCCCTCGCCGCCGCACGCGCGTCGTGCGTTCAGCTTCGATTCATTCGCGCCCTTGCACACTGGGCACCCGATTCCGGACGAATGGCGGACGAGTGGCATCCGGCCTGCCCGTCCGGTCGAGTTTCCGACCCGGATCAAGGAGCGAACCATGAACTGCAAATTCCGCACGATCGCATTGTCGTGCTGCATCGGCGCGAGTGCCGGGGCGCTGGCGGCCCCGCCCGCCGATCTGATCACCCGCTATGCGGCCGAGGCGCGTGCCGCCGACCCCGCTTTCGCCGGCTTCTCGGCCGATCGTGGCGAAACCCTGCATCGCACCCGCCACGCCGGTGGCAAGCCCGATACCCCGGCGTGCACCTCATGTCATGGCGATGATGCGCGCGCCCCCGGCCGGACCCGCACCGGCAAAGGCATCGAGCCGATGGCGGCGTCGGTGGCGGCATCCCGCTACACCGATCCGGCGAAGGTCGAGAAATGGTTCAAGCGCAACTGCACCGAGGTGCTGGGCCGCGAGTGCAGCGCACGCGAGAAGGGCGACTGGCTCGCCTGGATGGCGACGCAGTAAGCACCGATCACGGAGATTCCCCATGAAAACCGTTCCCTTTCGTCCGCTCGCCCTCGGTGTCGCCGTGCTCGCCGTGACCGTACTGCTTTTCGGCCGTGCCCGGGCCGGAGACCAGGATTACTACCCGCCGGTGACCGACAAGCTCACGCTGCAGGAGTGCGGCAGCTGCCATCTCGCCTTTCCGCCATCGATGCTGCCGGCGGCATCGTGGCAACGCATGATGGGTGAACTGGCGAATCATTTCGGCGACGACGCCAGCGTCGATGCCGACACCGCCGCCGCGATCACCCGTTACCTGACCGATCGTGCGGGCGATGCCTCGGGCCGGGCCGGCAAGCTGCTGCGCGGTCTGCGCCCGGGCGAAGCGCCGCTTCGCATCACCGAGCTGCCGAAATGGGTGCACGAGCACGACGAGGTGCCGAAATCCGACTGGACGCGCAAGGATGTGGGGAGCAAGGCCAACTGCGGCGCGTGCCACCTCGATGCCGAGAAAGGCTATTTCGAGGACGATTGAGGGGAGGGGGCCGTGAAACGCTTTTTATCTGCCTTCCTCGCTCTGGTGACTCTGGCATGGGGCTGGGCGCTGCTGTCGGCGCCGGGTCCCGCCGGTGCGGGGCCGGGCAATCCGTGGGCGGTGCGCGAACATGCGCTGACGCTCACCGGGCTGTGGTCCTTGGCCTTGATGTCCCTGGCGATGGTGCTCGCTACCCGGCCGGCCTGGCTGGAGCGCCCTTTCGGCGGCATGGACCGCATCTACCGCGTCCACAAATGGGCGGGCATCCTGGCGATCGGCTTTGCCGCGCTGCACTGGCTGGTCGAGATGTCGGCCGGCGTGATCAAGGCGGTCTTCGGCCGCGAAGGCCGCCTGCCCAAGGATCGTGGCGGCGACTTCCTGGAGGCGATGCGCGACCTTGCCGAGGAACTCGGCGAGTTCGCGGTCTATGCGCTGTTGGCGATGCTGGTGCTGACGCTATGGAAGCGCTTTCCGTTCAGGATCTGGCGTTACCTGCATAAAGTGATGCCGGCGCTGTATCTGGTGCTGGCCTTTCATGCCGCCTCCCTGGCGCCGCTCGATTACTGGGGGCGGCCGGTCGGTGTCCTGCTTGCGCTGCTGATCGCCGCCGGCGTGGCTGCCAGCGGGCTCGCCCTGGCGGGCCGGATCGGCCACCGCCGTCGCGTCGGCGGCGTGGTGGAGTCGGTCCGTGAATCCGGCCCGGGCCTCACCCAGGTCACCTGTTTCCTGGACGAGGGTTGGCGCGGGCATCGCCCCGGGCAATTCGCCTTTGCCACCTTCGACCGCCTCGAGGGCGCTCATCCGTTCACGATCGCCGGCGCCGATCGTGGCGACCGCCGCGTCACTTTCGAGATCAAGGCGCTGGGCGACTACACCCGGGGCCTGGCCCGGCGGCTCGAGGCGGGCCAGGCGGTGGACGTCGAGGGACCGTATGGCTGCTTCGAGCTGCAGCGCGGACGAGGCCGGCGGGGCCAGGCGTGGGTTGCCGGCGGGATCGGCGTGACCCCCTTCCTCTCCTGGCTGGAGGCCTTGCAGGCGAGACCGGAGCAGGCGCCCGACGTGGACTTCTATTACTGCGTGCGCGACCGTGCCGCGGATCCATTCGTCGCCCGCCTCGAAATCTTGTGCGCGGCGCTGCCGTCGGTGCGGCTGCACGTCATCAGCAGCATGCACAACGAAAGCCTGAGCGCGGAAGTCCTGGGAGAGCGCATGGGGAAAAAGGAGGCGCTCGAAGTCTGGTTCTGCGGGCCGCAGGGCCTCGCCGAGCGGCTGCGCAAGGGGTTCCGTAGCATGGGTGCGAGCGGCATCCGCTTCCATCAGGAAGCGTTCGAGATGCGCTGAAGGCCCGCTGGCGGCTGCACGTGCCTGCGGTTGGGCGGCGCGGCCCCGGCATCAGGCGGCGGGTAATTCGGCGTCCAGCCAGCGGTGCAGGGCGCTGCCCGCCGGCCAGTTGCGCAGCAGGCGGGCACGATCGCGCCGCCAGGCGCGGGCGTGGGCCGCGGCGCTGCGGTGCTGGCGCAGGGCGTCGAGGTCGATGACGACGATGCGGCCTTCATGCCACAGCAGGTTGCTGGCCTTGAGGTCGCCGTGCGAGATGCGCTCGCGGTGCAGGGTGGCGAACAGCTGGCGCAGGGCCTCGGCTTCGGCCGCGGGCGGGGCGCGATCGACATGCGGGGCGAGGTGCTCGAGCAGGTTCCGCCCCGGGCACCAGGCGTTGACCAGCCAGGCGCGCCGGCGCAGCGGGCCGAGGCGCTCTTCGACCAGGGCCAGCGGCGCCGGTGTGGCGATGCCGAGAAAGGCGAGGCGGTGGCCGGCGACCCAGGAATGGGCGGCGCGGCTCGGACGCCAGGCGCGTGACAGCGCGTGGCCGGCATTCTTGATGTTGTAGCGCTTGATCACCAGCGCCTGGCCGGCGATTTCGGTACGCGCCACCGTGCATGTGCCGCCGTCCTTGAGCAGCTGGCCGGCGGCGAGGGCGCGGTCGGGGTCGGTGAGCAGGGGGGCGAGCGCTTCGGCCTGGTCGCGCACTACGGCGCTGAAGCGGTCGAGGCGCTGTTCCACCCGGAACAGGGTGCAGTCGCGCAGGACCTTGCCGAGAAAGGCCTGCAGGCGGGCGCTGCGGGTGGCGGCGATGCGGGCGCGCAGGGCGGGGACGTCGAGTGCGGGCAGGGCATCGTCGGCGCTGTGCCAGGCCTCGACCAGGCGCGGGAGGTGGGCGTCCCACGCCGCCGGCAGCTGCGCGGCGAGGATGGCGAAGTTGGCCGCGGCCTGGGCGGCATCGAGCGGCCGCCCGGGGCGCAGAGCGCGCACCGCGTCGCCGTCGATCACCAGCAGGTGGCCGCCGTGGACCAGGAAGTTGCCCAGATGCAGGTCGTCCTGCACCAGGCCGCGGGCGTGGAGGCGGCCGAGCAGGGTGAACGCGGGGGCGAGCACGGCGAGGGCGCGCACGCTGCCGGCCGCTTCGGCGGCCTCCGCCTCCCAGCGTGCGGCGAGGCTGTCGGCGCCGTCGAGAAAGGCGGTGAGCAGGGCGTGGCCGCCGTTTTCCAGGGGAGCCGCGGCGAGCAGCGCCGGAGTGGGGAGGGCGGCGGCGGCGGCGAGGGCCTCGATGCCGCTGCGTTCGCGCTGCCAGTGGCGGGCGCTGGCGGGGGCGATGAAGAGCTTGGCGAGCACGCGGCGGCCTTCGAACTCGGCCTCGCCGACCAGGCGCTTGCCCGGCAGCACGCGCAGCAGGCGGTGCACCGTGAGGCTGCGGCCGTCGGCCAGCTGGACGCGTAGCGGCAGGACCGGGTGGCGGCCTGCCGCCCGCAGCGCCGCGGCCGTCTGCAGCGGGGCCGGCGTGCTCATTCGCGTGCCTCCGGGGCGTACTTGCGCAGGTAGCGTGCGTGCAGCTTGTCCGCGCGCCGTGCCAGGCTGCGCAGCAGCGCCGCCTCGCGGCGCAGGGTGGCGCGCAGCGGCCCCGGGAAGTAGGCGCGCAGAAAGCGCAGCAGGTCGCGCCGGGTGAGGCCGATCTCGAGCGCGGAAAAATACAGCCCGGCCAGGTCCTTGTCGCGCCAGCGCCGCGGCGTGCGGCGGCGGACCTGGCTGCGGTGGAGGTCGATCAGCGACAGGTGCAGCGCAGCGGGGGTGGGCGGCGGCGCGGTGTGGAGGAGGAAATGGCAGAGGTAGAAGTCGCGGTGGTTCATGCCGCCTTCGTGCATGCGCCGGGCCATCTCGGCGACGCGCTCGATCATGGCGCGCTTGAGCGCGGGCGGCGGCGGGTGGGCCGGCCAGTCGCGGCAGTAGTCTTCCAGGCTCACGGTCGGCGCGAGCGCCTCGGTGATGATGAACGAATGCTGGCGGGCGGGGTTGCGGCCGCGCTCGCCGAAGGCCACGGCGCGCATCGTGGCGACGCCGACGTCGCCCAGGCGGGCGATGGCACGCCACTCGTTGCGTGCGCCGAGCACCGGTAGGCGCAGCGAGAGCAGGTTCTTGAAGATTTCGCCCCAGCCCACGCCGCGGTGGATCTTGACGAAGTAGGCGCGGCCGCCGACTTCGGTGCGCAGCGTGCGCCGGCCTTCGAGTTCGCGGAACACCTCGCCCTGCAGCGCCTCGACCGCGGCGAACGGGTCGCGCCCCTGCCACAGGCTGCGGAAGGGCTCGTCGACGAAGAGGGTGGCGGTCGCGGCGCGGGCCGTGGTGGAGGCGGGCGGTGTCATCGTCGGGCGGCGGCGGCGTCGGCCGCAGGCTGCAGGATCCAGTCGGCGGCGCGTTCGGGCAGGCTGTAGAGGTCGGCGCGGGCGGCGAAGGCGAGGCCGTTGGCCTGCCAGCGGCGGCGGTCGTCGTCGGCAGAGAGCATTTCGGCGAGGCGGAGGTCGAGCGCGCCCTGCTCGAACGGGCTGGGAACGACGCGGCCGGCATCGGCGTCGGTGATGTAGTGGGCGTAGCCGCAGACCGCGGTGGTGAGCACCGGCAGACCGGCGACGATGGCTTCGAGCAGCACGGTGCCGGTGTTCTCGTTGTAGGCGGGGTGGATCAACAGATCGGCGCCGAGCAAAAAGCGCGGCACGTCGCTGCGGCCCTTCAGGAACTGCACATGCTCGGCCAGGCCCAGGGCGATGGCCTGCAGCTTGAACGGCTTGGGGTCATCCTGGCCGATCACCATCAGCCGGGTGCGCCGGCGCAGGGCCTCGGGCAGCGCGGCGAGCGCCTTGAGGCTGCGGTCCACGCCCTTGGTCTTGAACCCGGAGCCGATCTGGACCAGCAGCAGGACGTCGTCGGCGAGGCCGAACTCCTGGCGGAAGGCGGCGCGGATCTCGCCCGCGTTCGCCGGCGCGCGTCGATCCGGCGCAATGCCGGGCGGCAGCAGATGGAAGCGCCGTTCTGGCGTGCCGTAGTGGTGCACGAACAGCGGCTGCTGCACGGCGGAGATCATCAGGATCTCCGTTCGGCTGTCGGCGCCGAACACCGCGCGCTCGTAGGCGGCGAAGTGGCGGTAGCGCCCGCCCAGGCGGTAGAGCGGGTTGCGCAGGGTGCGCGCCTTGTCCTCGAAGCAGGGGTCGGCGGCGTAATAGACGTCCAGCCCCGGCATCTTGTTGAAGCCGATCACGCGCTCGGCGGGGCGGCGGGCGAGGTCGGCCTGCACCCAGTCGGTGTACTTGCGGTAGCGGCGGTGGTTGAACAGTGCGCGCACCGGCACCTGCACGACCTCGAAGGCGGGCGGCACTTCGCCCTGCCATTCCAGCACATAGACCCGGATCGCGTGGCCGCGCGCCTGGCAGGCCTGGGCGATGCGCAGGAAGTCGCGCTGCATGCCGCCGAAGGGGAAGTACTTGTACAGGCAGAAGGCGAGCTGCATCAGGCGGCCTCGTTGCGGTCGAGCACGGCGGCGAGTTCGGCCCAGACCCGCTCCGGTGCGAGGCGGGTGAAGCACAGCGGCTGCTCGCGGGCGAAGTCGGGGCGGGCGCGGTCGGCCGCGTCCGGCGTGTAGCGGCAGCGCTTGCGCAGACAGGGCGCGCAGGCGAAGTCGGAGGCGAGGTGGCGCTGGCCGGCGCCCCAGGCGCCGGTGAAACCGGGGTTGGTCGGGCCGTAGACCGACACCGTGGGCACTGCCAGGGCGGCGGCGAGGTGGCCGAGGCCGGTGTCCACGGCGATGCAGGCGTGGGCGCCGGCAAGCTCGGCGGCGACACCGGCGAGCGTCAGCCGCGGCAGCACGCGGGCGCCGGCAAGCCCTTCGGCCAGACGCTCGGCGCGGGCGCGCTCGGTGTCGTTGCCCCAGGGTAGGCGCACCTGCCAGCCCGCGGCGCAGGCGCGCTCGGCCAGGCGGCGCCAGTACAGCTCGGGCCAGTGCTTGGTCGCCCAGGTGGTGCCGTGGAGGAAGACGAGATAGGGTGCGCCGGGGTCGGCCGCCTGCGCGGCGCCGGCGAGCACGCGGGCGCGGTCGAGGCCGTAAGGGTCGGCCGCTGCGCCGGGCCCGTCGGGCAGGGCGTAGCCGAGCGCGGCGGCGAGCAGCTCGCGCACGCGCAGCACCGCGTGCCGGCCCCAGGCGACGGCGTGGCGGTGGCGGTAGAACAGGCTGGCGAGCGGCTCGCGCGCCGAGTGGCGGTCGAGGCCGTGCACCGGGCCGCGCGCATGGCGGGCGAGCCAGGCGCTCTTGAGCAGACCCTGGGCGTCGATCACGGCGTCGTAGCGCCGGGCGCCGATCGCCGCGGTGAACGCGCGCCACTCGCCGCTGCGCCAGGCCCGCAGCGGATGCTTGCGCCAGCGCCGCACTGCCACCGGGATGACCCGGTCGACCGCCGGGCGCCAGCGCGGGATCTCGGCGAAGGCTTCCTCCACCACCCAGTCGAAGCGGATTCCGGGCAGCGCGCGCGCGGCGTCGGTGAGCGCCGGCAGGGTGTGGATGACGTCGCCGAGCGAGGACGTCTTGACGATCAGCACATGCATCGCCGCGTCAGGCCCGTCCGGTGAAGTGCACGATTTCTGCTCCGGCCTCGCCGCCGGCATGCTCGAGCCCGGCGAGGCCGAGGCCGCCGAGCGCGGCGAGGATGCGCTCGGGGGCGAGGTCGGTGAGGCAGCGGGTGTGGCCGAGCGGGCAGGTGCGCTGGAAGCAGGGCGAACATTCCAGGCGCAGGGTCTGGATCGCGACGCGCTCCGCCAGCGGCGGCGTGTGTTCCGGGCTGGACGAGCCGTAGAGCGCGACCAGCGGCACCTCGAGCGCGGCGGCGACGTGCATCAGGCCAGAGTCGTTGGTGACCGCGGCGGCGCACATCGCCAGCAGGTCGACGGCGTCGCCCAGGGCGGTGAGGCCGGCGAGGTTGGTCACCGCCGGGTTGCCGGCGGCGATCGCTTCGCCGGCGGCGCGGTCCTTGTTCGAGCCGAGCACCCAGACCTGGTAGCCGCGCGCGCCGAGCGCGCGTGCGAGCGCGGCGAAGTGCGGGATCGGCCACTGCTTGGCGGGGCCGTATTCGGCGCCGGGCATGAAGGCCACCGCAGGGCGTTCGGCGGGCAGCTCGAACCGTGCGCGCAGCACCGGCTGGTTGGCCGCCTGGGCCACCAGCCGCGGCAGCGGCAAGGGCTCGGGCAGCGGCGCGCCGGCGGGTGCGGCGAGGGCGATGAAGCGCTGCACCGTCATCGGCAGCGCGGCCTTGTCGAGGCGGCGCAGGTCGTTGAGCAGCAGGTAGCGCATCTCGCCGCGAAAGCCGGTGCGCTGCGGAATGCCGGCGAAAAAGGGCACCAGCGCGGACTTCAGCGAGCCGGGGAGGACGATCGCCTGGTCGTAGCCTTCGCCGGCGAGCGAGCGGCCCAGCGCACGGCGCGCGCCGAGGCCGAGTTCGCCGTGGCCGAGCGGCATCGCGACGCCGCGGCGTACTTCGGGCATGCGTTCGAGGATGGGCAGCGACCAGCCCGGCGCGAGCACGTCGATGGCGCATGCGCCGCGCTGTTTGAGGGCCTTGAACAGGCTCTGCGCCATCACCATGTCGCCGACCCAGGACGGGCCGACGACGAGGATGCGGCGGGCCGGCGCGCGCGCGCCGGCTGCGGGCGGTACGGCGGGCGTGTTCATCGCGTCCGGCTCATCGGCCACCGGCGGGGCGCTCAGCCACGGGTGGCGAGCCAGTCGAGGTAGGCGGGCACGCCGCTCTCCACGTCCATGAACGGGCGGTCGTAGCCGGCCGCGCGCAGGGCGCCCATGTCGGCCTCGGTGAAGCTCTGGTAGCGGCCCTTGAGGTGCTCGGGGAAGGGGATGTAGTCGATGCCGCCGCCTTCCTCGCCGCGGGCGCGCCGCCAGCGCAGCGCGGCGTGGGCGACGTCGTTGAAGCTCTGCGCGCGCCCGGTGCCGAGGTTGAAGATGCCCGACACCTGGGGGTTGTCGAGCAGCCACAGGTTCACCGCGACGATGTCGTCGACGTGGATGAAGTCGCGCCGCTGCTCGCCCGGGCCGTAGCCGTCCGAGCCTTCGAACAGGCGCACCCGGCCGGATTCCTTCAGCTGGTTGTGGAAGTGGAAGGCGACGCTCGCCATCCCGCCCTTGTGCTGCTCGCGCGGGCCGTAGACGTTGAAGTAGCGCAGGCCCACGACCTGGCTGTCGAGGGCGGCGAGCTGCGGGCGCAGGTGGCAGTCGAACAGGAACTTGGAGTAGGCGTACATGTTCAGCGGCTGCTCGAACTCGCGCCCCTCGCGGAACACCGGCCCCATGCCGTACACCGAGGCCGACGAGGCATAGATCAGCGGCGTCCGGCGCGCGACGCACCAGGCGAGCAAGGCCTTGGTGTATTCGTAATTCACCTTCATGACGAAGCGGCCGTCCCACTCGGTGGTCGACGAGCAGGCGCCTTCGTGGAACACCGCGTCCACCTGGCCGAAGCCTTCGTCGGCCCGGATGCGGGCGAGGAAGTCGTCCTTGTCCACATAGTCGAGGATGTCGGCGTCGGCGAGGTTGAGGCACTTGCGCCCGTCGCTGAGATCGTCGACGACGAGGATGTCGCGGATGCCGCGGGCGTTGAGGCCGTGGACGATGTTGCTGCCGATGAAGCCGGCGCCGCCGGTGACGATGATCATGGTGCGTTCCTCATGGTTTCAGGCTGCGGCGCCGGGCTCTACCGCGCGCCGGAGCGCCTCGGCGAGCTCGTCCGCGCCGACGGTGGCGGTGCCGAGCTTGCCGACGACGATGCCGGCGGCGACGTTGGCCACCGCGGTGGCCTCGGCCAGCGCCAGGCCGCAGGCGAGCCCGGCGCCGAGTACGGCGACCACGGTGTCGCCGGCGCCGGTGACGTCGAATACGTCGCGCGCGCGGGTGGGCAGGTCGAGCGCCGCCTGGCCCTTTTGCAGCAGGGTCATGCCGCGCTCGGAGCGGGTGATCAGCACCGCTTCGAGGTCGAGCGCCTCGCGCAGGGTCTCGCCGCGCGCGCGCAGGGTCGGCTCGTCGGCGCAGTGGCCGACCACCGCTTCGAACTCGCTCAGGTTGGGGGTGATCACGGTGGCGCCGCAGTAGCGGCCGAAGTCGGTGCCCTTCGGGTCGACCACCACCGGCACGCCGGCCTCGCGGGCGACGCGGATCAGGCTGCCGACCTGGGCCAGGGTGCCCTTGCCGTAGTCGGACAGCACCACCGCGCCGGCGCCGGGCAGGGCGTCCTCGAAGGCGCGCTCGATGCCGGCCGATTCGAGCACGGCGAAGTTGTCCTCGAAGTCGAGCCGGATCAGCTGCTGGTGGCGGCTGATGATGCGCAGCTTGGTGATCGTCGGGTGCTGCGGCGCTTCGAGCAGGCGGCACCCCACCCGGCCGTCTTCGAGACGCTGGCGCAGGCGCGCGGCGGCCTCGTCGCGGCCGACCAGCGCCACCAGCTCGGTACGCGCGCCCAGTTCGGCGGCATTGAGGGCGACGTTGCCGGCGCCGCCGGCGCGGAACTCGTCGGTCTCCACCTTCACCACCGGCACCGGCGCCTCGGGCGAGATGCGGGTGGTCGAGCCGTGCCAGTAGCGGTCGAGCATCACGTCGCCGACGATGACGAGGCGGCCGCGGGAGAATTCGGGCAGGGGAAGCGACATGGTGTGGGTGGGCACGGACGGTCAGTCGCGGATTATCCCATGAAGCCGGGCGCGGCTGGGAGCGGTGGTGCACCGCGCGTGGGATGCGTCCGGGCGGTGCGCGCCGGTGCGGCGGCGGCGCTCAGCGATTGAACCAGCGCAGGGTCGTGCCCCAGCTTTCGAGGTCGAGCCGGGTGGCCTGGCCGCACTGGAAGTCCAGCCCCAGCCAGCGCTCGGCGGGCAGGCCGAGGAGGTGGCCGGCGAGCACGCGCAGCGGGCCGCCGTGGGCGACGACGACGACCGGCTGCGCTGGCGCGTCCCCTTGCAGCTCTGCGAGCCAGTCGAGCGCGCGCGCCGCCAGCTCGCGCGCCGACTCGCCGCCGGGGGCGCGAAAGCCGAGCGGGTCGGCCGCCCAGGCGTCGATCGCGGGGCCGATGGAAGCGAAGCTGCGCCCTTCCCAGTCGCCGAAATGCATTTCCTTCAGGCGGGCGTCGAGTGTCGGTGCGCCGAGCTCCTCGGCGAGCAGGCGGGCGCGGGCGAGCGGGCTGGCGTACAGCGCGTAATCCGGCGGCAGCAGCGGACGCAGGCGGGCGGCGACCGCGGCGGCGGATTCGGCGAGGCCGACATCGTGCTGGCCGTAGCAGATGCCGGGCTCGACCGCGGGGCGCGGGTGGCGGATCAGGTGGAGTTCCATGGGCTTCGGCGGGTGGGGGGTGAGGCCTGGGGTGGGTTGATGGTTCGTGGTGCCGGCGGTTCGTGCCGCTCGATCTGTGTCTGTGGTACGGATCTTAGATAAAACGTTCGATCTGCAAAATCACTCCAAGGACGGCGCTTTCTGCGCGCTGCCGGCTTCCGGCATGGCAAGCCTCATTGCGCCGCATCTTTGTGGCGCGATTCGATGTTGTATGCCAGATAAACTGATTTGCGCGCCAAATAAAGCTGATTCATCCTAAATCCGGCAGTTACCCCAGCCCATCTGCATGATCAGCCAGCAAACGGAGGGGGTTCGGTGGCCCGATGGCTGCCAGCGTGCGCTTGAGCTGCTCACAGCAGCGCA
>NZ_JALLIK010000098.1:0-82205 GCF_023093595.1 Thauera aromatica
TATGGTCGGTGCCGCGCATCGGAACAATTGGAGTGGTAATGCAGATCGTATTATAACGTCCGGGAAAGCCTCGCCGTTGCTCGGATCTGGCTAAATCAACAGCCTGCTAGGTCTGTAGGCAGTTGATCCGCCGCGTTGTACGCCTGTTCGATACGTTCGACCATCGTATTGAGCGAAGCGGTACGAGGCTCCAGCCCATTGAGTCGAGCCTCCATGCTGCGAAGCTGGTTGGCCAGCTTCTTCAACTTGACCACAGCGTCGGCATGACCGTCATTGGTCAGTACAGGCGTCAGTGCCTTGCGAAGCCCTTGAAGGGTGAAAAGATACGCGGGGACGGCTTGCCCAGCGTTTCCCCAAAGCTGGGCGACAGTATGTTGCTGAAGGTGTTGAAGTCGGCGAGCGTAGTCCTGTAGCCGTGCTTCGTGGTCACCAACTTCGTCGCCGCCTTGATCCTCGATCAGGTCAACAATGGATTGGGTCTCTTCAATTAGCTCGGCTCGTGTGAGACCGGGAAAGCTCCAGTTGTTATGCGCATTTCCAAACGGTTCATCGTTCGGAACGGCAGATTGCACTTGGGCAATGACCTTCTCCAAGTGCTTTTTGATTGTTGTTAGCGTCTCATGCATTCCTTCCCCCCCCAATTGAGTCTGCGTTTCTTTCATGTAATCCGACTTTACATGGGGATACATGATCAGATTTCAATGGGTTACGAGAAACGAAGGTGCCCGCTGTCAGTTACGGTGTGCTTACGGGCCGCAAAACCGCCACCAACAAGAAAGCCCCGACCAGCGGGGCTTTCTTGTTGCTTACTGCAAGCACTTTGCATACCGGCAGACGCTGTGTAAGTGCTTGTTTTTATTGGCGGAAGCGGTGAGATTCGAACTCACGGACCCTTGCGGATCGACGGTTTTCAAGACCGTTGCAATCGACCACTCTGCCACGCTTCCAAATTCATCCTACAACTGTTTTCAAGACCGGTGCATTCAACCGCTCTGCCACTCTTCCCGCGAAGCGCTCGAGGAGCTTGCCGCCAAGCAACGCGGCCGCGCCTCCGGAGGCCGCGAAGTATAGCATTGCCAGGGGCCTATCCAAGCCGGAACGAGCCGGCGTGATGCTCCTCGCCCCACGCGATCGCACTCGACACGGCAGGGCGGTAGAAGAACCGGAAATCGCGGCCCGGTGCGTAAAAATCCATCCGTGCGCCGTTCCTGCGCCGCCCGGCCGCGCCTTGCGCGGCTGCGGCGGCGCTCAGCTCCGGCCGGAGTGCTCGAACAGCGCGATCGACTCGACGTGCGAGGTGTGCGGGAACATGTTGGCGATGCCGGCACCGCACAGCACATAGCCCTTTTCCCTCACCAGCACGGCGGCGTCGCGAGCCAGTGAGGCCGGATTGCACGACACATAGACGATGCGCGCCGGGCGCTGATGCGGGCCGAGGGCCTTGGCCACGGCGATCGCGCCCTCACGCGGAGGGTCGATCAGCAGTTTGTCGAGCGGACCGAGGGCGGCAAGGCTGTCCTCGGTGGCCTCGAACAGATTGGCTGCATGGAATTCGGTGAGATGGCTAAGGCCATTGCGACGGGCGTTGTCGAGCGCGCGCGCGACCAGCGCGTCGCTGCCTTCGACGCCGACCAGGCGGGCGCCGCGGCGGGCGATCGGCAGGCTGAAGTTGCCCAGGCCGCAGAACAGGTCGGCGATGCGCTCCCCCGGGCGCGGGTCGAGCAGCTGCATCGAGCGCCGGATCAGCACACGGTTGATGTGCACATTGACCTGGGTGAAGTCGGTCGGGCGGAAATCCATCTTCACGCCGAATTCGGGCAGCGTATAGCTCAGCCCCGGCCCATTCGCCGGATGCAGCGGAGTGGCCGAGTCCGGGCCGCCGGGCTGCTGCCACACCTGAATGCCCTCGGCTTCGGCAAAGGCGGCAAGACGGGTTTCATCCGCGCGGCTGAAAGGCAGCAGGTTGCGGAACACGAACACGGTGACGGCATCGCCGACGGCGATTTCGACCTGGGGCAGGCGATCGGGAATCGACAGCCCGGCGATCAACTCGCGCAGACGGGGCAGCAGGGCCGAAATGCGCGGCGGCAGCACCGGACATTCACGCATGTCGACGATGTAGCTCGAGCGCCGCTCATGAAAGCCGATGCGCAGCCCGCCCTTGCTCGGCACCAGGCGCACCCCGAGCCGCGCACGCTCGCGATACCCCCAGGCCGGGCCGTGGATGGCGGGGTAGAGGATCGCCGGGCGCAGCTTGCCGATATGCCACAGCGCGTCTTCGAGGATGCGCTGCTTGGCTGCGGCCTGGGCGACGGGATCCAGGTGCTGCATCGAGCAGCCGCCGCAGGTTCGGTAATGCCGGCAGCGCGGCACCACGCGCTGGGCACAGGGGCGGAGAACGCGCTCGACCGTGGCCTGGGCGTAGCTGGGGCGCTCGCGCAGCACGGTGTATTCCACTTCCTCGCCCGGCAGCGCACCTTCGACGAATACAGCCTTGCCGTCGACATGGGTGACACCACGGCCTTCGTGGTCCAGGGATTCGATGCTTGCAACAGGCATGGTCGGGTCGATGAAAACGCGGTGCGCGATTCTACCCCGCGCCGTTCGGTCCGCACCGACCGCGTCGGCGCAGGACCTCGGTTCAGCGCACGCGCCGATCTCACCGCGGCAGGGCGCCGCTCCCGCACAGCGCACAATTGGAAACAATAGCAGCTCTGACTAAATTCACTCAATACATTGTTTTTTATGTAATTTTACAAATACATTATCTTTTTGCATTGCAGCAAATCCGGGCATTGTCATGATCCAGCTGCTAAGATCTGAGTGTCTGCCCGTTCACCGGTGGGCTCAAGTTCCGGGCTGGCAGGCAGGCACCGTGATCGCGCAACCACATTCATGCACCCGATAGGAAGACACATCATGAAGCACCCCCTTCTCGTAGCTGCACTTGTCGCCGTCGCCGTTTCGGCCTGCGGCAAGAAGGACGAACCCACTGCGGTTCAGGAGCCCGTCTCCGCTCAGGAGCAAATGAAGGAGTCGGCGGCACAAGCTGTCGACGCTGCCAAGGAAAGCGCTCAGGCCGCCGGGGACGCCGCTGCCGCAGCGGCTACGGCGGCCGGCGAAGCCGCCGCCCAGCTCGGCGAGAAAGCCGAGGCCGCCGCCGCCGAGGCGGGAGCCGCGGCGCAGGAGCTCAAGCAGGACGCCACCGAAGCGGCGAAGGCGGCGGTCGATTCGGCGAAGGAGTCGATGGAGAAGTAAGAGGCTTGCGCCCCACCCACAAAAAAGCAGGCTTGAGGCCGGCTTTTTCATGCCCGCTCAGCGCAGCTGTTCGTGCAGCAGACCGAGCATGCGCCGCGCCGTCGGCGATGCATCGATGCCGCCTTCGCGGCTGAGCACGCTGACGCGGGACGCCTCGCCGTGGCTTTCCACGCGCAGGCGGTATTCGCTGCCGCCGGTGGCCGGCTTGTCCTCGCTGCGCCAGAATGCGAGCCGCGACAAGAAGCCCTGGTCCTGGCTCCGGCTGTCCGCTTCCGGGTCCACGTAGCGGACGAAATACAGGCCTTTTGCGCGATCGCGATCCTCGACGGTGAAGCCGGTGCGATCGAGGGCGAGGCCGACCCGGCGCCAGGCGCGATCGAAAGGCTCGTCCATCAGCAGTGCGGCCTGACCGTCTCCGCCGGTGCTGATCCGCGCGCGCTCCGCCGCCTGCGGTGCAGCAAGCGCCGCTTCGGCGCGGGCCTCCTCGGCGCCCAGCCGCACCATCAGGCGGCGCAGCATTTCGGCTTCGAGTTCGGGATCGGCCGGGCGCGGCTGCCAGATCGTAGTGTCCTTCGCCTCGGTCGGGTAGATTTCGACCATGCCGCGGTGGCTGATGTAGACCTCGACCGTGCCCGCATCCTTGCCCTGTTCGAGGCGGGTGCGGAACTTGTCGCGCTCCGGTGTCGAATACAGGCCGTCGATCACGCGGCCAAGCGACGAGCGCAGGAAATCCTGCGGGATCTTGGCGCGGTCTTCGGCCCAGTCGGTTTCCATCACTCCGATTTCCGGGCTTTCCACGTTCAGGATGAAGCCCAGTTCGAGCCAGAAGTCCTTGATCTGCGGCCACAGCTCGTCGGCCGTGCCGCTGATCACGAGCCAGCGCTGACTACCTGCGCGCTCGATACGCATCGTCGACGACGGAGTGAGGACCTCGGCCGTCGTACTGGCAGCCGCGGGCTGGCCTGCGCGATCGGCCGCGTAGGCCGAGTAGGTGGCAACGCCGCGCGGCGCCACATCGGGAACGGCAAAACGATCGTCACGGCGGGGGGCAGTCAGGTCGGGAGGAACTTCGAGCGGGCGTTCGATCTGGCGCGCGCTCTTGTAGTCGATGCGCTTGGACTCGAGCAGCGACCCCGAGCAGCCGCCAAGCGCGAGCGTCATGGCCAGCAGGGAAAAGGAAGTGCGCGTGGAGCAGTTCATGGATTTCCTGGACAAAGAAGTTCGGGTCAGACCTGGATGCCGGCCTTGCGCATCGCCTTGAGCACGCGCGCGTGATGGACTTCCGACAGCGGGGTGAGGGGCAGGCGGATGCCGTCGCCGACCAGCCCCATGCGGGCAACCGCCCACTTCACCGGGATCGGGTTGGCTTCGCAGAACAGATCGCGGTGCAGGCCGGTGAGGGCGGCATTGGTCTGTCGCAGCGCGAGCATGTCGCCGGCCGCGGCGGCGGCGCACAGCGCGTGCATCGCACGCGGCGCCACGTTTGCGGTGACCGAGATCACGCCATGGCCGCCGAGCATCAGGAACGCGGCCGAAGTCATGTCGTCGCCGCTGTAGAGGGCGAAGCCCGCGGGCGCGCGCTCGACCAGGTCGCAGGCACGATCGAGGTTGCCGGTGGCGTCCTTGATGCCGACGATGTTGGGAATTTCAGCCAGGCGCAGTGCGGTGTCGTTGGCGAGATCGGCGACCGTGCGCCCGGGCACGTTGTACAGGATCAGCGGCAGTTCGACCGCTTCGGCAATGGTGCGGAAATGGCGGTACAGCCCTTCCTGTGACGGCTTGTTGTAGTACGGCACCACCGACAGATGGGCGCTTGCCCCTGCCTCGCGGGCGAAGCGGGCCAGTTCCACCGCCTCTGCGGTGGAGTTGGCCCCGGTGCCGGCGATCACCGGGACACGGCCACCGACGTGGTCGACGGCGCTGCGGATGAGTTCGCAATGCTCGTCGACATCGACGGTGGGCGATTCACCGGTCGTGCCGACGACCACGATGCCGTCGGTGCCTTCGGCAATATGCCAGTCGATGAGACTGCGCAAGCGGGGGAAATCCAGGCTCCCATCGTCCTGCATGGGAGTGACGATGGCGACAAGCGATCCGGTAATCATGGCGTGGGGTAGTGCGATAAAAGGGCAATTCTAACCGATCGCCGAAACTCGGCCAGCGTGACCAGCGAAATCGCCGCGAGTCCGCGCATGGAAGACGGTTTCAGCGGATAAACGGAAGACAGAGGCTGCCGCCCCGCAGGCGCCCCGGCGCGCGCTCACAGGTCGGCGAGGGACTTGATGTGGGCCACCACCGAGCGCGCCAGCGCGGACAGCGCATAGCCGCCTTCGAGAATGGACACGATCCGTTTGTGGCCACAGCCTTCCGCGACGCTCTTGACCTGCTCCGTGGCCCAGACGTAGTCGGCTTCGAGCAGTCCGAGCGAGCCCATGTCGTCTTCGTAGTGGCCGTCGAAACCGGCCGAGATGAAGACCATCTGCGGGCAGTGGCTGCGCAGCGCCGGGACCAGGATGTCGCTGAAAACCTGGCGGAAGGCCTCGCCCCGGGTGCCGGCCGGCAAGGGAACGTTGCGCATGTGCGACGGCGGGTTGTCGGTGCCGCTGTAAGGGTAGAACGGGTGCTGGAAGACGCCCGCCATCATCACCCGGGGATCGTCGCGGAAGATGTCTTCGGTGCCGTTGCCGTGGTGGACGTCGAAATCGACGATCGCCACGCGCTCCAGGCCATGCCCTTCGAGCGCATGGGCGGCGGCGATGGCGACGTTGTTCATGAAGCAGAACCCCATCGCCTTGGCCCGCTCGGCATGGTGGCCGGGAGGACGGACCGCGCAAAAGGCATTTTCGATTTCACCCTTCATCACCAGGTCGGTCGCCAGCACCCCCGCCCCCGCCGAACGCAACGCGGCCTTCATCGTGCCCGGGCTCATCGCGGTGTCGGGGTCGAGGTGGCGGATGCCGTGCTCGGGCACACTGGCGAACAGCTCTTCGAGGTATTCGGCGGCATGGACGCGCGCCAGCTGCGCCCGCTCGGCCACCGGCGCGTCGTAGAAGGAGACGTACATGTCCAGCCCGGATGCGATCAGCCTGTCGTTGATCGCGGCCAGACGCTCGGGGCATTCAGGGTGCATCGCCCCCATGTCATGGAGCCAGCACTCGCGATGCGTGATGAATGCCGTAGTCGTCATGTTCCTCCCTTTCTCGTCACCAAGATTCGAAGCAGTGGTCGTCTGCATGGAAGCCGCGCGGTTTTTCACCCGTCGCATGATGCGGAACCATCGGACAGCAGACTTTGTCGTCTATTATCACCGCTTCCCGATCAATTTCACAGTGCGCCCCGCACCATGCGGATCGCCTGCCCGAAGAAGCCGGCCGGAGCGTTCCGGGCAAGCTCCGCGCGCTTCGGCATGCCCGCCTGGACGGGCCTCGGTAGCCCTTCCCGCCGGCGCCGGCCCCCGCCGTTTCCACGCCAGAGTATCGATTCAACCGGACGATCATGATCTTTTCCGCTTTCTCGAGCCGCCACCTCAGCCGTCTGGCCAGCGCCGCGCTCGTCCTCATGCTGCCGGCCCTGGCCGCGGCCTCCTATGCCGAACGCGAGGACGCGCGCGCGTTCATTGCCGAACTCACGGCCCGCCACGATTTCGACCCTGCCGCACTCGACCGCGCGCTGGCCCGCGCCCGCCACGATCCCAGCGTGATCCGGCTGATCACCCCGCCCGCACACAAGGGCGCGCGATCCTGGCAGAACTACCGGGCGCGCTTTCTCGACCGCACGCGCATCGACGGCGGGCTGGCGTTCTGGGAAGCGCATGCGGCGACGCTCCAGCGCGCGGCCAACCAGTACGGCGTACCGGCGGAAATCATCGTCGCCATCCTCGGCGTGGAGACGATGTACGGCCGGCACACCGGCGATTTCGAGACCCTGTCCGCCCTCGCCACCCTGGCATTCGACTATCCGCCGCGAGCCGAGCTCTTCCGCCGTGAACTCGAAGCCCTGTTTCTCCTCGCACGCGAGCAGGGGCGCGACCCGGCAAGCTATAGCGGCTCGTTCGCCGGGGCGCTCGGCTATCCGCAGTTCCTGCCCAGCAGCGTGCGTGCCTACGCGGTGGATTTCGACGGCGATGGCCGGGTCGATTTCGACCGCGACCCCAGCGACGCCATCGGCAGTGTGGCGAATTACCTCCATGCCCACGGCTGGCAGGCCGGCGCCCCGGTCGCCGAACGGGCGCGAGTCGCGCCCGGTGCCGACACCGCCCCCCTGCTCGCGGCGGGAATCGAGCCTGCACTGGCGCCGGACATCCTTGCAAGCGCAGGCATCGGCCCCCTGGACGGCAGGGCGGCGGCGGCGACCGCAACACTGGTCGATCTGGAGACGCCGGGAGCAGCCACCGAATACTGGCTCGGGTATCGCAACTTCTACGTCATCACCCGTTACAACCGCAGCAGCTTTTATGCGATGTCCGTGTTCGAACTGGCCGAAGCCCTGCGCCTGCGCCGGCTGGTCGACGCCATGCGTTCCGCACGGAACCGGCCCTGAGCGGGCCTCCCGCGGTTAAACTGGCGTCGACCGGAAGGTCGTGACATGCCAGCGATCGACGAGACGGTCATGGCGCCGGCGGTGCCGGTTGCCATCCGCAGGCGGCGCGCGGAGCCAGGGCGCCGCGCCCGATCGAGTAGCCGACCATGCCGGACATCTCCCATCACCGCGGGCCGCCACCCGCCACCGATCCCGCCACACTGCGCCCGGCTGCGGTCCGGCGGCACGACCTGCTTGCCGCCATCACCGCCGGAGCGGCGCAGTTCCGCGCCCAGCCGCTGCTCAGCGCGGGCTTCGCCGCCGTATTCACCGTACTCGGCTCGCTGATGTTCATCCTTCTCGAGGCGGCCGGAATCGCCCCCGTCAGCCTGTCGCTCGCGGGCGGTTTCATGCTCGTCGGACCGGCCTTGCTCGCCGGTTTCTTCGCCCTGTCGGACCGCCTGCGCCACAGCGAAAAAGCCACCCTCGGCGACATTGCCCGCGGCTTCCGGCGCATGCCGCGCGGCGGCTGGGTCATGTCCTTCGTGTGCGCGCTGATCTTCCTGATCTGGATAACCGACGCCGGGATCCTGTACGGCTTCATGGTCGGGCGCGAGCCCGTCGGCTTCGTGCGCCTGCTGCGCTTCGAAGAAACCGTTGCCGGCTACGTTTTCTACAGCGCGATCATGGGCGCGGGGCTCGCCTTCATCCTGTTCGCGGTCTCGGCGTTCTCGATCCCGCTGCTCTACGACCGGCGCGCGCACCTCGTGCCGGCCGTGGTGGCGAGCGTGCGCGCGGTTTTCGGCCGCTTCGGCGTGGTGATGAGCTGGGCCGTGCTGCTTGCAGCGGTGATCATGGTCAGCGCACTTGTGCTGCCCCTGCTGCTGATCACGCTGCCCGTGATGGCCTATGCAAGCCGGGAGTTTTATTTGCGCGTCTATCCGCCGAACACGCCCCCGCCACCCCGCTGAGCGCACTCACCCCGGCGGGGCCTGGAAGCAATGACCGGCGTGAGGGAAGCCGGGCCGGCGAGGCGCAAGGCAGACCCCGGAGCGCGTCCCGCGCTTACAACAGGGCGTCGCGGGAGATGCCGTTGCGCTTGAGTATACGACGCAGCTGGCCCAGGGCCTCGAGCTGGATCTGGCGCACCCGTTCGCGGGTCAGATCGAGGCGGGTCGCCAGCTCTTCCAGCGTGAGCAAATCGCACTCATCAATGCCGTAACGGTGGCGCACAACCAAGCGCTGCTTGTCGTTGAGCATCCTGATCCAGGTTCGGACCAGATCCCCGATCTCGACGTTGTGGAGCTGGACTTCGGGAGCGGGCTGATGGTCGTCGGCGAGCGACTCCCCGATCGACAACGAAGGGTCGATATCCAGCGGCGCATCGAGTGACGCGGTGTGCTCGCTGAGGGCGAGGATCGCCCTGATGTCATCGACCGGCTTGCCCAGGCGGCCGGCGATGTCCTCGAGCGTGGATTCGCCGTTGGAAACCGCCTCGATGCTGCGCTGGGCGCGCAACACCTGGTTGAGCTCCTTGACCACATGCACCGGCAGGCGGATCGTGCGCGACTGGTTCATGATCGCGCGCTCGATATTCTGCCGGATCCACCATGTGGCATAGGTGGAGAAGCGGAACCCGCGCTCGGGGTCGAATTTATCGAGCGCGTGCATCAGCCCGAGATTGCCCTCCTCGACGAGGTCGAGCAGCGGAATGCCTCGGTTGAGGTAATGTTTTGCGATGTTGACCACGAGGCGCAGGTTGCGCTCGATCATCGTCTGTCGGGATCGGAAATCCCCTTCCCGGACCAGCCGGGCCAAGCGCAGCTCCTCTTCAGCGCTGAGCAGCGGGTTGGCGCCGATCTCGTTCAGATAGAGCTGGGTGACATCGCTGAAAAACTCGTTCTCGACCGCCTGCACCGGATGACCGGCAAATACCTCCACCTCGGGCGGAAGATCCGGTTCATGACTCTCCAGTTCGTCAAGATTCGCCGGTTCCTCCATGCTCACCTCATTCAGCGTGCGGGCAGGTAGCGCATCGGGTCGATCGCCTTACCCTGTTTGCGGATCTCGAAATGCAGTTTCGGCCGGTCCGATTCGGTGCTCCCGAGCTCGGCGATCTTCTGCCCTTGGGCGACCTGTTCGTCTTCCTTGACCAGAAGCTTGTCGTTGTGAGCATACACGGAGTTGTATTCCTGGTCGTGCTTGATAACGATCAGCTTGCCATAACCGCGCAGACCACTGCCTGCATAAACCACCTTGCCCGCCGCCGCCGCGCGGACCGGGTCACCGACCCGGCCGCCGATGTCGAGGCCTTTGTTGGAAGCCTCGCTGAAACCGGCGAGCACGGCCCCGGCCGCCGGCCACAACCATTGCCCTCCAGCCGGAGCCGCCGGGCCACTTGCCGCGGGGGGCTCGGCCGGTGCCGCTGGTGCCACGATGGGCGCACGCCCCCCGATCGGCTCCTGCTTGAGCGGCACGGAACCCGAATCCGCGCCGTTGAGCGGCACCGGCACGGCCACTGCACCGCTCGGTGCGGGCTCGGCAATGCTGCCCGTCGCCGCGCCGGGCGGCGCCACGCGGAGCGTTTCCCCCACCTGGATCTGATTGGGGTCGGTCAGACCGTTCCATGCCACCAGTTCAGGCAAGGTCACGCCATACTGGCGTGCGATGCCGAGCAAGGTCTCGCCGGGGCGGACCGTATGGACTCCGCTGGGCTGCGATGGCGCGCTCGTGGCCGGCACCCCCGCCATGCCGTCAGCGACATCACGTACTGGAGCCGTCACTTTGGAAGCGCACCCCGCCATCAGGCCGGCAACAAGCAAAAGGACGATGTAAGGCGACTGTTTGTGCATCCGAATACCGAATCTCATTCTGTACCACCGAGGAGCGGCACGAAGCGCACGGCTTCGCACCAGCTTTCCCGGAAAACGTTTCCCTGGCGCTCGACCAGCAGCAAACGCTGATCAGCCCCGCCTACCGGAACGATCAGACGACCGCCCGGCGCAAGTTGTTCCTTGAGCGCGGCCGGCAGGCCGAGCGCCGCAGCCGCAACGATGATGCTGTCGAATGGTGCAGCCTCCGAGAGGCCGAGGCTGCCATCCGCGAGTTTCAACCTGACGTTGTGCAGGCGCAAGGGGCGCAGATTCGCACGCGCGCGGTCGAGCAGCGGGCGCAGGCGCTCTACGGCATAGACATCGACGGCCAGGCGCGAAAGCACCGCAGCCTGGTAACCGCAGCCGGCCCCAACCTCCAGCGTTCGCCCCAATTCGCGCCCTGCGCACAGCAATTCGATCATCCGCGCCACGACAAAGGGCTGGGAGATCGTTTGCTGATAACCGATCGGCAAGGACGTGTCGTCGTAAGCATTGAAGGCCAGGCCTTCATCGACGAAGGCATGACGCGGCACCCCCTGCATCGCGGCGAGCACGCGCTCGTCTCGGATGCCCCGGGCGCGCAGGCGCTCGACCATGCGCGCCCGCGCCCGCGCCGCCTGACCGCCATCGACGACTCGCGTGGTCACTTCTTCAACCAGTCGAAAACCGGCGCGATGAGCCCGGTATGGGTCAGGTCGATCTGCAGCGGCGTCACCGACACGCAGCCGTTCGCGACTGCGTGGAAATCCGTTCCTTCACCCGCATCCGCCGCGCCTCCGGCAGCACCGACCCAATAGACCGGGTCACCGCGCGGATTGACGCTGCGCACCACCGGCTCGGCCTTATGCCGCTTGCCCAGGCGCGTGACGCGGATGCCCTGCAAGCGCTCGTAGGCGACATCGGGCACATTGACGTTCAGCAATACCGGGTGCGGGAACGGCCGGTGCATGAAGCGCTCGGCCAGATCCCGCGCAACACGGGCAGCGGCGGTGAAGTCGGCTGCCGACTTGCTGACCAGCGACACTGCGATCGAGGGCACCCCGAGCAGGAAACCTTCGGTCGCGGCAGCGACGGTGCCGGAGTACACCGTATCGTCGCCCATGTTGGCGCCGTGATTGACGCCCGACACGACCATGTCGGGCAGGTGCTCGAGCATCCCGGTGACGGCGAGATGGACACAGTCGGTCGGAGTGCCGTTGACGTGATAAAAACCGTTGGAGGTTCTTTTGAGCGACAGCGGACGATCGAGAGTCAGTGAATTGCTCGCACCACTGCGGTCGCGCTCGGGCGCCACCACGGTCACCTCGCCCAGCGGACTCAGCGCCTCGGCAAGGGCCGCGATCCCCGGAGCGAAATAGCCATCGTCGTTGCTGACCAGGATACGCATCTGGATTCCTGCGGGATGCCGCAGAGCGCGGTCGGGAGGCCCTGATGTTAGCACAGCGTGCTGCCCCTGCCGACACGGGAACACTTGCTGCGTACCGCACAAAAAAACCGGCCTTGGCCGGTTTGTTCGATTGGTCGGGGCGGCGGGATTCGAACTCGCGACCCCTTGCACCCCATGCAAGTGCGCTACCAGGCTGCGCTACGCCCCGACACAAGCAACCATTATAGCAGCACTTTCAGGATTTGCCAGATTTTTCGAGCATGCGCGGTCAAGCCCGCAACGCACCGAGCAACTCGACAAGCTCGGTGCGGACTTCATCCACCACCTCCCTGAAACGCTCGACTTCGGCTTCATTTTCCTGATCATGGAGAACCGACTCGCCCAGCCGGTTGCGCGCCCCGGAAATGGTGAAGCCTTCCTGGTAGAGTAGTTGCCGGATCCGGCGGATCAGCACGACCTCGTGATGCTGGTAGTAACGCCGGTTGCCGCGCCGCTTCACTGGCTTGAGCTGGGTGAACTCCTGTTCCCAGTAGCGCAGCACGTGCGGTTTGACGCAGCACAGCTCGCTGACTTCGCCGATCGTAAAATAGCGCTTCGCCGGAATCGGCGGCAAGGGTTCGGTGCCGATGTCAGGATTGCCTGCTTGCATCACTGAGTTGCTCCACCGCGGCCTTCAGTTTCTGACTGGCATGGAAGGTGACCACCCGCCGCGCAGTGATCGGGATCTCTTCACCCGTCTTCGGATTGCGCCCTGGGCGCTGCGGCTTGTCGCGCAACTGGAAGTTGCCGAACCCCGACAGCTTGACGCTGTCGCCTCGCTCGAGCGCGGTCCGGATTTCCTCGAAAAAACCTTCGACCATGTCCTTCGCTTCACGCTTGTTGAGACCGACCTGCTCGAATAGCAAGTCGGCCAACTCGGCCTTGGTCAGCGTCATCTCAGTCTCCCGCGCCGCGCAAGCGCGCGCCGAGCTGGGACTCGGCCTGTCCGACCAGTGCGGAAACCGCGGCCTCGACTTCGGCCTCTTCAAGCGTTCGTTGAGTATCTTGCATCAACACCCTGAAGGCAAGGCTCTTCTTGTCCGGATCGATGCCCTTGCCATGGTAGACATCGAACAACGCGATCTCGTGCACGATTGCCGGTGCCGCGCTCTTCAACACCTCCACGACGCGTGCGGCGGCGACTTCGACGCCCACGACGAGTGCCAGGTCGCGGATCACCGCCGGCATGCGGGAAACTTCCGCGTAGGCAGGCACGCGCGCGGCGAGCGCGGCATCGAGTGCGACCTCGAACACCACCGGCGCGCTGCCGAGGTCGTAGCGCTGGACCCAGACCGGATGCAGTTCGCCGACGACGCCGATGCTGTGCCCATCCAGGCGCACCGTGGCCGCACGCCCGGGGTGCAGGGCCGGATGCGACAGGCGCTCGAACTCGAGCCGGCGCGGCGCGAACAGGGCTTCCAGGTCGCCCTTGATGTCATAAAAGTCGACGTTCCGGGCAGTTTCGCCCCATTGTTCCGCAACGGCCGGACCGGCTGCCAGCGCGGCAAGGCTCATGACCTGGTGAAAGCCGCGAACCGGCTCGCCGTCGGCCTTGCGCTCGAACACGCGAGCCACTTCGAAGACGCGAACCCGGTCGATCTGGCGCTTTCGATTGGTCGCCAGATTGCCTGCGAGCCCGGGGATCAGGCTCGAGCGCATCACCGAAAGCTGGCTGGCGATCGGGTTGGCGAGGCGGATCGGGTTCTCGTTGGCGCAGAAGTCACGCTCCCAGGCTTCCTCGACAAAGGCAAAATTCACGACTTCCTGGTAGCCGCGCGCGGCCATCAGGTGACGCAGCGCCCATACCGGACGGGAGTGCTCCGAGCTCGGCAGCATCATCAGGCTACCCTGCGGGGCGACGGCCGGAATGTTGTCGTAACCATGAAGGCGGGCCAGTTCCTCGATCAGGTCCTCCTCGATCTCGATGTCGAAACGCCATGACGGCGGTGTGACCAGGAAATCCTCCCCCGCCCGCGCCACTTGCAGGTGGACGCGCTGCAGCAGCACGCAAATCGCATCATCGGTCAGCGTGATGCCCAGCACCCGACGGGCGCGCGCTGGACGTAGTCGCACCGCCGCACGCACCGGCAGCGCCGCGCGGACGATCGCCTCTTCGACCGGCCCGGCCTCTCCGCCGCAGATGTCGAGAATCAGCCGGGTCGCCCGCTCGATCGCACTGCGCGCCAATTCGAAATCGACCCCGCGTTCGTAGCGGTGCGAAGCGTCGGAGCTGAAGCCATGGGCGCGCGCGCGACCGGCAATCGCATCGGGGGCGAAAAAAGCGCTCTCGAGAAAAACGTCCCGTGTTTCGAGCGTGATTCCGCTGTACTCGCCCCCCATGATCCCGGCGAGCGCCAGGGGACGCGTCTCGTCGGCGATGAGCAGGGTATCGGGAGCGGGAGTCACACTCTGCTCGTTGAGCAGCACGACTTGCTCCCCGGCCTGCGGCAGGCGGACATGGATCGCGCCATGCAGTTTCGCATCGTCGAAGGCGTGGAGCGGCTGGCCGAGTTCGAGCATGACGTAGTTGGTGACATCGACCAGCGCACTGATCGCGCGGATGCCACTACGGGCCAGGCGGCGCACCATCCATTCGGGCGTCCGCGCCCGGGCGTCCACGCCTTTCAGGATGCGCCCGCAATAGCGCGGGCAGGCCGCCGGAGCGTCGAGCACGATGGCGCGGCGGTGATCCACGGTGGGGGTCACGGCATCGATCGCCGCCAGATGCAGCGGCGCGCCGGTGAGCGCCGCGACTTCGCGTGCAACTCCGCTCAGGCTCAGGCAATCGGCCCGGTTGGGGGTAAGCTTGATGGTGAATAGAGTGTCGTCCAGGCCGAGGTGGTCGCGGATATCGGTACCCACCACCGCGTCCTCGGGCAGGACGTAGAGGCCCGCATGGTCTTCCGACAGCCCCAGCTCACGCGCCGAGCACAACATGCCGAAGGACTCGACGCCGCGCAGCTTCGCCGCCTTGATCGCGAAGTCGCCCGGCAAAACCGCCCCGACCTTGGCACAAGGGACTTTCATCCCGGCAGCGGCATTCGGAGCGCCGCAGACGATCTGCAGCAGTTCCCCGGTGCCCGCATCGACCTTGCACAACTTGAGCTTGTCGGCATTGGGATGCTTCTCGGCTTCGACGATGTGCGCCACCACCACGCCGCTGAAGGCCGGTGCGACCGGAACGGCCTCCTCCACCTCGAGGCCGGCCATGGTCAGCAGGTGGCCGAGTTCGGCACTGTCCAGTTGCGGATCGACGAAGGTCCGCAGCCACTGTTCTGAGAATTGCATGATTCGATAACCTGGATTGCGTGGATTGGGCGGAAAGGGTTCGACCGGACCGGGTCAGCGGAACTGACTCAGGAAGCGCAGGTCGCCCTCGAAGAACAAGCGCAGATCATTGACCCCATAGCGCAGCATGGTCAGCCTGTCGGGCCCCATGCCAAAGGCGAAGCCGGTGTAGCGCTCGGGGTCGATTCCGCCGGAACGCAGCACATTGGGATGGACCACGCCGCAGCCGGCAATTTCCAGCCAGCGCCCTTCGAGCGCTCCGCTCATGAACGCGACGTCGATTTCCGCCGACGGCTCGGTGAAGGGAAAGAAGGACGGGCGGAAACGTACCTGCAAGTCGTCGGTTTCGAAGAAGCGGCGCAGGAAGTCGGCGACGACACCCTTGAGGTCGGCAAAGCTGACTTTTTCGCCAACCCACAGGCCTTCGACCTGATGGAACATCGGTGAATGGGTCGCATCGGAGTCGACGCGGAACACACGCCCCGGCGCGATCACGCGGATGTCGGGCATCGCCTCGAGATGCTTGTAGCGCTCGACATGGGCCTGCATCGCGCGGACCTGGACCGGGCTAGTGTGGGTACGCAACAGCACGTCCTTATGGCCTTCGAGATAGAAGGTGTCGTGCATCGAACGGGCGGGGTGGTTTTCCGGTGTATTGAGCGCGGTAAAGTTATGCCAGTCGGTCTCGATCTCGGGGCCGTCGGCGACGACGAAGCCGATCGAGGCGAACAGTTGCTCGACCCGCTCCAGGGTGCGGCTGACCGGGTGCAGCCCCCCTTGCGTCGAGCCCCGCCCGGGCAGTGTCACGTCCAGTGCTTCGGAAGCGAGCTGGGCGAGCAGCGCGGCCTCGCGCAGCGCCTCGCGACGAGCCTCGAGTTCGGCCTCGATCGCGGCCTTGGCTGCATTGATCGCGCTCCCTGCTTCCCGGCGGGCCTCGGGTTCGAGCCGGCCGAGCGATTTCAAGCGCTCGGTGAGCGAGCCGGCCTTGCCCAGGTAGCGCGCCTTGGCTTGTTCGAGTTGCGCGCTGTCGGTGGCGGCGGCGAAATCGGCCGCGGCCTGTTGTACCAGTTGATCGAGCTGTTCCATGTCCCTGCCCTGGCGGAATGCGATGATGCGTGGTGCGGAAGTTCAGAAAAAAAAAGGAGGCCAGGCCTCCTTTTTTCGGACTGCGTCGGATTACGCAGCGAGTTTGGCCCGGGCCTGTTCGGCGATCGCGGCAAACGCCGGCTTGTCGAACACGGCCAGATCGGCCAGAACCTTGCGATCGATCTCGATCGCCGCTTTTTTCAGGCCGTTCATGAACGTGCTGTACGTCAGGCCCAGTTCGCGCGCGGCAGCGTTGATACGGGCGATCCACAGAACGCGGAACTGGCGCTTGCGTTGACGGCGGTCGCGATAGGCGTACTGGCCCGCCTTCATCACCGCCTGCTTGGCGATGCGGTAGACGTTCTTGCGGCGGCCGCGATACCCCTTGGCCTGGACGAGGACTTTCTTGTGACGAGCGCGGGCGGTTACACCACGTTTAACGCGAGGCATGGCGGTCTCCTATCAAGCGTACGGAAGCATGGCGCGGATCAGCTTTTCATCGGCGGCATGAACTTCGGTCATGCCACGCAGCTGACGCTTGGCCTTGGTGGTCTTCTTGGTCAGGATGTGGCGCTTGAACGCCTGGGACCGCTTGATCCCACCGCTTGAGCGGACCTTGAACCGCTTCGCGGCTCCGCTCTTAGTCTTCATCTTGGGCATTGCTCAGACTCCATGTTTTTGGATGCCGCCAGGTAGCGTCGAAAAATCCCGATGCGTTTTGACACCTGACAGCACTTGTTTTCCGCCGGGCAGGACTCCCTGCCCCACGGCTTCGCCCCTGCAGGGACAAATTCTTCGAACCGATCAGCGGTTCTTTTTCGGCGCGATGACCATGATCATCTGGCGCCCTTCCATCTTCGGCATCTGCTCGACCTGGCCCAGTTCTTCCAGGTCGGCCTTGATCCGCTCGAGCTGGCGCAAGCCGAATTCCTGATGCGCCATTTCGCGACCGCGGAAGCGCAAAGTCACCTTGCACTTGTCGCCTTCATCCAGAAAGCGCTTGAGATTGCGCAGCTTGATCTGGTAATCGTTCTCGTCGGTGCCGGGACGAAGCTTGACCTCCTTCACCTGCACCTGTTTCTGCTTGAGCCGGGCTTCGTGGGCCTTCTTCTGTTCCTGATACTTGAACTTGCCGTAATCCATGATCTTGCAGACCGGCGGCTTGGCCATCGGCGCGATCTCGACAAGGTCCAGCCCGGCCTCCTCGGCCATGTTGAGGGCTGCGTTCAGGGACACGATCCCCAGCTGTTCACCTTCTTCACCGACCAGCCGGAGTTCGAGCGCGTTGATCTCCCCATTAACGCGCTGCTTCTTATCTTGAGCGATGGTTCAACTCTCCACGAAAACCAAAATCAGACCGTACCGGCTTTCGCTTCGACTTCGCGACGCCAGCGTTCGATCAGCGAATCGAGGGACATTTGGCCAAGATCCTGGCCCCCCCGGGCACGCACAGCCACCAAACCTGCCGCCTTTTCCTTCTCGCCGATAACGATCTGGTAAGGCAGTTTCTGCACGCTATGTTCGCGGATTTTATAGTTAATCTTCTCGTTGCGCAAATCGGCCTCGACGCGGAAGCCTGCCTTCCTGAGCCTTGCCGCCGCCTCGCTGGCATACTCGGCCTGGCCTTCGGAGATGTTCATCACCACAGCCTGCACCGGCGCAAGCCACATCGGCATCGCCCCTGCGTGGTTCTCGATCAGGATCCCGATGAAGCGCTCGAGCGAGCCCAGGATGGCGCGGTGCAGCATCACCGGCACTTTCTTGGTGTTGTCCTCATCGACGTACTCCGCCCCCAGACGTACCGGCAAGTTGAAGTCGAGCTGCAGCGTGCCGCACTGCCACACCCGCCCCAGGCTATCTTTCAGCGAAAATTCGATCTTCGGCCCGTAGAACGCCCCCTCTCCCGGCTGCAGGTCGTAGTCCAGACCCTGCGCATCGAGCGCCGCAGCCAGCGCCGCCTCGGCCGCATCCCACTGCTCGTCGGTACCGACCCGTTTGTCCGGGCGGGTCGACAGCTTGACCAGCACGTCGATGAAGCCGAAGTCGGCATAGACCTGCTGCAGCAGGCGGATGAACTCGGCGGATTCGGCCTGCACCTGGCCTTCGGCGCAAAAAATGTGCGCATCATCCTGCACGAAGTTGCGCACGCGCATGATGCCGTGCAGCGAACCGGAAGGCTCGTTACGATGGCACGAGCCGAACTCGGCCATGCGCAGCGGCAAGTCGCGGTAGCTCTTCAGCCCCTGGTTGAAAATCTGGATATGGCACGGGCAGTTCATCGGCTTCACCGCATAGTCGTGCTTTTCCGACTTCGTGGTGAACATCAGATCCGAATACATCCCCCAGTGACCGGATTTTTCCCACAGCGAGCGGTCGACGATCTGCGGCGTCTTCACTTCCTGGTAGCCATGCTCGCCGATCGTGCGGCGCAGGTACTGCTCGACCTGCTGCCACAGCGTCCACCCCTTTGCGTGCCAGAACACCATGCCCGGCGCCTCATCCTGCAGATGGAAGAGGTCGAGCTGACGACCGAGCCGGCGGTGGTCGCGCTTTTCGGCTTCCTCGATCATGTGCAGATAAGCGTCGAGTTCGTCCTTCTTCGCCCACGCGGTGCCGTACACGCGCTGCAGCATTTCATTCTTCGAGTCGCCCCGCCAATAGGCTCCGGCAAGCTTGGTGAGCTTGAAGACTTTCAGCTTTCCGGTAGACGGCACGTGCGGGCCGCGGCAGAGATCGATGAAATCGCCCTGCCGATACAGCGACACGTCTTCCTGCGCTGGAATCGAGGCGATGATCTCGGCCTTGTAGTGCTCGCCGATCCCTTTGAAGAACGCGACCGCCTTGTCACGGGACCAGACTTCGCGCTGCACCGCGATTTCGCGCTTCGCGATCTCGCCCATGCGCACCTCGATCGCCGCCAGATCCTCCGGCGTAAATGGGCGCTTGTACGAAAAATCGTAGTAGAACCCGTTCTCGATCACCGGCCCGATAGTCACCTGCGCATCCGGAAACAGCTCCTTCACCGCATGCGCCAGCAGGTGCGCGGTGGAGTGGCGGATGATCTCCAGGCCTTCCAGAGTCTTGTCGGTGACAATCGCCAGTTCGGCATCGGCATCGAGGCGGTGCGAAAGATCGACCAGGCGGCCGCCGACGCGGCCGGCGAGCGCCGCCTTGGCGAGCCCGGCACCGATCGAAGCCGCGACTTCGGCCACCGTCACCGGGTGATCGAAGCTGCGAATGGAACCATCGGGAAGCGTGATATTGGGCATGACATAGGCCTCGGACTGGACTCACCCCCCTTCTTGCGGGGCGCGACGCGAATCGAAAAATGTGGACGAAAAAAAAGCGCGGTCTTGGCGCGCTTTTTTCTCTAGCAGACAAGCGGAGCCGACCTGTTCAGTTTCCGGCCTGAAAAGTAGTTCGGAACATGATGATCAACCCCATAAATCTGGTAGGCGCGATTGGATTCGAACCAACGACCCCCACCATGTCAAGGTGGTGCTCTAACCAACTGAGCTACGCGCCTGCTGAAGCCCCACATTATAGGCACTGCAAAAATCCTGTCAAAGATTTTTTGTACTGCAGGGCAGGAAACTCACTTTCTCAACCGTGACACCACGAACAGGATCACCACCGCGCCGACGACGGCGCCGATGAAGCCGGCAGGCTGCCCGACCTGGTAGATCCCCAGAAACTGCCCGCCGAACGTTGCCAGCATCGACCCCCCGATGCCCAGCAGCGCAGTCATGATCAAGCCAAGCCCATCTCTCCCCGGATGCAGCAGGCGAGCGACGAGACCGATGATAAGACCGATGAGAATGGTTCCGATAATGCCCATGTTCAATACCCTCCTGATCGTCCCCTGTGAATCCGCAACCGCGCCCGCGCTGCGGGACGGGCACGAACGTTGAATCAGCCGGCCGGCCAGGCCTCGATGAATTGCTTCCAGTGCGGCGCATCGAGCCGGGCGAGCGCGTCACGAACGAACTGCACCTCGTCGGCCCAGGCTTTCGCATCGAGATGGCCGCGCATGCGCTCGAAGCGCAGGTACACCAGGTAGGTGTTCACCACGTCGGTTTCGCAATAGTCGCGGATCTCCGCGACCTTGCCGTCGAGCCACGCCTGCCACACGGCGGAACCGTCCATGCCGAGTTTGCCGGGATAGCCCATCAGCTTGGCCAGGTCATCGAGCGGCGCGTTCGCGCGCGGCTGGTACATCGCCAGCAGATCCATCAGATCGAGATGACGGCTGTGATAACGGCCGATGTAGTTGTTCCACTTGAAGTCGCGCGAATCATGATGATCGCCGTCCCCCTGGTCCCAGTAGCGCGCGGCCGACACCCCGTGCACCATGCCGCGGTAGTGGAGCACGGGCAGATCGAAGCCGCCACCGTTCCACGACACGATCTGCGGCGAATAGCGTTCAATGCCGTCGAAAAAGCGCTGGATGATCTCGCCTTCCCCCGCTGCCGGTTCGGACAGCGAGAACACCCGGAACTGCTGCGCATCGCGCAGGGCGCAGGAAATCGTCACTACCCGCTGCAGGTGATGCGGCAGAAAGTCGTTGCCATGGCTGGCGCGGCGCTGCTGGAACGCCCACTCCGCGACCTCGTAGTCCGACAGGCTGGCGGGGAGATCCTCCAGCGTGCGGATTCCGGCGACATCGGGAATGGTTTCGATATCGAAGACGAGAACCGGCATCACTTGCGCACCCAGTCGCCGCCCTGCTGCACCCACCATCCCGGCCGGACGCGCTCGATCCAGCGCTGGGCAAAGGTGCGGCGCACATCGGCCTCCCATTCCGGGCGGCCATTGCCCCGTGCGATCTCGCGGTACAGCGCGGCGCGGTCGGCATTCTCCGCGGCGATCAGGCTACTGACCTGGGCGCGCTGCGCCAGGGCGACGGCGGACGCATCGCGCAGCGCCACCGTCCCGTCGGCAGCGAATCCTACCGCCCCCGAAGTGTAGAGCGGCTCCAGCCGCGCATGCCGTTGCTGCATCGATTGGCGCAGGGCCGAAATTGCCGGAGTGTCGATTTCCAGATTCCCCTGGGCCTGCACCGCCCCCGCCAGCAGGAGGCCGAAAGCCAGCGCCGCGATCCAGCGCGGGCACGCAAAAAGCCGTTTCATTTCGCCTCTCCTTCCTTGCCGGGTGCCCCCGCTCCATTCCCGTGCAACTGCCAGACCTCGTCGATGATGCGGTCTGCAGCCTTTTCCGCCGCCGCCGCAGGGAAATAGATATTGATCGTCACACAGCCCGCTGCGGCCAATCCAAGCGCTGCGGCCAGAATCCCATTCGGCAACCATCCCATCTCGCCCTCCTGTTCGATGCCGCACTCAGCGCAGTTCGGGCGCGACATTGTCCGCCACCACGCGCTGCAGGCGGTCCACGAGCTCGTCCCAATCGACGCGCCGATTGTAGCCGATGACATTCAGCGCCGGGATGCCGCCCCCGCGCATGATCACGAAGCCCCCGTCGGCACGGCCGCCGCCCTCGATTCCGTCCATGAGGCAGGTACCGGACACCATCCGGCAGCGCAGCCCAAGCTCACGGTAGCCGAATGTGTCGAACATCCTTAGCAAACCACGCTGGATCGCCGCCACCGCCCCGCCCCCGCCCAGGGCGCTGATATTCTGCACTGCGCGCTGGCTGACCCGGCGCGGGTAGCGCCCGGGGCTGCTGGCGATACGTGCATCGAACGCCGTCGGCCGCCAATGGGCGAGTTCCAGCCCGCGCACATCGACATCGGCAAAACCGGTGATGCTGCCGAAGCTGAAGGTCTCGGTCAGCTGGGCGAGGTCGAGGTGGCGGCCCTCGATGTCGGCACTCAGATGCGAAGCCACGCCGAACGGCTCGAGCAGGCGCAAGCCGGTCGCCTGCAGGTAGCCGTCGAACACCGAGACCACGAGCGCGCCGTCGAATGCGATCTCTCCCGGCGTCACCCGCAGGCCGGGCAGCGAGGCCGACAACACTCCCGACATCGACGGCAGACCGAGCGCGGCGGTGAGGGCCGGCATCGAGATCGGCTCGACCACCAGGCTGCCGCGACCGTGCCAGCCGTCCGCCACGCGGTGCAACGCCAGATCATCGACGACGAGCGCGCCATCGAGTAGGGGAATCACGCTGCGATCGAAGCGGGCACCATTGCGATCGATCCACGCCTCCAGGCCGAAGGCGCCGAGCTCGACCCTTCCCCAGCGACCGCCGCCGACCCGCAGCACGGCGCGCGACTCACCATCGGCCTGCCACGGCAGACGGCCGTCGACCGGCCCCAGCGCCAGGCCGCTGCCGCCATCGGCACCGAGCAAGTTCAAGCCGGCGGCGGTAAAAACCGCATCGCCCGCCACCAGCCGCCCCTCCTGCACCCGTAGTCCGCCGCTTACATGCCCGGAAAAACGCATCCGCTCGGCACTCGCCGGCGCGACCAGGGGAGCCACCCAGCGCGGCCCGAGCACGGCCAGATCGGCGGCGGAAACGGCAACCGTCCCCTCGACCAGGCGCGCTTCGGCAAGATCGATCTCGGCCGTGAGCGCCAGCGCCGCAACGCCTTCGAACTCGGCGCGCGCTTCATGCACGCTCAAGCGGCTGCCGCGCACACGCCCGGAAGCCTGGAACTCCGGCCCCGCTTCAAGGTACAGCGGATGCAGGTACGCCGCCCCTTGGCGCCACCCCAGGTGCAGCTGCCAATCCCATGCCGACCCGCCCCCCTGGGCATCGAGGCGGATATCGAGACCGAGGTCCTCTGCGGCTTGCAGGCCATCTCCGGTGGCGAACCGACCCTCCTCGAGGCGGGCCTCCAGACGCAGCAGCGCGTGCGCGCCATCGCGCCGCGGCGACCATTCGATGTGGCCGGAAAGCGTCCCCTCCGGCGCCCGCTCCTGCCAGGCTTTCGCCATCTCCGGTTGCCACATCCGAAGCCAGCTCACCAGCTCCCCCAGTTCGAGCTGATCGAACGTTGCAACCAGCCCTGCTTCCGCGGTGAAAGTGGCGGCGACGCGCGCACCGCGCGCGCTGCGCAGAGCCAGGCGTGCCGCGGCGCGGTGCGGTGCAATGGCGAACTCGGCATCGAACGGCAACCGCCGTCCGGCAAGCCACAACTGCGCCTTGTCGCAGGCCAGTTCATCGAGGGAGAAGCGCGCCCGCGCGCAGCGCAGCACCACTTCACGCCAGTACCGCGAGCCCAGCTTCACGCGCTCGACATGCAATTCCGCGCTCCCCCGGGCAGCATCGAAGCGCAACTCAAGGGCATGCACGGAAAAAGCCGGGTTATGCACCTCCGGCAGGCGCAAGAGCAGGCGCTCAACCGCCGATGCCGGAACGATCCACCACAGCGCAAGCGCCAGGCAGACTGTGCGCACGCCCCCGGCCAGCGCCGCGGCGCGCGCACGCGAAGGTTCAGCCGGGGAAGACACCCGTGGAAAGATATCGGTCACCGCGATCACACACGATCGACACGATCACCGCGTTCTCGAGCCTAGCGGCGATGCGCAGTGCGACATGCATTGCGCCGCCCGAGGAGATCCCGGCAAAGATGCCTTCCTCGCGCGCCAGGCGGCGGGTCATTTCCTCGGCCTCGGCCTGGCTGACCGGTTCCAGGCGGTCGACCCGGGGGCGCTCGAAAATCTTCGGCAGATAGGCCTCGGGCCATTTGCGGATGCCCGGGATCTGCGAACCCTGCTCGGGCTCGCAACCGACGATGCAGATTTCCGGGTTCTTTTCCTTGAGAAAGCGCGACACGCCCATGATGGTGCCGGTCGTTCCCATCGAACTGACGAAATGGGTCACACGGCCGCCGGTCTGCTCCCAGATTTCCGGGCCGGTCCCTTCATAGTGCGCGAGCGGATTGTCCGGATTGGCAAACTGATCGAGGATGATTCCCTTGCCTTCGTCGCGCATGCGCTCGGCGATGTCGCGCGCCATCTCCATCCCCCCCGAAGTGGGAGTGAGCACCAGCTCGGCGCCGAAGGCCCGCATCGTCTGGCGGCGCTCGACACTCTGGTTCTCTGGCATCACCAGGACCATGCGGTAGCCGCGCATCGCCGCCGCCATCGCCAGGGCGATGCCGGTGTTGCCGCTGGTGGCCTCGATCAGGGTGTCGCCCGGCCGGATGTCGCCACGCTGCTCGGCGCGCACGATCATCGATAGTGCCGGGCGGTCCTTCACCGAGCCGGCCGGGTTGTTGCCTTCGAGCTTGGCCAGGATGATGTTGTTGCGACCGGCGGCGATGCGCTTGAGCCTCACCAGCGGAGTGTGTCCGACGTACTCTTCTAGCGTCCTGAATTCCATGTATCTCGCTCTTCGCGTTGGGTTGTGCTGCCGCAGCCGGGGGGCGGCGTTTACGGCGTGAGGTCGAACTCTTCCGTGCGCCGCGGAGGGTAGGTTTCCCAGCCGCCGCAAGCCGGGCAGCGCCAGTGAAACTGGCGCGCCTTGAAACCGCAAGCATCGCAGCGGTAGCGCGCCACCCGGCGGGTGTGCCCGTGAATAAGCTGTTTGACCAGTTCGATGTCGCCGCGTTGTTCGGCCGGTGCGGCCAGCACGGCGGCCTCGAGCAGCTTGTCCAGTCCGAGCAGGGTCGGATTGCGGCGCAGTTCCTCGCGCACCAGGCCGTATGCGGCGCGAGGGCCGGCCTTTTCCATTTCCCAGTGAAAGAGCTCATCGAGCAAATCCAGCGAGGCGTGCGCGGACAGCCACGCGCGCAGCAACTGGTGCCCCTCATCCACCCGGCCGAGCCGGCCATAGGCGTCCATCACGCGCTCCGCCACCAGTGCCAGGTAAACCGGATCCTGGCTCTCGATCCGCTTCCAGGCTTCGAGCGCGTCCTCGTCGTGGCCGCGGGCCGCGAGCAGATCGCCAAGAAGCAGGCTCGCCCGCACACTGCGCCGGTTCACCTCGAAAGCGTGCTCCAGGTGGGTTCGTGCTTCGTCGTGACGGGAATTCGCCAGGGCGCCGGCAGCGAGCTCGCAATGAAAGTTCGCCACTTCGGTGCGCCACATCACGCTTTCATGTGCGGGCAGGGCCTGCGCCACCTCGATCGCCTTCGCCCAGTCTTTTTCCTGCTGATAGATTTCGAGCAGGTAGCCGAGCGCGACCTCATTCGCCCGCGTACCGCGCAGCCTGACGAAAACCGCCTCGGCACGGTCGAGCAGACCCGCTTTCAGGAAATCCTGCCCAAGCTCGCCGAGCGCCTGCAGGCGCTGCTCTTCGGAGAGATCCTCGCGGTCGACCAGGAGCTGGTGCATGCGGATCGCGCGATCGGTTTCGCCGCGGCGGCGGAACAGACTCCCGAGGGCGAAGTGGAGCTCGATCGTCTGGGGATCGATGCGCACGGCCTCGACGAAAGCGTCGATCGCCTTGTCGGGCTGCTCGTTGAGGAGGAAGTTGAGTCCGGTGAGATAGGACCGGGGCAGCGAGCGCGACTCCTGCACCACCTGGCGGATGTCGATGCGCGCCGCAAGCCAGCCCAGGGCGAAGAACAGCGGCAGCGCAAGCAGCCACCAGAATTCGATTTCCATGGTGCTCAGGAGGTCGACAGTCGGCTGTCGCCGGCCGGAGCAGGTGCAGGCGAATCGCTCCGGTCGCGCTCGGCGCGCTCAAGCTGGCGGCGCAGACGCGAAATCTCGCGACGCAGGCGGATCAGCGATGCCAGCGTGGCGGTGACCCCGAGCAGGGCGCCCGCGGCAAAACTGAGCAGTATGACGAAGACCAGCGGTAGTTGCCACTGCCCGCCGAAATAGAAATTCAGGGTAGCGAGGTGGTCGTTCTTGATCGCGAACCCGAACAGCAGGAAGAACAGCAACAGGCGGATGGACCAGATGATTGCGCGCATGGCCGGCATTATCTCCGAGCGGTGAGCAAAAAAGAAGGCGGCCGCAGCCGCCTTCCATTATTGCCTGTAAAACCGATTGCCGCGTGCTCAGCTTTCGCCGAGATCGACCCGCTCGCGCAACTCCTTGCCCGCCTTGAAGTGCGGGACGTATTTTTCCGGCACCAGAACCTTGTCGCCGGATTTCGGGTTGCGTCCCACGCGGGGCGGCCGATAGTTCAGCGCGAAACTTCCGAACCCGCGGATCTCGATGCGATCGCCACGCGCCAGGGCATCGACCATCGCATCGAGGATCATCTTGACCGCGTAATCGGCATCTTTTGCGACCAGTTGCGGAAAACGCTCCGCAAGCTGGGCGATCAGCTCCGATTTGGTCATGATCGTCCGGATTACTGCTTCTGCTCGTTCAGCTTGGCCTTGAGCAGGGCACCGAGGTTGGTGGTGCCGGAGGCGGCAGCGCTCTCGGAAGCGAGCTTGTTCATCGCCTCGGACTGTTCGACCTGGTCCTTGGCACGGATCGACAGGCTGATCGAGCGGGTCTTGCGATCGACGTTGATCACCAGAGCCTCGACTTCATCACCTTCCTTGAGCATCGTGGTGAGGTCGTCGACACGGTGCGGAGCGGCTTCGGACGCACGCAGGTAGCCTTCGACGTCGTCACCCAGCGCGATCACCGCACCACGCGCTTCGACCGACTTCACCGTACCGCGCACGAGGCTGTTCTTCTCGTGAGTGGCGATGAAGTTGGTGTACGGATCGCCTTCGAGCTGTTTGATCCCCAGCGAGATGCGCTCGCGCTCGACGTCGATCGCCAGCACCACGGCCTCGACTTCGTCGCCCTTCTTGAAGCGGCGCACGGCGTCCTCGCCGGACTCGCTCCACGACAGGTCGGACAGGTGCACCAGGCCGTCGATGCCGCCTTCCAGGCCGATGAACACGCCGAAGTCGGTGATCGACTTGATCTGGCCGCGGACCTTGTCGCCCTTCTTGTGGTTGATGGCGAAATCGTCCCACGGGTTGGACATGCACTGCTTCATGCCGAGCGAGATGCGGCGACGGTCTTCGTCGATCTCGAGGATCATCACTTCGACTTCGTCGCCCAGCTGGACGACCTTGGTCGGGTGGATGTTCTTGTTGGTCCAGTCCATTTCGGACACGTGGACGAGGCCCTCGATGCCCTGCTCGACTTCGACGAAGGCGCCGTAATCGGTGATGTTCGTGACCTTGCCGAACAGGCGGGTGCCCTGCGGGTAGCGGCGGGCGATGCCGACCCACGGGTCTTCGCCGAGTTGCTTGAGACCGAGCGAGACGCGGTTCTTTTCCTGATCGAACTTGAGCACCTTGGCTTCGATCTCGTCACCGACGTTGAGCACTTCCGACGGGTGACGCACGCGGCGCCAGGCCAGGTCGGTGATGTGCAGCAGGCCGTCGATGCCACCGAGGTCGACGAACGCGCCGTAGTCGGTGATGTTCTTGACGATCCCCTTGATGACGGTGCCTTCCTTCAGGTTGGCGAGCAGCTTCTCGCGCTCTTCGCCCATCGACTCTTCGAGCACGGCGCGGCGCGACACGACGACGTTGTTGCGCTTGCGGTCGAGCTTGATGACCTTGAATTCGAATTCCTTGCCTTCGTACGGCGTGGTGTCCTTGACCGGACGCATGTCGACCAGCGAGCCCGGCAGGAAAGCACGGATGCTGTTGGTCATGACGGTCAGGCCACCCTTGACGCGGCCGGTGATCACGCCCTTGACCAGGGAGCCTTCGTTGAGCGCCTTCTCGAGGTCGTTCCAGGCGGCGATGCGCTTGGCCTTGTCGCGCGACAGGCGGGTCTCGCCGTAGCCGTCTTCGAGGGCGTCGATGGCGACGTGGATGAAGTCGCCCACATTGACTTCGAGCTCGCCGCGGTCGTTGCGGAACTCTTCGATGGGCACATAGCTTTCGGACTTCAGGCCGGCGTTGACGACGACGAAGTTCTGGTCGATGCGCACGACTTCGGCGGTGATGACTTCACCGGTGCGCATTTCCTGGAGGGCGAGGCTTTCCTCGAAGAGGGCGGCAAAGCTTTCTTCGAAGGAGGGGGTGGCGTTGGACATAGGGCTAGGGATCCGGCACCGCCGTGGGGCGGCCAATAAAGTTGGTTCAAGAAAAAACGCGCCGGAGCCCACGCTCCCGCGCGATTGCGTCAGCCCGCCGCTTCGCCGCTCGCCCGCACGAGATCGAGCACGAAGGCGACAGCCTGCTCGACATTCCGTGCGGTCGTATCGAGCAGCACCGCGTCGGGCAACTTCAGCAAGGGCGCAACCGGACGGGCGGCATCGCGCGCATCCCGTTCCAGAAGATCCTTCAGAAGATTTTCCATGTTAGCAGTCGATCCCTTTTCGATCAACTGCTTATAGCGGCGTTCGGCCCGCGCTTCGGCCGAGGCGGTGAGAAATACCTTGATGCCGGCGTCGGGAAAGACCACCGAGCCCATGTCCCGCCCTTCGGCCACCAGGCCGGGAGCCGCGCGGTAGTCACGCTGACGATCGAACAGCGCCGCCCGCACTGCGGCCAGCACCGCCACTTTGGACGCACCGACCGAGCATGCCTCGGAACGGATCTCGTCGGTGACGTCCTCGCCGGAGAGCCGCACCCGCCCCCCTTCGAAAGACGCCGGCAGGGCCGCGGCCAGCACCGCGACTGCGCTCTCGTCGTCCAGCGGAACGCCGGCGCGCATCGCCGCCAGCGCGACCAGCCGGTACAGCGAGCCGCTGTCGAGATAGTGCCAGCCCAGCGCTGCGGCGACGCGCGCCGCCACCGTACCCTTGCCGGACGCCGACGGGCCGTCGATCGCCAGCACCGGCACCGGCCTCGCAACCTGTGCGAACGCATCGAAATAACCCGGGAACGTCTTGTTCACGCACTTCGGGTCGTTGATACGCACACGCGCCCCCCCCAGGCTCGCCAGCGAGAAGCACATCGCCATGCGGTGGTCGTCGTAGGTGTCAATTGCCGCCGGGCGCAGACGCGCCGGACCGGATACGGCCAGGTAATCCGCCCCCTCCTCGACCTCGGCGCCAAGCTTGCGCAGCTCCGTGGCCATCGCCGCGATGCGGTCGGTTTCCTTCACCCGCCAGCTCGCGATGTTGCGCAGCCGGCACGGGCCGTCGGCGAACAGCGCCGCCACCGCCAGCGTCATCGCCGCATCCGGGATGTGGTTGAGATCGAGATCGAACGCCTTCAGCACCCCGTTCTCGGGTGCCGCAGCCTCGATCCAGTTGTCGCCCATGGAGATCTTCGCGCCGAGTTGCCCGAGCGCCTCGGCAAAGCGCACGTCCCCCTGGATGCTGCTGCGCCCCACGCCTTCGACGCGCACCGGACCGCCGCCGATGGCGCCGGCGGCAAGGAAGTAGGAGGCCGAGGAGGCGTCGCCTTCGACGAACACCACGCCGGGGCTGCGGTAGCGCGCCCCGCCGGGCACCACGAAGCGCTCCCAGCCGTGCTGCTCGACCTCGACGCCGAAACGCGCCATCAGCTCGAGCGTGATCCGGACGTAGGGCTTGGAGATCAGCTCGCCGACCACTTCGAGGGTGGTTTCCACTCCGGTCAGCGGCAGCGCCATCAGCAGCGCGGTAAGGAACTGGCTGGAGACGTCGCCCCGCACCTTGACCACACCGCCGGGGCGAATCTGCGCCGGCTTCACCTCCAGCGGAGGATATCCTTCGCTCGATGTACAGGTGATGTCGGCGCCGAGCTGGCGCAGCGCATCGACGAGGTCGCCGATCGGGCGCTCATGCATGCGCGCCACTCCGGACAGGCGGTACTCGCCACCGGACAGCGCGAGCGCCGCAGTCAAGGGGCGAAACGCGGTGCCGGCGTTGCCGAGGAAGAGCTCGGCGGCCTTCACCGGGAAGGGCCCGCCAACGCCGCGCACGCGATAGTTCAGCGTGTCGCCGCCGCGCTGCCAGTGCACGCCGAGTACGTGCAGCGCCTCGAGCATGCGCTCGACATCATCCGAGAGCAGCAGGTCGCGGATCTCGGTCTCGCCTTCGGCCAGCGCCGCCAGCAAAAGCACGCGGTTGGAGATGCTCTTCGAGCCCGGCAGGCGGACCCTGCCGGCGGCGCCCAGCATCGGGGGCAGGTCGAGAAATTCCATCGTCGCCTCTCAAAAACGGAGCCGGCGGCATCGCGCCGCCTTCCCCAATCCAGTCAATTCGCCTCCCCGTGCGGGAGATCGTCGCGCGCCCCCGGAGCTACTCCGCGGTCTGCACCGGCAAGCCGTCGGCCCAGGCATTGCGCGCGCGCCGTGCGCGCTCGAACACCGCCTCCAGGCCGGGACCGTCGCCCACGGCGAGCAGGCCGCGCAGCTGCGCGAGCTCGGCGAGGTAGGCATCGAGCTCGTCGAGCAGGGCCGCCCGGTTGGCCACGCAAATGTCACGCCACATCTCCGGGTGGCTGCCGGCGATACGGGTGAAGTCGCGAAAGCCGCTCGCCGCGTGCGAGAACAGCAAGGGGGCGTTCGGGCGGCGGGCGAGATCATCGACCAGGCCGAAAGCGAGCAGGTGCGGCAAATGGCTCACCGCGGCGAAGACACGGTCGTGATCCTGCGGACTCATCTCGACCACTCCCGCCCCGCAGGCCTCCCACGCCGCGCGCACTTTCGCCACCGCCTCCGGCCGGCTTTCGGGCAAGGGGGTCAGCACCACCTTGCGATCGACGTAGAGCTCGGCGAACGCCGCCTCCACTCCGCTCTTTTCAGCTCCGGCAATCGGGTGTGCCGGCACCACGTCGGCCAGGCGATGCCCCAGGTGGCGGTGGACAGCGTCGATCACATCGCGCTTCGTGCTGCCTGCATCGGTCACGATCGTGCCCGGTTGCAGGTGGGGCGCCATCGCCGCCATGATCGCATCCATCTGCCCCACCGGAGCGGCGATCAGCACCAGCTCGGCGCCGTCGAGGGCATCGGCCCAGCCATCGGCAATCGCGTCGATTACCCCGAGCGCGCGCGCGCGCCCGAGCGGTTCGCGGCTGCGGCCGACGCCCACAATCGGGCCGACCGCCCCGGCGCGGCGCAGCGCGAGTGCGAACGACGCGCCGATGAGGCCGACGCCGCAGACGACGAGCTTGCCGATCAAGGTCATGCCCTTCTCCCGTTCAAGCCAGCGCCTGGCGTAGCGCCTCGATGAAGCGGGTGTTCTCTTCGGGCAGGCCGATCGACACCCGCAGCCAGTGCGGCATGCCGTAGGCGGCGATCGGGCGCACGATGACCCCCTGGCGCAGCAGCGACTGGTTGACACCGATCGCATCGCCAACCTTGAAGGTGACGAAGTTGCCCGCCGAAGGAATCCATTCCAACCCCATCGCCGCGAACGCCTCGGTGAGCTGCGCCATGCCGCGACGGTTGAGTTCGGCGCTGCGCGCGATGAACTCCTCGTCGCCGAGCGCGGCCTCGGCCGCGGCCAGGGCGATGCTGGACACATTGAAAGGCTGGCGCACGCGGTTCATCAGATCGGCAACGTCGGGGTGGGCGACCGCATACCCCACGCGCAACCCCGCCAAGCCGTAGGCCTTGGAGAACGTGCGCGACACCAGCAGGTTGGGAAACCGTTCCAGCCAGCCGATCGAGTCGTAGCGCTGCTCGGGCGCCAGGTATTCCGTATAGGCCTCGTCGAGCACGACCAGCACGTGACCGGGGATCTGGCCGAGGAAGGCCTCGAGCGCCGCACCGGAGACGAACGTGCCGGTGGGATTGTTCGGGTTGGCGATGAACACCACCCGCGTCTGCGGCGTGACTGCCGCGGCCATCGCATCGAGATCGTGGCCGAAGTTCCGTGCCGCAACTTCGATGCCGTGCGCCCCACGGGCGTTGGTCGCGAGCGGATAGACCGCGAACGCATGCCGCGAATAGACCGCGGACAAGCCCGGAGCGAGGAAGGCGAGCGTCACCAGTTCGAGGATGTCGTTCGAGCCGTTGCCGACCACCAGCTGCTCGGGTTTCACGCCGAAACGGCGGCACAGCGCAGCCTTCAGCGCGAAAGCGCCGCCATCCGGGTAGCGCCCCAGATCGGCGACCGCGGCGTGCACGGCATCGCGCGCCTGCGCGCTCATTCCGAGCGGATTTTCATTGGAGGCGAGCTTGACGATGTTCGCTTCCTCGATCCCCATTTCGCGCGCGAGCTCGGAAATCGGCTTGCCGGGCTGGTAGGGCATGATCGAGCGGATGTAATCGGGCGCCAGGCTGGCAATGCTCATGTGGTCTTCTCCTTGTCTTTGGACGACGGCTCCGGCAGTTGCCGGGATGGCCGAAAACACGTTGGCTGACACTGAATGGAAGGCGATCCGGCGCGCGCGCGAGAAAATGCAGGGCCGCCCCAAGTTTTCTTGCCCCCTGAGTTCTTGCCCCCCGAGGGGGGCGGAAACGGCAAAGCCGTTTCCCGGCAGCGCTCAGATGGCCGCCACCGGATAGGAGCCGATCACCTTGACGAACGCGGCCCGCTCGTTCAGCTCCTGGAGGGCCGCGGCCACGGCCGGGTCTTCGCGGTGGCCGTTGATGTCGGCATAGAACACGTATTCCCACAGCCCCGAACGCGCCGGCCGCGACTGCAGCTTGGTCATATCCACGCCGTGGCGGGCGAGCGGCTCGAGCAGGCCGTGGATCGCCCCCGGGCGATTCGGCGTGGAAAACACCAGCGAGGTGCGGTCCTGCCCCGAAGGCCCGGCATCGTGCTCGGCGATGATCAGGAAGCGGGTGGTGTTGTTCGGATCGTCCTCGATGTTCGGCGCGAGGATGTTCAGCCCGTACAGGCGCGCCGCGGCCTCGCCGGCAAGCGCGCAGGACTCCGGATCTTCCGACGCCAGCCGCGCGGCCTCGGCATTGCTCGCCACCGGAATGCGCGGCAGGTGCGGCAGGTTGCGGTTGAGCCATTCGTGGCACTGCGCCAGCGACTGCGCGTGCGAGTAGATGCGCCGCGCGGCACCGATGCCTTCGGCGCGCGACATCAGCTGCTGATGGATGCGCAGCCGCACTTCGCCGCACACCCGGAGCGGGTTGGTGAGCAACAAGTCGAGGGTGCCGCCGACCGCGCCTTCGGTCGAATTTTCCACCGGCACCACGCCGTAGTCGGCGTTGCCCGCCTCGACCGCGCGGAACACGTCTTCGATCGCCGCCATCGGCATGAACTCCGGGGCGGAACCGAAATGCTTGCGGCTAGCGCTCTCCGAGAAGGTCCCCGCCGGTCCGAGGTAGGCGACACGCAGCGGATGCTCGAGGGCGAGGCAGGCCGACATGATTTCGCGGAAGATGGTCTTCACCGCATCGCCCGGCAAGGGCCCCGGGTTGAGGTCGGCCAGGCGGCGCAGCACCTGGGCTTCGCGGTCGGGACGGTAGAACATGTTGCCCCGCTTGATCTCGCCCACCCGTTGCGCACAGCGCGCGCGCGTGGCCAGACGGGCAAGGATTTCCTCGTCGAGGTGGTCGATCTCGTTACGCAGTTTCAGCAGTTCGTCACTCATGCTCGGCCTCTGGCCCTCTTCAAAATCAGCCCTTCCCGACTCGGTGCGCCCATCCGTCCGCCCCGCCCGCTCAGGCTTTCCTTGCGGCGAAATCGCGCATGAAATCCACCAGCGCCTGCACTCCGGCGAGCGGCATCGCGTTGTAGATCGAGGCGCGCATGCCGCCGACCGACTTGTGGCCCTTCAGCTGCACCAGCCCGGCCGCCTTCGACTCGGCGAGGAAGGCCTCGTCGAGCGCCCCGTCCTTGAGGAAGAAAGGCACGTTCATGCGCGAACGGCAGATCGGGTCGACGCGATTCTCGTAGAAATCGCTGCCATCGAGGAAGTCGTACAGCAGCTTCGCCTTGGCGATGTTCTGCGCCTCGATCGCGGCCACCCCACCCTGGCGCTTGAGCCACTGAAACACCAGCCCGGCGATGTAGATCGCGTAGGTGGGCGGGGTGTTGTACATCGAGCCGTTGTCGGCGACCGTCCGGTAGTCGAAGGCGCTCGGGCAGTGCGGCATCGCGCGCCCGAGCAGGTCCTCGCGCACGATCACGATCGTGAGCCCGGCCGGGCCGATGTTCTTCTGCGCACCGCCGAAAATGAGGCCGTACTTCGACACGTCGATGACGCGCGACAGGATGTGGGAGGACATGTCGGCCACCACCGGCACTTCGCCGCGGCCGATCTGCGAGAGGTCCGGCGCGAAGGGGTACTCGACGCCGCCGATGGTCTCGTTGGTGCAGGTGAAGACGTAGGCCGGGTCGGCCGACAGTTTCCACTCGGCCATCGCCGGCACGGTGGTGAAGCCGCTCGCCTCGGACGAGGCGGCGATGTTCACCTCGGCGTATTTGCGCGCCTCCTTCTGCGACTTCTGCGTCCACGCGCCGGTGACCACATAGTCGGCCACGCGCTTGCCGCCCATCAGGTTGAGCGGGATGATCGCGTTCTCGGCAATCGCCCCGCCCTGCATGAACAGGATGCGGTAATTGGCTGGCACCGCGAGCAGCTCGCGCAGGTCGGCTTCGGCCTGCGCGGCGATGGCGGTGAACTCCTTGCCGCGATGGCTCATCTCCATCACGCCCATGCCCGAACCGTGCCAGTCGAGCATCTCCTCGGCGGCCTGGCGCAGCACTGCCTCGGGCAGCACCGCCGGGCCGGCGCTGAAATTCCACACGCGACTCATCGAGCTTCTCCTTCCTCGCCGGCGGCCGGGGCCTCGCCCTCGCCGCCCTCACCCGCCGCAACCGGCGCATCGCCGTCGGCGGCCTCGCCGTTGGTGCGCATGCTCTCGTCCGATTCGGACTCCGCGACCTTCTCGATGCTGGCGAGGAAGGTGCCCTCGTCGAGGTTGATCAGGGTCACGCCCTGGGTCGAGCGCCCCATTTCGCGGATACTTTCGACCCGGGTGCGGATCAGCACCGCACCGGTGGAGATCAGCATCACCTCATCGCTCGGCTCGACCAGCACGGCGCCGACGAGCTTGCCGTTGCGATCGGAAGTCTGGATCGCGATCATGCCCTTGGTGCCGCGACCGTGGCGGGTGTATTCGGCCACCGGGGTGCGCTTGCCGTAGCCGTTCTCGGTCGCGGTCAGCACCGACTGGGTTTCGTCCTTGGCCACCAGCATCGCGATCACGCGCTGCCCTTCCTCCAGCGTCATGCCACGCACGCCGCGCGCATCGCGCCCCATCGGACGCACGTCGGTCTCGGAAAAGCGTACCGCCTTGCCGGCATCCGAGAACAGCATCACGTCGCACTGACCGTCGGTGATCGCGACCCCGATCAGGTGGTCGCCGTCGTCGAGGTTGACCGCGATGATGCCGGCCTTGCGCGGGTTGGAGAACGCGGTGAGCGCGGTCTTCTTGACCGTGCCTTCGGAAGTCGCCATGAACACGAAGTGCTCCTCGTCGAACTCCTTGATCGGCAGCACCGCGGTGATCTTCTCGCCCTCGACGAGCGGGAAGAGATTGACGATCGGCTTGCCGCGCGAGTTGCGCGTACCTTCGGGGACCTCGTACACCTTCAGCCAGTAGCAGCGCCCGCGACTGGAGAAGCACAGCACGGTGTCGTGGGTGTTGGCGACGAAGAGGTGGTCGATGAAATCCTCGTCCTTCATCGAGGTCGCCTGCTTGCCGCGCCCGCCACGGCGCTGGGCACGGTAATCGGCGAGCGGCTGGCGCTTGAAGTAGCCGGTGTGGGACAGGGTCACGACCATGTCTTCCGGCGTGATCAGGTCCTCGATGTTGATCTCGGCGGTGTTCATCACCAGCTCGGAGCGGCGCGGGTCGCCGAACTGGGTGCGCACCGCGGTCAGTTCCCCGACGATGATCGCGGTGATGCGCTCGGGACGGGCGAGGATGTCGAGCAGGTCGGTGATGACGTCCATGACCTCGCGGTATTCGCCGACGATCTTGTCCTGCTCCAGCCCGGTCAGGCGCTGCAGGCGCAGCTCGAGGATGGCCTGGGCCTGGGCCTCGGACAGGCGATAGCCCTGCGCCTGCAACCCATACTGCGGATCCAGCCCTTCCGGCCGGTAGCTGTCGGCCAGCGCGCGCGACAGCATCTCCTCGACCAGGGCCGAGCGCCACTCGCGCGCCATCAGCTCGCGCTTGGCATCGGCCGGCGTGGGCGCGGCCTTGATCAGGGCGATGATCTCGTCGACGTTGGACAGTGCCACCGCCAGGCCTTCGAGGATGTGGCCGCGATCGCGCGCCTTCCTCAGTTCGAAGATGGTGCGCCGGGTGACGACCTCGCGGCGGTGCTCGAGAAAGCACACCAGCATCTGCTTGAGGTTGAGCAGGCGCGGCTTGCCGTCGACCAGCGCCACCATGTTCATGCCGAAGCTGTCCTGCAGCTGAGTGTGCTTGAACAGCTTGTTGAGCACGACCTCGGGCATCTCGCCGCGCTTGAGCTCGATCACCAGGCGCATGCCCGATTTGTCCGACTCGTCGCGGATCTCGCTGATGCCCTCGATCTTCTTCTCGTTGACCAGCTCGGCCATGCGCTCCTGCAGGGTGCGCTTGTTCACCTGGTAGGGCAGCTCGTCGACGACGATGGCCTGGCGGTCGGTCTTGCCGATCGGCTCGAAGTGGGTGCGCGCGCGCATCACCACGCGGCCGCGGCCGGTACGGTAGCCCTCGCGCACGCCGGCGAGGCCGTAGATCAGGGCGGCGGTCGGGAAGTCGGGCGCCTGGACGATGTCGATCAGGGCCTCGATATCGGTTTCGGGCTCGGCGAGGAGCTTGAGGCAGGCGTCGACGATCTCGCCCAGGTTGTGCGGCGGGATGTTCGTCGCCATGCCGACCGCAATGCCGGAGGAGCCGTTGATCAGCAGGTTGGGGATGCGCGCGGGCATCACCAGCGGCTCCTTCTCCGAACCGTCGTAGTTCGGCCCGAAGTCCACCGTCTCCTTGTCGATATCGGCGAGCAGCTCGTGGCCGATGCGTGCCATGCGGATCTCGGTGTAACGCATCGCCGCGGCGTTGTCGCCGTCGACCGAGCCGAAGTTGCCCTGGCCGTCGACCAGCATGTAGCGCAGCGAGAAGTCCTGCGCCATGCGCACGATCGTGTCATAGACCGCGGTATCGCCGTGGGGGTGGTACTTGCCGATGACATCGCCGACGATGCGCGCGGATTTCTTGTAGGCGCGGTTCCAGTCGTTGGACAGCTCGTGCATCGCGAACAAGACGCGCCGATGTACCGGTTTGAGACCATCGCGCGCATCGGGCAGCGCCCGCCCCACGATCACGCTCATCGCGTAGTCGAGGTAGGAGTGGCGCATCTCCTCCTCGAGGCTGATCGGCAGGGTTTCCTTGGCGAACTGAGTCATTCTTGCGGGCGGGCTAGCCGCGAAAACCAAAACACGCAATGCTACCATGCGCCACCTGCCAGCGCCCTGCGCACCGGCGCCGCTCGCACACCGCACACGACCGCAGGCCCGGCGCCGGCGAGGCCGCGACGGCTTTTTCACCCAGTTTTTTCCGCGCCACCACCTCTTGAAGTCTGCGGGATCGCCCCAAGGTAAGCGCTTGTTTCGGATCAACAGGGAGTTAAACCGACATGCAGGACCCGAATCAGCTCAGCCAGAACGCCGCGCAGAACGAAACCGCCGCCCCCGAGCAACTGCCTGGCGATGCCGGACTCGAAGCCTGCGCCGCTGCTGTCGACACCGCCCCGGAAGGCGGCATCGACAGCATGCCCAGCCTCGAAGAAGCCTTGCGCCAGGCCGAACTCAAAGCCGTCGAGCATCACGATGCCTGGTTGCGCGCGAAAGCCGAAACCGAAAACGTGCGCCGCCGCGCCCAGGAAGACATCGCCAAGGCGTCCAAATTCGCCGCCGAAAAGTTCGCCGCCGCCATGCTGCCGGTGAAGGACAGCCTGGAAGCCGCGCTGGCGGTGGAAAAGCAGACGGCGGAAAAACTGCGCGAAGGCGTCGAATTGACCCTGAAGCAGTTGGTATCGGCCTTCGAAGGCGCGCACCTGGCCGAGGAAAATCCGCTCGGCCAGAAGTTCGACCCCAACAAGCACCAGGCGATCAGCGCGATCGAAGCCGACGCCGAACCCAATACGGTCGTCAACGTGCTGCAGAAAGGCTACCTGCTCAACGAACGCGTGATCCGCCCCGCCCTGGTCATGGTCGCCAAGGCCAAGGAGCAGTAAGCCGCCCGCTTTCGGCGCTGCGGGCGGGCATCCCTCGGATCGCGCCAAGAAAGTCCGGGCAGCACGCTTGAAAGTACCCCGGCGCACCCCATATTCGCTTCAAACCGGCGCACCGCTTGTGCGCCACACCGGATTCAGCTTCTAAAGGAAAAACACACATGGGCAAGATCATCGGCATCGACCTCGGCACCACCAACAGCTGCGTTTCCGTGATGGAAGGCGGCAAGCCGAAGGTCATCGAGAACTCCGAAGGCGCACGCACCACCCCGTCGGTGGTCGCCTACTCCGAAGACGGCGAGATCCTGTGCGGCGCTCCGGCCAAGCGTCAGGCGGTCACTAACGCCAAGAACACCCTGTTCGCGATCAAGCGCCTGATCGGTCGCCGCTTCCAGGAAAAGGAAGTGCAGAAGGACATCGACCTGATGCCCTTCACCATCTGCAAGGCCGACAACGGCGACGCCTGGGTTGAAGTTCGCGGCAAGAAGATCGCCCCGCAGCAGGTTTCGGCCGAAGTCCTGCGCAAGATGAAGAAGACCGCCGAAGACTACCTCGGCGAAGAAGTCACCGAGGCGGTCATCACCGTGCCGGCCTACTTCAACGACAGCCAGCGCCAGGCCACCAAGGACGCCGGCCGCATCGCCGGGCTGGAAGTCAAGCGCATCATCAACGAGCCGACCGCCGCGGCGCTGGCCTTCGGCATGGACAAGAAGCCGGGCGACTCCAAAGTCGCGGTGTATGACCTCGGCGGCGGCACCTTCGACATCTCGATCATCGAGATCGCCGACCTCGACGGCGAGCACCAGTTCGAAGTGCTGGCCACCAACGGCGACACCTTCCTCGGCGGCGAGGACTTCGACCAGCGCATCATCGACTACATCGTCACCGAGTTCAAAAAGGAACAGGGCGTCGACCTCAAGAACGACGTGCTCGCGCTGCAGCGCCTGAAGGAAGCGGCCGAGAAGGCCAAGATCGAGCTGTCCTCGAGCCAGCAGACCGACATCAACCTGCCCTACATCACCGCCGACGCCTCGGGCCCGAAGCACCTGAGCCTGAAGCTGACCCGGGCCAAGTTCGAATCCTTGGTCGAAGACCTCGTCGAGCGCTCGATCGAGCCCTGCCGCGTCGCCCTCAAGGATGCCGGCGTCAAGGTCGCGGACATCGATGACGTCATCCTCGTCGGCGGCCAGACGCGGATGCCGATGGTGCAGGAAAAAGTGAAGGCGTTCTTCGGCAAGGAGCCGCGCAAGGACGTCAACCCGGACGAAGCCGTCGCCGTCGGCGCCTCGATCCAGGGCGGCGTATTGCAGGGCGAAGTGAAGGACGTGCTGCTGCTCGACGTCACCCCACTGTCGCTGGGCATCGAGACCCTGGGCGGGGTAATGACCAAGCTGATCCAGAAGAACACCACGATCCCGACCAAGGCCTCGCAGGTGTTCTCCACCGCCGACGACAACCAGAACGCGGTCACCATCCACGTCTTGCAGGGCGAGCGCGAAATGGCCTCCGGCAACAAGAGCCTCGGTCAGTTCAACCTCTCCGACATTCCGCCGGCGCCGCGCGGCATGCCGCAGATCGAAGTCACCTTCGACATCGACGCCAACGGCATTCTGCACGTGTCGGCCAAGGACAAGGCCACCGGCAAGGAGAACAAGATCAAGATCCAGGCCAACTCCGGCCTCTCGGACGAGGAAGTCGAGCGCATGGTGCGCGACGCCGAGGCCCACGCCGAGGAAGACAAGAAGGCGCATGAACTGGTCGACGCCCGCAACCAGTGCGACGCCCTGATCCACTCGACCCGCAAGGCCCTCGGCGAGTACGGCGACAAGCTGTCCGAGGACGAGAAGTCGAAGATCGAGGGCGCGATCAAGGACGCCGAAGAAGCGATCAAGAGCTCGGACAAGGACACGATCGAAGCCAAGAGCCAGGCCCTGGCGATGGCGGCGCAGAAACTCGGCGAGCACATGTACGCCCAGGCCCAGCCCGAAGGCGGCGCCCAGGCCGAAAGCGGCAGCGGCAAGGCAGCCGATGCCGACGTGGTGGATGCCGAATTTACCGAAGTGAAGGACAAGAAGTAATCGTCGTTCTGGCGAACTCTTCGCGGCCGAGCCCCCGCCGGAGCCCTCTCCGGCGCCGGCTCGGCCTTTGCTTGATACCAGACTGAGCGAAGCACCATGTCCAAAAGGGATTACTACGAAATCCTCGGCGTCAATCGCGATGCCGGTGACGACGAAATCAAGAAGGCCTACCGCAAGCTGGCCATGAAGCACCATCCGGACCGCAATCCGGACAACAAGGGTGCCGAGGAGAAATTCAAGGAGGCCAAGGAAGCCTACGAGATTCTCTCCGACCCGCAGAAGAAGGCGGCCTACGACCGCTACGGCCACGCCGGCGTCGATCCTTCGATGGGCGCGGGTCCTGGGGCGCAGGGCTTTGAAGGCTTTTCCGATGCGTTCGGCGACATCTTCGGCGATCTCTTCGGCGGCAGACGCGGCGGCGGGCGCTCGAACGTTTATCGCGGCGCCGACCTGCGCTACAACCTCGAGATCACGCTCGAGGAAGCGGCACGCGGCGCGGAAAAGACGATCCGCATCCCCACCGTCGAGGAGTGCGGCACCTGTCACGGCAGCGGCGCCAAGCCCGGCACCCAACCCAAGCCCTGCCCGACCTGCCAGGGTCACGGCCAGGTGCGCGTGCAACAGGGCTTCTTCTCGATCCAGCAGACCTGCCCGAAGTGCCACGGCAGCGGCAAGATCATCCCCGACCCCTGCCGCGACTGCGGCGGTGCCGGCCGCGTCAAGAAACACAAGACGCTGGAAGTGAAGATTCCCGCCGGCATCGACGAAGGCATGCGCCTGCGCCATGCCGGCCACGGCGAGCCGGGCGTCAATGGCGGCCCGCCGGGCGATCTCTACGTCGAGATCCACATCCGCAAGCACGCGATGTTCGAGCGCGACCACGACGACCTGCACTGCGAGATGCCGATCAGCATCTCTACCGCAGCGCTCGGCGGCGAGATCGAAATTCCGACCCTGGAAGGCATGGCGCGCCTGAAGATTCCCGCCGAGACCCAGAGCGGCAAAGTCTTCCGCCTGCGCGGCAAAGGCATCAAGAACGTGCGCAGCCACGTCCACGGCGACCTGATGTGCCACGTCGTCGTGGAGACGCCGGTCAACCTGACCGAACGCCAGAAGGAGCTGCTGCGCGAATTCGAGGAAATCTCCAGCGGCAACGCCGACCGCCACAATCCGAAGGCGAAGTCGTGGATGGACAAGGTGAAGGACTTCTTCGCCACCTGAACGGACGACGGACGCGCTCGTGCGGACGGCCTCCGGCAGGCAGCGGCCCCGTTTCCGGCATGTTCCGGAAGCGGGGCCGCTGCGTTTGGCAGGGCGCGGTCGATCGCGGCATCGTGCCGCGCCGCAGACGCGCACCGCGGCACGGTGCCTCCCCGGCCCGCACTACCTCCGGATGCCGATCACGCTACCGGCCTGCTCCGGCCACGGCAGCATCCGCCGGGCTGCCAGCCAGGCCTCGGCGCGCGCCGCGACCTCGGGCGGGAAATCGGCGCCGCGCCGGGCCTCCATGTCGATGTGCATGACCATCAGCTCATTGGTCGCGGCAAGCCAGCCTTCCGACTCGTGGCGCATCTCGTGGAAGAGGTGGACGCGCTTGTGGTCTGCATCGAGGATCCGCGTACCGATCACATAGGGTTGGTCGCGGCCGATCTCGCGGACGTAATTGACGTGCATTTCGAGGACGAAGGTCGTGTGGCGACAGCGCGCACGGTAGTCGGCATCGAGGCCGAGCACATCGAGAAAGGCGTCGGTCGCCTGGTCGAAAGCCAGCACGTAGTAGGCCACATTCATGTGGCCGTTGTAGTCGATCCATTCCCCGCGCACCCTGCCATGCAGGGTGAATCCCGTTTCAGGGCGATGCGCTGCAGCGTTCATGCGGCGACACTCCGTCGGTGGTCAATCGGTGCCCCGGCAGAACCGGGGAGCGCTCAGGCTCGCCGCCAAGTCGTGCCCCCGGCGCCGTCCTCGAGGATCACGCCGGATTCGAGCAGCTCGGCGCGGATGCGGTCGGCCTCGGCGTAGTTCTTCGCTTTTTTCGCCGCGGCACGCTCGGCCACCTTCCCTTCGATGGCTTCGGCGTCGAGGCCGCCGGCATCGGGCGCGCCGGCCTGCAGGAAGGCCTGCGGGTCGCGCCCGAGCAGGCCGAGCACGGCGGCGAGCGCCTTCAACTGCGCCGCGAGCGCCGGCGAAGCGCTGCGGTTGACCTCGTTGGCGAGTTCGAACAGCACCGCCACCGCTTCGGCGGTATTGAAGTCGTCGTCCATCGCGGCGCGGAAGCGCTGCGCCGCCGGCTCACTCCAATCGAGCGCCGCGCCGTTGTCCGCCGGCACGTTCTTGAGTGCGGTATACAGCCGGGTGAGCGCGTTGCGCGCGTCCTCGAGGTGGGCATCCGAGTAGTTCAGCGCGCTGCGGTAGTGGGCGCGCAGGATGAAAAAGCGCACCACTTCAGGGTCGTACTTCTGCAGCACTTCGCGGATGGTGAAGAAGTTGCCGAGCGACTTCGACATCTTCTCGTCGTCGACGCGGACGAAGCCGTTGTGCATCCAGACATTGACGAAGGTGTGGCCGTGCGCCCCCTCGGACTGGGCGATCTCGTTCTCGTGGTGGGGAAACTGCAGGTCCATGCCGCCGCCGTGGATGTCGAAGTGCTCGCCGAGCAACTCCGAACTCATCGCCGAGCACTCGATGTGCCAGCCGGGACGGCCGGCCCCCCAGGGCGAGGCCCATTTGACTTCGTCCGGCTCCGCCGCCTTGGCGTGCTTCCACAGCACGAAATCGAGCGGGTCGTTCTTCTCCCCCGCCACATCGACGCGCTCGCCGGCGCGCAATTCGTCGAGCGACTTGCCCGAAAGCCGGCCGTAGCCGCCGAACTTGCGCACCGCGTAGCACACGTCGCGGTTGGCGGCGACGTAGGCCAGGCCCTTCTGCTCGAGGCGGCCGATCAGGCTCTGCATCTGGGCGATATAGTCGGTGGCGCGCGGCTCGAAATCAGGGCGCAGCACGCCGAGCGCATCGGCATCCTGGTGCATCGCGGCGATGAAGCGATCGGTCAGCGCGCGGATCGGCTCGCCGTTGTCCTGGGCGCGGCGGATGATCTTGTCGTCGATGTCGGTGATGTTGCGCACGTACGTCACGTCCATCCCGCTCGCCCGCAGCCAGCGCGCCACCATGTCGAACACCACCATCACGCGCGCATGGCCGAGATGGCAGTAGTCGTACACCGTCATCCCGCACACATACATGCGGACCTTGCCGGGTTCGATGGGAGTGAAGACTTCCTTGCTGCGCGCCAGGGTGTTGTAGATCGAGAGCATACGAGTCGACGAAAAAACGCGCCGGATGCGCGATTGTGGGAGCGAGGGGCTTGTTGCTAGAATTCGGCGTCTTTCAAAGGGCCTGGCCCTTGTCCGAGGCGCGCCGCAGTATACCACGGCCCCTCAGCCCCCCATCTTCACCCTGCGGCGGCCCGAACGATGCTCCGCAGCCCGCAACGGCCCGCCGTCCCTGCCGGCTGCCGGCGCGGGCGAAGCGCATCGGACGATGTGCCCGTCTCGCCGGTTCCGTCCCTACCCATCGGAGACCTCATGAAGAAGCACCTTGCCGCCTTCGCCACCCTCGCCACCCTGGCCTTCAGCGCCTGCGCCGCGAATCCGATGGTCGAACTCGAGACCAGCCAGGGCCGGATCACCGTCGAGCTGTTCGCCGACAAAGCGCCGAAATCAGCGGAAAACTTCGTCCAGTACGTGAAGGACGGCCACTACGACGGCACCGTCTTCCATCGCGTGATCGATGGCTTCATGATCCAGGGCGGCGGCTTCGATGCCGACATGAAGCAAAAGAGCACCCGCGCACCGATCGAGAACGAGGCCAGGAACGGCCTCAAGAACGAACCCGGCACGCTGGCGATGGCTCGCACCGCCGATCCCCACTCGGCAAGTGCACAGTTCTTCATCAACCTCGTGCCGAACAGCTTTCTCGACTATCCTTCGCGCGACGGCTGGGGCTATGCCGTGTTCGGCAAGGTGGTGAAGGGCATGGACGTGGTCGAGAAGATCGCCAAAGTGCCGACCGCGAACCGCGGCTTCCACCAGAACGTGCCGCTCGAGGCGGTGCTCATCGAGCATGCCCGCGTGCTCGAAAGCACGGCAGCGCCGGCCAAGAAGACGGGCAAGTGACGACCCGCCCCCATCCACCTCACCCGAACTTTTCCAGGAGTGCGAACATGGCAGTCAAGCTGCACACCAACCACGGCGTCATCACCCTCGAACTCGACGCCGAAAAAGCGCCGGTCACCGTCGCCAACTTCCTCGCCTACGTGAACGCCGGCCACTACGACAACACCGTCTTCCACCGCGTCATCGACGGTTTCATGATCCAGGGCGGCGGCTTCGAACCGGGCATGAACCAGAAGCCGACCGGCGAAGAAATCAAGAACGAGGCCGACAACGGGCTCAAGAACGAGCGCGGCACGATCGCCATGGCCCGTACCCAGGCGCCCCACTCGGCCACCGCGCAGTTCTTCATCAACGTCGCCGACAACGATTTCCTCAACCACCGCTCGCCCGACCTGCAGGGCTGGGGGTATTGCGTGTTCGGCCGGGTCAGCGACGGCCTGGATGTGGTCGACAGCATCCGCAAGGTCAAAACCGGCTCCAGCGGCTTCCACCAGGACGTACCGAAGGACGACGTGATCATCGAGCGCGCCGAAGTTGTCTGAGCGCCCTGCCGTTCCCGCTGCCGGCGGGAACCGGCGGACAATGCCGGAAGCCGTCCACGCGGCGCTTCCGGCATTGTTCGTTTCCGACCTCCATCTGAAGGAGGAGGAGCCGGACACGGTTGCGGCCTTCCTCGATTTCCTCGCCGGCCCCGCCCGCGGCGCGGGCAGCCTGTTCATCCTCGGCGATCTGTTCGAGTACTGGGCCGGGGACGACGATCTCGACGCCCCCTTCAACCAGCGCGTGTGCAGTGCGCTGCGCACGCTTGCCGAGCACGGTGCCGGCATTTTCTTCATCGCCGGCAACCGCGACCTGCTCGCCGGCGAAGGTTTCGCCCGCGCCGCCGGCCTGCAACTGCTCGCCGATCCGTGCCGGGTGCGCTTCGGTCGCGGAGAGGACGCCCCGCTCGTGCTGCTGAGCCACGGCGACGCGCTGTGCACCGACGACCTCGCCTACCAGGCCTACCGCCGCCAGGTGCGCGACCCCGCCTGGCAGGCGGCCTTCCTCGCCCAGCCGCTCGCCGCACGCAAGGCTTTCATCGAGAACCTGCGGCAACGGAGCGAAGCCGCCAAGCGCGAGAAGTCCATGGAGATCATGGACGTGAACGCCGAAGCCGTAGCCACGCTGCTGCGCGCGCATTGCTACCCGACCCTGGTGCACGGCCACACCCACCGTCCGGCGCGCCACGAGCACGCCATCGACGGCCGGCGCTGCGTGCGCTGGGTGCTGCCGGACTGGCATGGCCGCGCCACCTGGCTCGCCTTCGACGGCCGGCACTTCGAGGCCGCCTCGGCCTGATTGCGCCCGGGTCGCCTCCTCCCGGCACTCGCTCCGCGTCCTCTTCTGCTTTTCAAGCAGCCGCAAGACACTGCGGCCGCTGCCGTCCACGCTCGGTGCAGCTCCGGTTTCGATCCTCAGTGCTGCAGGCCGCGCGCCAGGTCCGCCTTCAGGTCGGCCACATCCTCAAGGCCCACGGCGATGCGCAGCAGGCCCTCGCCGATCCCGGCCGCAGCCCGCGCCTCGGCGGAGATCCGCCCGTGGGTCGTGGTCGCCGGGTGGGTGATGGTGGTCTTGGTGTCGCCCAGGTTCGCCGTGATCGAGAGCAGGCGGCACGAATCCACCACCCGCCAGGCTGCCTCGCGCCCGCCCTCGACATCGAAGCTGAGAATCGCGCCGCCGCTCTTTTGCTGACGCATCGCCAGCGCATGCTGCGGGTGGGACGCGAGGCCGGGGTAATACACCCGTGCCACGCTGGACTGAGCTTCCAGCCAGCGCGCCAGTTCGAGCGCCGCGGCCGACTGCGCCTCCATGCGGATGCGCAAGGTCTCGAGCCCTTTCAGGATCACCCAGGCATTGAACGGCGACAGCGTCGGCCCCGCGGTGCGCAGGAACTTGAACACCTCGTCGGTCACTACCTTGCGGCCGGCGACCGCACCGCCCAGCACCCGTCCCTGGCCGTCGAGGTACTTGGTCGCCGAATGCACCACGACGTCGGCTCCCAGCACCAGCGGACGCTGCAGCACCGGCGTGCAGAAGCAGTTGTCCACCGCGAGCAGGGCGCCGGCCTCATGGGCGATGGCCGCGACTCCGGCGATATCCACCACTTCGGTGAGGGGGTTCGACGGCGTCTCGATGAAGAACAGCTTCGTGCGCGGGCGCAGGGCATCGCGGTAGGCGTCGAGGTCGGTCGCGGGGACAAAGCTGGTTTCGATACCGAACTTCGCCAGGATGCCGCCGAACAGCTGCTGAGTGGCGCCGAACAATCCGTTGGAGGCGACGATGTGATCGCCCGCCTGCAAGGTCGCCATCGCCAGCGACAGGATCGCCGACATCCCCGAGGCCGTGGCGACGCAGGCCTCTGCGCCTTCGAGCGCGGCGAGTCGGGTCTGCATCGCGCTCACGGTGGGGTTGGAGAAGCGGGCGTAGACGTAGCCCTCCTCGGCACCGGAAAAGCGCGCCGCGGCCTGCGCGGCGCTCTCGAAGACGAAGCTCGAAGTCAGGTACATCGCCTCGCCGTGTTCACCGAACTGGGTACGTTCGGTTCCGGCGCGCACGGCGAGAGTATCGGGGCGGAAATCCAGTTCGTCGGGAAGATTCATGGTCGTCGTCACAAGGGAGGTTCGATCGATGCCGGGCCGCGCGCGCGTCAGCGTCCACCGCCGGAAGCCAAGTTTAGATCGAGTTGGCCATCGTCATCGTCGTGGCCGCCGTCGCCGCTGTCGGACTTCGCCGGCTGGACCGCACCGCGCTGGTTTTCGACGCCGTTGAGGTATTCGGCGGTGATGTCGCCGGTGATGTAGCTGCCGTCGAAACAGGATGTCTCGAAGAACTTGAGCGCAGGATTGAGCGCGCGGACCGAAGCCTTGAGGTCGTCGAGGTCCTGGTAGATCAGCCCGTCGGCACCGATCTCGCGGCGGATCTCATCGTCGCTGCGATCGGAGGCGATCAGTTCGGCGCGGGTCGGCATGTCGATGCCATAGACGTTGGCATGACGCACCGGCGGCGCGGCCGAAGCCAGATAGACTTTGGTCGCCCCCGCTTCGCGCGCCATGTTGACGATTTCCCTGCTGGTCGTGCCGCGCACGATCGAGTCGTCGACGAGCAGCACGCTCTTGCCCTTGAACTCCTGGTGGATGGTGTTGAGCTTCTGGCGCACCGACTTCTTGCGCGTCGCCTGGCCCGGCATGATGAAAGTGCGCCCGATGTAGCGGTTCTTGACGAAGCCTTCGCGGAACGGCAGATCCAGGCGCTGCGCCATCTGCATCGCCGAAGGCCGGCTGGAGTCGGGAATCGGGATGACGACATCGATGTGCGCGTGCGGCATCGTCCGCTTCATCTTGTCAGCGAGAAACTCGCCCATCTTCATCCGCGACTCGTACACCGAGACGCCGTCGATGATCGAATCCGGCCGCGCCAGATAGACGAACTCGAACATGCAGGGCGCATGGACCGTGCTGTCCGCGCACTGCCGGCTGTGGAAATGGCCGGCGGTGTCGATCAGCACCGCTTCGCCGGGCGCGATGTCGCGCACCAGCTTGTAGCCGAGCACGTCGAGCGCCACCGACTCGGAGGCGACCAGCCATTCGCTGCCGGCCTCGGTGTCGCTGCGCCCGATCACCAGCGGGCGGATGCCGTAGGGGTCGCGGAAAGCGAGCAGGCCATAACCGGAAATCATCACCACCACGGCATAGGCGCCGCGGCAGCGCCGGTGCACCCCGGCGACCGCGCGGAAAACCGCATCCTCATCGAGCTTGAGCCCCTTGCAGGCGGCCTGCAGTTCATGGGCGAGCACGTTGAGCAGCACTTCGGAGTCGCTGCTGGTGTTGATATGACGCAGATCGGAGAGGAACATTTCGCGCTTGAGCGCTTCCGAGTTGGTCAGGTTGCCGTTGTGCGCGAGCAGCAGGCCGAACGGCGAATTGACGTAGAACGGCTGGGCTTCGGCGGCGTTGTAGGCCGAACCCGCGGTGGGATAGCGCACGTGGCCGATCCCCCAGTTGCCCTGCAGGTTGCGCATGTTGCGGGTGCGGAACACGTCGCGCACCAGGCCGGACCCCTTGTGCATGTGGAAGCGTCCGCCTTCCGAGGTGGCGATGCCCGCCGCATCCTGACCGCGGTGCTGCAATACCTGCAGCCCGTCGTACAGCAACTGATTGACCGGTGAGGTGGCTACGACCCCGAGAATTCCGCACATGGAAGTTACGCCTATCTGAATCGAATCTTGTCGGCTACCGCATCGGGCAGCCAGGGTTTTACCGCAAGGACCGCCGACTCCATCGGCGCCGAAAACAGTGCCTGTGTCCACCACGGCTCGCGCGACACGCCCGCGAGCCCGCCGATCAGCACCACCACGCAGGCGACCGCCAGACCGCGCGCCACGCCGAACAGGGCGCCGAAAAAGCGGTCGGTCGCACCCAGCCCGGCCGCCCGCAGCAACTCGCGCAGCAGGTAACGCAGCAGTGCCGCGAGCAGCAGCACGCCGATCACCACCAGCGCAGCGCCGGCCACCTGGCGCCACATCGGTTCCGCGATCATTCCCGAAAACGCGCTCGCCGCCGGTTCGTTATAGCGCCATGCGGCGAACAGCGCCGCCACCCAGGCGAGCACGGCCATCACTTCGCTGACCAGGCCGCGCCACATGCCGACCGCCGCCGACAGGGCGAGGATGCCGAGAAAAACGTAATCGAATACGGTCATCGCCGCCACTCAGCGCGCCTGCAGCACGGCCTGATGGCCGCCCGCCTCGAGCCGGGCCGCCACCGCCTCGGCGGCGGACCGCCCCGGAACCGGGCCGACCCGGACCCGGGTGACGCTCCCCGCCGCCTCGGTATAGGCGGGAAAACCCTTTGCCTTGAGTTGCTCGACCAGGCGCGCTGCCTTCGCGGCATCGCTGAAAGCACCGATCTGGACGACGAAGGACTCACCGCGCGGCGGCACCGGCCGACCGCTGAGGATCGCCCGCACCCGGGCCTCCTCTTCGGCAGGGGCGGCGGGAAGCGGACGCGGCTCGGGCGCCGGGAGTGCGGGCGCCTCCGGTTTGGGCACGGAAGGCGGCGCGGCGGCGGATGCGGGTTTGGGCACGGGCGCCGGCGGGGCATCGACGGGCGGGGCCGGCTTGTCGCCGGGGGCGACGACGCGGTCCTCCTCTTCCGGCGGCGGGGCGATGTCGGCGGGCGGCGACGCCACGGTGAGCGGGCGCTGCAGCCCGGTAGCGGCCTCCCGGTCGGGAATCGTGATCTGGATGTCCTGCACCGGAGAATGCGGCTCCTGATCCATCGTCATCGGCAGCACGATCGCCGCCAGCAGCGCCAACGCGATGGCGCCGACCAGCCGCCGCCGGGCGCGTTTCTTGATTTCCAGATTGTCTGCGTCGCTCACCGGAGAACCTCACCCGTGCCGCGCAGCCCTGAGCGCTGCAAGCACGTCCGCCACCGTCAGGAAGGAACCGAAGGCCACGATTCTATCACCCTCGGCAGCCCCCTCCTGCGCTGCAACAAACGCTTGCGCAGGCGAGGCGAAACACTGCAGATCCCCCTTGCCGCCGGCCGCGCGCACCCGCGCGGCCAGCGCCTGCGCCGACAGGCCCCGCGGCCCGGGCAGGTCGGCCAGCAGCCAGTGATCGACCCCGTCGGCCATCCGCGCCACCACGCCGGCGACATCCTTGTCACCAAGCATGCCCAGCACCGCCCAGGTTTCAGGGTAAAACCCCATGTTGCCGAGGTTTTCCGCGAGCACGCCGGCGGCTTGCGGGTTGTGCGCGACATCGAGCACCACCGCCGGCCGCCCCGGCAGCACCTGGAAGCGCCCCGGCACGTCGACCAGCATCAGCCCCTGGCGAACGTGCTGCATCGACACCGGCAGGCGCTCCCGCAGGCATTCCAGCGCGGTGAGCACGGCGGCAGCATTGAGCAGCTGGTTGGCCCCGCGCAGCGCCGGGTAAGCCAGCCCGCCGCGCCTAAGCAGCGCGCCCTGGGCGGCAGGCAGCGCATAGCGCCAGTAGCCCCACTGCTGGCGATCGCCGCCGAAGCCGAAGTCCCGGCCGCTGACCCACAGTTCGGCACCGATCGCACGTGCATGCTCGAGCAGGCTGGCCGGCGGCTGCGGGTCGCCGCATACCGCGGGCCGGCCGGCGCGGAAAATGCCGGCCTTCTCGAAGCCGATCTTCTCGCGCGTGTCGCCGAGATACTCCATATGGTCCATCGCCACGCCGGTGACGATCGCGCAGTCGGCGTCGAACACGTTGACCGCGTCCAGGCGCCCGCCCAGGCCGACTTCGAGGATGATCACGTCCGGGCGCTCGGCGGCGAACACCGCCCAGGCGGCGAGCGTACCGTGCTCGAAGTAGGTCAGCGGGGTGTCGCCGCGCGCCGTCTCGACCGCGGTGAATGCAGCGACGAGTCGCGCATCGTCCGCATCCTTGCCGTCGATGCGCACGCGCTCGTTGTAGCGCAGCAGATGGGGCGAAGTGTAACAGCCGACCCGGTAGCCGGCGGCGAGCAGGATGCTCTCGAGCATCGCGCAGCACGAACCCTTGCCGTTGGTGCCGCCGACGGTGATCAATACCGCCTCCGTCGGCGCGCCCATCGCCGCCCGCACCGCACGCACGCGCTCGAGGCCGAGCTCGATGCGCTGCCCGTGGCGCTGTTCGAGGAGGTCGAGCCAACCGGCCAGCGTGTCCGGCAACAACGGCCGTTCGGCGCCACGAGGCATCAGGCGGCTACCACGTCGGCAGGGTGGCGGGCCAGCATCGCGAGCAGTGCGGCCAGCCGGTCGCGCATCTCGCGCCGGTCGACGATGATGTCCACCGCGCCTTTTTCGAGCAGGAACTCCGCGCGCTGGAACCCTTCCGGGAGTTTTTCGCGCACCGTCTGCTCGATTACCCGCGGCCCGGCGAAGCCGATCAGGGCGCCGGGCTCGGCAACCACGACGTCGCCCATGAAGGCGAAGCTGGCCGACACGCCGCCCATGGTGGGGTCGGTCAGCACGGTCACGAAAGGCAGGCGGCGCTCGGCCAGACGGGTGATCGAGGCCGTGGTCTTGGCCATCTGCATCAGGGACAGCAGGCCTTCCTGCATGCGCGCGCCGCCCGAAGCGGTGATGCAGATGAACGGCAGGCGCTGTTCATAGGCTTCGCGCGCGCCGCGCACGAAGCGCTCGCCCACCACCGAGCCCATCGAACCGCCGAGGAACTCGAACTCGAAGCAGGCCACCACCACCGGCAGGGTCTTGATCGCGCCGCGCATCACCACCATCGCGTCGGCCTCGCCGGTGTCGGCGGCGGCGGCCGCCAGGCGCTCGGGATACTTGCGCGAATCCTTGAACTTCAGCGCATCCACCGGGGTGACTCCGGCGCCGATCTCGATACGCTCTTCCGCATCGAGGAGGATGTCCAGGCGCCGCCGCGCGCGCAGCCGGTGATGGTGGCCGCACTTGGGGCAGACGCCGAGATTGCCGTCGAGATCGGCGCGGTACAGCACCGCCTCGCAGCCCTCGCACTTGCTCCATACGCCTTCCGGGATCGACTTGTTGCGCGCCGATGCCTGGCCACGCTTGATCCGCGGCGGCAGCAATTTCTGCAGCCAGCTCATTGTGCCTCTCCTTTTGCCGGCGCGAGCCCGTCGAGCGCAGCACGGATGCCCCGCATGAAGGCGGTGACGCAGGCCACTTCCGCGCCCGGATTGTTTTCGATTTCCTCGATGATGCGGCTGCCGATCACAACCGCGTCGGCCACCGCGCCGATGCGCCGCGCGCTCTCGGCATCGCGAATGCCGAAGCCGACTCCGACCGGCATGCCGACCGCGGCACGGATCTGCGGAATGCGCCGCGCCACTTCGTCGACGTCGAGCTTGCCGCTGCCGGTCACGCCCTTCAGCGACACGTAATAGATGTAGCCGCTGCCGGCGCGGGCGACGTCGGCGAAGCGCTGCGCGGACGAGGTCGGCGCGAGCAGGAAGATCGGATCCAGCCCGCCGGCCTTGGCCGTATCGGCGAACGTGGCGCATTCCTCGGGCGGGTAGTCCACCACCAGCACTCCGTCCACGCCCGCGGCGCGGGCTTCGGCGACAAAGCGCTCCGCACCCATCGCTTCGATCGGGTTGGCGTAGCCCATCAAAACCACTGGGGTGGCAGCATCGGTGGCGCGGAAGGCGCGCACGATGTCGAGCACCTTGCGCAGGCTCATGCCCTGGGCGAGCGCGCGCTCGGAGGCACGCTGGATCGTCGGACCGTCGGCCATCGGATCGGAGAACGGCACACCGAGTTCGATGATGTCGGCGCCACCTTCGACCAGCGCGTGCATCAGCGGCAGGCTGAGCCCGGGCGCGGGAAAACCGGCGGTCACGAAAGGGATGAGCGCCTTGCGGCCATCGGCCTGCAGGCGCTGGAAAACGGTGTGGATTCTTGACATGTCTCGATCACGCTGCGGGCCGCAGAAGCGGCCCGATCAGGTTCAGAACTGGAGGCCGGAGCGTTCGGCGACGGTGTGCATGTCCTTGTCGCCGCGCCCGGACAGGTTGACCAGCAGGATCTTGTCCTGCGGCAAGGTCGGCGCCAGCCTGGCCGCATGGGCCAGCGCATGCGAGGACTCGAGCGCAGGAATGATGCCTTCGAGCCGGCACAGGTCGTGGAAGGCCTGCAGGGCTTCGGCGTCGGTGACGCCGACGTACTCGGCGCGGGCGGAATCCTTCAGCCAGGCATGCTCGGGGCCGACGCCGGGATAGTCGAGGCCGGCCGAGATCGAGTGCGTCTCGATGATCTGGCCGTCCTCGTCCTGCAGCAGGTAGGTGCGGTTGCCGTGCAGCACACCCGGGCGGCCGGCGGTGAGCGACGCGGCGTGGTGGCCGCTGTCGAGGCCCTCGCCCGCCGCCTCGACACCGACGAGCTTGACCCCCGGCACGTCGAGGTAGGGATGGAAGATGCCCATCGCGTTGGAGCCGCCGCCGACGCAGGCGATCACGTAATCGGGCTGGCGGCCGGCCATCTCGGGCATCTGCTCGATGCATTCCTTGCCGATCACGGCCTGGAAGTCGCGCACCATCATCGGATAGGGATGCGGGCCGGCGACGGTGCCGATGATGTAGAAGGTGTCGGCGATGTGGGTGACCCAGTCGCGCATGGCCTCGTTCAACGCGTCCTTCAGCGTCTTCGAGCCGGATTCGACCGGGACCACGGTGGCGCCGAGCAGCTTCATCCGGTAGACGTTGGCGGCCTGGCGCTTGACGTCCTCCGCGCCCATGTAGACCACGCACTCCATGCCGTAGCGCGCGGCCACGGTGGCGGTAGCCACCCCGTGCTGACCGGCGCCGGTCTCGGCGATGACGCGCGGTTTGCCCATGCGGCGGGCGACCAGCGCCTGGCCGATGCAGTTGTTCACCTTGTGCGCGCCGGTATGGTTGAGGTCTTCGCGCTTGAGATAGATCTGGGCGCCGCCGAGCAGGCCGGACCAGCGCCGGGCGTGGTAGATCGGGCTCGGGCGGCCGACGTAGTGCTTCAGCTCGTATTCGAACTCGGCGATGAAGTCCGGGTCGTTCTGGCACGCGGCGTAGGCTTCGCGCAACTCCGCCAGCGCCGGCATCAGGGTTTCGGCGACGAACACGCCGCCGTAGGGGCCGAAATGCCCGCTGGCATCGGGAAACTGGTAAGGCGTATCAGCCATCTGCGTGTCGAACTCCGGCGATGAACGCGGCGATCTTGGCCGCATCCTTGATTCCCTTGGCACTTTCCACTCCGCTCGAGACGTCCACCGCCCACGGGCGAACGCGGCGGATCGCCTCGCCGACGTTGTCCGCATCGAGGCCGCCGGACAGCACCAGCGGCCGCCCGAAGCCCTGCGGGATCAGCGACCAGTCGAACGTCTCGCCGCCGCCGCCGTAGCCGGCGACGAAGGCGTCGACCAGGATGCCGCGGGCGCGCGGATGCGAAAGGGCGAATTCTAGCAGATCGACTCCCGGCCGCATCCTCGCCGCCTTGATCCAGGGCAGGCCATAGCGGGCACAGTCGGCTTCGCACTCGTCGCCGTGGAACTGCAGCAATTGCAGGGGCACGCGCGCGCGCACCGCCTCGACCTCGGCCGGCTCGGGATTGACGAACAGGCCGACCGCGGTGACGAACGGCGGCAGCATGGCGGCGAGCTCGGCCGCGCGGTCAATATCGATCGCGCGCGGGCTGGGGGGATAGAAGACGAAGCCGATCGCGTCGGCACCGCTCCGGACCGCCGCGCGCACGTCTTGCGCCCGCGTCAGGCCGCAGATCTTGATTCGGGTACGGGACATTCAGGCGAGGGGAAGCTGAGGCAGCGCGATGATACGCCCATCATCCGGTAGCGACCAGCGCGGCGGGTAGCTCACCCCGCACAGGTAGAGACCGTCGGCGGCGAAGGTGGGCGCGGCGCGGGTGCGATCGCGCGCTTGCAGCAGTTCGCCCATCCAGGAGGGCGGGTATCGTCCCTTGCCGACATAGACCAGGGCGCCGACCAGGTTACGGATCATGTGGTGGAGAAAGCCGTTGGCGCGAAAATCGAACAGCAGGTAGTCACCCTGGCGCCCGACCCGGGCCTCGTACATCACCCGCACCGGCGTTTTCGACTGGCAGCCCGCAGCCCGGAACGAGGAAAAATCGTGGGTTCCGACCAGGCAGGCCGCAGCCTCGGCCATTCGCGCCTCGTCGAGCGGCAGATGGAACCACCCCACCCGACCCGCGAGCAGGGCCGGCCGGGTCGGGGCATTGTGCAGGATGTAGCGGTACTGGCGCTCGGTGGCGAGGTAGCGGGCGTGGAAATCCTGATCGGCCTCCGCCGACCAGCGCACCACCACCGTCCCCGGAAGGAGGGCATTGACTCCGCGCACCCAGGCCGACAGCGGGCGTTGCGCGCAGGTATCGAAATGCACCACCTGGACGCTCGCATGAACCCCGGTGTCGGTGCGCCCGGCGCAGTGCAGGCGCACCGGCTCGGCGGCGATCCGCCCGAGCGCGGCCTCCAGCACGTCCTGCACGGTGCGCCCGTGCGCCTGGCTTTGCCAGCCGCAGAACGCATCTCCCGCATATTCGAGCCCGAGCACGATCCGCTTCATCCCAGGCTCCACCAGAACAGCATCGCGAACACCCCGAGCGCGACCACGGCGTCGGCCCGGCTCAGGCGCTCGCGCTGCAGCAGCACCGAGGGGTTGTCCGAGCCCGTCGACTCGTCTTCCAGCCACTCTTTCCAGTGCATCGGCTTGTGCCCGCGGGGCGATGCATCGACATAGCGCAGCACCAGCAGCAGGCGCAACGCCAGCCGCTCGGGCGGCACCCCGATCAGGCGCAGCGGGCGGCTGAGCGCGTACAGGCCACCGATCAGGCGAGGCAGGGGAAGGCACTCGAGAAGCAAGGCAACCGCACACACGACCGCGACCAGGCGGGCGCCATGCACCAGGGCGAGGACGCTCCCTTCGCGGCTGGGCCCTAGCCGCGGCCAATCGAGCAGGAGCGCCTCGCCCGGCGTAAACCAGGCGAACAGGACGACGATCGCCAGCAACAACACCCGAATCCGGCGCAACAGACGAAGGCCACGCACACGCGCGAACAGGAAGGCGGCCGCCATACACGACAGGACTGCAGGCCCGAGGACAACGGGAGGCAGGACCTGGATCGAAGCGACGGCGGCGAGCCAGAGCAACAGAAGGAGGCCGGAGTGCATGTCGTTCAGCGCCGAGAACAGCCGCAGGCAGCCGCCCCGCAGCGTCATCGATTCAGGCCGGAGAGCATTTCGCGCGCTGCGCTGCGCTGTGCGGTGGAGCCTTCGCCGATGACTTCGCGGAGCAGTTCGGCAGCCCCTTCCCGGTCGCCCATTTCCTCGTACGCCCGCGCCAGTTCGAGCTTGGTCTCGATGCCATCGCCCTCGCCGCGCGAGGCGGCCTTGTCGGCGAGGTCGGCGCCGATACGGACCTCGTCCGGCGCGGGGATTTCCGTGACCGAAATGCCGGCTCCAGCGAGCGTATCGAGTTCGAGATCGAGCGTGCCCAGATTCAGTTCAGGCGCAGTATCCGCGGACGGCGCGGCGGGCGCGGGCTCATCGGGGCTGAAACCGGAATCGAGCGGGCGGCGGTCGGCGCCCGTGCTCCCCGGGGCGGGCGCGGACTGGAGCTCGGACTCAGGCGCGGAGGCCGGACCGAACTGCGCATCCTGTTTCGCCGCCTCGCTCGGACGCCCGCCCTCGAACACATCGGCAGCATCATCCGGGCACACCACCGTAGCGTTCATGTCGACTGCCCAGGGCTGCGGCGCATCCACCTCCAGGTCGAGGTCGAGGTCGGGCAACTCGAAATCCAGCGCTGCGACAAAGCCGGCCTCCCCGGTGCGGTCCTGCGCACCGCGGCCGGGCTCGACCGCATTCCCGGCCTCTCCGCCAGTACCGAAATCGAGGTTGAAATCGAATTCCAGCCCGGCATCCTCTTGCGCTGCAGCCGCCGGCTCGGCCTGCGCCGGCGCTTCAGCGACATGCGCAGTTGCGGTTGCCGGCGCGTCAAGCCCGAGATCGAAGTCGAGCGCCTCCGCCCGTGCATTGACTGGCAGCACCGGCGCAGCCGTGGACACCGCAGCGGACGCGCCCGCCCGGGACGCGGTAACGGAGGCCATTGCCCCCCCTTGTTGCGCATCGCCGTGCGGCACCGCAGCGGACGCGCCCTCCTGCTCCACGCCTCCTTCCGCCGGGTTCGCCGGCTCGGCGGAATCGGGCGGATGCCGGTCGACAACGTCCCGCTGCATGCTGGGAAGCTCGCCGATCACGGCCTGCGATGCAGCCACGCCCCCGCCCAATGCCACGGCGGTGGCCTCCCGATAACGAGGGTTCTTCGGGTCGAGCTTGCGCCCCAGCGCCGCCGCCTTGTCCCAATCCCGGCCGCGACCGGCAGTGAGGGCGAACAGCTCGCCTGCCACTTCTCCGAACCGCGACGGATCGCCGCGCTGGGCATAGATCTCGAGCAGCTTCAGATGGATTGCGGCGCGCTTCGGGTCCGTTTTCAGCGCATCCTGGAGGATCTCCTCGGCCTGTGCATCGCGGCCATAGGCCATATACACATCGGCCTCGGCGACCGGGTCGACGCCTTCGTCGGTATCGATCGACGCCAGCCCCGAACGGCCGAAATCGGTATTCATGATGCTCGCCGCGGCTGCATCCGCATGATGTCCGCCGCTGCCGGTAAAAACGGCGTCGCCCGCACCCTCTTCCCCCGCACCGGCCTGGCGCGCCTCGGCTTGCCTGCGCCGCCAGCCGAGTCCCGCATGCGCCAGCAGCAGGACGAGGATGCCCGCCGCGCCGGCGAGCAGTCTCGAATCCCCGAGCACGGTTTCAAGCACGCCGGGAGCGCTGTCAACGCCCGACGGCGGAGCGTTCTGCGCGCTCGCGGAAGCCGGGGCGGGAGCGATCTTCGCCGCCCGGGCCGCTTCGGTGCCGGCGGCCTCCGCCCCAGCCGCGGCCGGTCGCGGCTCCGGGCTGGCACCGGCCTGCCCTTCCCGCGCCTCCGCCGCGGCGGGTGCCGCCCGTTCCTGCAGGCTGCCCATGGTCCCGTTTTGCAACTCCAGCAGGCGCTGCAGGCCGCGGATGCTGCTTTCAAGCAAGGCAAGGCGGGCGGCGGCCTCGTCAAGCGAGCGCTCGCGCGCGCTGAGCTCTTCTTCGAGCGCCTGCAGACGCACTTCGGCTTCGCCCGCCCCGGCAGGCCGGCTGCGGGATACATGCAGCTGGTCGGAGTGGTCGTCGCCCGCTGCGCGCGCATCCACCCGGGGTACGATGCGCCCCGCGCTCGCCTGCTCATCGGCAGGCGCGGACACCGGCGCACGGTACTCCACCGCGGCGGCGAGGCCGCGCCGGTAAGCGTCGAAATCGGCAGCCTGAGCACGAATCTCGCGCTGCGCCTGTTCCGCGCCGATCGCCCGCACCGTATCGGCGGCGGGCAGGCTCAGCACCGCGCCGGTGCGCAAGCGGTTGATATTGCCCTCGGCAAAGGCTTCGGGATTGGTGCGATAAAGCGCCACCAGCATCTGGTCCTGCGTCATCCCCGGCTGAAGATGGGTGGCGGCGATGCGATAGAGCGTATCGCCGCGGCGCACCGCATGGGTCGATGGCAACGCGCCGCCGGCGGGCGCGGAGCGTGCGGCGGCGAGCGGTGGACGCGGCAGCGGGGAAGCGACCGGAGCCTCGACCGCAGCCGCAAGCGGGCTCGGTGCGGCAAAATCGACGGGGTCGAGCAAGAAGGTGTATTCACGCACCAGCCGCCCTGCCTCCCAGTTCAACTCGACCAGCAAATCGACGAAGGGATCGTTGATCGGACGCTCGCTCGACAGGTGGATCACCCCTCCCGCGGCCCCGACATCGACGCGGAGGCGGATGCTGCGGACTGTGCTGCCGTAACCGAGTTGGGCCTGCCGGAAGGCCTCGGGTGAAGCGATGCGGGCATTCAGCGAGCGTAACTCCTGGGGGGTGGCACTGACCGGGATCTGCGCACGCAGCGGCTGACCCAGGGCGCTGAACACGCTGATCTGCCCCAGCCCCGCACCCTGGACGGCGAAAGGGATCGCCGCGATGGAAAGGGCGATGAGTGATGCCTTGAGCGACCTGGTCATGTTGGATTTCAAACCGCGTTTCCCCCCGAAACTGAGCTTTACGGCCAAAGGCGATCGTGGATCGGCCTGTGAATCTAGCATCTTCCCAGCCTTCCCGCATCAGCCGGCGCCGGCCCGCGGCGTACCCGGCGCGGCGCTCCGTAATGATGACAAAGGGGGCTTTCGCCCCCTTTTAGTCTGCTGGAAGGAAGAACGCTCAGCGTTCGAGCAGGATGCGCAGCATCCGGCGCAGCGGTTCGGCCGCCCCCCACAACAACTGGTCGCCGACGGTGAAGGCGCCGAGGTACTCGGGTCCCATCGCCATCTTGTGGAGCCGCCCGACCGGGACGGTCAGCGTGCCGGTGATCGCGGTCGGGGTCAGTTCGCGCTCGGTCGCCTCGCGCTCGTTGGGCACGACCTTCACCCATTGATTGCCGCCGGCGATGATCTCGCTGAGCTCGTCGAGCGGCACGTCCTTCTTCAGCTTGATCGTCAGCGCCTGCGAATGGCAGCGCATCGCGCCGATGCGCACGCACAGGCCGTCGATCGGAATCGCGCCCGGAGTGCGGAAGGCCGGATTGCCGAGGATCTTGTTGCATTCGGCGCCGCCCTTCCATTCTTCCTTGCTCTGGCCGTGTTCGACCGGGACGTCGATCCACGGGATGAGGCTGCCGGCGAGCGGGGTGTTGCGGAAGTTCTTCTTCGGGAAGGCGTCTGAACGCATGGTCTCGGCGACCTTGCGGTCGATTTCGAGGATCGCCGAGGCCGGGTCGGCGAGCAGGTCCTTGACCGAATCGTGGAGGGTGCCCATCTGGCTGATCAGCTCGCGCATGTTCTGCGCGCCGGCGCCCGAAGCGGCCTGGTAGGTCATCGCCGAGATCCACTCCACCAGGCCGTGGCGGAGCAGGCCGCCCAGGCCCATCAGCATCAGCGACACGGTGCAGTTGCCGCCGATCCAGTTGCGCCCGCCCTTGGCCAGCGCGGCGTCGATGACGTTGCGGTTGACCGGGTCGAGGATGATCACCGCGTCGTCATTCATGCGCAGCGCCGATGCGGCGTCGATCCAGTGGCCGTTCCAGCCGGTGGCGCGCAGCTTGGGGAAGACTTCCTTGGTGTAGTCGCCGCCCTGGCAGGTGATGACGATGTCGCAGGCCTTGAGCGCGTCGATGTCCGTCGCGTCCTGCAGCGGCGACGCCGCTTCCTTGCCGCCGAAGGACGGCGCCTTGCCGCCGGCGTTGGAGGTGGAGAAATACACCGGCTCGATGAAGGCGAAGTCGCCCTCTTCCACCATGCGCTGCATCAGCACGGAACCGACCATGCCACGCCAGCCGACCAGACCGACTCGATTCATGTTCATCACTCTCTACAGAAACGTTCTTCGAAAAACCTTTGCAGGTACGACAGCTTACAGTGCCGCGAGCACCGCGTCGCCCATCTCGCGCGTACCGACCTTGTTGGTGCCCGGCTCGAAAATATCGCCGGTGCGATAGCCCTGGGCGAGCACCTTCTTGACCGCATTTTCGATGCGCTGCGCGGCCGCTTCCTGATTGAAGGTATAGCGCAGCATCATCGCCGCCGAAAGGATGGTGGCGAGCGGGTTGGCAAGGTTCTTGCCAGCGATATCGGGCGCCGAGCCGTGCGAAGGCTCGTACAGGCCCTTGTTGTCGGCGTCGAGCGAGGCCGAGGGCAGCATCCCGATCGAACCGGTGAGCATCGAGGCCTCGTCCGACAGGATGTCGCCGAACATGTTGCCGGTGACCATCACGTCGAACTGCTTGGGCGCGCGCACGAGCTGCATCGCGGCATTGTCGACCAGCATGTGGCTGAGCTCGACGTCGGGGTAGTCCTTCGCCATCTCGTCGGCGATGTCGCGCCACAGCTGGGTGCACTCGAGCACGTTCATCTTGTCGACCGAGCACAGCTTCTTGCCGCGCTTTTGCGCCGCCTCGAACGCGACCTTGAGGATGCGGCGGATCTCGTACTCGGCGTAGATCATCGTGTTCCAGCCCACGCGCTGCGGCGTGCCCTCGACCTCGCGCGTCTCGATGCCGCGCGGCTGGCCGAAGTAGATGTCGCCGGTCAGCTCGCGCACGATCAGGATGTCCAGGCCGGCGACGATCTCGGGCTTGAGCGAGGAGGCGTTGGCGAGCTCCGGATACAGGATCGCCGGGCGCAGGTTGGCGAACAGGTTCAGATCCTTGCGGATGCCAAGCAGGCCGCGCTCCGGGCGCTGCTCGCGCGGCAGGGCGTCCCACTTCGGGCCGCCGACGGCGCCGAGCAGCACCGCGTCGGCCGCGCGTGCGAGCTTGCGGGTGGCTTCCGGATACGGGGTGCCGGTGGCATCCACCGCACAGCCGCCGAGCAGCGCCTCTTCCATTTCCAGCTTCAGGTCGAGCGCGTCGAGCACGCGCACGGCCTGCGCCATGATCTCGGGACCGATGCCGTCACCCGGCAGCACGCAAATCTTCATCGGATCAACTTCCTTGTTTCGGTAAGCCCTGTCGTTGCAGGCGACGGGACTCAGGCAAAATAATAGGGGTGTTCGGCGCGGCGGCGCTCTTCGAAGGCGCGGATCTTGTCGGCGTGGCGCAGCGTGAGGCCGATGTCGTCCCAGCCGTTCAACAGGCATTCCTTGCGGAAGGGGTCGATGTCGAAGGCGATCGACTTGCCGTCCGGGCGGGTGATGGTCTGCGCCGCGAGGTCGACCTTCAGGCGGTAGCCCGCGCTGGCCTCGCACTGGCGGAACAGCGCGTCGACCTCGGCGGCGTCGAGCTTGATCGGCAGCAGACCGTTCTTGAAGCTGTTGTTGAAGAAGATGTCGGCAAAGCTGGGGCCGATCAGGACGTGGAAACCGTAGTCTTCGAGCGCCCACGGCGCGTGCTCGCGCGAGCTGCCGCAGCCGAAGTTGTCGCGCGTGAGCAGGATCTGCGCGCCCTGGTAGCGCGCCTGGTTGAGCACGAAGTCCGGGTTCAGCGGACGCGCGCTGCAGTCCTGGCCGGGCTCACCGACGTCGAGGTAGCGCCACTCGTCGAAGGCATTGGGGCCGAAGCCGCTGCGCTTGATCGACTTCAGGAACTGCTTGGGGATGATCGCGTCGGTATCGACGTTGGCGCGGTCGAGCGGCGCGACCAGGCCGTCGAGCGTGGTGAACGGTTTCATTACTTGACTGCCCTCTGGATGGCCTCGCCACCCTTTTCGATGTCCTTGCCGACGCCCTGCACGGTGTTGCAGGCGATGGAGACGAAGCCGGCGACGAGCGCAGCGGCGATCAGTGCGAGTTTGTTCATGGCATTCTCCGGAAGCTGGAATGCGGTGCTCAGGCCAGCGTGCGCACGTCGGTGAAGCGCCCGGTCACCGCGGCCGCGGCGGCCATCGCCGGACTGACGAGGTGGGTCCGCCCGCCCGCGCCCTGACGGCCTTCGAAGTTGCGGTTCGAGGTCGAGGCGCAGCGCTCGCCCGGTTCCAGGCGGTCGGCGTTCATCGCCAGGCACATCGAACAGCCCGGTTCGCGCCACTCGAAGCCGGCGGCGAGAAAGATCTCGTGCAGGCCTTCCGCTTCGGCCTGGCGCTTGACCAGGCCCGAGCCCGGCACCACCAGTACGCGGCGGACGCTGGCCGCCTTGCTGCGCCCTTTCGCCACTGCGGCCGCTTCGCGCAGGTCTTCGATGCGCGAGTTGGTGCACGAGCCGATGAAGACCTGATCGACCGCGATCTCGGTGATCGGCGTATTCGGGGCCAGTCCCATGTATTTCAGCGCGCGCTCGATGCCCTCGCGCCGCACCGGGTCGGCAACCGCGGCGGGGTCGGGGACGCACCCATCGATGGAAGTGACCATTTCCGGCGAGGTTCCCCAGGTGACCTGGGGCTGGATGTCCTCGGCCCGCAGCCCGACGACCTTGTCGAACTGCGCCCCGTCGTCGCTCTTCAGCGTACGCCAGTAGGCCACGGCCTGGTCCCAGGTTTCGCCCTGCGGCGAGAAGGGGCGATCCTTCAGGTAGGCGATCGTGGTTTCATCGACGCCGACCAGCCCGGCGCGGGCGCCGGCCTCGATCGCCATGTTGCAGACCGTCATCCGCCCTTCCATCGACAGCGCGCGGATCGCGCTGCCGCCGAATTCGATCGCGTAGCCGGTGCCGCCGGCGGTGCCGATCCGGCCGATGATGGCGAGCACCACGTCCTTGGCGGTGACGCCGCGGCCGAGTTCGCCGTCGACTTTCACCAGCATGGTCTTCGACTTTTTCTGCAGCAGGCACTGGGTGGCGAGCACGTGCTCGACCTCGGAGGTGCCGATGCCGTGCGCCAGACAGGCGAAGGCACCGTGGGTGGACGTGTGGGAGTCGCCACAGACCACGGTCATGCCCGGCAGGGTGGCGCCGTTCTCCGGTCCGATCACGTGCACGATGCCCTGGCGGGCGTCCTTGAACGGGAAATAAGCCAGCGCGCCGACGGCGCGGATATTGGCGTCCAGCGTCTCGACCTGCTGGCGCGACACCGGATCCTGGATGCCTTGCTCCCAGTGGTCGGTGGGCGTGTTGTGGTCGGCGGTGGCGACGATGGAACGGATCCGCCACGGCTTGCGTCCGGCCAGCTTGAGCCCTTCGAAAGCCTGCGGGCTGGTCACTTCATGCACCAGATGGCGGTCGATGTAGATCAGCGCCGTGCCGTCGGCTTCCTGGTGGACGACATGACTGGACCAGAGCTTTTCGTACAGCGTTTGCACTTGCATCCCGTGAATTCCACGTCAACAAAAGAGAAAGATTATTTCACAAAGCCCGCAAGACTGAACAGCGGATCGCACATCCGGGTCAGCGCCTGGCGGACTGGTAGAGCGGCATCACCCGCGCGGCGTAGTCGGCGAGATCGCGCTGGCGGTTGGCGTGCGAAGGATGGGTGGACAGCCACTGCGGCGGAGCTCCCGCCGATCGGGTCGCCATCTTGTCCCACAGCGTCACTGCGGCGCGGGGATCGTAGGCCGCGCGCGCGGCCAGCTCGACGCCGATGCGGTCGGCCTCGACTTCATGCTCGCGCGAGTTGGGCAGCTCGAACGTGACCTTGGCCACCGTGCCCATCAGTTCCTGCCCCACCTGCCCCACGCCGAGCAAGGCCCCGGCCACGGAAATCCCCAACCCGGTCGCCATCGATTTCGATACCTGTTCGCGCACATGCTCGCGCAGCGCGTGGGCGATCTCGTGCCCCATCACCGCCGCGATCTCGTCGTCGGTCAGGCGCAGGCGCTCGATCAGGCCGGTGTTGATCGCCATCTTCCCTCCCGCCATGCACCAGGCGTTGAGTTCGTCGGACGACAGCACATTGGCTTCCCATTGCCAGGACGGCGCATCCTGGCGGAACGCCCGGGTCTGCACCGTCAGCCGCGAGACGATGTGCCGCACGCGCCGGACCGTGGCGGGTTCGCGGTTGAGGGTGTTCTTGCGCCGCGCCTCGGCGAGCAGTTCCTGATACTGCTGGGCCGAGGCCTGCTCCACGTCCTGCGCCGACACCATCATCAGTTGCGAGCGCTGCACCCCGACCGCTCCACCACCGGTGGTCTGCACCGTCTGACAGGCCACCGTGATCGTCGCCGCCAGCAGGGCCGGCAGCATCGTCCCGAACATCTTCTTCATCACCCCTGCTTCTCCTCATTCAATGCCGTTCGCGTCGTGCCCGCTCGCACTGCGCCAGCCCAGCAACAGCCACAACAACCCGGCGAGCGCGAAAACCGAACCCAGAGTGTAGGTCCATGCGGCGCCGAGCGCTTCCCAGGTATAGCCGCTGATCAGCCCGCCGAGCATGCCGCCGGCACCGAACGACAAGCTGCCGTACAGCGCCTGCCCGCGGGATTGGAGCCGCCCCGGAAACCACAAGTTCACCACCGCGATCGCCGCCGCATGGTAGGCACCGAACGTCGCACCATGCAGCAGCTGCGCCACCAGCAGGAGTCCGAGGCTGTCCGCCCCCCAGCCGATCATCACGAAGCGGAACACGGCGCAGGCGAAGGCGAAGAGCAGGATCGAACGCAGCGCGAAACGCTTCATGATGCGCGGCATCAGCATGAACACCGCGATTTCGGCGAGTACGCCCAGCGTCCACATCCAGCCCACCAGCGCCTTGCCGTAGCCGTGCTCGACCAGGAAGATCGAGTAGAACACGTACAGCGCACCGTGCGCCGCCGACATCAGGAAGCAGGCGCCGAGCAGGGCCTGCACCTGGGGACGGCGCAGGACCTCGCCGAGGCGAACGGATTCGTGCTGCAGCGGCGGACGCTCGGCCTCGGGCAGGGCCAGCGCACAGGCGAAGATGCCGCCCAGGATCGCGGCCGTGGCCCACAGCACGGCCTTGATCGGCACATGGTCGAGCAGATGGCCGAGGGCGAGCACGGCGGCGATGAATCCGACCGAGCCCCAGACCCGGATGCTGCCGTAGCGATGCCCATCCCCCCCCAGGTGCGAGAAGGTGAGCCCTTCGGCAAGCGGCAGGGCGGCGCTCCAGAAAAAAGCCATCAGCGCCATCGCTGCGAACAGCCCGGCGAACTCGGTCGTGATGAAGAACACGGAAAACCCGGCCAGGCTCGCCAGTGCCGACAGGCGCACGATCGCCAGGCGCATTCCCAGGCGCTCGGCCAGCCAGCCCCACAGGTTGGGTGCGAGCACCCGCATCAGTTGCATCAGCGACATCAACAAGGCGATGTCGGTGGCAGTGAGCGCGATCGACTGCAGATAGAGGGTGAAGTACGGCGAGAACGCGCCGACGAAGGCGAAGTAGAAAAAGTAGTACGCCGACAGGCGCCAGTAGGGAATCATCGTCAAGACTGCATTCGAACCCGGATGGAGAGGCGGCGCGGAGCGGCTCCGGGCCCACCGATCGGCGACACAGCGGCATCACCCGCTTTCACCGCACTCCTGGCGGCCGCTGCGGACGGGCCCGGAAAGCCTGGGCGCGGGCTGCGGCGGCGAGCTCAGCGCGGCGAAGGCAGGCGCTGGCGGCCCTGCGGCGCGAGCGCGGCGATCCGCGGCGTGGCCGATTCGACATCGCCGCACTGGGCGCGGTGGCGCAGCGCGTGGTCGATCAGCACCAGCGCCAGCATCGCCTCGGCGATCGGCGTGGCGCGGATGCCGACACAGGGGTCGTGGCGGCCGTGGGTGTTGACGATCACCGGATTGCCGCTGCGATCGATCGAGCGACGGTCCAGGCGGATGCTGGAGGTCGGCTTGATCGCGATGCTGGCGAGGATGTCCTGCCCGGTGGAAATCCCGCCGAGCACGCCGCCGGCATGGTTGGAAAGGAAGCCTTCGGGTGTCATCTCGTCGCTGTGCTCGGTGCCATGCTGGAGCACCGAGCGGAAGCCGGCGCCGATCTCGACCCCCTTGACCGCATTGATCCCCATCATCGCCCAGGCGATGTCGGCATCCAGACGGTCGTACACCGGCTCGCCCCAGCCCGCCGGCACGCCGCTGGCGACGACCTCGAGGCGGGCGCCGATCGAGTCGCCCGACTTGCGCAGCTCATCCATGTAGGCTTCGAGCTGCGGCACGATCGCGGCATTGGGCGCGAAGAAGGGATTGCCGGCGACTTCGTCCCAGGACACGAAGGGGATCTCGATCGGCCCGAGCGCGCTCATGCAGGCGCGGATCTCGATGCCGTAGCGTTCGCGCAGCCATTTGCGCGCGATCGCGCCGGCGGCGACCCGGACCGCGGTTTCGCGCGCCGACGCCCGGCCGCCGCCACGGTAGTCGCGCAACCCGTATTTCTGCTGGTAGGCATAGTCCGCATGGCCGGGGCGGAACGTGTCGGCGATGTTGCCGTAGTCGTGCGAACGCTGATCCTGGTTGCGGATCAGGAGCGCGATCGGCGTGCCCGTGGTAACGCCGTCGAACACGCCGGAGAGGATTTCCACCGTGTCCGGCTCGCGGCGCTGGGTGACGTGGCGTGAGGTGCCGGGCTTGCGCCGGTCGAGCTCGGCCTGGATGTCGGTCACGCCGAGCGCCAGCCCCGGCGGACAGCCGTCGACCACGCAACCGATCGCCGGACCGTGGGATTCGCCAAATGAAGTGACGGTGAAGAGCGTGCCGAGAGTGCTGCCGGACATGAGAAGACTCGCCTGTAGGCCGCCGCCGCCATCCCGGGGAAGGCGTGCGCGGCGGCGCGGAAACGTCGGGAAGGAACGCGGCCGAGTTTATCACGGCCCCTTCTCTTCGGCCGGCACACGAAACGGGCATGCCCCGCGCCGTCAGTGGAAAAAGCGCTCCAGCCGTTCGAACACCTCGTGCTCGGTGCCGTGCCGGCGCACGGTGAGGACATCTTCGAGCTTTTCGAGCTGGCGGACCATCTGCTCCAGGCGCAGATCCTCGAACACCAGCAGCCAGATGCGCGAGCGCCGGCCGTCGGATACCGGCATGCACAGGATCCCCTCGACGTTGAAGGCACGGCGGGCGAAAAGATTGCAGATGTGGCTCATCACCCCGGGATGGTTGTTCACGTCCAGCTCGAGGACGACTTTGGCATAACCCGCCTGGGGCAGGGGGTCGGCAACCTGTTCGATCATCATCAGTCTCCGATCATTTCGGTGTTGGCCGCACCCGGCGGCACCATGGGGTAGACGAACTGCTCGCAGTCGATGCTGGCGTGGATCAGGCACGGCCCCGGCGCGTGCAAGGCCTCGGCGAGGGCCGCGCGCGGGTCGTCAGCCTGGTCCAGATCGAGCGCGGCGACGCCGAAACCTTCGGCGATTTTGGTGAAATCAGGTGCGGCGCGGTATTTCGAGGCGAACAAACGCTTGCCGTAGAAAAAGTGCTGTTGCTGGTGCACCAGGCCGAGCGCGTTGTTGTTCATCAGCACGATCTTGACCTTCAGCCCCTCCTCCGCCAGCGTCGCCAGTTCCTGGATGTTCATCTTGAAGCTGCCGTCGCCGGTAAAGCACACCACGGTGCGCTCGGGCTCGGCCAGCGCCGCACCGATCGCCGCCGGCAGGCCGAAGCCCATCGTGCCCAGCCCGCCGGAAGTTAGCCACTGACGCGGACGGCGGAAAGGATAGGCCTGTGCGACCCACATCTGGTGCTGGCCGACATCGGTGGCGATGATCGCGCGGTCGTCGAGCGCGGCGGCCACGGCATGGACCAGGCCGTAGTGGCTGCGCACGTCATCCACCCCCGGCAGGCGCATCGGAAAGCGCAGCTTCAGGCTTTGCACGTGCGACCGCCAGCGCTCGCGCAAGGCCGGTCGGATGCGCGGCAGCAGGGCTTCGAGCGCCGGGCCGAGATCGGCGTGAATGGCGACATGGGCATTCCTGATCTTGTGCAGTTCGGCGCGGTCGATGTCGATATGCACCACCTTCGCGTTCGGGCAGAACTGCGCGGCGCGGCCGATCGCGCGGTCGTCGAAGCGCGCACCGAGGCAGATCAGCAAGTCGGCTTCTTCGAGCACGAAGTTGGTGTAGCGCGCACCGTGCATGCCCAGCATGCCGAGCGACAGCGGATGGTCGATAGGCATCGCCCCGAGCGCCATCAGCGTCATCGTCGTCGGCAGCCCGGCCTGCTCGGCAAGGCGCACCGCGAGCGCCGCGGCAGCGCCGTGGATGACGCCGCCGCCCAGGTACAGCACCGGCCGCTCGGCCTCATTGATCCTCTTCGCCGCCGCCTCGACCGCCGCAAGGTCGAGCGCCGGCGGCACGCCGGGCAGCGCCGGCGGCGGCAGTTCGTCGACCGCGACGAACTGGTTCTGCACATCCTTGGGAACGTCGATCAGCACCGGTCCGGGACGGCCCGACATCGCGATGCGGAACGCATCGGGGATGACCTGCAGCAGTTCCTGGGCCGAGCGGACCAGATAATTGTGCTTGGTCACCGGCACCGTGATGCCGTAGATATCCACCTCCTGGAAGGCGTCGGTGCCGATCATCGCCTGCGGCACCTGGCCGGTGATGACGACCATCGGAATCGAATCGAGGCAGGCATCGGCAATCGCGGTGACGAGGTTGGTGGCGCCCGGACCGCTGGAGGCGACGCACACCTGCGGCACTCCGCTCACCCGCGCCATGCCTTGGGCGATGAACCCCGCCCCCTGCTCGTGACGGGCGAGCACGTGGCGGATCTGCGCGCTGCTCGCGAGGGCATCGTAAAACGGCAGGATGGCGCCGCCGGGAATCCCGGCGATGGTGCACACGCCCTGGCGCTCGAGAAGGCGCACCATCAGTTGTGCGCCGGTCAGTTGCATCATCTCTTTCTCCTTGACTGCGAAAGTGGCGACTCGACCGGCGATACAAAAGCAAAACCCCCGCCGGCCTGGTGCGCCGACGGGGGTTGGTGTTGCTGCTGTGCCTGAGTGAGCTGTCCCGTTACGACGCGCGCATGCCTACGCCTACTACGCGTACTACCGCTGCGGTACGGGTCGGGACGAAGGAACGGGCGGACGGGAACATTGCGGCTCGAAACGAAAGAGGTGGGTGAAGCGGTGCTCGCAGTTTAAGCATGAAAACCTCCCGGGCACAAGCACGTTGTGCCGTGCATGCTCAGCTCGCTGCAGGCGTCGAAGCGCTGTCGCGCAGTTCCCGGCGCAGAACCTTGCCGACATTGCTCTTGGGCAGCGCCGTTCTGAACTCGACGTGACGCGGCACCTTGTAGCCGGTCAGGTTGGCCCGGCAGTGGGCGATCACCGCCTCGGCCGTAAGGGCCGGATCCTTGCGCACGACGAACACCTTCACCGCCTCACCGCTATGCTCGTCGGGCACACCGACCGCCGCCACTTCGAGCACGCCGGGGAGGCTGGCGATCACATCCTCGATCTCGTTCGGGTACACGTTGAAGCCGGACACCAGGACCATGTCCTTCTTGCGGTCGACCAGGGTGATGAAGCCGTTCTCGTCGATCACCGCGATGTCTCCGCTGCGGAGAAAGCCGTCGGCGGTGAACGCGCGCGCGGTTTCCTGCGGACGGTTCCAGTAGCCCGGCGTGACCTGCGGACCGCGGATGCAGAGCTCTCCGCGCTGCCCCGGCGGCTGCTCCCTGTCGTCGTCGTCCCGGATGCTGATCTCGGTCGAAGGCAGCGGCAGGCCGATGGAGTGGTTGAAGCGCCCGATGTCGAGCGGATTGATCGTGACCGCAGGCGAGGTTTCGGTGAGGCCGTAGGCTTCGACCAGGGCCTTGCCGGTCAGCTGGCGCCATTTGTCGGCTACCGCCTGCTGCACGGCCATGCCGCCTCCGAGCGCCACCCGCAGGCTGGAAAAATCGAGCCGGGCGAAATCCGGGTTGTTGAGCAGGGCATTGAACAGGGTATTGACCCCGGTGATCACAGTGAAGCGGTGGCGGCGGAGTTCGCCGACGAAAGCAGGAATGTCGCGCGGATTGGGAATCAGGACGTTGGTCGCACCGATCTTGAAAAAGGTGAGGCAGTTCGCGGTCAACGAGAAAATGTGATAGAGCGGCAGCGCGGTGATGATGGTTTCCTCGCCCTCGCGCACGACGGGCCGGATCCAGGCGTGCGCCTGCTGCAAATTGGCGATGATGTTGCGGTGCGTCAGCACCACCCCTTTGGCCACCCCGGTGGTGCCGCCGGTGTACTGCAGGTAGGCGATGTCGTCATGGCCGGTATCGACCGCCTGCAACGGGTGCGCCGCCCCTCGGGCGAGCGCCTGCGACAAGCGGATCGCACCCTCGATGCGCCATGGCGGAACCATCCGCCGGACTCGGCGGAGGACAAAATCGGTGATTGCGCCTCTGGGAAAACCGAGCATTTCGCCGACGCTGGTGACGATCACCTGTTTCAGCGCCAGGCCCGCATGCACCTGCTCGAGCGTGTGGGCGAAGTTCTCGAGGATGACGATCGCCTCGGCCCCGGAGTCGGCGAGCTGGTGCGCCAGCTCCCGCGCGGTGTAAAGCGGATTGACATTGACCACCGTGTATCCGCCGCGCAGCGCGCCGAACATCGCGATCGGGTACTGCAGCAGGTTCGGCATCATCAGGGCGACGCGCGCGCCCTTGCGCAAGCCGAGCTCTCCCTGCAGATACGCCGCGAAGCGCGCCGATCGGGCATCCAGTTCGGCATAGGAGATCGTACGCCCCATGCAGACATAAGCCGTTTTGGCCGAAAAACGAGCGACGCTGCGGGCGAAGAGTTCGCCCAACGAACGGAATTCGTCGACGTCGATTTCGTCCGGCACGCCTGGCGGGTAACTTCTCAGCCAGATCTTGTCCACGCCCGTTCCTCCCACCGCGGAAAACACGCAGACCGGCCTCCCGCGCTTACGCAGCCCCCGTGCAGAGCCTGCGTCCCGCGGGTCGCGCCGAAAACCTGCGCCCTCACTTCCCCGGCTGTTCGCCCTCTTCGGCTTCGGGCCAGTTGCGGATGTAGTTCTTCAGCATGCGGTTCTCGAAGCTTTGCTCTTCCAGCACCGCCTTGGCGACATCGTGGAAGCTGACCACGCCAAGAAGAATGTGCTCGTCCATCACCGGCAGATAGCGCTGGTGGTGTTCGACCATCAGGCGACGCAACTCGTCCATTTCCATGTTCGGCGAGGCGGCGAACGGATCCCGGACCATCACGTCCTCGACGCTGAGCGCCTGCCAGTCCGCCCCTCCACGCTGCACGGCCTGCAACACCTCGCGAAAAGTCAGCATTCCCGTCATCCGCCCGCCGGAAAAGACCACCAGCGAGCCGACATCCTGCTCGTTCATGATTTCGACCGCTTCCGCGACACTTCTGCCGGGCCCGATGGTGAACAGCACCTTACCCTTGATCGCGAGAATCTCGCTCACCAACATGACGCCCCCTTGCACTCCGTGTTTACCGAACAATCGACTGTGCGCCATCTTAGTGCATCGGCCGGGCGAGGCAAAGCGGAACCCCGGTCGACAGCAGGGTTTCAGCGCTTGAGCTCGCCCAGTTTGCCTTTTACCTTCGCCCAGTCCTCGGCATCGGGCAACGCGTCCTTGCGCTCGACGATCGGTTTCCACTGCTTGGCAAGTTCGGCATTGAGGGCGATGAAGCGCTGCTGGTCCTGAGGCACGTCATCCTCGGCGAAGATGGCCTCGACCGGGCACTCGGCCACGCACAAGGTACAGTCGATGCACTCGTCGGGGTCGATCACCAGGAAATTCGGACCTTCCCGGAAGCAATCCACCGGGCAGACATCGACACAATCGGTATATTTGCAGCGGATGCAGCTCTCGGTCACAACGTAAGCCATGATGTTTTCTCCTTGGGGATGGCGGCCGCCCGCATCGACGTGCGGAGCGCATCCGCAATATAGTGCAGTCGTTTGCTTTTTCGCCACGGTCCGGCGCAACAAATAACGGCGGAAGCGGTCAATTTTCTTGACGCGACTGCCGCCTTCGCATAACTTCCCGCTGAACTTCTTCAGGGAGGCGCCTGCCTTCCGCATCCGGTGTGCGCTCTCCGCCACTCCGCCCCATCCGAGCAGTACCCCCGCGAGCACAGTCCCAGACTCTCGTTGTCATCTGCTATCCCTGACGTGAGGAATCATGAGCGAGCATATCCATTATGTGACCGACGGCAGCTTCGAAGCCGAAGTGCTGCAGTCCCAGATCCCGGTGCTGGTCGATTACTGGGCCGAATGGTGTGGCCCGTGCAAGATGATCGCCCCCATCCTTGACGACGTCGCGAAGGATTACGCCGGCAAACTCAAGGTCGCCAAGCTCAACATCGACGAAAACCAGGAGACTCCGGCCAAGTACGGCATCCGCGGCATTCCCACGCTGATGCTGTTCAAGGGCGGCAATGTCGAGGCGACCAAAGTGGGCGCCCTTTCCAAATCTCAACTGACCGCCTTCATTGACAGCAACATCTAAGCCGGACCAGGCTCCGGCCCGTTCTCGCGGTTCTTCGCGTGCCCGTCGCCGCGGCACGCGCAACCGCGACGGTAATCCCCCCCAGAATACCCCGCCCGAAAACGAACTCTTCGACGTCGAAGGGACGTACGAGGAAACGGCTTCTTCATCCGGTGAATCCGCCGGGCCCGGTCTCCATCTGTCGGAGCTCAAGGCCCTCCATGTCAGCGAATTGCTGCAGATGGCGGTCGAAAACGAGATCGAAGGCGCAAACCGGCTGCGGAAACAGGAACTCGTCTTCGCCCTGCTCAAGAATCGGGCCAAGAAGGGTGAGCCGATCTATGGTGACGGCGCGCTCGAAGTGCTGCCCGACGGCTTCGGCTTCCTGCGCTCGCCCGACACCTCGTACCTGGCCGGGACCGACGACATCTACGTCTCGCCCTCGCAGGTCCGGCGCTTCAACCTGCGCACCGGCGACACCATCGAAGGCGAGATCCGCACGCCCAAGGATGGCGAGCGCTACTTCGCTCTGGTCAAGCTCGACCGCATCAACGGCCGCCCGCCGGAAGAGTGCAAAAGCAAGATCCTGTTCGAGAACCTGACTCCACTGCATCCGCAGGAGTGCCTGAAGCTCGAGCGCGAAATCCGCGGCGAGGAGAACATCACCAGCCGCGTGATCGACATGATCGCGCCGATCGGCAAGGGTCAGCGCGGCCTGCTCGTCGCTCCGCCCAAGAGCGGCAAGACGGTCATGCTCCAGCACATCGCCCACGCGATCGCCACCAACCATCCGGACGTCAAGCTGATCGTGCTGCTGATCGACGAGCGCCCGGAAGAAGTGACGGAAATGCTGCGCTCGGTGAAGGGTGAAGTCGTGGCCTCGACTTTCGACGAGCCCGCGACCCGCCACGTCCAGGTCGCCGAAATGGTGATCGAGAAGGCCAAGCGCCTGACCGAGCACAAGTACGACGTGGTGATCCTGCTCGACTCGCTGACCCGCCTCGCCCGCGCCTACAATACCGTGGTGCCGGCTTCCGGCAAGGTGCTGACCGGCGGCGTCGATGCCAACGCACTGCAAAAGCCGAAGCGTTTTTTCGGTGCGGCGCGCAACATCGAAGAAGGCGGCTCGCTGACCATCCTCGCCACCGCGCTGATCGACACCGGCAGCCGCATGGACGACGTGATCTACGAGGAATTCAAGGGCACCGGCAACATGGAGCTCCACCTCGACCGGCGCATGGCGGAAAAGCGCGTCTATCCGGCGATCAACGTCAACCGCTCCGGCACCCGGCGCGAAGAGCTGCTGCTCAAGGCCGACGTGCTGCAGAAAGTGTGGATCCTGCGCAAGCTGCTGTACGGCATGGACGACATCGACGCGATGGAGTTTCTCCTCGACAAGATCAAGGCCACCAAGAGCAATGCCGAGTTCTTCGACGCGATGCGTTCGGGCCGCGGCTAGAAAGGCAGGCAGAAAGCCCGGCACAAAGAAAAACGCCATCAGTCACGTGATGGCGTTTTTTCTTGGTTTGCCCGGCTACGCCATCATTGGCCGTAGTCGTAAAAACCCTTCCCCGTCTTGCGTCCGAGATACCCGGCTTCCACCATCTCCACCAGCAGCGGAGCGGGACGGTATTTAGGATCCTTGAAGCCCTCGAACAGCACCTGCATCACCGCCAATTCGACATCCAGGCCGATCAGGTCACCCAGCGCCAGCGGACCGATCGGATGGTTGCAGCCGAGCTTCATCGCCTCGTCGATCTCGGCCGCCGTAGCCAGGCCTTCGCCGAGGGCGAAAATCGCCTCGTTGATCATCGGGCACAGCATGCGGTTCACCACGAACCCGGGGCTGTTCTTGATCTGAACCGGAGTCTTCCCGATTACCTTGGCGACCGCTTCGACTGCGGCATAGGTCCGGTCGCTCGTCTGCAGCCCGCGGATGAGCTCGACCAGTGCCATCATCGGCACCGGATTGAAGAAGTGCATGCCGATCACCCGGTCCGGGCGCGAGGTCGCCGCGGCGAGCTTGGTAATGGAAATCGACGAAGTATTGCTGGCCAGAATCGCCTCGCTCTTCATGACGCGGTCGAGGTCGGCGAATATCTTGAGCTTGAGCTCCAGGTTTTCGGTCGCGGCCTCGATCACCAGGTCGCAGTCCGCCAAGGCCGACGACGAAGTGGCAGTGGCGATCCGCGCCATCGCCGCAGCTTTCTCCTCGGCGCTCATCTTGTCCTTCTTGACCAGCCGCTCCAGGCTGGCGCTGATGGTATCCAGGCCGCGCTGGATTTGCGACTGGCCGACGTCCATCATGATCACATCCTGCCCTGCAACGGCGAACGCCTGGGTGATGCCATTTCCCATTGTCCCCGCCCCAACGACTCCGATCTTGCCGATAGTCATCCTCATTTCGCTCCTGTCCAATTGTCCAATCGATCGATGGCGCACCTCGAAGCGGAATGCCGCTCATTCCATACCGGTACGTATGGGCAGGCACTTTAGCGGATTCGGTCCGCTCGCACCAGCACTTGCCACATATCGATGTCCGCGACCTCCCTGCCCCCGGACGGAGACCGCAAAAACCCATGGCGGACACAGACGCAAGCCTGCGCAGTTTCCCCCTGGAGCGGCAAAGTGACAGCAATCGGCGTGCGCCAGCCAGAACCAGCCTTCCCACGCCAGACCACCCTCGAAGAGCGCGCCCATGCTCGGCGTGAACGAAAAAAGGGAGCCCAAAGGCTCCCTTTTTGGTGGCGGAGTGGACGGGACTCGAACCCGCGACCCCCGGCGTGACAGGCCGGTATTCTAACCGACTGAACTACCACTCCGCGCTGACCTGCACCGACATCGCTGCCGGTTTTGCACTTCAGCTTTACGGCTGAAGCACCTTGACTGGCGTCCCCACGGGGATTCGAACCCCGGTTATCGCCGTGAAAGGGCGGTGTCCTAGGCCTCTAGACGATGGGGACTGCATACTGCAAAACTTCGTGTTGGTGGAGGTAAGCGGGATCGAACCGCTGACCTCTTGCATGCCATGCAAGCGCTCTCCCAGCTGAGCTATACCCCCACAACGAGCTGGTAATTCTATCTTGCACGCAAGCTTACCGCAACTACCCCGACACTTCGACTTCAGGGCAAAACAGGCGACAGCCTGTTTGAAACTGGCGGAGTGGACGGGACTCGAACCCGCGACCCCCGGCGTGACAGGCCGGTATTCTAACCGACTGAACTACCACTCCGCACTGACCTGCACCGACATCGCTGCCGGCTTTGCACTTCAGCTTTATGGCTGAAGCACCTTGACTGGCGTCCCCACGGGGATTCGAACCCCGGTTATCGCCGTGAAAGGGCGGTGTCCTAGGCCTCTAGACGATGGGGACTGCATACTGCAAAACTTCGTGTTGGTGGAGGTAAGCGGGATCGAACCGCTGACCTCTTGCATGCCATGCAAGCGCTCTCCCAGCTGAGCTATACCCCCGTCACCGAAGAGCGCGCATTATAGGACTCGCCGGGATCGCTGTAAACCTCTTTCGCGCTTTATTTTGAGTTGGCTCAACGCTGGCGGCTCTACCCTGCACTCTCGACCGTCTCCTGACGTTCGAGCTGCAGCAGCTTGCCCGGATTCATCAGCCCTCGCGGGTCGAAAGCCTGCTTGATCGTGCGCATCATATCCATCTCGACCGCCGGCTTGTAGCGCAAAATTTCATCGCGTTTGAGCTGACCGAGACCATGCTCGGCCGAAATCGAGCCGCCGAGTTCCGTCACCAAGTCATGCACGATACGGTTCGCCTCGGGCGTCCGTTCGATGAAGGCCGCGTTTTCCGCGGCATCCGGCTTGGAAAGGTTGAAGTGAAGATTGCCGTCGCCGATATGACCGAAGGCCACGATGCGCGCCTCGGGCCACACGCTGTGCAGCGCTGCGCCCGCCCGCTCGAGAAACTCGGGAATGCGGCTGACCGGCACGGCGACATCGTGTTTGATGCTGAGGCCTTCGATGCGCTGGGCCTCCGAGATGCTCTCGCGCAGCGTCCACAACGCCTGTGCCTGGACAAGGCTTGCGGCGATCGCCGCATCTTCGACCAGGCCCTGCTCGCCCCCCAGGCTCAGGACTTCCTGCAGTCTCGCCTCCAAAGCGGTATCGGCCGCGGTGTCGGACAGTTCGACCAACACGGCCCATGGGGCCATCCGGGAAAGAGGATTGCGGGCCGAAGGAATATGCTCGAGCACGAGTTCAAGAGCACTGCGCCCGATAATCTCAAAAGCGCTGACCCGATCGCCACAGTGCGATCTCAGCAGACCGAGCAGGCGGACGGCGGCCCGCGGGTCGGGCACGGCCACCCAAGCGGTAGCACGCGAACGGATCGCCGGGAACAGCTTCAACACCGCCGCCGTGATGACCCCCAGCGTTCCCTCGGCACCGATGAACAGCTGTTTCAGGTCGTAGCCGGTGTTGTCCTTGCGCAGGCCGCGCAAACCATTCCACACCCGCCCGTCGGGCAGCACCACTTCCAGCCCGAGTACGAGCTCGCGGGCATTCCCGTAGCGCAGCACCTGCACCCCGCCGGCATTGGTCGACAGATTGCCCCCGATCAGGCAGCTGCCTTCGGAAGCCAGCGCCAGCGGAAACAGGCGGTCGGCCTCGGCAGCGGCATGCTGCACCGCCGCCAGCGTGCAGCCGGCATCGACGCAGACAGTGTCGTTGTCGGTGTCGAGTGCCCGGATGCGGTCGAGCCGGGACAGTCCGAGCACCACGGCCCGGCCGCCGGGCAGTGGTGTCGCGCCACCGCACAAGCCGGTATTGCCACCCTGGGGCACGATGGCCATCCCTGCCCGGGAACAGATCGAAACCACTTCGGCCACTTGCACCGTGGTCGACGGTTTCACCACCGCCAAGGCATCGCCGTGGTAACGCCCGCGCCAGTCGGTCAGAAAGGGCGCCATGTCTTCCGGCACGGTCAGCACATGGTCGGCGCCGACCGCGCGGACCAGTGCGGCGAGCAGTTCGTTCATCGTATTTCTCCCACCTCCTCAGTCCGTGTCCCGCCCCATCACCTCGTGCAGCAGCGGGCGCATGCGGGCCACGGCGGCCTCTCCTTCGGCGATCGCCTCGGCGGCGCGGTGGTAATCCATCAGGGCGAGTTGGCCGACCCGCGGAGCGATCAGCACGTCGGCGGGGTCGCCCGCCAGACGGCTGCGGGCGATCCGGACCTGCATGATGTTGAGGCTGGAACTGATCACCGAGATCATCGAGGGCAGTCCGCCATCATCGGCAAAAGCGGCGGCCCGGGCCTGGGCCAGGCTCTCGCCGGCGGCGGAGGCGAAACGGGTGAACAAGCGCTCCGTCCACCCTGTTTCGGCATCCACTTCCGCGACCGGCTGGGGTACGGTGCGACGCGCGGCACGACCGACGATGTCCGAACCGAGATCGACGGCAATCACGATATCCGCTCCCATCGCCCTGCACAGCGATACCGGCACCGGGTTGACCAGACCGCCATCGACGAGCACGCGCCCGTCGTGCATGACCGGCGTCATCAACCCGGGCAGCGCGATCGAAGCCCGCACCGCCGCCGCCACGCTGCCGTCATGGAGCCAGATTTCGCGCCCGGTCGACAACTCGGTCGCAACACAGGCGAAGCGCAGGTCAAGCTCGGAGAAGTCACGGTCGGTGAAATTGCGCTCGAAAAAGCCGATCAGGCGCTCGCCCTTGATCAAGCCGCCGCGCAGGGAAACGTCGAGCAGGGACATCACATCCTGCCATTTCAGCGCGTCCGCCCAGCGGATGAGTTTGTCGAGGTCCCCCGCTGCGGCGGCGGCGCCGACAAACGCCCCGATCGAGCAGCCGGAGATGACGTCGGGAACGATGCCTTCGCCTGCCAGCGCGCGCAACACGCCCAGATGCGCCCAGCCGCGCGCCGCACCGCTGCCCAGCGCAACCCCGACCACCGGAGCGTGGTGCTTGCGCGCCACCGCCGGGATGGCCCCTGAACTCGGCGCCGCCTTGCTCATGCGCTACTCCAGCACCACAGGCCTGCGCCGGGCTCGAAGCTCAGCCCAGGCGTTCGGCGTAAAGATCATGGACATCGCAATCGGTGATCCGCACCCGCACGAAATCGCCCGGCACCAGACCTTCGCTGTCGGGAATGACCACCAGCCCATCGACTTCCGGCGCGTCCCCCGGCGAACGGGCGAACGCCCCCTCCTCATCGATTTCGTCCACGAGCACGGTCATCTCGCGGCCGATCTTCGCCTCGAGGCGCTGGGTGGAAATGTCCTCCTGGAAATCCATCAACCGCGCCCGCCGCTCCTCCCGGGTCTCATCGGGCACGGCACCGGGCAGCTCGTTCGCTGCCGCCCCTTCCACCGGAGAATAGGCGAACGCGCCAACGCGGTCGAGCCGGGCTTCCTCGAGGAAGTTCAGCAACATCTCGAAGTCGTCCTCGGTCTCGCCCGGGAAGCCGGTGATGAAGGTCGAGCGGATGGTCAGATCCGGGCAGATGCTGCGCCACTTGCGCACGCGCTCGAGCACGTTCTCGGCATTCGCCGGCCGCTTCATCGCCTTCAGGATTTTCGGGCTGGCGTGCTGGAAGGGTACATCCAGGTACGGCAGGATGCGGCCTTCGGCCATCAGCGGGATCAGCTCGTCTACGCTCGGATACGGGTACACGTAGTGCATGCGGATCCAGATCCCGAGCTCGCCCAGGGCTCTGGCCAGCTCGAGCAGGCGGGTCTTCACCGGGCGACCGCCCCAGAATCCGGTGCGGTACTTGACATCGACGCCGTAGGCGGACGTGTCCTGCGAAATCACCAGGATCTCTTTCACCCCGGCCTCGGCCAGTGCCTCGGCCTCGCGCATCACCTCGTGGATCGGCCGGCTGACCAGATCACCGCGCATCGACGGAATGATGCAAAAGGAGCAGCGGTGGTTACAGCCTTCGGAAATCTTCAGGTAAGCGTAGTGCTGCGGCGTCAGGCGGATGCCCTGCGGCGGCACCAGATCGGTGAACGGATCGTGGGGCTTGGGAAGATACTTATGCACCGCATGCATCACCTCTTCGGTGGCATGCGGGCCGGTCACGGCCAGCACCTGCGGATGGGTGGCGAGCACGATGTCGTCCTTGGCGCCGAGGCAGCCGGTGACGATGACCTTGCCATTCTCGGCCAGCGCCTCGCCGATCGCGTCGAGCGACTCTTCGACCGCCGCATCGATGAAACCGCAGGTATTCACCACCACCAGATCGGCGTCGTCGTAGCTGCCGGAAATCGAGTAACCTTCGGCGCGCAGCCGGGTCAGGAGGTGTTCGGAATCCACCGTTGCCTTCGGGCAGCCGAGGGACACCATGCCGATGCGCGGCAGTTCCGGAGTCTTGAGAGTGGTCATGCTGGCGCTGGCCTTGTCAGCAGTCGAATCGGCGTAAGCCCGGGGCGATACGTCGGTTCGGGTCTTACTTGTCGGAGTCACCCTTCCCGGCGGCGGGTGCGGTGCGCTCCTCGCCGGGCCTGGCGTACTGGGGGAACTGAAAGCCGGTGAACATGTTGCGGGTCTGGCTTTCGAGCTGCTGCTGCATCTGCTCGAACATTTTCCTGGACTGGTCCACGTAGGCGCCCATCATGCTCTGCAGCGCCGGTCCCTGGAAATTGAGGAACTGGGCCCAGAGATCCTGGCCGACCGGGCTGTTCTCGCCGTAGATCGCGCGGGCCTGGTCCTGGAGCTTGCCCTGCATTTCGGTAAATGCCTTGATGTTGCTTTCCAGATACTTGCCCATCATCCCCTGCATGGCATTGCCATAAAAGCGGATCATGTGCGCGAGCAGATCGCTGGTAAACATCGGCGCCCCCCCGGCCTCTTCCTCGAGGATGATCTGCAGCAGGATGGTGCGCGTCAGATCCTCCCCCGTCTTCGCATCGACAACCTGGAATTCCTCATTGCCCAATACCAGCTCCTTGACGTCGGACAGAGTGATGTAGGAACTGGTGCGGGTGTCGTATAGACGGCGGTTGGGGTATTTCTTGATCAGGCGCTGCTGCTCGGGCATTTCTCCGTCTCCTCGGTGCGGGCCGTTCCGCGCTTGCTGGTGGATTATATCGCGATGCGAAAACGAAACCCCGTCGCTGGACGGGGCTTCGTGATCACGCGCCTGACACAGTGCAGCATCAGCACATGTGCAGGCCGCCGTTGATGTTGATGGTAGCACCGGTAATGTAGGCCGCCTTGTCCGAGGCGAGATAGGCGCACAGGTCGCCGATCTCGTCCGGACGCCCCAGACGTCCCATCGGGATGGTGTCGATGATGCCCTGGCGGATGTCATCGCGGATCGCCATCACCATCTCGGTGCCGACGTAGCCCGGTGCGACGGCATTGACCGTAACCCCCTTCGTCGCGAGTTCGGCTGCCAGTGCCTTGGTGAAGCCGAGTACGCCGGCCTTGGCCGCGGAGTAGTTGGTCTGGCCAGCCTGGCCCTTGACCCCGTTCACCGACGAAATGCTGATGATCCGCCCCCAGCCACGTTCGGCCATCTTCGCCGAGACGTGATGAGTCACGTTGAACAGGCTGTTCAGGTTGGTGTTGATCACCGCATCCCACTGCGCTTTCTGCATCTTGGGGAAGAACTTGTCGCGGGTGATGCCGGCGTTGTTCACCAGCACATCGACCGGACCGACTTCGGCTTCGATCCTGGCGACCATCGCCGCACAGGAGTCGTAGTCGGAAACATCCCCTTCCGCGGCAACGAAATTGAACCCCAGGTCGCGCTGGGCTGCCAGCCACCCCTCTTTCTGATCGAAGCCGGGCAGGCAGTTCGCCACCACCTTCATGCCGTCCCTGGCTAGGGACTGGCAGATCGCGGTACCGAGGCCGCCCATTGCGCCCGTTACGAGGGCGATTTTCTGGGACATGTTGTGATCCTTCCGAGGCGATTTTCAATGCCGGGCCCGCTCCGCAAGTACCCCGGGAAACGGGTCCGGCCCTTCATGCGGCAGCGCGTCAGCTGCCGGGTAGAGGCATTATAAACGCACTCGAGGAGCCGTGCTGCAACGCAATAAAAACAGCCTCCGGAATCGAGTAGGGGACGGGGTCACCCCCGTCGCCCTCTCACACCACCGTACGTGCGGTTCCGCATACGGCGGTTCATGAAAGACACTGGAGTCGTCGCGTCGTATCGAGCAGC
>NZ_JALLIK010000097.1:0-67991 GCF_023093595.1 Thauera aromatica
TGGCGCAGCTCACCCCAAGGCTGTGGAAGCAACACTTCGCGGCCAATCCGCTGCGATCCGATCTCTTCGAAATCTCGAAGTAGGCAAGGACGCCGGGCAGTTACCGCTTACCGCCCGACGACAGGGCGCGTAGCAAAGCCTTCTGTGTCGCTTGGTCTTGAGCGACATCCAATCCCAGACCACCATTCTTCGACGTCAGGAAAGCGTTGAGCGTCCAGTCCTTGGCATTGACCTGAGTCCAGAACACACCGCGATACTGCAACTCGGCGAGAGGTTGGAGGTGGCGTGGGCAGGACTCAATGGCACGGAGGTCGGCACGCGAGACGCCCGGCAGGTACACCACCGGCACGCCATCCAGCGCCAAACCATCGAGCTTTCCGGCCAAAGCACATTTCAGCCAGATGGCCGGACCTTGAAGCGCCTCGGGCGCATACTCACCAAGCATCAAAATGGGCCGACCCGAGGCTCGCAAGGCCTTTACGACCGGAACCCACTGGTGCTCTGCGTCCGTCCAGAGTATCGCCTCTGGCTGTGCTTGCACCGATTTATTGAACCTGCCTGCCTCTTTCAGGGCCTGGGCAAGGGCTTTAAGAATATTCATTCAGCCTTCCTGCAGAAACCCATCACCAGTCTGCGAACTCACCAGAAACGGCGTGCGTGTCATCGACAATTATCCCAACAGTGGCATCTCCAGAATCTTCTGGATTAGGTCGCCACGGCGGAAGGTGGCCGACAACTGGAGCGTGGACACCGCCTTACTGCCGTACAAATCGTCAAGCGCGCGCTGGATGTCCTCGGCCGAACGCGCGAAATCATCCTCCCCGTGCGTCTCGATGTACCGCTTGGCCTCATCGAAGACACGATGGGTCAATCCCGACAGCGGCAGCTTTAGCGCCTTCAGAATACGCTGCCCCATTCGCATCGCGATGAAACACGAGGCGTAGCGCACCAACAGTGCGTCATCTGAGCTAGGCCTACGTCGATGGTTTTCGGCAATGCGATAGAGCAACACCGCCACAATGACCTGCGCCCCATTCACGTCGGCCGGAAACACATTGTCGTAGAGCTTCCCGAAGTGCTCCCGAGTCAAGAATTTGGCTTGATGCGGTGCCGTGCGCCATACCGCAAGCAGCGCCTCGGCGGCCGCACCCGCTGTGATATCGGTGGACTTCGGCGCACCATCCGTCCGCTTGCGCCGATAATTGAAACCCAGCGAGGCAATACTGGCTTCGAGCTGACGCTGAATTTCATCATTGGCACGCAAGTCCTTCAGATCGACTGGGTTCTGGCTGTTGGTCGCGTGCGTGATCTGGTGAACGATATCTTCCTTCTCTTTCGGCAGTTCATACACCCGCACCAGCACGCTTGCCTGCGCCGGCAAGAATTCGCCACGCTCTGCCATCTCGTCCAGCGTCTTGTAGATCGTCATGCAGGTCTGCGCGCCATTAACGATCTGCAGGTTCTCCGCCTGCACCTGATAATCCCCTCCCTGCAACCCGTTGTACTTGAAGTGGTCGCAGATGATGGTGAGGCCGTTGTTGAAGAAGTAGAAATTTTCCGGCGCACTAGAGCGCAGGGTGGCACGGATGCCCTCGTTCACCCGGTTACCGTGCAAGCCGAGGTAGCGCCGCACATTGCGCTCCAGCAGGCGTTCGCCGTGCGCCTTCATCAATGCCCCCACTTCGGTCACAGGCATGCGACCCACGCACACCCGGCTAAAGTTCATGTCCTCAACATTGGCCTTCCCGACCAGGCGTAACGTCGCGTCCACCTGCTTGGGCCGCTGCAAAATGCCGACAAGCACATCGTGATTGACGTGCTCCCAAGTCACCTGCTCGCCGAACCCCGCCAGCTCGATCAGGCGTTGAGCCTGATCGTTCCAGCGCAGGCCGTTGTTGCAGGCAATCGCACGCACCCGTGGGATGAAACCGTCGCGCACCATAGCGCGCGCCTGCTCAACCCGCACCCGCAACCTGTCGTTAATGGTGCCCAGTTCAGCTTGAGGATCGAAAATGTGGCGGATGGCATTGATGAGCGCCTTGATGCCGCCCTCATCGAAATTGCCATCGGCCTCGAGCCTCGTTGCGTACTTGGACTGAAAAACGGTGACGACGAACTCGCCGTCCACCTCCTCCGTCACCTGCATCGCATCCACGCCAAAGTCGCCACTGCCATCGGTCACACAATCGAACGCTTCGCGTGCATCCAGGTCGAGCATGGTCTTCACGCACAGATACACAAATGCTAACGACCGCAGCCGGCCTTCATCGGTCAGCTTCAGCTCATCCCTGGCCCATTCACGGATTTCATCCTGCACGCCCTTAAGACGCTGATCGATGATAGATGCATTGAGATTCATTGTTCCTTCTCCTTGCTTGCCGCCGCCCGCTTCTCCACCAGCGTCAGGTGATGGTCATTGATGCGGTCGCCATTGAACACAGCGAACCACGGTGCGCTTTCCACGTCCTTGCCGCGGTCCTTGTCCCACTTGATGTTGAGCTTCGGGCCCTTGTTGTGGCGCAGCACGCCGGCGGTCATCCAGGGGCGGATGTTGAGGCGCACGCCGTCGTTGAGGTCGGGGTTCCAGCCGATGGGCTGCTCGGCGAGCGGTTTCCAGCGCACGAAAATGTCGAAGGGCGCTTCGCCTTCGAGGATGGCTTCGAGCTTTTTCTTCAGCGCCTGCGCGGCGGCCAGCCGCTGCGGGGCGCCGTCGAGGCCGCTGGCCACACCGGCTTCCTGAATGCGAATCCAGTCGCCCAGGTAGGTGTGGATGAGGCGCTCCAGGTTGCGGGCGTCGAGCTTGTGGTAATTGACCAGCGCGCCGAAACCGTCCTTGAGGCCGTCCCACACATGCCAGATGAAGGGGCGGTGGTGGAAGCGCTTGGCGTGCTGCTCGAAGAACTTCTCGCGCAGCCACACTTCCAGGCTCTTGCCGGCGCAATCGGCCTCGGCCAGCAGGCGGTCGAGGGTGGAGGCTTTCCAACTGCCCGGGGTGACGGTTTCCCAGGCGTCGATGAGCAGTGCCAGCAGGCGTTCAAAGGCGGGCTTTTCACCGCGCACGGCGGGCAGGCAGACGATGCCGTCGTCATCGGCGTGAGCAGCGAGCTTGTCGGTGTGCGCAATCCACTGGCGGGCTTCATCGGCGAGTTCCATGTCGGCGTCGGTCTCGGCCGGCCAGCGGTAGCCGAGCAGGCGGGCGACGGCGACTTGCAGCGGGTCGGTGGCGGGCTGCGGGTGTCCGTGGAACAGCCACTGGGTGGGGTCGTCGGAATAGGGTTTGGGCAGGCCGTTGGGGTAGCGTTCGGCGGCGACTTGCTGCCAGTGGGCGAGGTCGAAGGGGACTTTGACCAAGTCTCCACGTACCTTGAGCGTCTGATTCGCCTTGCGAACCTCGACGGCATAGGACGGGTCTGCGCAGTAGCACCAAAGTGCTGGCACAACGGCTTCATCTTCTGCAATCAGAACGACTGCGTTCTCATCAAACAGGCCACCGAGGTATGACGTTGCTGGCAGATCCCGCATCGCACTGATAAGAACGCCCTGGCGCCCCCAGGCGTTCTTGCCTCGAAGCCAAGAACCTACTTGGTCTTCCCCCAGCTTCTCGACCACGAAATCGTAAAGTGCCCCATTACCGTCCTCCCAAAAAACCAGGCTCTCGCATCCGGAGAAATCTGCACGAGCGTCGACTGTGCTTTGCATCTTTGCCCAGCCTGACGGAATTTCACCGAACTCCCAGTGCTTTCGATAGAAACGAATCGAGTCCCCCGTGCAGATACCGAGGTTATGGTAGGCAAATTTGTTCAGCACAGTGACGGACGAGGACTCTCCGAACATCACCCGCGCATCCGGATTCCCCAACTGCCCCTTCTGCCCCACCGACACCACCTCCCCCTCCCGCAGCAGCGCCGCCTTCTCCACCGCCCCCTTCGGCCCGCTGGCATCCACGCCGCGCAAGTCAAACGCCTCGTCCGCCGGCGCATGGGTCTGGGTGAGCAGGACGGCCTGCACGACCTCGCCGCTGATGGTCTCGAAGGCACCCGGCCCCAGCCGCGCCAGCAGATTCCACTGCACCCGCTTCAGCAGACTTTCGCGCTGCTTCTTGTAGCTGGTGAGGAACAGCCAGTTCTGCGGCATCACAATCTGCACCACACCGGCCGCGCCGCGCTGCGACAGTTCCAGGCAACGCTCCAGGAACACGTTGGCGAGGTCGTTCTTGGCGTCCGGGTAATGGGTTTCGCAGAAGGCCTTCAGCGCGTCGGACTGCTTGCCGCGCGCCAGATAGGGCACGTTGGTCGCCACCAGGTGGTAGCGCGCATCCAGCAGCCGCGCCGCATCGAGCAGGCCGCGGGCGGTCAGGGCGTGGTCCCAAGCCTCATCCTGCACCTCGTTGCCCTCGCCCCACAGCGTGGCCGGGCGCTCGGTGGACAGTGCCCGCTCCAGCAGCGCGCGCAAGGTGTCGAAGCTGGGGGTGGCGAGGTCGTTCTTCAGGCTCCGCGCTGGGTCGAGCAGGCTGCCCAGCAGCGGCGCTTGCGAGAAGCTGTCGTGCAGCAGGCGCAGTTCCTGGCGCAGGTAGGCGGGGTTCGGGACGTCCTCAGTTGCGTTCTCTGGAACCAGCGCCATCCAGTCCGGCGCCCGCGCGGCCACCTTCAGCCCGCAGCAAGCGACGTTGGGCGCGGGCATGTGCGCGCGCACGCCCAGCGGCTGGCCGGCCTCGTCCGGGAAGCGCCAGGCGGCGAGCGCCAGCGCGAACACTGCGATTTCCACGCAGCGCGGGTCCAGTTCCAGGCCGTGCAGGTTGTCGCGCAGCACCGCATCCACCGCCTCGCGGGCGGAGAGGTGTTCCGCCGTCATGCGCATCGGCACCAGCATCAGAAAGGCCGCCACCAGAAAATGCCCCGACCCGCAGCAGGGGTCGAGCAGCTTGAAATCGGCGAGGGTGTCGGGCCAGCCCTCGAACTTGCCGGCTGCGGGCGTACCGTCGTCCAGCGTGCGCAGGTAGGTGAGCGGCACCGGGCAGGGCGTGTCCGGGTGGCGGGTGAGCCACCAGGCGCCGAGTGAGTTGTGGAGCAGGAAGTCCACCATGTAGGGCTCGGTGAACAGCTGGGTGACGGCGGGCAACTCGTCTGCGCCAATCTTCACCTCGGAGGCGTTGACCTCGTCCTTGCGCCGCGCCTGCCAGAACTGATACACCCAGCCCAGGCTGTCGCTGGCCTGAAAGACCTCGGGCGGCAGGCCGCTAAGCAGGCGTTCCAGCTCGCGCTGATGCTCGGGCGCGAACACGAGCTCGAACACCGGATGCTGCGGCTTGAACACCTGCGGCAACATGCGCGCGGCGAGCTTGCCCGCCAGTTCCCACTCGCTGCGCGCGCCCATCGCCATCTCGGGGTGGTGGTCGACCATCTCGCGGCAGTCCTGCAACGACACCGCCGCGCCCGGCTCCCACAGCAGCAGGCCGTTTTCGGCGAGGAAGCGGGCAAACAGCATGCGGTGCCAGTGCTCGTAGGCCACCTCCCACACCAGCCGGCGCAGCTCCTGGGTGTCGTCACCGTGCTTGGCATCGCCCAGGCTGCGGCCGTGGGCGCGCAGGCGGCGGCGCAGGGCGCGCTGTTCGTCGTTCAGGTAGTCCGGCGCCCTGCCCTCGCCCACCGCGAGCTGCTGCAAGGCGGCACGGGCGGCGGTCTCGGCGATGTCGCGGGCGGACTTGACGGTGTTTTCGAGTTGGGTGCGCAGGGGCTTGGCGAGGCTGGCTTGGGTCATGCAGAACCTTGATGTCGTATGCGATGGGCGCAGTCAGGCCGCGACCCAGTTTTCCAGCCGCAGGCCGGGGTAGTCGCGGAAGTCGTCTTCATTGTTGGTGACCAGCACCGCGCCGGCGGCGATGGCGTGGGCGGCGATGAGGCGGTCGAGCGCATCGCGGCGGCGGTCGCGGATGGCTGCACGCAAGATGCCGAACTGCTCGGCAGCCGCTTCGGTGAAGGGCAGCACCGGGATGCGTTGCACCAGCAGCGCGAGCACCTTTTCGTCATGGTCGCGGTTACGCTGCTGCATCTCCAGGCCGGCACGCAGCTCGGCGTAGGTGACGACCGACATCAGCGCTTCGCCCTGCTTCAAGGCAGCCAGGCGCTGCAACACCTGCGGCGGGTGACGCTGGATGAGGTGGATGCAGATGTTGGTGTCGAGCATGTAAGGCATCGCGCTCAGGCTCCGTCGGTCGATTTTGGCGACTCATCCGCATCCGCGGGGCCACTGCCGAACACGCCGCCCCAGTCGCGCTCTTTTTGTTCGTGAAACTCGCGCCCGCCCGCCATGAAATCGGGGCTGAAGGAGGCAAGAATCGCCGGCACGTCCGCCAGGGTTTCGCGTTCCACGGGGCGCAGCACCAGGGTGTTGCCAACGCGCTCGATTTCGACCTCGTCAGCAGGCCCCAGAAAGGCGAGCTCCTTGGGGATGCGCACCGCGAGCGAATTGCCGCTCTTGAACATACGCGTCAGCATGGCGACCTCTGTGTAATGTATATACTGGATATACAAGTTTAGAAGGTCAGCGGGCCTTTGGCTACCTGGGCCAGCAAGAGCTGCTCCACTTCAGCAAGCCAGCTCCTGACCTCATCGACATCGTTGAGCGTGCGCTGCGGCAGCTTGACTTGAACCACGTTGGGCTTGAGGAGCTTGGCGGCGTCCATGCGCACGGCAGCGAAGCGGGTCGTGAGCGCCTGCGTGCGCTCGATCCAGCGCTGCAGGTCGCAGTCGTCCAGTGCATCGGCGAGCCTCTCGGCGGTAGAGATGTCGAGCGTGGCAGGCGGGTCGATGTGGTGAGCGCGAATCAGCGCGGCGTGTTTTTCGCCGTCGAGCTTTTGCCAGTTGCTGTCGGCCTCGAGCTGCGCCATCTGCGCCTCATGCTCGGCGCGGTAGGCGTCAAGCTTGGCGGTAAGGGCCTTGCGCAAGGTATCGGTGGCGCGCTCCAGCACCGGGCGAACGGGGTCGGGCTCGGCCAGCAAGCTGCGCTGCGCGGAGATGGCCGCGACCTCGGCCTTCAGGTCTGCGTAAGGACCGAGTGAAGTGGCATAGTCCAGCAGTGCGTCGAGCTGATTCCAGAGCGGCAGACGCTTTTGAATGAGCTGCGCGGTCTGCTCCCACTGCTTGGCCAGCGCGGTGAGTTCATCGGCCTTGGAAACGAGCTCCAACAAGAGATCATTGCCGCTCGCCTGCTCCAGAGCGGTGACGGCTGCGGCACTGGGCGGTTCCGGCTGGGGCGCGGGGCCGCCAGCTGCAGCGGCCAGCGTCTTGAGCTTGGTAATGAATGCGGGCGCCTTGGCCAGCTCCTCACCCGGCTGGCAGCCGATGCCCAGATTCTGGAACAGCCCGCGAATCTTGATTTTCTGGATGGGGGTGATGTTGACGGATTCCGGCTCGAAGAAGGTCTGGGTGAGCTTGCTGCGTTCCAGCGATTTGGCGTCGACCGCCTTGTGCGCGGTGTCGCGCGCCTTGAGTTCGCCGGTGGCGAGCAGGATGTAGAGCGCGCCGTCGATGGTGTCGCGCGGCCAACCGTAAGGGGGCGATTCGAAATTCTCGCGGATGTCGGCGCCTTTCTTACCTGCTCCCAGGAAGCCGACAATCTTCTGGCACACCGGGTGGGACTTGGGCTCCTGCAGATGGTTGATAGCGCGCATGGCTTCGGCGTTGCCCTTGCGGGCTTCGTCCAGCACCTTGTCCCAGCCCTTCTGGTCGGCGACGTCGAACTCGCGATAGAGCCGGATGACCGAGGACTTCACCGCAGCGTTGAGACGCTCGGCCAGGTCGTTGCCTTGGGTAAGCTCCTGACCGCCCGCCTGAAACACGCGAACGCCCGCAAACAAGGTGTTGAGCAGGGTCTCGATTTCCTTCTCGGCGTTGCGCTGACGGCTTTCCATCGAGCGCTGCGCGTTGCGGCCTTCCTCGGTGTTGGGCGTGCCCTTGCGACTGAGCGTGGCCTTGGCGGCTTCCAGGGTGACGATGGCGTTGGCGAGGTCCGTCTTGCTCTGCGCCGGCAGGTAGGCAAAGAGCGTGGGGTTCTCTGCGCTTTTCATGCGCGCTTCGGCGATGACCGACTTCTCGTCCGTCTGCCAGCCATCCTGAATCCAGAGGTAAAGGGCCTTGTCGTGGTCTTTCGGCAGCGCCTCGTCGAAGCAGGCCGAGAGCGTGCGCACCTCGGGCGCCGAGCCCTGGACCGCGCGCACTTTGCTCAATACGGCACGGAAGCGCGTCTTGAAGAACTCCGCACGCTTGACCTCAACGTTCTGTGGCGAAGCCTTGAGCTGGGACTCCTGGGCGCGGAACTCGTCATACCAGGCGCTCGATTCGCGCGTCTGCAGATGGTACTCAGCGCCATTGGGGCCATCGAGCGCCATCACCAGGTGGTCTTTCTCCTGCAGCTCATCGAGCAGCGCAGGAATGGTTCGGCGAAGCTCGGTCGAGCCACCCTTCAGGTCGGTGACCAGCAAATCGGCCAGCACGTCCTCCGTCGGCTTGAGGCCGATGGCAAGCGCCTTCTCCGCGGGGAGCTTGTTGATGAGATAGATGAGCTTGAGCAGTCGCGCCTTGCGCTGAGACGACGCGTCGCCGGCAGCGAACTTCTGCACGCCCTCGAAGATTTCCCGCGACAGCTGGGCGGTGGAGACCAGGTTGGCGGCAATCTGGTCGTAGAGGAAATCGCCCGAGACCACGTGGCCCAGCGGCCGCTCGGCGGTTTCCAGCGCGGCTTCATGGACCACGCGCAGCTGACTGCGCAGTTGGGCGACCGTGCCGGTGGCGTCGATGGTGCGCAGGATGTTTTCCCAGAAGCGGCGGCGCACCGGCAGGATGGGGTAGTCGGCAGTGATAACCGCTTCGTCGTCGGTGACGTGTTCGAGCTTGGTGCCGCGCAGGTGGCGGGAGATTTCGCCCAGGTTGTCGCGCCAGACACGGTCGATTTCGGGCTGGGCGGTCGGCTTCTTGGCGAGGATGATTTTGCGGGTGACGTTCTCGACGTCCCAGTCGCCCAGCGTGACCTGCACCGGGAAGCGACCCATCAGGCGCTGCAGGTTGGGCATGCCGGAGAGCGCCGACTGGCCCGTACCGACGAACAGCAGCTGGCCATTGAAGTGCTTGGAGAGCGACTCGGTCACCTCCTGCACCTTGTAGGCCTTCTCGGCGTCGGAGCCGATGTACTGTTGTACCTCGTCAAGCACGACCAGCGTCAGCGGGAACTTGCCGCCTTCCGACAGCGCGCCCTGGATGGCAGCGACCATCTCGTCGTTGGTCACGTCGGTGACCTGCGGGAACTGGGCCTTGATGAGCTGCCGCAGCGCCGATTCGCTCTCGGCCATCTTCGGGCTGGCCTGCAGCAGTGCCTTGGACAGGTGGCCGGATACATACAGGTGTGGGAGCTCATGCGTAAAGCTGCGGCCCGCCGCCTCCAGGTTGGACTGCACCGCATCGAGCAGCCCCTCGTGCTTGAGCCACATCACGAAGCGGGCCTGTGCGAACTGCTCTGGCAGTCCCTTCGACTTGAAGATGATGCCCAGCAGCGCCAGGCGCACGTTGTCCCCTGCCCCGGCACCGAGCTTGCCGGCTGCCGCATGCAGCCCGCCGTTGCGCTTGCCTTCGGTGCTCAGCTCCTTGAGCTGGTCTGCGACCGCGTCGGGAAGGTGCGCCAGGCCGCGAGCCGAGGCACCGCCAGGTAGCTGCAGGTCGGTCCACAGCGCACGCAGCATCTTGGCCAGGTGAGACTTACCCGAGCCGTAGAAGCCGGAAATCCACACCCCAGGCTGTTCGGACTTGGTTCCGAGGTTGCGCAGGAAGGTCGAGAGGATGGTTTCCATGCCCTTCGCGTACTGGCCATCGCACACGAAGGTTTCGAGCTCGTAACGCAGCACCTCGAGGGCGGCGGCGGAGTGGTCTTCGGAGACTTCGGCGACACCATTGTTGGCCAGCCGGTTCTGCTCGGGGGATTTGACGTAGATGTCGCGGTTCAGCACAGCGTGTTCCCTTGTTCTTGTTGTGACTGCAGCTCCGTGTTGCTCAGGCTTCCTTGGCCAGCAGCGGCACGGCGAGGTAGTTCCAGCCGTCGCGCGCGTCGAGCAGCCGGTAGGCGTGGTTCTCCGGGTGGTACTCGCCGGGGAAGAAGACCACCAGGCGACCGCCCACCGCGTCCTTGATCCCTTCCACGACCGAGGAGACGCGCGCCAGTCCGAAGAGGCTGCCCACGCCCATCAGGGCCACCACCGTGCTCGGCGTCGCCTCGGCGGCAAGGGTCGTTTTGATGCGCTCGACCAGGTCGTGGACGAACTCGACGATTTCGCCGGCCTGATAACCGGTGAGGTCCTCCGGGCAGTCGAAATAGGCGTCGCGATATTCCTGCGCCGCCATCCACTCGGGGAAGGCGTTGGTGACATCGAGGAGCAGCCATTCATGGCCGGCCTCGATCGTGACCAGGCGGAACTCGTCGATATGCGCCCGCAGCCGCAGCTCGTCGGTCTTGTCGTAGACCGCGAAGATGACGCGCTGGATGGCCGCCAGGCCACCCGCCCACGGCACCGAGATGTGCGCCCGATAAGCGCCGACCAGTTTGCCAAGCTTGCTACTCATGCAGCCACTGCTCCTCTTCGGCAGTCAGGAACCCCGGGAAGCGGACTTCCTTGACCCCGCCCGCGTTCAGGAAAACGATTTGCCCACGATGCGAGGCCGAGTTCGCCAGGGCCTCGAGCTCACTCGGCGAGCAGCACAACAGCGTCATCCAGTGCGAGGAGAACAGCCGCTGCCCCGAGAGCCCTTCAAGATGACTCAAGAATAAAGCATAGGTGATGTTGGTTGGCGTGACTTTTGGCGCTGTGCGAACCTTTCGCACCTTACCTGCCATGAAGCCGGCCTGCGTCCAGCTCCCGTTGATGTTCTGCGCGAGGGACTTGAGCGAGGCGGCACTGAAACGGTCGGGCTCGTCTGACGCGATGAGCGCCTCCAGCTCCTCGCGGCGCACGCTTTCGCCTTCGGCCTTGGCGAGCACGAAGGCTTCCGACAACCGGAGCAACGGATCGCGCACGAGGGCAAGCATGAGGGCGAGCACGGGCCGGGCTGTTTCGTCCAGAGTCCAGAGCTTTCGAAAAACCCGGAACACAGGAATGGCAGGGTCTAATCCATAGAGTTCGACGAGATGACCGAAGGTAAGCTGGCGTGATTTTTGTGTCGGTTTGCCGAGGATATTGAGATTGACCACTTCATCCCGGTAGCCGTTATGGACGGTGTTCGGTGAGGTGTGCTCGAAAAGGAGCATGAGCTCGTCGAGCATCATCGTGCGGGCCGCATGCGTGCCGCCGCGACCAAGCCGGTAGCCGAACTTGATGAGGAATTCGTTTGAAATCACAGGTCCTTGGCAGACATGCAGCGACTGGTATCAGCCGGGAGCGCGGTCATGCAGCAGCGCGCGCTGGCGGCGCTGTTCGAACAGGCATACGGCGACCGCGGCGCCGACGTTGAGCGATTCGATGCCGCCCGCCATCGGGATCAGCACGCGCTGGTCGGCGGCGGCGAGCAGCGCGGGCGACAGCCCCTGGCCTTCGGCGCCGAACAGCCAGGCGACGGGGCCGGCGAGATCGAGCGCATACAGCGGCCGGGCGCCCTCGCCCAGCGCTGTCGCCAAGCGGCGGCCGGGATAAGCGGCGAGTCGGGATACGGCGTCGGCATGTTCTTCGATCCGCAGCACGAACTGTGCCCCCATCCCCGCGCGCAAGGCCCGCGGCGACCAGGCCTGGGTGCAGCCCGCGGTAAGCAGCGCATGGCCGATGCCGGCCGCCGCCGCGGTGCGCAGGATGGTGCCGAGGTTGCCGGGGTCCTGCACCCCGTCGAGCACGATGAGATCCCCGTCCAGCGCCCGTGGCGGCGCAGTGGGCGGCAGGTCGATCACGGCGAGCAGCCCGGAAGGGGCGTCGACCGGGCTGACGTGGGCGAACAGCGTGTCGGTGAGCAGGATGCGCTCGGTCGCGGACGGCGCGCGTTCGAGCAGGGCGCAATGTTCGGCGCGCAACAATCCGGACTCGGACACGATCAGGGCCTTCAGCGGCCACTGCGCGGCGAGCGCGGCATCGACGAGGTGGGCGCCGTCGAGCACGGTCTCGCCGGACTTGCGCCGCTCGCGCGCCGAGTGGGCGAGCGCGTGCAGGCGCTTGACCGTAGGGTTGTCGCGGGCGCGGATCGCCTTCACGGTGCCGGCGGGCGTCCCAGCAGCTTGCGCACCGGGGCGAAGCTGCGGCGGTAGAAGTCGGCGACGCCGTGCGCCTGCAGCGCGGCGAGGTGCGCCGCGGTGGGATAGCCCTTGTGCGCGGCGAGGCCGTATTGCGGCCACTGCGCGTCGAGCGTGCGCATCGCCGCATCGCGCGCGGTCTTGGCCAGGATGGAGGCGGCCGAGATCGCCGCTTCGGTGGCATCGCCCTTGACGATCGCGCGCGCCGGGTACGGCAGCGCCGGGCAGCGGTTGCCGTCGATCCGCACTTCGCCGGGGGCGCCGCAGCGCCCCAGGTCGAGCGCCATCACCGCGCGCTGCATCGCCAGCAAAGTGGCGTGGAGGATGTTCAGGCGGTCGATCTCCTCGACGCTGGCTTCGGCCACCGCCCACGCCAGGGCGTGGGTGCGGATCAGCGGCGCGAGGCGGTCGCGGGCCGCTTCGCTAAGCTTTTTCGAATCGGCGAGGCCGGCGATCGGGCGCGCCGGATCGAGGATCACCGCGGCGGCGACCACCGGCCCGCACAGCGGCCCGCGGCCGGCTTCGTCGACGCCGCAGACGAGCACGGGCGCCTGGCCGGCGGCCGGCAGGTCCGGAGCGAACAGGTCCGGGGTCATGCGCCGGCGCCTTTCAGATAAGGCAGGATCGCCGCCGCCGCCTTGGCCGCGGTGTCCTGGCGCAGGCTCAGGTGGAGTTCGGCGAAGCGCGCTTCGAGCGCGGCGCGGCGGCGATCGTCGGCGAGCCAGGCTTCAAGCGCGGTGGCGAGTTTTTCCGGCTCGGCGTCGTCCTGCAGCAGCTCGGGAACGATGCCTTCGTTGCACAGGATGTTCGGCAGCCCCACCCAGGGCAGGTAGGCCAGGCGCTTCATCAGCCGGTACTGCCACTTGCCGATGCGGTAGGTGATGACCATCGGCCGCTTGAGCAGCGCGGCCTCCAGGCTGGCGGTGCCGCTCGCCACCAGGACCACGTCGGCGGCGGTCATCGCTTCCACCGCCTGTCCGGGCAGGATGCGGATCGGCAGGTCGGCGGCCTGGGTGCGGCGCATGGCGTCGTCGAACAGCTGGCGCGTTTCCGGCGTCGCCAGCGGAACGAGAAAGCGCACCGCGGGGTTACGTGCGAGCAGGCGGCGCGCGGTGCCGATATAGGTGTCGGCGAGGTTGCGCACTTCCGACTGGCGGCTGCCGGGGAGCAGCGCGACGACCGGCCCCGCGCCGTCCACCCCGAGCGCGGCGCGCGCGGCGGCACGGTCGGGGTGCAGCGGGAAGACATCGGCGAGCGGATGGCCGACGTAGCTCACCGCCACGCCGGCGCGCTCGTAGAGGACGGGCTCGAACGGGAACAGGCACAGCATGTGCGACACCGCGCGCGCGATGCGCTTGATCCGCCCGCCGCGCCAGGCCCAGATCGACGGGCTGACGAAGTGGATCGCCGGGATCCCGGCGTCCTTGGCCCGGCCCTCGAGCCAGAGGTTGAAGTCGGGGGCGTCGACGCCGATGAAGGCGGCCGGGCGCTCGGCACGGATCTGCGCCAGCAGCGTGCGGCGGATTGCGGACAGTTCACGGTAGCGCTTGAGCGCATCGACGTAACCATGGACGGCGAGGCGCTCGCACGGCCAGCGCGCATCGAAGCCTTCGGCGATCATCTTCGGGCCGCCGATGCCGAAGAACTCGGCCTCGGGCAGGTGGCGGCGCAGGGCGCGGATGAGGTGGCTGGCAAGCAGGTCGCCGGAAGCTTCGCCGGCGACCATGGCGATGCGGACGGTCATCGCGTCGGGGCGCTCAGCGCACCAGGCCGCGCCCGGATTCGGCGATGAATTCGGCGAACGGCGCGGCTTCGGCGTGCCCGGCGACGATTTCGGCGACGCGCGCGCGGGCTTCGTCGAGCGACAGGCCGGAACGGTACAGCGCACGGTAAGCGCGCTTGATCGCGGCGATGCCGTCGACGCTGTAGCCGCGCCGCTTGAGGCCTTCGCTGTTGATGCCGTGGGGCTTGGCCGGATTGCCGGCGACGGTGACGAAAGGCGGCAGGTCCTGCAGCAGCACGGTGCCGACGCCGCAGAAACTGTGCGCGCCGACGCGGCAGAACTGGTGCACACCGGTGAAGCCGCCGAGGATCGCCCAGTCGCCGACATGGACGTGGCCGGCGAGGGTGGCGTTGTTGGCGAAGATGGTATGGTCACCGACTTGGCAGTCGTGGGCGATGTGCACGTAGGCCATGATCCAGTTGTCGCTGCCGACGCGGGTGACGTGGGCGTCCTGGCTGGTGCCGACATTGAACGAGCAGAACTCGCGGATCGTGTTGCGGTCGCCGATCTCGAGCCGGGTGGGCTCGGCGTCGTACTTCTTGTCCTGCGGGCTGGCGCCGATCGAGCAGAACTGGAAGATCTCGTTGTCGCGGCCGATGCGGGTATGGCCTTCGATGACCACGTGCGGACCGATACGGGTGCCGTCGCCGATCTCGGCGTGCTCGCCGACGATCGAGTAGGCGCCGACGCTGACGCCGGCCCCGAGCTTCGCGCCGGGATGGATGAGAGCGGTGGGGTGGATCATAGGGTCTTCAGCGCGCACATCAACTCGGCCTCGGTCGCGACGTCGCCGTCGACGCGGGCCACGCCCCTGTACTTGTAGATGTTGCGCTTGCTCTGGGTGATCTCGACGTCGAAGATCAGCTGGTCGCCGGGCACCACCGGACGCTTGAAGCGCACGCTGTCGATGCCGGCGAAGTACACCACGGAGTTTTCGTCGGGCTTGACGCCCATGCTCTTGAACGACAGCACCGCAGCGGCCTGGGCCATCGCCTCCACGATCAGCACCCCCGGCATTACCGGATGGTGGGGAAAGTGCCCCGGAAAAAAGGGCTCGTTGATGGTCACGTTCTTCAGCGCCTTGATGCGCTTGCCTTCTTCGATCTCGAGTACCCGGTCGATCAGCAGGAAGGGATAGCGGTGCGGCAGGTACTCGATGATTTCGTTGATGTTCATGGTGTGGTTCAGTCTGGATTGCGGCCGTTCCGACCGTCGTGCGGGTGTTCGAGGGCGCGTACACGCGTCGCAAGCGCATCGAGGCGGCGCAGGTGAGCGAAATTGCGTACCCATTCGGTGTGGCTCTGGACAGGCAGGCTGGCCGTATAGACACCCGGTCGGGTGATCGATTTGCTCACCAGAGTGCCGGCGGAAATGACGACATCATCGCAGATGGAAAGGTGGCCGATGATCCCGGCCTGGCCGCCGATCATGCAGCGCGCCCCGATCTGAGTGCTGCCGGCGATGCCGACACAGCCGGCGATCGCAGTGTATTGGCCGATGCGCACGTTGTGGGCGATCTGGATCTGGTTGTCGAGCTTGCAGCCGTCGCCGATCACGGTGTCGTCGAGCGCGCCGCGGTCGATGGTGGTGTTGGCGCCGATTTCGACCTCATTGCCGATGACGACCCGGCCGACCTGCGGAATCTTGACCCAGCGCCCGGACTTTTCACGGGCGAAGCCGAAGCCGTCGGCGCCGATCACCGCGCCGGCATGGACGATGCAGTTCTCGCCGATGACGCAGTCGTGGTAGATCGTCACGCGCGGCGCCAGCCGGGTGCCCTGCCCGATGCGGGCGCCGCGGCCGACGTGGCAGCCGGCGCCGACCACGACACCGTCACCGAGTTCGACGCCCGCCTCGATCGAGGCGCCGGGGCCGATCTCGACCGTCGGCGGCACGGCGCAGGCGACGACTGCGTGCGGATGCACGCCGGGCTGCGGCACCGGCAGGGGAGAGAACAGCTGGGCAACGCGCGCGAAATACAGATAAGGATCGGGGGTGACGATACGCGGCCGGTCGACGAGCAGATCGGCCGCGTCCGGCGCGACGATTACCGCGCTCGCCGCGCTGCGCTGCAGCTGCGGCAGGTACTTGCGGTTGGCGAGGAAGGCCAGGTCGCCCTCCCCGGCCTGCTCCAGCGTGGCGACGCGGCGTATCTCGACACCGGCATCGCCGACCAGCGCGCCGCCGAGCCGCGCCACCAGTTCGTCGAGACGGAACATGCGGGCGTGGCTTTACTTGGCCTCGGACAGGGCCTTGATGACCTTGTCGGTGACGTCGATCTTCGGGCTGGCGTAAACCGCTTCCTGGAAGATGATGTCGTAGCTTTCGCTCTCGGCGATCTGCTTGACCGTGCGGTTGGCCTTGTCCAGCACCGAGGCGAGTTCCTCGTTGCGGCGCTGGTTGAGGTCCTCGCGGAATTCGCGCTGCTTGCGCTGGAAGTCGCGGTTGAGCTCGCCCAATGCGCGCTCTTTGGTGCGCCGGTCGCTGTCGGCCATGGTCGTGCCGTTGCGCTCGAGTTCTTCCTGCATGGACTGGAGGTCCTTCGCCAGGCGCTGCAGTTCCTGGTCGCGCTTTTCGAATTCCTTCTCCAGTCGCTGCTGGGCGCGCACGGCGGGTGCGGCCTCGCGCATCACGCGATCGGAATTGACAAAGCCGATCTTCGTCTCGGCGATGGCGACCTGGGAAATGCCGACCAGCGCGGCGGCCACCAGGGAGAGGGTGCGGACGTTCACTTATGCCTCCGGATGAAGCTTGATGTTGTGGTCAATCAAAACACGCTGCCAAGCTGGAACTGGAAGCGCTGGATTTCGTCGTCCGCTTCCTTTTTCAGCGGATGGCCGAAGCTGAACTTGAGCGGCCCGATCGGCGAACTCCACGAAAAGGCCAGGCCGGTACTGTAGCGCAGGTTGCTGAAATCGAGATCCTGGTCGACGAAACCCGTGCTGCCCTTGACCAGGGGGTCCTGCTGCTCGCCCCAGACGTAACCCGCGTCGAAGAAGGCCGAGACGCGGAAGGTACGGTCCGAGCCCGCCCCCGGCATCGGGAAGTAGAATTCGGCATTGCCGACGAGCTTGCGCGTACCGCCGGTCGAAGTGATGTCGCCGTCGTTGTCGATGTAGGTCGGGCCGACCGAGCCCTGCTCGTAGCCGCGGACCGAACCGATGCCGCCGACGAAGTAGTTCTTGTAGAACGGTACCTCCTTGCCGCCGAAACCTTCCGCCCAGCCTAGATCGGCGTTGAGCATCAGCGCGTAGTCGCGTCCGATCGGGAACCAGTGCTGGTACTGGTAGCCGAGCTTGGCGTAGCGCAGATCGCCGGCGGGGACGGTCACTTCGCCATAAACGCGCTGATAGACCCCTTTGCGGGTGTAGATCACGCTGTCGCGGCTGTCGCGCGACCAGCCCATCGTCAGCAGCAGGCTGCTGACCGTGGTTTCGCCGACGCCATCGGCGCCGCTGCAGCCGTTATCCCTGCAGAATTCCTGGTAGAGGAAAGGGCTTTCCGCATAGGTCGTGATCTGGGTGCGGTCCGCGGTCAGGCCGAAATTGATCTGGTCGTCTTCGGCGATCGGCCAGCCCAGGCGCAGACCGGCGCCGGTCGATACCGTCTTGTAGGGCGACACGGAATCGAGTTCGGTCGGGTCGTAGGTGCGGTGGTACAGGTCCCAACCGAGACTGACGCCGTCGACGGTGTAGTACGGATTGGTGAAGGACAAGGACAGAGTGCGGCTGGATTTGCTCGTATTCAGGCCGAGATTGAGCGCGTTGCCGCTGCCGAACAGGTTCTGCTGCGCGATCGATGCCGACAGCACGATGCTCTCCGAGCTCGAGAAGCCGGCGCCCAGCATCAGGTTGCCGGTGGGTCGTTCCTTGACGTTGAAGTTCACGTCGACCTGGTCGGTCGTGCCCGGCACCACCGGAGTCTCGACATTGACCTCCTCGAAGAAACCGAGGCGGTCGATGCGGGTGCGCGAGCGGTTGATCGCCTCGGCGTCGTACCAGCCGCCTTCCATCTGCCGCATCTCGCGGCGGACCACCTCGTCGCGGGTCTTGGTGTTGCCGCCGACGTTGATGCGGCGCACATAGACGCGGCGGCCCGGGTCGACGAATACGGTGAACGCGACTTCGCGTTTTTCCTTGTCGACTTCGGGGGCGGCGTTGACGTTGGCGAAGGCGTAGCCCTCGTTACCGAGCCGGTCGGTGATCGCCTTCGTCGTTTCGGTGAGTTTTTCGCGCGAGAACGTGTCGCCGGGACGGATCTGGGCAAGCGCCTGGTACTCGGACTCGGGCAGCACCAGATCACCGGTGAAACGCACGCTGCCGACGGTGTACTTCTCGCCTTCGGTGATGTTCAGGGTGATGTAGATGTCCTGCTTGTCGGGGGTGATCGAAACCTGGGTGGAGTCGATGTTGAAGTCGAGGTAGCCCTGATTCAGGTAGAAGGAACGCAGGGTCTCGAGGTCGGCCGACAGCTTCTGGCGCGAGTACTGGTCGTTTTTCGTGTACCAGGTCAGCCAGCCCGGCGTGGTCAGCTGCATCCGGTCGAGCAGGTCCTTGTCCTTGAAGGCCTTCGCGCCGATGATGTTGATCTGGCGGATCTTGGCGACGCCGCCCTCGTCCACCGCGAAGTCGATCGCGACCCGGTTGCGCTCGAGCGGCGTCACCGTGGTGGTGACGGTAGCGGCGTATTTTCCGCGCGACAGGTACTGCCGCTTGAGCTCCTGCTCGGCCCGCTCGAGCAGGGCGCGGTCGAAGATGCGCGACTCGGCCAGGCCGACTTCGCGCAGCCCCTTCTTGAGGGCGTCCTTGTCGAACTCCTTGACCCCGGCGAAATCGATCTGCGCGATCGCCGGGCGCTCATCGACGACGACGACGATCGTGTCGCCTTCGGTCTCGATGCGCACGTCGTTGAAGAAGCCGGTTGCGAACAGGGCCTTGATGGCCTGGGCAGCCTGGGATTCGTCGAAGGTTTCCCCCACCCGCACCGGCAGGTAGTTGAACACCGTGCCCGCCTCGGTGCGCTGGATGCCTTCCACCCGGATGTCCTTGACTACGAAGGGGTCGAACGCGAAGGCCGGCGCTGCGGCGAAAAGGGCCACCATGAGCCCGGGCAGGAGCTTACGATTCATGCGGGAGTTCAGCCGGAAATGAGACGATTGATGTCGTTATAGAAGGCGAATGCCATAAGCATCACCAGGAGGACGAGACCGATCTGCTGACCGATCTCCATGACGCGCTCCGGGATCGGGCCGCCCTTGATGAGCTCGACCGTATAATACAGCAAGTGTCCGCCGTCCAGCACCGGGATGGGAAGCAGGTTGAGCACCCCCAGGCTGATGCTGATGAGAGCGACGAACTTCAGGTAATGGCTCAATCCCAACTGCGCGCTCTGGCCCGCGTAGTCGGCGATCGTCACCGGCCCGGAAAGGTTTTTCCACGACACTTCTCCGGTGATCATGCGGCCGATCATCTGCAGGCTGAGCACGCTGGTTTCCCAGGTCTGGCGGACCGCTTTCGCCGCCGCATCAAAAGGCCCGTAGCGCACGGTGGCGAACATCGACAATCCGCCCGGTGCCGGCTCGGCCACCGCGACGCCGATGCGGCCGATGCGCTCGCCGTTCTCGCTCGCCGCATCGGGAGTCACGAGGTATTCCGCCTCCTCCCCTGCGCGCCGGATCTCGAAGCGCAGCGGCACACCGGGCGCCTGGCGCACCTTGAGCACCAGCTCGCCCCAGGCCGCAATCGGCTCGCCGCCGATGGCAAGCACCTCGTCGCCCGGCAGCAATCCGGCGCGGGCGGCCGCACCGTCCTCGGACAGGCGTCCGAGCACCGGCCGGATCAGCGGGCGCCAGGGCTTGAGGCCGATGCGGGCGATCAGATCCTGGTCCTCGCCATCGATCGCGATCCCGCTCAGATCGAACCGCCGGAAAGTCTCCACGTCTTCGAGCGTGCGCACCTGGAGCAGCACTTCGCGACGATCGAGGGCATGGCGCAGCAGGACCCAGCGCAGATCCTGCCAGCTGTGCACCGGCTCCTCGTCCACCGCCACCACCAGATCGCCTTCGCGCACCCCCGCGGCGACGGCGATGGCCGGCGTATCGGAGAGCGCGATGCGCGGGCGCAGCTCCTCGATTCCGGCCACGAACAGTCCCCAGTACAGCACGATGGCGAGAAGAAAGTTCGCCAGCGGACCGGCGGCGACGATGGCGAAGCGCCGGTACACGCTCTGGCGGTTGAAGCTGCGGTGCAGCTCGGCCGGCGCGACCGGCGCTTCGCGTTCGTCGAGCATCTTCACGTAGCCCCCCAGGGGGAAGGCGGCGATCGCCCACTCGGTGCCGTCGCGTCCGGCGCGCCGAACGTACAGCGGCTTGCCGAAACCGATCGAAAAGCGCAGCACCTTCACTCCGCACCAGCGGGCGACGAGGTAGTGCCCCATCTCATGCACCAGGATCAGCAGACCAAGGGCGAGCGCGAACGGAATCAGGTAGTTCAGCAGGTTCATCGGGCAGCCTGTCGTTGGCGGATTTCGCTGCGGGCCCATTCACGGCCGCAGGCGTCGGCGGCGAACACCGCCTCGAGCGAATCGACCGTGAGCGTGGTGCTGCGTTCCAGGCAGGCGGCGATCACGCGGGCGATGTCGAGAAAGCCGATGCGCCGCTCGAGGAAGGCGGCCACCGCCTCCTCGTTGGCGGCGTTGAGCACCGCCGGCGCCGCGCCGCCCGCACGCAGCGCATCGAAGGCCAGCGCCAGGCAGGGAAAGCGCTGCAGGTCGGGACGCTCGAAATCGAGCCGTGCGACTTCGAACAGGTCGAGCGGGCGCACCCCGGCCTCGATGCGCTCGGGCCAGGCCATGGCATGGGCGATCGGGGTGCGCATGTCGGGGTTGCCGAGCTGGGCGATGACCGACCCGTCGGCGTACTCGACCATCGAATGAATGACGCTCTGGCGATGGATGACGACCTCGATCATCTCGGCGGGCACACCGAACAGCCAGTGCGCCTCGATCACTTCGAGGCCCTTGTTCATCATCGTCGCCGAATCGACCGAGATCTTGCGCCCCATCACCCAGTTGGGGTGGGCGCAGGCCTGCTCGGGGGTCACCGCGGCAAACGCCTCCGGCGCCGCGGCGCGGAACGGCCCGCCCGAAGCGGTGAGCAGCACCCGGCGCACGCCCGCCGCCCGCGGCTGGCGCGCATAGCCGGCCGGCAGGGACTGGAAAACGGCGTTGTGCTCGCTGTCGATCGGCAGCAGGGTCGCGCCGCTGGCGGCGACCGCGTCCATGAACAGCGCCCCGGACAGGACCAGTGCTTCCTTGTTGGCGAGCAGCACCTTCTTGCCCGCCCGTGCCGCGGCCAGGGTCGGGCGCAGCCCGGCGGCGCCGACGATGGCGGCCATGACCATGTCCGCCTCGGGGGCGGCGGCAATGCTCTCCAGCGCCTTCGCCCCGCTCAGCACTTCGGTGGCGCTGCCCGCCGCACGCAGCTCGGACGCCAGTCGCGCGGCCGCCTCCTCGTCCACCATCACCGCATAGCGTGGCGCGAACTGCAGGCACTGGGCGAGCAGCTTGTCGTACTGGCGCCGGGCGCTGAGGGCAAAAACCTGGAAGCGCTGTGGATGACGTGCGACCACGTCGAGCGTGCTCTGCCCGATCGAGCCGGTGGCTCCCAGCAGGGTGAGGCGTTGAGGTGCGTGTTCAGCCATGGAAAGGAGGCCTTGGAGATCCGGAGAGTCGCCGCTGTACTGTGCCGGAAACGTGAGCGGCGGTCAGCGGGCCAGCCACAAGGTGGCGAGTGCCACCAGCGGCAGGGTCGAGGTGAGGCTGTCGATACGATCGAGGATACCGCCGTGGCCGGGCAGCAGGGCGCCACTGTCCTTGAGACCGGCCTGGCGCTTGAGCAGCGACTCGAACAGGTCGCCGACGACGCTGGCCGCGGTCCAGGCGATCAACGCCGCAGCGATCGCCGGCGCTCCCCCGGCGTGGTCCGCCCCGAGCGCGACCAGCACGCCGAAGCCGAACAGCAGCACCGCGAGCACCGCGCCGACTGCGCCCTCCCAGGTCTTGCCCGGGCTGATCGAAGGCGCCAGTTTGTGCCGTCCGAACGCGCGCCCGGAAAAATAGGCGGCGATGTCCGCGACCCAGACCACCGCCATCGTCCCCAGCAGCACCCAGGGGCCGAACGCGCGCAACTGCATGAGCGCGAGCGCAGTCGGGATGAGCACGACGAAGCCGACCAGCGAGGCGAGCAGCGGACGGGTGAAGGACCATTTGCGCGCAAGCCAGAGCGGGACGACGAAAGCCCAGAACAGGGCACTGATCCCATACAGCGGAATCAGCACGACCGCGCCGCCCGGCTCGCCCCGCCCCAGCCCGGTGAGAAAACCGAGCATGGCGCAGGCGATCCCGAACACGATTGCGGTGGACATGCGCAAGGAGTACTCGAAGCGTGCCAGCCCGCCCCACTCCCAGGCGGCCGCGGCACAGACGGCCGCGCACAGCACCACCCAGCCGGTGGCGGGGAGCAGGAACACCGCCCCCAGCAGGCCGCCGAGGAGCAGGATCGCGGTGATGACCCGCTCTTTAAGCATGGGGAGCCCGTGGCTCGCCGCCCGCTGCGGCCAGCTGTTCGCTCGTGCGCCCGAAGCGGCGCTCGCGGCCGTTATAGGATTCGATCGCGAGGTCGAGGGCGGCGCCGTCGAAATCAGGCCACAAGGTATCGGTGAAATACAGTTCGGTATAGGCCAGTTGCCACAGCAGGAAGTTGCTGATGCGCTTTTCGCCGCCGGTACGGATGAAAAGGTCGGGCTCGGGAGCGAAGCACATCGACAGCTCGCCGGCGAGTTCTTCCTCGCTGAAGCCTTCACTGCGCCCGGGATGGCGCGCGATCAGCCGCGACATCGCCTGCAGGATGTCCCAGCGTCCGCCGTAATTGGCCGCAACGCTCAGATGGAAGCGGGTATTGGCCGCGGTCAGCGCTTCGGCTTCACGGATCACGCCGACCAGCTGCGGGTCGAAGCGCGACAGATCGCCGATGACGCAGAAACGGATGCCGTTTTCGTGGAGGCGGGCGACCTCCTTCTGCAACGACTTGAGGAACAGCTGCATCAGGAAGGAAACCTCGTCGGCGGGGCGGCGCCAGTTTTCCGAGCTGAACGCGAACACGGTGAGATATTCGACACCACGTTCGATGCAGCGCCGGATCACCGCGCGCAAAGCTTCGACGCCACGCGAATGCCCCGCCACCCGGGGCATGAAGCGCTTGCGCGCCCAGCGCCCGTTGCCGTCCATGATGACAGCGACGTGGCGCGGCACCGAGGCCACTTCGGGAATGTCGCGCGTGGAGCTCTTGAAGCGTTTGCCGCTCATGGTCCGCCTCCTGTTCGACGCTGGCGGCAACCGTGCCGCCGCGCGCGGATCAGATCTGCATCAGCTCCTGCTCTTTCTGGGCAAGCAGCTTGTCGATCTCGGCGACGTACTTGTCGGTGAGCTTCTGGATTTCGTCCTCGGCCCGGCGCTCGTCGTCTTCCGAGATCGCCTTGTCCTTGACCGCGTCCTTGAGCTGCTGGTTGGCATCGCGACGCAGGTTGCGGATCGCGACCTTGGCGGTTTCGCCTTCGTGGCGCACGACCTTGGTCAGGTCGCGGCGGCGCTCTTCGGTCAGCGCCGGCATCGGCACGCGCAGCAGTTCGCCCATGTTGGCCGGATTGAGGCCGAGGTCGCTGTCGCGGATGGCCTTCTCGACCTTCGCCATCATCGGCTTTTCCCAGCACTGCACGCCGATCGTGCGGGCGTCGATCAGGGTGATGTTGGCGACCTGATTGACCGGCACCATCGAGCCGTAATACTCGACCATGACGTGGTCGAGGAGGCCGGTATGGGCGCGGCCGGTCCGCACTTTGGCGAGATCGGTCCTCAGCGCCTCGACCGACTTCTGCATTTTCTGTTCGATGATCTTCTTGAGTTCGGGAATCATGCGCGCACTCTCCAGGGTTCAGGAATGGACCAGGGTGCCTTCGTCTTCGCCCATCACCACGCGCTTGAGCGCGCCGGGCTTGAAGATCGAGAACACGTTGATCGGCAGCTTCTGGTCGCGGCACAGGGCGAACGCGGTGGCATCGAGCACCGCCAGGTTGCGGCCGATCGCCTCGTCGAAGCTGATCCGGTGATAGCGCTGTGCGCTCGGATCCTTCTTGGGGTCGGCGGTATACACGCCATCGACCTTGGTCGCCTTGAGCACGATCTGGGCGCCGATCTCCGAGCCGCGTAGCGCGGCGGCGGTATCGGTAGTGAAGAAGGGGTTGCCGGTGCCGGCGGCGAAGATCACCACCCGGCCTTCTTCCAGATGACGGATCGCGCGGCCGCGGATGTAGGGCTCGACGACCTGGTCGATGCGCAGCGCCGACTGCACGCGCGCCTCCAGGTCCATGCGCTGCATCGCGTCGGCCAGCGCCATCGCGTTCATCACCGTCGCCAGCATGCCCATGTAGTCGGCAGTGGCGCGGTCCATGCCGGAAGCCGCGCCCTTCATGCCGCGGAAGATGTTGCCGCCGCCGATCACCACGCCGACCTGCACACCGAGCCGGGTGACTTCGGCAATTTCGGAGACGATCCGGCTGACGACGTCCTCGTTGATCCCATAGGCATCGTCACCCATGAGGGCCTCGCCCGAGAGCTTGAGCAGGATGCGCTTGTAGGCGGCGGACACGCTGTTCCCCTTACTTCTTGGCTGCGGCGGCAGCCTGTTCGGCCACTTCGGCGGCGAAGTCGGTGACTTTCTTCTCGATGCCTTCGCCGACCAGATACAGCACAAAACCCGCGACCGAGGCGCCCCGGGCCTTCAGCAGTTGCTCGATGGTCTGTTTGCCGTCCTCGGCCTTGACGAAGACCTGGCCGAGCAAGGTGACTTCCTTGAGGAACTTCTGCACCGTGCCTTCGGCGATCTTCTCGAGCATCGCGTCCGGCTTGCCGGCTTCGCGCGCCTTCTCGATGGCGATGCGGCGCTCGGCGTCGATCAGCTCCTGCGACACGCCGCTGGAGTCCAGCGACTTCGGCTTCGAGGCGGCGATGTGCATCGCCAGATCCTTGGCGAGCTGCTCGTCGCCACCGACGAGATCAACCAGCACGCCGATCTTGGCCCCGGCATGCACATAGCTGGCGAGCTGACCCTGAGCTTCGATGCGGGCGAAGCGACGGATGCTCATGTTTTCGCCGATCTTGCCCACCAGCGCGGTGCGGATCGCCTCGACGCTCTGACCGCCGATCTCGAGCGCGGACAGCGCGGCGACATCGGCCGGGTTCTTCTGCGCGACCAGTTCGGCGAGCTGTGCGGCGAGGGCGATGAAGTCGTCGTTCTTGGCGACGAAGTCGGTTTCGCAGTTCAGTTCGACCATCGCGGCGAGCTTGCCACCGGCAGCCAGAAAGGTGCCGACGATGCCTTCGGCGGTGACGCGGGCAGCGGCCTTGGACGCCTTGTTGCCGAGCTTGACGCGCAGGATCTCTTCGGCCTTGTCCATGTCGCCGGCGGCTTCGGTCAGCGCCTTCTTGCACTCCATCATCGGCGCGTCGGTCTTCTCGCGCAGTTCCTTGACCATGCTTGCGGTGATTTCCGCCATGCTAGCTCCTGAATATTCGTGTGTGGGGTATGCGGCGGGAAGATCGGGCCGCAGTGCAAACGGGGCCTCGCGGGCCCCGTGTGATCTGGATCAGGCCTGGTCCTGCGTGCCTTCTTCCTCGACCTCGACGAACTCGTCGCCGCCGGCATCGACGATTTCCTGCAGCACCTGGCTGCGTCCCTGGAGCACGGCATCGGCCACGCCGCGGGCGTAGAGGCGGATCGCGCGCGAGGAGTCGTCGTTGCCCGGGATCACGTAATCCACGCCTTCGGGCGAATGGTTGGTGTCGACCACGGCGACGACCGGAATACCCAGCTTCTGCGCTTCGGTGATGGCGATCTTGTGGTAGCCGACGTCGATCACGAACAGCGCATCGGGCAGACCGCCCATGTCCTTGATGCCGCCGATCGACTTCTGCAGCTTCTCGAGTTCGCGGCGCACGGTCAGCGCTTCGCGCTTTGACAGACGCTCGACCGAGCCGTCTTCCATCATCGCCTCGACTTCCTTCAGGCGCTTGATCGACTGCTTGACCGTCTTGAAGTTGGTCAGCATGCCGCCGAGCCAGCGCTCATCGACAAAAGGCATGCCCGCGCGCTGGGCTTCTTCGGCGATGATCTCGCGCGCCTGGCGCTTGGTGCTGACAAACAGGATGTTGCCGCGGTTGGCGGCGAGCTTGCGCGTGAACTCCACCGCTTCGTTGTACTTCACCATCGTCTTTTCGAGATTGACGATGTGGATCTTGTTGCGCTGACCGAAGATGTAGGGGGCCATGCGCGGGTTCCAGAATCGGGTCTGGTGGCCGAAATGGACGCCGGCTTCGAGCATCTGACGCATTGTGACTGACATGTGTGACTCCAAACTAAAAGGGTTGAGCCTCCGCCCTGCAGAGGGGATCGCGACATCCGGCGCGCTTTGCACGCTAGCGGATGCTGGTCCCCGACACGCCATCGACTGCGAAATGAAAGCCGTGCATGCCGCACTTTGCCTTCCCGCGCCGATGGACCCTTTCCTGCCGGGCGTGCGGATTTTGCCTGCCTGAGCAGACAAGCCGGCGATATTAACATGGCGTCAGCAGGCCACTCAAGGCTTGTGCCGCTCGGCGTTTGCCCACGCGGGGCGCTTGCGATAGCCTTGTCGTATTTTCCGCCCCAACCCAGAAGAACAGACAATGAGCATCACCATCAAGACCCCTGAAGAGATCGAACGGATGCGCACGGCCTGCCGCCTCGCCGCCGAAGTGCTCGACTACATCGCCCCCTTCGTCGTCCCCGGGGTGACCACGGCCGAACTCGACCGCCTGTGCCACGACTACATGGTCGATGTCCAGCACACCATTCCCGCGCCGCTCAACTACGCGCCTCCGGGCTACACCCCCTACCCGAAATCGATCTGCACTTCGATCAACCATCAGGTCTGCCACGGCGTCCCCGGCGGTAAGGCGCTGAAGAAAGGCGACATCGTCAATATCGACATCACGGTGATCAAGGACGGCTTTCACGGTGACACCAGCCGGATGTACCTGGTCGGCGGCGAAGGCAGCGCCAGCATCATCGCCCGGCGCCTGACCCACATCACCTACGAGTGCCTGTGGCTGGGCATCGCTGCGGTCCATCCCGGTGGCCGCCTGGGCGACATCGGCGCCGCGATCCAGAAGCATGCCGAGGGCAACGGCTTTTCGGTGGTGCGCGAATTCTGCGGCCACGGCATCGGGCGCAATTTCCACGAGGACCCGCAGGTCCTGCACTACGGCAAGGCCGGCACCGGGCCGGAACTGAAGCCGGGGATGATCTTCACCATCGAACCGATGATCAATGCGGGCAAGGCGGCGATCTCCGAGTTGCCCGACGGCTGGACCATCGTCACCAAGGACCGCAGCCTGTCCGCACAGTGGGAACATACCGTTCTGGTGACCGAAACCGGGGTCGAAGTGCTCACCCTGTCCGCCCACTGCCCGCCGCCGCCCGCCCTGGTCGCGGCCCGCTTCGGCTGACGTGGGCTTCGAGCGGGACGCCCGCCCCGATGTACGACGCACTGACCGCTGCGCTGCAGCCGACCGTGGCGGCGGCGAGACGCCGGCTCGCCGAGGGCATGGCCGCCCTGCGCGCCCGCTACGAGGCCAGGCCGCAGACCGCCACCGTGCTCAGGGGACGGGCGCAGCTCGTCGATGAGGCGATCTCGACCCTGTGGGCGGCCTGCGCCATGCCCCCGCCCGCCGCCGTGGTCGCGGTGGGCGGCTACGGCCGGGGCGAGCTGTTTCCCGCTTCCGATGTCGATCTGCTGATCCTGCTGCCGGCACCGGCCGACGCCGACCTCCAAGTGCGCCTCGCCGCGCTGGTCGGCGCGCTGTGGGACATGGGCCTCGAAATCGGCCACGCGGTGCGCACGGTGGACGAATGCCTGGTGATCGCGGCAGACGACATCACCGTGCAGACGAACCTGCTCGAGGCGCGGCTGCTCGCGGGCAGCGCGGCGCTGTTCGGCGAACTCTGCGCGCGCTACCGCGAAGCCCTCGACGTGCGCACCTTCTTCAAGGCTAAGCGACTCGAACAGGAACAGCGCTACGCCCGCTTCAACGAAACGCCGTACGCGCTCGAACCCAACTGCAAGGAAAGCCCGGGGGGACTGCGCGACCTGCAGATGCTCGGCTGGATCGCGCGCGCCGCCGGCCTCGGTCGCAACTGGCGCGACCTCGCGCGCCGGCGCCTGATCACCGGGGGCGAGGCGGGCGAACTGCGCAAGGTCGAGCGTTTCCTCCAGCATCTGCGCATCCGCCTGCACTACCTCGCGGGGCGGGCCGAAGACCGCCTGCTCTTCGATCACCAGGAAAAACTCGCCGCGATCCTGGGCATCGAAGCCACCGCTACCCGCCGCGCCTCCGAAGTGCTGATGCAGCGCTACTACGTCACCGCCAAGATCGTCATGCAGCTCAATACCGTGCTGCTGCAGAACTACGGCAGCGTGATCTTTCCCGACCGCGGCGCGGCGATCGTCGTCAATGCCCGTTTCCAGGTCGTACACGAACTGCTCGACCTGCGCGAGGAAGACCTGTTCGAGCGCGAGCCGGCGGCCATCCTCGAATCCTTCCTGCTGCTCGAGCAACGCTCCGAGCTCAAGGGCATGAGCGCGCGCATGCTGCGCGCCCTATGGATCAACCGGAACCGGGTCAACGCCGCTTTTCGCGCCCGCCCCGAGCACCGCGCCCTGTTTTTGCAGATCCTCCAGCAAAAGCGCGGCATCCTCCATGCCTTCCGGCGGATGAACGAATACGGCATCCTGTCGCGCTACATTCCGGCCTGGCGCCGGATCGTCGGTCAGATGCAGCACGACCTCTTCCACGTCTACACCGTGGACCAGCACATCCTGATGGTGCTGCGCAACCTGCGCCGCTTCACGATGGGCGAACACGCGCACGAATACCCGCTGATGACGCGCTTGATGATGGGCTTCGAGCGCTACTGGCTGCTTTACCTCGCCGCCCTCTTCCACGACATCGCCAAGGGCCGTGGCGGCGACCATTCCAAGCTGGGGATGGCCGACGCACGCGAGTTCTGCACGCAGCACGCCCTGCCCGACGAAGACGGCGCGCTGGTCGTCTGGCTGGTCGAGCACCACCTGACGATGTCGCACGTCGCGCAAAAGGAAGACACCTCCGACCCCGAAATCATCGCGCGCTTCGCTGCCGTCGTCGGCGACGAGCGCCGCCTGGTCGCGCTCTACCTGCTCACCCATGCCGATGTCCGCGGCACCAGCCCGAAAGTGTGGAATGGCTGGAAGGGCAAGCTGCTCGAAGACCTGTTCTTCGCTACCCGCCGCCTGCTGCGCGGCGCCACGCCGCAGGAAGCACTCGGCCTCGACGACCGCCTCGAGGACGCGCGCAAGCTGCTGCGCTACTACGGCTTGCGCCCGGGCATCGAGGAGGCGCTGTGGGCGCAGCTCGACCCGGTGTATTTCATGCGCCACTCCGCCGAGGAGATCGCTTGGCACACCCGCGTGCTCTACCACCGCCCCCGCTCCGAACAGCCGGTGGTGAAGGCGCGCGTCGCCGAGGGCGAGGACGGCGTGCAGGTGATGGTGTTCACCCGTGACCAGAAGGATTTGTTCGTACACCTGACCGGCCTCTTCGGGCGCATGGGCTTCACCATTCTCGACGCCAAGGTACACACCACCCGCCACGGCTTCGCCCTCGACAGCTTCATGTTGCAGGACCCCGGGCATGCGGCCTCGTACCGCAACATCGTCACCCTCATCGAACATGAGCTGAGCACCCGCCTGCAGTCCCCGGGCGCACCCGAGCGCCCCGCGCGCGGGCGGATGTCGCGCCAGGTCCGGCATTTTCCGATCACCCCGGAAGTCAGCATCCGCCCCGACGAGGCCGGCCGCCACTACGTGCTGTCGCTGACCGCGGCGGATCGGCCGGGGCTGCTGTTCGATGTCGCCTCGGTCCTCGCCGCCCACGGCATCCGCCTGCACACGGCGAAGATCGCCACCCTGGGCGAGCGCGTCGAGGACGCGTTCCTGCTCACCGGCCAGGCGCTGGCGCAGGATACCCAGGTCCTGAAGATCGAGCGCGAGCTGCTCGAGCGCCTGCAGGTTTGAGCAGAACTCAGTGACCCTTGCCCGCCAGCCGGTCCATCGCAGCGTAAAGGAGACCGGAAACGACGAAAGTCAGGTGAATGCCGACCATCCAGCCGAGATGGCTGTCGGTGAGGTTGGCGACGTTCATGAAGGCCTTCAGCAGCTCGATCCCGGAAATCGCCACGATCGAGCCGATCAGCTTGAGCTTCAGGTCGGAGAAGCCGATGTGGCCCATCCAGTCGGGGCGGTCGCGGTGGCTGTGCAGATCCTCCATTTTCGAGACGAAGTTCTCGTAGCCGCTGAACATGATGATGATCAACAGATTCATGATCAGCGCGATGTCGACCAGCGACAGGACGCCGATGATGAGCTCGCCGCCGCTGGCGGTGAAGATGCCGGCGAACAGGCGCACGATTTCCTTGCCGAACTTCACCAGCAGCAGCAACATCGCCAGCACCAGCCCGAAATAGACCGGCGCCATCAGCCAGCGGCTGGCGAACAGCACATGTTCGAACGCGCTTTCCAGACGTTTCATATCGCTCCTCAGACCCGGCAAAGACATTCGAGCACGGCGCGCACGCGCACCATGGACTCCTGCAGCACCACTTCGATGTCGTCGAAATGGATGCCGTGCTCGCTCGACGAGCGGCCCGCTGCGTAGTTCACCACCACGTTGATCGCCGCATAGGGAAGCTCGAGTTCGCGCGCGAGCACCGCTTCGGGCATCGCCGTCATGCCCACGAGTTCGGCGCCGTCGCGCTCGAAGCGGTCGATTTCCGCCGCCGTTTCCAGGCGCGGCCCCTGGGCCGCAGCATAGACGCCGCCGTCGAAGGCGCTGTCGCCCGCCGCCGTTGCCGCGCGCAGCAGCCGCTGGCGCAAGGCCTCGTCATAGGGGCGGGTGAAATCGACGTGCCGCACCGGAGTGTCGATGCCGTCAAAAAAGGTGCTCTCGCGCCCCCAGGTGTAATCGATGATCTGGTTCGGCACCACCAGCGTGCCCGGCGGCCAGTCGGCGCGGATGCTGCCCACCGAGGCCACCGAGACGATGCCCTCGACCTTGGCCTGCTTCAGCGCCCAGATATTGGCGCGGTAATTGACCCGGTGCGGCGGAATGGTGTGGCCGTGGCCGTGGCGGGCGAGAAAGACCACCGGCGCCTCGCACATCCTGCCGAACGTCAGTGCAGCGGAAGGCTCGCCGAAGGGCGTGCGCGCCACTTCACGGCGCACGTTTTCCATATTCGAAAGCTGCGTCAGGCCGCTGCCGCCGATGATTGCGAGCATTGAGCGAAACTCCATGGAACGGGGCGGCGGATTCTATCACGGGCCCGTTCCCGCCCAGCTCGCCGAGAATTCATGTTGCAGCGCCGCAGCCCATGGTAGAATCCTCGCCCTTTCAAAGACTTCCCGCCTCCATGTCCCGCGCCATCCGCAACATCGCCATCATCGCCCACGTCGACCACGGCAAGACCACCCTCGTCGACCAGCTGCTGCGCCAGTCCGGCACCTTCCGTGAAAACCAGCAGGTCGCCGAACGGGTCATGGACTCGGGGGACATCGAGAAGGAGCGCGGCATCACCATCCTGTCGAAGAACTGCGCGATCCAGTACGGCGACACCCACATCAACATCGTCGACACGCCGGGCCACGCCGACTTCGGCGGCGAGGTCGAGCGCGTGCTGTCAATGGTCGATAGCGTGCTGCTGCTCGTCGACGCGGTCGAAGGCCCGATGCCGCAGACCCGCTTCGTCACCCGCAAGGCGCTCGCCCTCGGCCTCAAGCCGATCGTCGTCATCAACAAGATCGACCGCCCCGGCGCGCGCCCGGACTGGGTCATCAACCACACCTTCGATCTGTTCGACAAGCTCGGCGCCACCGAGGAGCAGCTCGACTTCCCGGTGATCTACGCTTCCGGCCTCAACGGCTTCGCGGTGGTCAACGAGAATGACGAGCGCACCGACATGCGCCCGCTGTTCGAGGCCATTCTCGAGCATGTCCCGGCGCCGGAAGTCGATGCCGACGGCCCGCTCCAGCTGCAGGTGTGCTCGCTCGACTACTCCACCTACATGGGCCAGCTCGGCATCGGCCGCATCAAGCGCGGGCGCGTGCGCCCGAACCAGGAAGTCGTGGTGATGTACGGGGAGGAAAACCGCGGCAAGGGCAAGGTCAGCCAGGTCCTCACCTTCAAGGGGCTGGAGCGCTCGCCGGCGGAGTTCGCCGAGGCCGGCGACATCGTCCTGATCGCCGGCATCCAGCAGGTCAACATCGGCGTCACCTTGTGCGACCCGGACTGCCTCGAAGGCATGAAGCCGATCGCCGTCGACGAACCGACGCTGACGATGAACTTCATGGTCAACACCTCGCCCCTGGCCGGGCGCGAAGGCAAGTACGTCACCAGCCGCCAGATCCGCGAGCGCCTGGAAAAGGAACTGCTCAAGAACGTCGCCCTGCGCGTGACCTACACCGGCGACTCGGACGTGTTCGAAGTTTCCGGCCGCGGCGAACTGCACCTCACCATCCTGCTCGAGAACATGCGCCGCGAAGGCTACGAGCTGGCGGTCGGCCGCCCGCGCGTCGTCTACAAGGAAATCGACGGCGCCAGATGCGAGCCCTATGAACTGCTGACCGTCGACGTCGAGGAAGACCACCAGGGCGGCGTCATGGAAGAGCTCGGCCGCCGTCGCGGCGAGCTGCAGGACATGCAGCCCGACGGCAAGGGTCGGGTGCGTCTCGAATACCGCATTCCGGCCCGTGGCCTGATCGGTTTCCAGGGCGAGTTCCTCACCATGACCCGCGGCACCGGCCTGGCCAGCCACGTCTTCGACGACTACGGCCCGATGGCCGGGGCGATGGCCGAGCGCCGCAACGGCGTGCTCATCTCACAGAACGACGGCGACGCCGTGGCCTACGCCCTGTGGAACCTGCAGGACCGCGGCCGCATGTTCGTGAGCCCGGGCGAAGCCCTCTACGAAGGCATGATCATCGGCGTGCATTCGCGCGACAACGACCTCGTCGTGAACCCGATCAAGGGCAAGCAGCTCACCAACGTGCGCGCCTCCGGCACCGACGAAGCCGTGCGCCTGATCCCGCCGATCGCGCTGACGCTGGAGTCCGCGATCGAATTCATCGCCGATGACGAGCTGGTCGAAATCACCCCGAAGAGCATCCGCCTGCGCAAGCGCCACCTCAAGGAAACCGAGCGCAAGCGCGCCGCCAAGGCCGCCGACGCCTGATCCCCGACGCCTGATCCATCTCGTTCTGCACCTGCAGGCGACGAGGCCCCGCCGGGAACATCCCGCCGGGGCCTCTGTCCTTCCGTGCCCGCCGGCGGGATCGCGCTGGCGCCGATCCCGCGACGCCGGAGCGCCGGAGCGCCCGAGTCGTCGGGCGCCACCGCCGATGAACGGTTATTTCTTCTTGCCGCTGGCCGCTTCCCCGCCGAAACGGCCGCGGAGATACTGCGCGAATTCGGCTCCGGTTTCCGAGTGGCGCAGGCCGAATTCGATCGTCGCCTTCAGGTACCCTAGTTTGGAGCCGCAGTCGTAGCGCACGCCGTCGAACTGGTACGCCAGCACCGCCTCCTCCTTCAGCAGTGAGGCGATCCCGTCGGTGAGCTGGTATTCCCCTCCCGCGCCCGGCTTCAATGCGCGGATGTGGTCGAAGATGCGCGGAGTCAGGATGTAGCGCCCGACCACGGCCTGGGTGGTAGGAGCTTCTTCGGGTTTCGGCTTTTCGACGATGCCGGTCATGCGCTGCACCTGACCCTTGTCGGTCTCGGTGCTGACGATGCCGTAGCTGCGGGTTTCCTCGCGCGGCACGTTCATGGTGCCGAGCACCGAGCAGCGGTGGTAATTGTAGACATCGACCATCTGCTTCAGCACCGGCTTGCCGTCCTTGTTGTCGAGCAGGTCGTCGGCGAGGATCACGGCAAAGGCCTCGTCGCTGACCACGTGGCTCGCGCACAACACCGCATGGCCCAGACCGAGCGCTTCGGACTGGCGGATGTAGATGCAGTTGACCCCCTTCGGCACGGTCTTGCGCACGATTTCGAGCAGTTCTTTCTTGCCGCGCGCTTCGAGCTCGGTTTCCAGCTCGTAGGCCTTGTCGAAGTGATCCTCGATCGAACGCTTGGTGCGACCGGTGATGAAGATCATGTCGGTGATCCCGGCCGCCACGGCTTCCTCGACCGCGTACTGGATCAGCGGCTTGTCGACGATCGGCAGCATTTCCTTCGGGCTGGCCTTGGTCGCCGGCAGAAAGCGCGTGCCCATGCCGGCAACCGGGAACACCGCCTTGGTGACCTTCTTCATTTTCATTGCTCTCCCAGAGTGAAAGATTGCTGCATTGCAGCGGGCACGATCCTGCGCCGATCCGCCCCCGGCCGCATCAGCCGTTCATGTCCGTTTCGTTCAGCAGCGCGCGCAGCCCGTCCTCGTCGAGGATGGCAAGGCCGAGCGCCTGCGCCTTGTCCAGCTTCGAGCCGGCTTCGGCACCGGCCACCACGTAGTGGGTCTTCTTCGATACCGAGCCGGCGACCTTGCCGCCCCGCGCCTCGATCAGCGCCTTGGCTTCGTCGCGGCTGAGTGTCGGCAGGGTCCCGGTGAGCACGAAAGTCTTGCCCGCGAAGGCCCCGGCCGCCGCAGTCGCCGGCTCATTCTCCTGCCATTGCACGCCGGCCGCACGCAGCTGCACGATGACTTCGCGGTTGTGCGACTCGGCAAAGAATTCGGCGATCGACTTCGCCACGATCGGGCCCACGTCCGGCACCTGCTGCAGCGCATCGACGCCGGCGGCCATCAGCGCATCCAGCTTGCCGAAGTGGCGTGCCAGATCGCGCGCGGTGGCCTCGCCCACGTTGCGGATGCCGAGCGCGAAAATGAAGCGCGCCAGCGTCGTGCTGCGACTCTTCTCGATCGCGGCCAGCAGGTTCTGCGCCGACTTTTCGCCCATGCGCTCGAGCCCGGCGAGCGCAAGCACGTCCAGCCGGTACAGATCCACCGGCGTCTTGACGGTGGCCGCATCGACCAGCTGATCGACCAGTTTGTCGCCCAGGCCCTCGATATCCATCGCCCGCCGGCCGGCAAAGTGCAGCAGCGCCTGCTTGCGCTGCGCCGGGCAGAACAGGCCGCCGGTGCAGCGGGCCGCCGCCTCGTCCTCACCGCGCACGACATGCGAGCCGCACACCGGGCAGGTGGGGAATTTATCCAGCAGCACGAAGCGCGGCAGCTCGCGGGTCCGGCGCTCGAGCACCGGCGCGACGACTTCCGGAATGACGTCGCCGGCGCGGCGCACGATCACCCAATCGCCGATGCGCACGTCCTTGCGGTCGATCTCGTCCTGATTGTGCAGGGTGGCGTTGGTCACCGTGACTCCGCCGACGAATACCGGCTCGAGCCGCGCCACCGGAGTCAGCGCTCCGGTGCGCCCGACCTGCACCTCGATGTCGCGCAGCAAGGTCACCGCCTCCTGCGCCGGATATTTGTGCGCGACCGCCCAGCGCGGTTCGCGGGTCAGGAAGCCGAGGCGCTGCTGCAGGGCGAGCGCATTGACCTTGTACACCACGCCGTCGATGTCGAACGCCAGCGCCTCGCGCAGCGCACCGATGCGGTCATGGAATCCGGCCAGCCCGGCGCCGCCCCGCACCACCTCGCGGTACGCACACACCGGCAGGCCGAAGGCAGCGACGGCGTCGAGCACTCCGGCATGGGTCGGCGGCAGCGTCCACCCCACGGTCTCGCCCAGGCCGTAGGCGAAGAACGACAAGGGGCGGCGCGCGGCGACGGCGGGATCGAGCTGTCGGATGCTGCCGGCAGCGGCATTCCGCGGATTGACGAAGACCTTGTCGCCGGCTTCGGCCTGGCGGCGGTTGAGGGCCTCGAAATCGTCGCGGCGCAGGTAGATTTCACCGCGGATCTCGAGCACCGGCGGCGCCTCGCCGCGCAGGCGCAAGGGAATCGCCTTCACCGTCCGGACGTTGGCGGTCACATCCTCGCCGGTTTCACCGTCGCCGCGGGTGGCGGCCTGGACCAGCACGCCGTGCTCATAGCGCAGGTTGATCGCCAAGCCGTCGAACTTGAGCTCGACCGCGTATTCGACTTCGGGATCGCCCTCCCCCAGGCCCAGCTCGCGGCGCGTGCGTGCATCGAACGCCCAGGCCCCGCTCGCCTCGGTGTCGGTTTCGGTGCGGATCGACAGCATCGGCAGCCGGTGGCGCACCGGAGCGAACTGGGCGAGCGGCTGGCCGCCCACGCGCCGGGTCGGCGAGTCCGCCGTGCACAGCGCCGGATCGGCGGTCTCGAGCGCCTGCAGTTCGCGAAACAGGCGGTCGTATTCGGCGTCCGGAATGGTCGGCGCGTCGAGCACGTAGTAAGCGTGGTCGTGGCGCGCGATTTGCGCACGCAGTTCGGCTGCGCGCAGAGCGGCCGCGTTCGGGTCGTCCTTGCCGGACGCGGCGGGGCGATCGCCGCGCGGCTGCGCGGCACCGTTCGCAAATGGATCCATCACGCCAGGATCGTCACACTGAGAACAGCCGCCGCGCCAGCAGGCCGCCAGCCGAAATGCCGCGCTCGGCCATGCGCTGCTGGAACTGCTCGACCTGAGCCCGGATCAGTGCCGCGGCATCCGCCCCGAACGGGGTACGGTTGTCATCGACGACGCTGCCTTCGAGGCGCTCGGCGAGATCGGAGGCGGTACGCATCAGGCGGTCGAAGGCCGTGACCCCATCGGCGACGTGCGGCACATCAATGACGAACGTCAGGCCGCGGGTCACCAGCCGTGCCATGCCGCCTTCGACGAATAGTTCGGGTTCGAGGTTGCTCAATGTGAACAGGGTCGCGCCGCCATCATCGACGGCATGGAAGCTGCCATCGCCGGCCAGCCCGAGACCGAGCTGTTCGGCGAGCCGCTGCACTTCTGCGCCTTCGAACTGGCGCTCGCGGGCGACCACGTTGACTCCGATCTGCACGTCGACATCGGCGCAGAAGCGATCCAGTTCGGCGGCGTTGCGCAGGGTTTCGGCGCGCAGCGGCAAGCCCGGCGGCAGCGCCATCACGGCGTCGGCGACGCGCTGCACGCCGCCGCTGAAGCGCATGAAATCGGCCTCTCCGATCGAGCCCTGGCGGTCGACCAGCTGCAGCCCGGCACAGAACCAGTGGCAAGCGCCCGTGCGCTCCGGCCCCAGCGCATGCCACTGGTTCTGGGTGTCGTCGAAGCCGAACCAGCGCACCGGCTTGCCCAGCCCGGCCAGATACTCCGACTGAAGCTGCCACAGCCGCTGCACCTCAAGCGGTTCGATGACTTCCAGGTGGATCACGCAGTCGGCACGCGCATCGAGCAGATCGGGCAGCGACGGGGCGCTGCGCTTGAGCGGGGCCTCGTTGAAGCGGCGCGGGCCGTCCTCCTCCGCCAGGCCGGGCTCGCGGCGCTCAGCCGTGGCGCTGCCGCCGACTTGCGGCTCGAGCAGCACGTCGCGGTGCTCGGACTTGAAGGCACGCTCGGCCTCGCGCCGGTGCTTGCGTTCCTGCCACTTGTTGTAAGCCACGATCAGCACCACCACGGCGATGCCGGCGCCGATCAAAGCGATCTGAAGTTCGCTATCCATTCGTATCCCATATTCCAGAATTGCCTTGAATTCCTCAGGCTGCGGCCGGTTCGGCCAGACGCAGCGCCTGTTCGATATCGACTTCGACGACGCGCGACACGCCTTGCTCCTGCATCGTCACACCGACGAGCTGCTGCGCGAATTCCATCGTGATCTTGCTGTGGCTGATGAAGATGAACTGGGTCTGCGATGACATGCGCTTGACCATGGCGGCGTAGCGCTCGGTGTTGGTATCGTCCAGCGGAGCATCCACCTCGTCAAGCATGCAGAACGGCGCCGGATTGAGCTGGAACATCGCAAACACCAGCGCAATCGCGGTCAGCGCCTTCTCACCGCCCGAGAGCAGGTGGATCGAGGTGTTCTTCTTGCCCGGCGGCTGAGCCACGATCTGGATGCCGGCATCGAGAATCTCCTCGCCGGTCAGCACCAGCGCTGCGCGACCGCCGCCGAACAGCTGCGGAAACAGGGTGCCGAACTGGCGATCGACCGTATTGTAGGTCTGCTGCAGCTGCTCGCGGGTCTCGCGGTCGATACGCCGGATCGCGTCCTCCAGCGTGTCGATGGCCTGCAGCAGATCCTCGGTCTGGGCATCGAGATAACCCTTGCGTTCGGCTGCGCTGTTCAATTCGTCGAGCGCGGCGAGGTTTACCGCCCCGAGCTCGGCGATTTCGCGCCCCAGGCGGGCCACTTCGCGCTGCAGCGCGGCTTCCTTCGGCGCGTCGGCGAGCAGTGGCGCGAGGGCGGCTTCGTCGGCCTGCGCTTCCTGCAAGCGCTCGTCGCACTGGCCCTCCGCCAGCGCGGCGGCCTGCACCGCGAGGCGCAGCTCCGCGACCCGGGCGCGGACCGGAGCGGCCTCGTGCTCGGTGCGCAGGCGTGCCTCCTCGCCTTGCCTGAGCGCCGCGGCGGCCGCCTCGAGCGCATCGCGGCTGGTGGCGAGCGCGCTTTCACGCCGCCCCCGCAGGGCGAGCGCATGTTGCAATGCGTCGGCGCTGCGGCGGTCGTCGACCCCACCCAGCTCGGCATCGGCGACCGTGCGCTCGGCCGCGATACGCGCCAGCTGCTCGCCGGCAAGGAGCCGGTTGCGGGCGAGGTCTTCGAGCTTTCCGCGACATTCGCGCGCGGAAAATTCCGCCTCCTGCACTTCACGCACTGCGGCCTGTTCCAGCGCACGCGCTTCGCGCAGCGCTTGTTCGCGCTCGCGCAGCACCTCGGCGGCGGCATCCAGGCGGGCGCGCTGCACGTCGGCCAGCTCGGCCGAGCGCGCCTGCTCGAGTTCGGCACGGGCGAAGTGTCCGCGCTCGCTCGCCTCCAGGCGAACCACGTCTTCGAGATCGCGGGCGAGCTGGTCGCGACGCTCCTCGGCGCGGCTGCGCGCCTGGGCGAGCTTGAGCGCTTCGACCTGCTCCGCATGCAGCCGGGCCTGCGCTTCCTGGATGTCGCGACGCAAGCCGTTGGCGCGCTCGTGCAGCGCCGCGGCGGCCGACTCGGCCGTGCGCAGGGCGTCGCCGGCGGTGCAGGCGTCCGCCTCGAGCGTCTGCCGCTCGAGAGCGAGGGCGTCGATTTCGCGCTGGCGCTCGAGGACGCCGTGGGTACGGCTGTCGGGGACGTGATGGACCAGCGCATCGCGGCTCAGGATCTGTCCGCGGGGGCCAACCAGGCTGACCCCGGGTGGCAGCTCCGCACGGCGGGGAAGCCAGTCTTCCAACTGGTCGACGGCGTGGATGCCGGCGAGGAAATCATCGACCAGCGCGCGCAGGGCGGGATCGGCGACGCGCACCAGGGTCGCCAGTGCGCGCGGCAGCGTGCCGTGCGCGGCTTCGCCGCCGGCACGCGCCGGAGTGCTCCCTGGTGCACGGGCGAAACCGATCGCCAGCGATTCCGGCGGAGCTTCGTCCAGCACCGCCTGCGCCGCGCCTCCGGCGACCGGCGCATCGTCTACGATCAGGGCGGAAAGGCGCTCGCGCAGCGCGGCATGGACGGCACCGTCCCAGCCGGCTTCCACCTGCAGCTGCGTCCACAGCGGCGCCAGCGTGTCGAGGCCGTGGCGTTCGAGCCAGTCGCCGAGCTTGCCCTGCGACTGCACGCGGGCCTGCAGCTGGGCCAGCGCGTCGTGGCGCGCGCGCAGCTCGGTCAGCCGGCGCTGCACCCTGCGCTCGTGCTCGAGCGCGGCTTCGAGCCCCGCCTGGGCACCGGGCAGGCGCAACTGGACCGCGGCAAGCTCGTGCTGCGCGGCTTCGAGCGCCTCCTGCATGGCTTCGAGGCGGGCTTCGCACTCGGCGATCCGCTCCGGATCGGGGCCGGCGATGCTCCCCTGCTCCACTTCGAGGCGGCCACGGCGTTGCTGCAGCGCATCGAGCGCACGCGCGGCATTGGCGCAGTGGGCCTCCTCCACTTTCAGCTGCTGCTCGGTCTGTGCCAGTTCGCGCCGCACTGCGGCCACGGTGGTGTCGGCGGCCTGGCGGGCGGCCTCGAGCTCGGGAACGCGCCCGGCGATCTCGTCATGGCGGGCTCCGGCCTGTTCTGCACGCAGCGCGGCATGTTCGGCGAGTGCCTCCCAGCGCTCGCGCTCGGCACCGAGGCTTGCGCTGCGCGCCTGCCAGTGGTCGTGTTCGGTTTCGAGCTGGGCGAGGCGGGCTTCGAGGCGTGCGCGGGCTTCCGCCCGGTGCCGCAGTTCGGCTTCGAGCCGGGTGACTTCGGCACTGCTTGCGAGGAGTTCGCCGTGGGCATGATGGACCGCTTCGGAGGCTTCGAAGTGCGCGCCGCGAGCGGCCTCCACCGCCGCCTCGAGCGTCTGCAGGCGGGCGCTGTCGGCTTCGATGCGCTGGCCGGCCTCGGTCAGCGCCTGGGCCAGGCGCCGGTGTTCGGCACGCGCCTCGTCACGCTTGATCAGCCACAGCAGCTGCTGCTTCTGCAGATGGGCGGCACTCAGCGCGTGATAGCGCGCGGCGACTTCGGCCTGCGCCTCGAGATGGACGATGCGCTCGCCCAGTTCCATGCGGATATCGTCGAGACGGGCGAGATTGTCGCGTGCATCGCGCAAGCGCCCTTCGGTTTCCTTGCGCCGCTCGCGGTACTTGGTCACCCCCGCGGCCTCTTCGAGAAAGCCGCGGATTTCTTCCGGACGGGCTTCGATGATGCGCGAAATCATCCCCTGCTCGATGATCGCGTAGGCCCGCGGCCCCAGGCCGGTGCCGAGAAAAAGGTCGATCACGTCCTTGCGCCGGACGTGCAGGTTGTTGATGTAATAGGTCGACTCGCCGGAGCGGTCGAGCACGCGCTTGACCGCGATTTCCGCATAGCGCGACCACTGTCCGGCGGCCTTCCCTTCGCCGTTGTCGAACACCAGCTCGACGCTGGCGCGCGACACCGCCTTGCGCGTGGTCGAACCGTTGAAGATCACGTCCTGCATCGACTCGCCGCGCAAGGCCGAGGCCCGCGTCTCGCCCAGCACCCAGCGCACCGCGTCGATGATGTTCGACTTGCCGCAGCCGTTCGGCCCGACCACGCCGACCAGGTTGCCGGGAGTGAGCACCGTGGTCGGATCGACAAAGGTCTTGAAGCCGGCGAGTTTGAGCTTGGAAAGACGCACGAAGGGGAAGGCCGGAGAGGAAATCCGAAATCGCGCCTGCGACACCGCCATCACAGCAGGCACGGCGCGCATGATAGCACCCTCCCCTGCGGCCAACGCCTGCGCCCGGCGGTGAATTGCAACGAAGTATCGACCTTGCCGCGCGCCCTCTCGCGCGACATGAAACATACTGCAGCTCGCGGGGAGATGCGATAATTCCGTGCCACGCAACGCCAACAACGCAGGACAAGGGAAAACCATGCCGACCGATGTCGAAATCATGGCGCGGATCACAGCGCGGCAACAGCAGGTCGTCGCGATCCGCCCGCAGGAAGGAGCCGCAGGGATGCCCGCGTGGCGCAAGGCGGCGATCACCGCCAGAGGCGCGAGCGACGGCTTCCCGGTCCCCGCGGAGGAGGCAGGACAGCCATGAATCCGAACCTCGCCCGTCTGCAGACCTATCCGTTCGAGAAGCTGCGCACGCTGTTCGCCGGCATCGAGGCGCCTGCCGAGCTGAAGTCGATCCGCCTGTCGATCGGCGAGCCGCAGCACCCGACACCCGGCTTCATCCGCCAGACCCTGGCCGACAACCTCGGCGGCCTGTCGAGCTACCCCGCCACCGCCGGCAGCGATGCGCTGCGCAGCGCCATCGCCCACTGGCTCGAGCGCCGCTACGGCCTGCCGAAGATCGACCCGGTGACCCAGGTGATCCCGGTCAGCGGCACCCGCGAAGCCCTCTTCGCCTTCGCCCAGTGCGTGGTCGACGGCACCCGGCCGAATGCCAAGGTGCTGTGCCCGAACCCCTTCTACCAGATCTACGAAGGCGCCGCCTTCCTCGCCAACGCCGAGCCGGTGTTCATCAACAACCTGCCGGAAAACGATTTCGGCTCGGACTTCTCCGCCATCGACGACGCCACCTGGCGCGACATCCAGCTCGTCTATGTGTGTTCCCCGGGCAACCCCACCGGGCGCCTGCTCAAGCTCGACGAGTGGAAGACCTTGTTCGAGCTGTCCGATCGCCACGGCTTCGTGATCGCAGCCGACGAGTGCTACTCGGAGATCTACTTCGACGACGACGCCAAGCCGATCGGCGGCCTGGAGGCGGCCTGGCGGCTGGGACGCACCGACTTTCGCAACGTGGTGATGTTCTCCAGCCTGTCCAAACGCTCGAACGTGCCCGGCATGCGCTCGGGCTTCGTCGCCGGCGACGCGCGGATCCTGAAGGACTTCCTGCTCTACCGCACCTATCACGGCTGCGCCCTCGGCCCGGCGGTGCAGGCCGCCTCGATCGTGGCGTGGAACGACGAAGAGCACGTCGTCGAAAACCGCCTCCTGTATCGCGACAAGTTCGCCCGCATCACGCCGATGCTCGCGCCCTATCTGCCGGTTTCGCTGCCCGACGCCGGCTTCTACTACTGGGTGCGCACGCCGCTGCCGGACACCGAGTTCGCCCGCCGTCTGCAGGCTGAATATAATGTGACGGTCCTGCCGGGCAGCTTCCTCGCCCGCGAAGCCCATGGCGTGAACCCCGGCGCGGGCTTCGTGCGCATCGCCCTGGTCGCCGACCCCCATGAATGCGTCGAAGCCGCCGAGCGCATCATCGATTTCTGCAAGAACCTTTGAACAAGAGAGAGACCTCCCCCATGCACGCTTTGCAAAACCTCATCGACGACGCCTTTGAAAACCGCGCCGGCCTGTCGCCGGACTCGGCCCCGGTCGAGATCCGTCGCGCGGTCGAAGAAGTCATCGCCGGCCTCGACGCCGGCACCCTGCGCGTGGCCGAAAAGAAGGACGGCCAGTGGGTGGTGAACCAGTGGATCAAGAAGGCGGTACTGATTTCCTTCCGCCTGCGCGACAACGAAGTGGTCAACGCTGGCGGACTCAATTACTACGACAAGGTCGACACCAAGTTCGGCGACTACACCGCCGAACAGTTCCGCAGCGGCGGCTTTCGCGTGGTGCCGCCGGCGGTGGCGCGCAAGGGCAGCTTCATCGGCAGGAACGTGGTGCTGATGCCGTCCTACGTGAACATCGGCGCCTACGTCGATGAAGGCACGATGGTCGACACCTGGGCCACGGTCGGTTCCTGCGCCCAGATCGGCAAGAACGTGCACCTGTCGGGCGGCGTGGGCATCGGCGGCGTGCTCGAACCGGTGCAGGCCGGCCCCGTCATCATCGAGGACAACGTTTTCGTCGGCGCGCGCTCGGAAGTGGTCGAAGGGGTGATCATCGAGGAGAACGCGGTGCTGTCGATGGGCGTCTATATCGGCCAGAGCACCAAGATCTACGACCGCGAGACCGGCGAGATCAGCTACGGCCGCGTGCCCGCGGGCGCGGTCGTGGTGCCGGGCAGCCTGCCTTCGGCCGATGGCAAGTACAGCCTGTACTGCGCCGTGATCGTCAAGAAGGTCGACGCCCAGACCCGCGCCAAGACCGGCATCAACGAACTGCTGCGCGGCGCCTGAGCCTTCGTCCTCCAACGCTTCCCGCCCGAGCCTGCCCGGCATGATCTTCGACAGCCTGTTCCAGCTGATGTCCGAGAAGAAGGCGTCGGACATCTTCATCACCGCCGGCGCCCCGATCCACATCAAGATCCAGGGGCACACCCTGCCGATCAACAAGCAGGTGATGGATCCGCAGATGATCCGGCGCATGCTCGGCGAAGCGTTGAGCGAGGCCCAGCTGGCCACTTTCGAGCGCGAGCGCGAACTGAACCTGTCGTTCGGGCGGCGCGAATTCGGCAATTTCCGCGTCAATGTGTTCTGGCAGCGCGGCTCCCCGGCCGTCGTGGTGCGCTACATCCAGAGCGACATCCCCAGCATTCACAGCCTCGGCCTGCCGCCGGTGCTGACCGAAGTGGTGATGGACAAGCGCGGCCTGGTGCTGGTGGTCGGTGCCACCGGTTCGGGCAAGTCGACGACGCTGGCATCGATGCTCGACCATCGCAACCGCAACCGCAGCGGCCACATCCTGACCGTGGAAGATCCGATCGAGTACCTGTTCACCCACCGCAAGTCGGTGGTCAACCAGCGCGAAGTCGGAATCGACACCCTGAGCTGGAGCGAAGCCCTGCGCAATGCGATGCGCCAGGCTCCCGACTGCATCCTGATCGGCGAGATCCGCGACCGCGAGACCATGCAGGCGGCGATTTCCTATTCACAGACCGGCCACCTGTGTCTGGCGACCTTGCATGCAAACAACGCCTACCATGCGCTGACCCGGATGGTGAACTTCTTCCCGCTGGAAAACCGCCAGCTGCTCTACCTCGATCTCGCGGTGGCGCTGCGCTGCATCGTTTCCCAGCGCCTGGTGCGCAAACCCGACGGCCAGCGCGTGCCGGCGGTCGAGATGCTGATGAACACCCGCCACACGGCCGAGCTGATCGAGCGCGGTGCGCTCAACGACATCAAGGAAGCGATGGAACAGTCGCTGGCGCCCGGCTCGCAGACCTTCGAGCAGGCGCTCCACCGGCTCTATGCCGACCAGGTCATTACCCTGGAAGAAGCGCTCGCCAACGCCGATTCGCCGAGCAACCTGAACTGGCTGATCAGCAACACCCAGCAGGCCGCCCCCGATCTGCCGCCGCCTGCAGCCCGCTCCGGGTTGCTGACCGACTTCGAGTCGACCAACGCCGACGGCGCCTCCTTCCAGGAATTCATCCTCGACATGGACAACCACTGAGAGCCGCAGCGCACCATGCACCTGTAGCCGCGTCATTCCCCACTTCCCTCCCTCCAACTCCATGCCCGATACCCCCACTCCAACGCTCGCCCTGGCCTGCGAGCTGATCTCCCGCCCTTCGGTCACCCCGGACGACGCCGGTTGCCTCGCCCTGATCGTCGAACGCCTGCAGGCCCTCGGGTTCGCCTGCGAGCGCCTCGACCGCGCTGGCGTCTCGAACCTGTGGGCCCGCCGCGGCCAGGTCGCGCCGGTACTGTGCTTCGCCGGCCACACCGACGTCGTCCCGCCGGGCCCAGCCGATGCCTGGCGTACCCCGCCCTTCACCCCGACCCTGATCGACGGCATGCTGTACGGGCGCGGTGCGGCCGACATGAAGAGCTCGCTGGCCGCTTTTGTCACCGCGATCGAGCGCTTCGTCGCCGCCTGCCCCGACCACGGCGGCAGCATCGCCCTGCTGCTGACGTCGGACGAGGAAGGGATCGCCACCGACGGTACGGTCAAGGTGGTCGAAGCCCTGGCCGCACGCGGCGAACGCCTCGACTACTGCATCGTCGGTGAGCCCACTTCGGTGAATACGCTCGGCGACATGATCAAGAACGGTCGTCGCGGCTCGCTGTCGGGCACGCTGCGGGTGAAGGGCCAGCAAGGCCATGTGGCCTACCCGCAGCTCGCACGCAACCCGATCCACGCCTTCGCCCCGGCACTGGCCGAACTGGCGGCGATGCGCTGGGACGACGGCAACGAGTTCTTCCCGCCGACCACCTGGCAGGTCTCCAACATCCACGCCGGCACCGGCGCCAACAACGTGATTCCGGGGGTGTGCGAAGTGATGTTCAACTTCCGCTTCGCCTCGGTCTCGAGCGCCGACGAACTCCAGCGCCGCACCTGCGCAGTGCTCGACCGCCATGGCCTGGAATACGAGATCGACTGGCACCTGTCGGGCAAGCCGTTCATCACCGGCCGCGGCCGGCTGGTCGGGGCCCTGTCGGCGGCGATCCGCGACACCCTGGGGGTGGACACCGAACTATCGACTTCGGGCGGCACTTCCGACGGCCGCTTCATCGCCGACATCTGCGCCGAAGTGGTGGAGTTCGGTCCGGTCAATGCGTCGATCCACAAGGTCAATGAATGCATTGCGGTGGCCGCCGTCGAACCCTTGTCGGTGGTCTATGAACGCACCCTGCAGGCGCTGCTGGGGCGCGGCGCATGAGGCCTTTCCCGGCGAGGCGGCCCGGTGGCCGGACTTGCCACCTCCGAAGCTCGTCTTCGCCCCCACGGCCGCGCCCGCGGCACAACTGAACTTCCCTGCAGAGCGCACATATGACCGAACACGATCACAACGACACCGACCTGGGCCACGAGCACGAACACGAGCACGGCCCGCTCAGCGAACTCGTCACGGTGCGCGACTGGCTGCGCTACGCGGTAACGCGCTTCAACCGCGCCGGCATTTTCTGCGGCCACGGCGTCGGCGACACCTACGACGAGGCGGTCTGGCTGATCCTCGGCAGCCTGGCGCTGCCGCTCGACCGCCTGGAGCCCTTCCTTGACGCCTGCATTCCGGGCGAAGAGCGGATCGGGCTGCTCGAGGCCATCGAGCAGCGTGCCGATGCGCGCAGGCCGACCGCTTACATCCTGGGTGAAGCCTGGCTCGGCGACTTCCGCTTCACCGTCGACGAGCGCGTGATCGTGCCGCGCTCGTTTTTCGCCGAGCTGCTCGAAGACGGCCTGAGTCCTTGGGTGGAAGACCCGGAGAGGGTCGGCAGCGCGCTCGACCTGTGCACCGGTTCCGGCTGCCTCGCTGTGCTGATGGCGCACGCTTTTCCCCATGCCGAAATCACCGCTGCCGACCTGTCCGAGGATACGTTGGACGTGGCGCGACAGAACGTCGCCGACTATGGCCTGGAAGAGCGCATCGAACTGGTCCACAGCGACGTCTTCTCGGGGCTGCGGGGCCGTCGCTTCGACTTGATCCTGAGCAACCCGCCCTACGTGACGGCCGAGGCGATGGACGCCCTCCCTCCCGAATACCTGCACGAGCCGCGCATGGCGCTGGCCTCCGGTGAGGACGGGCTCGACGTCGTGCGCGAATTGATCGCGCACGCCGCGCAGCACCTGCACCCGGGCGGCGTACTCGCGGTCGAGGTCGGGCACAACCGGGCCCTCGTCGAAGCGGCGTTCCCGGGCCTGCCCTTCACCTGGCTGTCGTCGCGTGGAGGCGATGACATGGTGTTCGTACTGAAAAGGGAGGAGCTACCCGGCGCGGACTGAAGCCTGGCCGAAAACCGGCGCGCCGGGCTGGTTCGACCTCCCGTGCCGGCGGAGCAAGGCGGCCGGGCAGCGCGCCTGCTGCACCACCGAATCGCAGCTTCAGTGCCCCCTGCCGCATTTCGCGCGCGGCCCCGGGAGTGGCCTGATCCGGCTCAGGCGAGCTCGTCGATCCAGGCCTGCTGGATCCCCTCGAGGATGCGCTCGCCGCAATGCTTGGGGTCGTCGTCGAACTCCGGCAGCGCCATCACCCAGTTCATCAGATCGACGAAATTGACTTTCGCCGGATCCACATCCGGGTAGGCATCGGTGAGCTGGATGGCAATTTCCTGAACATCGGTCCACTTCATCTCAGTGCTTTCCTTCGCGGGCCATGTTGATGGTATAGCGCGGGATTTCCACGACCAGCGGGGTGTCGGCCACCACCGCCTGGCACGACAGGCGCGACTGCGGCTCCAGCCCCCAAGCCTTGTCGAGCAGGTCTTCTTCTTCGTCCTCTGCCGGGGTCAGCGAGTTGAAGCCTTCGCGCACGATAACGTGGCAGGTGGTGCAGGCGCACGATTTCTCGCATGCGTGCTCGATGTCGATGCCGCCCTGCAGCAGGCTGTCGCAGATCGTGGTGCCGGGCGCGGCCTCGATCACGCTGCCGTCGGGGCAGAGTTCGACATGGGGAAGAACGATGATCTGGGTCATAGCTCGAGTTCGTCTACCTTGTGGCCCGCCAGGGCGCCGCGGATGCTGCTATCCATGCGGCGGGCGGCAAATTCGTCGGTGGCACGCGCAAGCGCGTCGATGCCGGCCTTGATCGCGCGGTGGTCGCTGCCTGCGCGCAGTTCCTGCAGGCGGGCGATGGCGGCATCGATCGCGGCGCGTTCGCTGTCGGTCAGCAGCGCGCCGTCCTTTTCCAGCGCATGGCCGCAGGCCTCGATGACCCGGTCGGCTTCGACCTGCTGCTCGCGCAGGTTGCGCGCCATCATGTCGTCGTCGGCGTGCTCGACGCTGGATTTGAGCATCTCGGTGATCTCGTCGTCGGACAGGCCGTAGGACGGCTTGACCAGCACGCTGGCCTCGACGCCGGAAGACATCTCGCGCGCCGACACCGACAGCAGGCCGTCGGCATCGACCTGGAAGCTGACCCGGATGCGCGCCGCCCCGGCGACCATCGGCGGGATGCCGCGCAGTTCGAAGCGCGCCAGCGAACGGCAGTCGGACACCAGTTCGCGTTCGCCCTGGACGACGTGGAAGGCCATCGCCGTCTGGCCGTCCTTGAAGGTAGTGAACTCCTGGGCGCGGGCGATCGGCAGGGTGGAATTGCGCGGCACGACCTTTTCCACCAGTCCGCCCATGGTCTCCAGGCCGAGCGACAGCGGAATGACGTCGAGCAGCAGCCAGTCGTCCTGGTCGGTGCGGTTGCCGGCGAGGATGTTGGCCTGCATCGCCGCGCCGAGGGCGACGACCTTGTCCGGATCGAGGTTGGTGAGCGGCTCCTGGCCGAAATAGTTGGCCACCGCGCGCTGGATGTGCGGCATGCGGGTGGCGCCGCCGACCATCACCACGCCCTTGATGTCGTCGGCCGCCAGTCCGGCATCGCGCAGGGCCTTGCGCACCGGGCTCAGGGTCTTCTGCACCAGGTGGCGGGTCATTTCGGCGAACTGCTCGCGGGTGACGACGAGATCCACTTCCTCGCCCGACGCCAGGCGCAGGTGGATCGGCGCTTCCTCGCACGAGGTCAGCAACTCCTTGGCCTCGCGCGCCTTCATCTGCAGGCGGCGGGCGTCTTCGAGCGACGGCGGCTCGATGTTGGCCTGGTCGAGCACCCAGCAGAACAGGCGATGATCGAAATCATCCCCGCCCAGCGCCGCGTCGCCGTTGGTCGACAGCACTTCGAACACGCCGCGCGACAGCTTCAGGATCGACAGGTCGAAAGTGCCGCCGCCGAGGTCATACACCGCATAGACCCCCTCGGCCGCGTTGTCCAGGCCGTAGGCCACCGCCGCTGCGGTCGGCTCGTTGAGCAGGCGCAGCACGTCGAGCCCGGCGAGGCGCGCGGCATCCTTGGTCGCCTGGCGCTGGGCGTCGTCGAAATAGGCGGGCACGGTGATCACCGCGCCGACGAGCGGACCGCCGAGGCTGGCTTCGGCGCGCTCGCGCAGGCGGCGCAGGATTTCGGCGGAAACCTCGACCGGGCTCTTGATCCCCTGCACCGTGCGCAGGCGGACCATGCCGGCGCTGTCTTCGAAGTCGTAGGGCATGGTCTCGATGTAGGCCACGTCCTTCAGCCCCCGCCCCATGAAGCGCTTGACCGAAACAATGGTGTTGCGCGGGTCAGTGGCCTGCGAGCGGATCGCACCATGGCCGACTTCGATGCTTCCATCGGCACAGTAGCGCACCACCGAAGCGAGCATGGTGCGACCGCCCTCGTCGGGCAGGCATACGGCGATACCGTTGCGGACGGTGGCGACGAGCGAGTTGGTGGTACCCAGATCGATGCCCACCGCGAGCCGGTGCTTGTGCGGCTCGGCGGAGAGGCCGGGTTCGGCGATTTGCAGCAGGGCCATCTGATGTCTTCCGTGCTCTAGTTTTCGAGGGCCAGCAGGGCCTCGTCGATTTCTTGCTGGAGTTTGTCGATGAACATCAGCCGACGCACGGTGTCGGCTGCCGCTTCGTAGTCGTGTTCGTCATCGAGCTGGGTTCCGAGGTGGCTGCGGACCTCGCGCGCGTGGTGCAGCAGGCGCCGGTGCAGTTCCTCGAGTTCGTGTGCCTCGGCGGCGTCGCGCGCCTCCTCCACCGCTTCGCGCCATTCCATCTGCTCCATCAGGAACTCGGGCGACATCGCGGTGTTGGTTTCGAGCGCGGCATCCACGCCCGCCAGCTCGAGCAGATACTGGGCGCGGTCGAGGGGCCGGCGCAAGGTGCGGAAGCCTTCGTTCACCCGGGTCGCCATCTGCATCGACAAGCGTTTCTCGGCGTCGGACAAGTGGGCGTGGCGGTCGGGGTGGACCTGCGCCTGGAGCGCATGCCATGCCGCCTCGAGGGCGGCCTCGTCGAGCGCGAAGCGGCGCGGGAGGCCGAACAGGCTGAAGTAGTCGCCGGTGAGATCGATGCTCATCGCGACTGCCTCAGACGTTGAAGCTTTCACCGCAACCGCACTGATCCTTCACGTTCGGATTGTTGAACCGGAAACCTTCGTTGAGGCCGTCCTTGACGAAGTCCAGTTCAGTGCCGTCGAGATAGGACAGGCTCTTGGGGTCGATCACGACCTTCACGCCGTGGCTCTCGAAGACCAGGTCCTCGTCCTCGGTCTGGTCGACGAACTCGAGCTTGTAGGCCATGCCCGAGCAGCCCGAGGTCTTGACCCCGAGACGGATGCCGACGCCCTTGCCGCGCTTGCTGAGGAAGTTCGAAACGTGCCGGGCAGCGTTTTCAGACAGGGTCACGCCCATGGTTGTTGCTCCTGTTCATCCTGTTCGGTAAGCGCCGCTCAGGCGTCGTTCTTCTTCTTGTAGTCGGCGACGGCGGCCTTGATCGCATCCTCGGCGAGGATCGAGCAGTGGATCTTCACCGGCGGCAGCGCGAGTTCTTCGGCGATCTGGGTGTTCTTGATCTCGAGCGCCTGCTCGATGGTCTTGCCCTTGACCCACTCCGTGACGAGCGAACTCGACGCGATCGCCGAGCCACAGCCGTAGGTCTTGAATTTCGCGTCTTCGATCACCCCGTCCTTGCCGACCTTGATCTGCAGCTTCATCACGTCCCCGCACGCGGGGGCACCCACCATGCCGGTGGCGACGCCTTCCTCTTCCTTGCCGAAAGAGCCGACGTTGCGCGGATTTTCGTAGTGGTCCAGAACTTTTTCGCTGTAAGCCATGATGTTTCTCCGTTTGGAGGTATTCCAATAATTAGACCGGGATACGCTGCCCCGGTGCCTTGACCGTGCGCAGGTGCCGCTCAGTGCGCGGCCCACTGCACCGCATCGAGATCGACGCCGTCCTGCACCATCTCCCACAGGGGGGAGAGTTCGCGCAGTTTGCCGATCTTGTCGTGCAGCAGCTTGATCGTGTAGTCGACTTCCTCTTCGGTGGTGAAGCGGCCGATCGAAAAACGGATCGAGCTGTGCGCCAGTTCGTCGTTGCGCCCGAGCGCGCGCAGCACGTAGGACGGCTCCAGGCTGGCGGAAGTGCAGGCCGAACCCGACGACACTGCGATGTCCTTGATCGCCATGATCAGCGACTCGCCCTCGACGTAGGCGAAGGAAATGTTCAGATTGTGCGGCACCCGCCGCTCGAGGTCGCCATTGACGTAGGTGGCCTCGATATCGGTGAGGCCGGCGAGCAGCTTGTCGCGCAGCCGGCGGATGCGCGCGTTTTCTTCGGCCATCTCCTCGCGGGCGATGCGGAAGGCTTCGCCCATGCCGACGATCTGGTGGGTGGCGAGCGTGCCCGAGCGCAGGCCGCGCTCGTGGCCGCCGCCGTGCATCTGTGCTTCGAGGCGCACGCGCGGCTTGCGCCGCACGTAGAGCGCACCGATCCCCTTCGGGCCGTAAGTCTTGTGTGCGGAAAAACTCATCAGGTCGACTTTGAGCGTATCGAGGTCGATGTCGACCTTGCCCGTAGCCTGCGCCGCATCGACGTGGAAGACGATGCCCTTCTCGCGGCAGAGTTCGCCGATTTCGGCGATCGGCTGCACGACGCCGATCTCGTTATTGACGAACATCACCGTCACCAGGATGGTGTCGGGGCGAATCGCCGCCTTCAGCACCTCGAGATCGATCAGGCCGTTTTCCTGGACGTCGAGATAGGTGGCCTCGAAGCCTTCGCGTTCGAGTTCGCGCACGGTGTCGAGCACGGCCTTGTGCTCGGTCTTGACGGTGATGACGTGCTTGCCCTTGCCCTGATAGAAGTGGGCGGCGCCCTTGATCGCCAGATTGTTCGACTCGGTCGCCCCCGAAGTCCAGATGATTTCCTTGGCATCGGCATTGACCAGCGCGGCGACCTGCGCGCGCGCCTCCTCGACCGCCTGCTCGGCTTCCCAGCCGAAAGCGTGCGAGCGGCTCGCAGGGTTGCCGAAGTGCTCGGTCAGCCAGGGAATCATCTTTTGCGCGACGCGCGGATCGACCGGGGTCGTGGCCGAATAATCGAGATAGATCGGGAACTTCAGCATTACGTATCTCCGCAGAGCGTTATCCGTGTTCAGGGTTGAGGCCCGCCGACGGCCGGATCGCCACCGAGGCCAGGTTCTTGAGTTCGTCCACGACGCGGGCGAGGGCTGCGATGAATCGCTCCGTGTCGTCGGCGCGGGTATCCCGCCCCAGGCTCACCCGCAGCGCGCCGCGGGCGATTTCCGGCGCCACCCCCATTGCCAGCAAGGTGCGCGAAGGCTCCGGGTTGGCGCTCGAGCAGGCCGAGCCGCTGGCGCAGGCGAAACCGGCGCGATCGAGCTTGCCGACCAGCGTCTCCCCTTCGATCGGCTCGAGGGCGAAGAATACCGTATTCGGCAGACGCGGCGCGCCGGCGCCGAAGACCCTCGCCCCCAAGTTGTGCAGCGCGCGGGCGATGCCGTCGCGCAGCTTGCCCAGGCGCTCGGCCTCGGCCTCGCGGCGGGCGCGCGCAAGCTCGCAGGCAACCCCGAAGCCGACGATGGCGGCGACATTCTCGGTCCCCGAACGCAGCCCGCGCTCCTGGCCTCCGCCGGCAATCAGCGGCAACAGTTCCACCCGCTTGTCCACCACCAGCGCGCCCGCACCAAGAGGTCCGCCGATCTTGTGCGCCGATAGTGTCATCGCATGCACGCCGAGGGCGCGGAAATCGGTTTCGATCTTGCCCAGAGCCTGGACCGCATCGGTATGGAACCACGCCCCCGCCGCCCGCGCCTGCGCCGCCAGCGCAGCGATGTCCTGCACGACGCCGGTCTCGTTGTTGGCCTGCATCACCGATACCAGGCGCGGCCGCTGGGCGAGCACGGCCTGCCAGGCGCGGTCGTCGATGCGGCCCTCGCCGTCGACCGCGATTTCATGCATGTCCCAGCCTGCCCGTGCGAGCTGGCGCGCCGGTTCACGCACACAGGGGTGCTCGATTGCACTGACCGCCACCCGCCCCGGCCTGAGCATCGCCGCCGCCCCTTTCAAAAACAGGTTGTTCGCTTCGGAGCCGCCGCTGGTGAAGACGACCTCGGTGGCGTGGGCCCCGACCGCGGCGGCCACCCGCGCGCGCGCTTCATCCACCGCCGCCCGGGCCTGGCGGCCGTATTCGTGGCGGCTGGAAGCATTGCCGAAACGAATCGGCTCAGCGCCGCCGAGCCAGGGCAGCATGGCCTCGCGCACCGCGGGATCGAGCGGCGTGGTGGCGTTCCAGTCGAGATATACCGGAGCGAAACCCATGCCCTCCTCCCCTTTCAGGCCGCGGCGACTTCGTGCATGGCGGCGACGGCACGGCGCCGGATGTTCTTCAGCACGGCCATGTCGGGGTCGGGATGGACGCGGCGATTGACCAGGGCTTCGAGAGTGACCGAATCGAGGTAGGCGTACATACGCTTGTTGAGGTTGGCCCACAAGTCGTGGGTCAGGCAGCGATGATCGTCGTGACAGTTTTCCTTGCCGCCGCACTGGGTGGCATCGAGCGGCTCATCGACCGCGACGATGATGTCGGCCACGGTGACGCTGTCCATGGTGCGCGCCAGGCGGTAGCCGCCCCCCGGACCGCGCACGCTGCTGACCAGCTTGTGGCGGCGGAGCTTGCCGAAGAGCTGCTCGAGATAAGACAACGAGATTTTCTGGCGCTCGGCGATGCCGGCCAGCGTGACCGGCCCGTCGGCCTGGCGCGCAGCCAGATCGACCATCGCCGTTACGGCAAAGCGCCCCTTGGTCGTCAGTCTCATGCTTTCTCCTCGCAGAATGGTGGTGCGGTGGCTAGTCGGCGCTCGCTGTGCGTTGCAGCGCGAATACCCGAATTTTTCACTCGACTATACGTATCCCGACAAAAACGGTCAACTACTCACGGGACGTAGGCTGTGCGCCTCATGCCACCCGCCCGGCGCGGCACTCAGTCGACCATTTTCGACAACTGGTCGGGATCGAAGTGATCGGCCGACTCTGCGGCATCGTCGAACCTGATCCCCGCGCTCTCCAGGCGGGCGATGATGGTGTGCAGCCGGCGGTCGGTATCGACTGCGTGATCGAGCAGTCCGTGCAAAGCCTTGGCGACCGGATCGTCCATGTCGCGGGTAACGCCGTACGCGCTGAAGCCGATCTGCTCGGCCTTTTGCGCGCGTGCGGCGTCACGCTCGGAATCGAGGATGCGCGCCGGATTGCCGACCGCGGTGGCGCCCTCCGGAACCGGTTTGACCACCACCGCGTTGGAGCCGATCTTGGCCCCGTCACCGACGGTAAACCCCCCCAGCACCTTGGCTCCTGCGCCCACCACGACGCCGCGACCGAGCGTGGGATGGCGCTTGGTGCCGCGATACAGGGAAGTGCCGCCGAGTGTCACTGCCTGATAGATCGTGCAGTCGTCGCCGACCTCGGCGGTCTCGCCGATGACCACGCCCATGCCATGGTCGATGAACACGCGGCGGCCGATCACCGCGCCCGGATGAATCTCGATCCCGGTGAGAAAGCGGCTGACGTGGCTGATGAAGCGCCCCAGCCAATGCCAGCCGCGCGTCCACGCGCCATGCGCAAGGCGGTGGAACATCAGCGCATGAATCCCCGGATAACAGGTCAGCACCTCGAGCGTGGAGCGTGCGGCGGGGTCGCGCTCGCGAACGCTGGCCAGATCTTCTCGCAGGCGACTGAACATGATTCGGAAACTCCGGAAGGAAAGGGACGGGAACGGGAGCACGGCAGCGACGGCGGCTGGGCGCCGATCAATTCCCGAGAATTTTAATCGACTATCACGATACACAGAAAGCCCGGGTCGGGCAGCGGCCGCCGAATCGCAAGGCTCAACCGCGCTTGCGCGGTGTCTCGAAGGTGGTGAGCATGCCGCGCAGGATGGCGACCTCCTCCTTCTCCAGGCGAACGCGGTTGAACAGCCGGCGCATGCGCGGCAGCAGGCGCTTGGGGTTGGCCGGGTCATGAAAGCCGCTGGCCGTCACCGCCCGCTCCAGATGGGCGATGAAGCCTTCGAAATCGGCATGCGTCGCCGGCTCGACCTGCACATCGAGAGGGGCCGTGACGACTTCCCCGAGCGCGGCCATGCGCATCTCGTAGCTCAACACCTGCACCGCCGCGCCGAGATTGAGGGAAGAGAAATCCGGATCGGTCGGAACCGTGACCGGCAGGCTGCACAGGCCGACCTCGTCATTGGTGAGGCCGCTGGTCTCGTTGCCGAACACCAGCGCGACGATGCCGTCGCGGCTGCGCGCGACCAGTTCGCGGGCGGCGTCGCGCGCCTGCATGCGCGGCAGCGAGAGCTCACGCCGGCGCGCCGTGAGCGCAGCGGAGAGCACCGTGTCGGCCAGCGCTTCCTGCAGCGTACCGACCACCCGCGCGGATTCGAGCAGATCCGCCGCCCCGGAGGCGCGTGCGGTCGCCACCTCGTCGGGAAAGGACTCGGGGGCAACCAGCCACAGGTCGCGCAACCCCATGGTCTTCATCGCACGCGCGGCGGCACCGATATTTCCGGGATGGCTGGTACGCGACAATACGACCCGGATACGGTCGAGCGCGAGGGGGCGATTCATATTAAAATTCCACGTTTTCCGAATTTGCCGGGCCGCCTGCCCGGAACGTGTGCAGCCGGGCCGCCGCATCGCTTGTCGACGGGGGAAGGCCGCACGTCGCAGGCGCCCGATTCTTTAACCGAGACCGCTCCGCATGCATCCCACCCTGAACATTGCCGTCAAGGCCGCCCGTCGCGCCGCGTCCGTCATCAACCGCGCCTCGACTCAGCTCGATCTGCTCACCGTGCAAGCGAAATCGCCCAACGACTTCGTCACCGAGGTGGATCGCGCTGCCGAACAGGCCATCATCGAAGTGCTGCGCGAGGCCTTCCCGGGGCACGGGATTCTAGCAGAGGAGTCCGGGGAACTCGGCCCCGTGAGCGGCGCGGAGAGCGAGTTCAACTGGATCATCGACCCCCTCGACGGCACCACCAACTTCATTCACGGCTTCCCCCAATACGCGGTCTCGATCGCCCAGACCAAAAAAGGCGTACTCGAGCACGCGGTGGTCTACGATCCGGTCGCCAACGAGATGTTCACCGCCTCGCGCGGCAGCGGCGCCTTCCTCAACGACCGCCGTATCCGCGTATCGCGCCGCACCCGGCTGAACGAAGCCCTGATCGGCACCGGCTTTCCCTTCCGCCAGTTCGACCACGTCGACGCTTACCTGGCGATGTTCAAGGAACTCACCCGCAAGACCGCCGGCATCCGCCGCCCGGGCGCCGCGGCGCTCGATCTCGCCTACGTCGCCGCCGGGCGCCTCGACGGCTTCTGGGAAATGGGCCTGGCACCGTGGGACATGGCCGCCGGCGTGCTGCTGATTCAGGAAGCGGGAGGCCTGGTGTCCGACCTTTCGGGCGAAGCCAACTTTCTCACCACCGGCAACATGGTCGCCGGCGCACCGAAGATCTTCGGCCAGCTCCTGCCCATCATCCAGTCCTACCGTCCCGAGAACCTGCCGGCCTGAAGCACGCCATCGGCACGCCATCGCGGGCGCCGGTGAACGCCCCGCAAGACAGACCGACGAGCGGTAACGAACAGCGAAGAATCAGCACCTTGGACGATATATCAGAGCGCCGGCGCGAGCTTGATGAGCACGAGATCGCGAATCACACGCCGATGATGCAGCAGTACCTGCGGCTCAAGGCGCAGCACCCTTCCACGCTGCTCTTCTACCGCATGGGCGATTTCTACGAGCTCTTCTTCGAGGACGCGGAAAAAGCTGCGCGCCTCCTCGACATTACCCTGACCACCCGCGGCCAGTCCGGCGGCAGGCCGATCCGGATGGCGGGCGTGCCTTTCCACGCCGTCGAGCAGTACCTCGCCCGCCTGGTCAAGCTGGGCGAATCGGTGGTGATCGCCGAGCAGGTCGGCGAGCCGGGCGCGACCAAGGGGCCGATGGAGCGCGCGGTGAGCCGCATCGTCACTCCCGGCACGCTGACCGACGCCGCGCTGCTCGACGACCGCCGCGACGCCCTCCTGCTGGCGGCCAGCGTGCACCGCGGCGTGCTCGGTCTGGCCTGGCTCAACCTCGCCAACGGCGACCTGCGCCTGATCCAATGCGCGGCCGAGAACCTGCAGGCCCAGTTCGAGCGCCTGCGCCCGGCCGAAGTGCTGATTCCGGACGGCCTTGCGCTGCCGCTGCTCGACCGCCTCGCGCCGGCGCTGCGGCGCCTGGCCGACTGGCAGTTCGACGCCGAGACCGGCCTCCGCCTGTTGACTACGCACTTCGGCACCCGCGACCTCACCGGTTTTGGCGTTGCCGAGACCGGCACCGACGGCTTGCCGCTGGCGCTCGGCGCGGCGGCGGCGCTGTACGACTATGCCCAGGCCACCCAGCGCCAGACCCTGGCCCACGTCACCGGCCTCACCGTCGAACGCGAATCCGAATACCTGCGCCTGGACGCCGCCACCCGGCGCAACCTCGAACTGACCGAGACCCTGCGCGGCGAGCCCGCCCCCACCCTGCTGTCGCTGCTCGACGGCTGCGTCACCAGCATGGGCTCGCGCTGGCTGCGCCATGCGCTGCACCACCCGCTGCGCGAGCGCACCATCCCCGCCGCACGCCAGGCCGCGGTCGCAGAGCTGGTCGGCGAAACCACCGACTACGGCATCGACAGCCGCGACGGCCGCCTGGCCGCAGCGGTGCGCACGGCACTGCGCGGGGTCGCCGACGTGGACCGCATCACCGCCCGCATCGCGCTGCGCAGCGCGCGCCCACGCGATCTCTCGGCGCTGCGCGAAAGCCTCGCCCGCCTGCCCGCGCTGGGTGAGGCCTTGTCGGCGTGCGGCGCGGCGCTGCTGGTCGAGCTGCACACTGCACTGGAGATCGCCCCCGACCCTCTGGCCCTGCTGCAGCGCGCGATCGCCGCCGAGCCCGCCGCCATGGTGCGCGACGGCGGCGTGATCGGACCCGGCTTCGACGCCGAACTCGACGAACTGCGCGCGATCCAGAGCAATTGCGGCGAATTCCTCCTCGCCCTCGAAGCGCGCGAGCGCGCGCGCAGCGGCATCGCCAACCTCAAAGTGGAGTTCAACCGCGTCCATGGCTTCTACATCGAGGTCAGCCGCGCCAACGCCGACAAGGTGCCCGACGATTACCGCCGCCGCCAGACGCTGAAGAACGCCGAACGCTACATCACCCCCGAACTGAAAGCCTTCGAAGACAAGGCCTTGTCGGCCCAGGAGCGTGCCCTGGCGCGGGAGAAACTGCTCTACGACCAAGTCCTCGATACCCTTGCCGGCCACATTCCGGCACTGCAGCGCATCGCGCGCGCGCTGGCGACGGTGGACGCGCTTGCCGCCTTCGCCGACGCTGCGCTGCGCAACGGCTACGTCCGGCCGCGCTTCATCGACACCCCCGGCGTGCACATCGCCGGCGGCCGCCACCCGGTGGTCGAACGCCAGGTGGAAAACTTCATCCGCAACGACGCCCACCTCGCCGCCACCCGCCGCATGCTGATGATCACCGGCCCCAACATGGGCGGCAAATCGACCTTCATGCGCCAGGTCGCGCTGATCTGCCTGCTCGCCCACGTCGGCAGCTTCGTCCCGGCCGAGGCTGCCGAGCTCGGCCCACTGGATGCCATCTTCACCCGCATCGGCGCCTCCGACGACCTCGCCTCCGGGCGCTCGACCTTCATGGTCGAGATGACCGAGGCCGCCGCCATCCTGCACGGCGCCACCGCCCACAGCCTGGTGCTGATGGACGAGATCGGGCGCGGGACATCCACCTTCGACGGTCTCGCGCTGGCTTTCGCCATCGCCCGCCACTTGCTGGAAAAAAACGGCAGCCTGACGCTGTTCGCCACCCATTATTTCGAACTCACCCGGCTCGCCGCCGACTATCCGGAGTGCGCCAACGTGCATCTGGACGCGGTCGAGCACGGCCACCGCATCGTCTTTCTGCATGCACTGGAGGAAGGCCCGGCAAGCCAGAGCTACGGCATCGAGGTCGCCGCGCTCGCCGGCATCCCGGCGGGCGTGATCCGCGACGCCAAGCGGCGGCTGCGCACCCTGGAGAACCGCGAGATCGATGCCGGCCCGCAGGCCGACCTGTTCGCCGCCCTGCCCGAGCCCGAGGGCGAACCCCTGTCGCACCCGGTATTGACCGAACTGGCCGCGCTCGACCCCGACACGCTCAGCCCGCGCGAAGCGCTCGAGCACCTCTACGCACTGAAGCGCCTGGCCGGCGCCTGATCGAAGCAGGTTTCCAGGGATGAATCCACCGATCGATATTTCCGAACAAGCCGGCGTGCGCTACCTGCACTTCGGCTCCGACTGGATCCAGGGGGCGATGCGCATCCGCCGCCCCCATGCGCTCGAACTCGCCTACACTCGCGAGATGATGGCGGGCCTGCTGCTGCGCGATGGCCTTGCCGCCGACGGCGGGCGCTGGCCGAGGAAAGTGCTGATCATCGGCCTCGGCGCCGCCTCGCTGGCGCGCTTTGTCCATCACCACCTGCCGCAAGCGCGCATCCGGGTGGTCGAGATCGCCCCCGCGGTCGTCGCCGCGGCACGGCAGTTCTTCAAGCTGCCGGCCGAGGACGCGCGCTTCTCCATTCACCTCGGCTGCGGCGCGCAGTACGTGCTGGAGCGGGACGAGACCTGGGACTACATCCTCGTCGATGGCTACGACCGCAACGCCCGCGCCGGCGCCCTCGACACCCTGCCGTTCCACCAGGCGCTGCATGCACGACTGAGCGAGCGCGGCTTGATGGCGGCGAACCTGTTCGGCCGTGCGCGCGGCTACAAGGCCAGCCTGGAACGTATCGTCGACGCATCCGGGGGCCGGGCGGTGGCGTTTCCGTCCTGCGACAGCGGCAACGTCGTCGCCTTCGCCGCCGCCGGCGAGCCGATCGAACGCAGCATGGATGAGCTGCGCCTGCGCGCACGCCAGCTGAAGGAAGAAACCGGGCTCGACCTGGGGCCGACCGTGACCCGGCTCGAACAGTCGGGCACGCTGCCCGGCGCGCACTTGCGCCTTTGAGACCGGCGGCCGTACCCGGCGGCGCCCCCGGGAACGGCAAGGACACGAGCCCGAAGACGCCGCCACCCCGCAGGCATGGCCAGAACGGCCGCGGGCGAGGTATTGTCCACTCGTAACAAGGGGGCCAGGCCGGCCCCCTACCGAGGTAGAAGCAAGATGAACACTTTTCTGATCACGCTCGCCGTCGTCGGCATCGTCATCGCCGCAATGGCAATCGGCGTCATGTTCGGACGCAAGCCGATCGCCGGCAGCTGCGGCGGTCTGGGGACGCTCGGCCAGGATTGCGAGTTCGGCTGCAAGAAGCCCTGCACCAAGCGCCAGGCCCGCATCAGCGCCGCGAGTACCGAACAATCGAACTGAATCACACGATAAAAACCGGAAAGAACCATGCTCAGTTCCCTGCTCGTCAAAGACTACATGATCGGCGACCACCTCGCCTTCACCGCCCGGACCGACCTGCTCAAGGCGGTGCATACCTTGCTCGAACACGGCTTGAGCGGTGCTCCGGTGGTCGATGAAAACAACCGCCTGATCGGTTTCCTGTCCGAAAGGGACTGCCTCAAGGCGGCGCTCGATGCATCGTATTTCCGCCACGAAGCGGGCGAGGTGCAAGAATTCATGAGCCGGGACGTGAGCTCGATTGCCGGCGATGCCAGCGTAATCGATGCCATCCAGATGTTCCTCGCCAACCCGCATCGCTGCCTGCCGGTCGTCGAGGGCTCGCGCCTGATCGGCCAGCTCTCGCGCGCCGACATCCTCAAGGGGCTGGAAAAACTGCGCCGCGACGGGCGCTGAGCACGTCGCCGGCGCGATCAGGCTGGCGAAGCCGTTTCCGACTCCGGCGGCAGCCACAGGCACAGGCCCTTGTTCGCCTTTGCGATTTCTTCCAGCACCGCCCGGTGGGCCTGCAGTTCGGCCGCGCTCGGGCGCAGCACCTGCAGTGGTGCACGCGCGCTCAGCGCTGCCGCCGCGCTCGCGACGTCGCTCGCCGCAGGTTCGTCATCGAGCCCGATCATCAGGCTGTCCTGCCCTCGCGTCATCGCCAGATAGACTTCGGCGAGCAGTTCGGCATCGAGCAAAGCGCCATGCAGTTCGCGGCGGGCGTTGTCGATCGAGTAGCGCTCGCACAACGCGTCAAGCGAGGCCTTCTTGCCCGGATTCTGCTCTTTCGCCAATCTGAGGGTATCGATGACGCCGGAGCACAGGCTGCTCAGCCGGCCACGGCCGAGGAGTTCGAGTTCGCAATCGAGAAAACCGACGTCGAAGCTGGCATTGTGGATGACCAGTTCGGCATCGCGCACGAAGTCCTCGAACGCATCGACGATGTCGGCGAACTTCGGCTTGTCGGCGAGGAATTCTTCGGTGATGCCGTGCACGGCGACCGCTTCGGCGGCAATCGGGCGCCCCGGATTGATGTAGACGTGGAAATGCCGGCCGGTGAGGCCGCGGCTGAACAGCTCGACGCAGCCGATTTCGATGACACGGTCGCCGTTGCGCCAGTCCAGGCCGGTCGTTTCGGTGTCGAGCACGATTTGTCGCATGGGAACCGCTCCTTTTTTCTTCAGCCTTCGACCGCCGCTCCGGCTCGCCGCACCGCTTCCACACCACGACGCGCGAGGGCGTCGGCACGCTCGTTTTCCGGGTGCCCGGCGTGCCCGCGTACCCACAGCCACTTGACGTGGTGACGGGATGCCGCAGCATCGAGGGCACGCCACAGATCCTCGTTCTTCACCGGCGCCTTCGACGCCGTTTTCCAGCCACGCGCCTTCCAGCCGTGGATCCATTCCGAAATCCCTTTCTGGACGTACTGGCTGTCGGTATGCACGCGCGCCGACACCGGGCGCTTGAGCGCATCGAGGGCGCGGATGACCGCCAGCAGTTCCATCCGGTTGTTGGTGGTGTCCGGCTCGCCGCCCCACAGTTCCTTCTCGTGCGCGCCGGCGCGCAGAATCGCACCCCAGCCGCCGGGGCCGGGGTTGCCGCTGCAGGCGCCATCGGTATAGATATCCACTTCTTCCGTCATCTAATGCGTTTTCCTCGTGTCGCCGTTGCGTTGGGCAAGCGGCGAAAGTCTTTTCGAGTGAACCTTGCGCCCGCGCCATCGGGGCGTGATCAGGCGCATCCCATGGACCCGCTTGACGCCGTGCAACAGGTACGCCGCCCCCAGCACCGGCCACCAGCGCGCTCCGGCCCGATCCATGAAGCGCCAGCGCTCCAGCCACTGCACGCGGTGGACCGGCGGGACGAAACAGCCGCAGCCGCTGCCGCGGATCTCGAAGCCGAGCAGGTTCAGCCAATCCCGGATGCGCATCGCACTGCGGTACTGGCCATTCCATGGCACGGCGGTGGCGCGGCATCCGAGCACACGGCGCAGCCCCCACAGGCTGATCGGGTTGAAGCCGGTGATCACCACGCTCCCTTCGGCCACCAGCACACGCTCGACTTCACGCAGCACCTCATGCGGATGGCGCGAGAACTCGAGCACATGCGGAAGCAATACCAGATCGAGGCTGGCGCTGGCGAACGGCAGTTCGAACTCGTTCGCCTGCACCTGCGCCCCCGCAGCCGGCGCACAGCCGAAGCGGTGCGGCATCCGGTTCGCGCGCAGGAGGTCGATTTCGGGCAGGCCGATCTGCGCGGCGTTATAGCCGAAAATATCGGCCACGGTGCGATCCACCCCGTCTTGCTCCCAGGCGAGCAGGTAGCGTCCCTGCGGCGTCTGCAGCCAGCCCTGAAGATCGAGGATTGACATCGGCACTCAGGTCCTCACAATTCAGGGATGGACATTATACGTCGCCAATTCGCCTAGAACCCGCGCCGTTACAGGCATTTAGCGTCCCTGCTGTCTAAAACTCGAAAACCCAACGGCGACCCTCAACCCCGCGTGAATACTGGGGCGATTTTTGAATTTTAGACAGCAAAATCGTGCTTTACCGCCCCCCCCCGCTCACCGCCCCACCATCCCCGCCCGCTGTTCTTCCAGCCGCTTGATCTCGTCCCGTATCCCGCGCATCCGCAGGTCGTAGCGGGCGACGGTGGCGTTCATTTCTTCGCTGATGCTCTGCTCCCACATCGCGCCGGCGAGGTTGGTGTTGGCGCGGTCTTTTTTGTTGCGCAGGGCCGCGAGTTCGCGGTTCATCCGGTCCTGCTCTTGCTCGAGGTCGGCGCGTTCGACGCGCAGGCGGTGGTCGAGCTCGCGCAGTTGGCGGGAGCGGACCATTTCGTCGACGGAGGCGTTGATTTTGTCGAGGGTGGTGGGTGCGCCGGGGGCGGGCGGGGTGCCGGGACCGGCGGCGGGGCGGATGTCGAGAGGCTGGGCGTCGGTGGCGCAGGGGCGGTCGGCGAAGACGGCCTGGCCGTCGATGCGGCACTTGTAGACCTGGGCGTGGGCGGCGGTGGCGATGAGCAGCGCGGCGGGGATCGCGGCGGCGCAGAGGATGGGCAGGCGGGGTGCCGGGGGCATGGCGGCATTCTCCGGGGATAGGCTGGGGGGCATTCTACCGCGGCGGGTGTGGCGGGACGGCGGGTCAGATTTCGATGAGTGTGATCGGCAGCGCAGGGGCAGGGCCTTCGAGGGCGCCGTCGCGCACGAACACGGCCTGGCCGAGCTCGGCCTCGCCGCGGGCGGCGATGAGGCTGCCGTCGGGGAGCTGGACGCGCAGCGGCGCGGTGGCGACGACGGTGCCGACGAGCAGCGGGGCGTCGGGGATGAGGGCGCGGAACTTGGCGTAGAGGTTGCTCATGGTCGGCGGGCTGGCGATGGGAGAAGGTGGGGCTAGAGGTGGGTTTCGAGCTCGATGGTCTGGCGTGCGGTGGGGAGCTGGGCGCGCACGGCGGTGCTGCGCACGAGGCCGGTGCGGGGGGTGCCGGCGTCGGTGTAGCGGATGAGCTGGCCGGGGGTGAGGATGCCGGTTTCGGGGAGGATCGGCAGGTCGAGGGTGATGCGCGCCTGGCGGCCGGTGTCGGCGAGGATGGCACGGCCGCGGGCGCGGGCGGCGTCGGCGTGGGTGACGAGGGGGTCGGTGACCATGGGGGCGACGACGTCGCCCGCGGTGCCGGCGCGGGTGACCTGGCCGAGGATGCCACCGGCCTCGGTGCCGGAAACGAACGCGCGGTTGTAGTCGGGGCGCTGCAGCCATTCGATGGCCTCACGCACCACCGGGGCGCTGGGCAGGTCGACGTCGGGGGTGGCGGCGTCCCATTCCCACGGCAGCAGCGGGTAGCGCGGGAGGATGCGCAAGGTGTCGGTGAGCGGGTCGGCCTGGACGTAGGCGCCGGCGGCTTCGGCCAGGCGCTGGGCGTGGGCGATGTAGGGGCCTGTATGGTTGTAGAGCCCGGCAGGGACGAGCCAGTCGGCGGCCTGCCAGTCGAGCGTCCAGCCCAGCGACACGCCGTTGTCGGTAAGGGCGTCGGCGAGCAGCTGCTGCGCGCTGCGGTCGCTGCCGTGGCTGCGGGTGACGACGGGGCTGTGGGGGTCGGCGAGCATGGCCGCCCTGCCCCGCCCGCTGATGCGCAGGCGCGACTGGGCGAAGCGGCGGTCGCGGGCGATGCGTTCGGCGAGCAGGCGGAAGGCCTCGCCGTTGACGGTGGCGATGAGTTCGACCGGCTCGCCGGCGGCGATGGGTTCGACCAGGGCGAGCTCGGCACCGGGGATGGAGGCGTCCCAGCCCCAGGTCCAGGAATCGATGTCGATCTGCAGGGCGAGCGAGAGCGCGGTAAGCGGGGCGCTGTCGCTGGCGCGCACAAGGGTGACGGTGTTGAGCACGAGATAGGTCCTCCGCACCGGAACGACGATCGTCCCGGTGCCGGGTTGCGGGGGCGGCGGGCAGCCGAAGACGAGCGCCGTGGCGCCGTCGGCAAGGCGGCAAAAGCGCAGCGCCACCGGGCTGCTGGGCGCGGCGGGGTCGATCGGCGGCACCGGCCACGGATAGGCGATCTGCCACCAGCCGAGCGGCAGCGGAATCATCTGCTGCTGGCGCAGCGCCGCACCGCGGGCAAGCGGCAGGCCCTGGCGGTGCCCAGCCGGAGCGTGCGCGGCGGCGCGGGTGCCCTGCTGCTGATCGGTGCGCAGGCGGTGACGGGTGCGGATGCGCTCCTGATGGTCGCTGCGGGTGCGGGCGGCGAGCGCAATGCCGTGTTGTGCCGGGGCGGCGAGGACGCGCTGCTGGCGCAGGGTGTCGGCATGGCCCAGGCGGCGGCCGTTGCCCAGTGCGGCGCCGTGCTGCGCGCGCTGCAGGCTGGCGCGACTGGCGGCGATCATCTGTTGCTGCACGATGGCGGCGCCCGCGGGCAGCGGCGCGGCCTGCAGGGTGCGGGCGGCGGCCGGGGTGCGGGCGGCGATCATCTGTTGCTGGGGCGCGGCGAGCACGGCGGGGGCGTCACGGGGGGCGAGGTGGCGGGCGGCGATGCCGGGGCCGATGGCATCGGGCAAGGCAATGTCGTAGTCGATGGCGATCGACCCCAGCGCCAGGGGCGGCAGCACCACGGCCTGCAGGATGGCGGCGGCCCGCGCCGGGGTGAGCAGATCGGCGATGGCGGCCAACGCGAGCGCGGGCGCGGGCGGCGCAGGCAGTGCCGCGGCGAGCGCGGCCGGCATCCGCGGAAGCGTTTCCGTGGCGGCGAAGGTGAGTGCCGGCAAGGCCGCCGCAGGCAGGGTTGCCGCCAGTTGCGCCGGGGTGAAGGCATTCCCCGCGGCAGCGAGCTCGAGCGCGGGTGCGACCGGCGCGGGGAGCGCGGCGGCAAGGGTGCCATCGACATAGTCCGCCGCGGGGTAGCTGTCGCCCTGCGCGGCGAGGGCAAGCGCGGCCGATGGCGCGGGGAGCGCGGGAGCAAGCGTGCCTTCGATGTCTTCCAGCAGCCGGGGCTGCGCACCGAAGACCAGCGCCACCGGGCCGGGGGTGGGCGATACCGGCGTGACAAAGCGCAGCTGCACCCCGGGCCAGTCCCCGAAGACCAGCGACACTTCGCCCGGCGTGGGCGTGACTTGCCGCCAGAATCGGAGCTTCTGGTCGGCCACGGGCTCAGCCCTGGAAGACGGCCGAGGTCAGGCGGCAGAAGGCGCCCTGCTGCAATACGGTGGAGGCGAGCTTGATCTCGCCGCTGCCGGCTTCGTCCGAGACCGTCACCCCGTCCGCCCACACCGCGGCGGTGTTGTCGTAGATCACCGCGTGGTCGGCATCGCCGGCGGTGGCGATCTGCGCCTCGATGGGGACGGTGAGGATGATCTGGTGCGCCTGCGCATCGAGCGTGCCCACGCCGTCGGCGATGGAAATGGAGACGAGCACGGTGTCGAGGGCATCGAGGATGTCGATGCGGGCCTGCCCGGCGCCGGCATCGAGCAGGTCGAACGAGGCCTGCAGGGCCGGCAGGCGGGCGGCAGCGGCGCGGGCGGTGTCGTGGGCTGCGGAGAGGTTCATGTCAATCCACCGTGGGGACGAGGTTCATCTTGATCACCGGGTCGTGCACGCCGGTGTGGTCGTAGGCGATGACGTGGTATTTGAGCGCGGGGTCGAGGTTGCGGACTTCCCAGTTGCCGGATTCGTCGGCCCAGGTCCAGGTCACGGATGCCGTGGAGGGGAAGGCGTGGCCGTGCGCGTTGCTTGCAGCCCCGACGACCTGCACGCGGCGACGGACAGGGGCATCGGGCGCCCCTGCGGTTTTGGTCGAGCCATGGAGACGACCGATCAGCGTGGACGCAACGGACGGGATAATTACAGGAAGCCAAACCAGGACGCTCATCGCCACGGTCCCCGGATGTCGAACAGTGTGTGGCAGACGTAGCTATCGATTGTGCCAAGAGTATTCGAAACCTGCACGGCCTTAACCCCGAAAAGGGCAGCGGCGGCGGATTCGAACAGCGCAGTAAAGCTCGTCGGGACAATGCGCCCGAGCGGCAGGACAATCCCGGGGAGATGGCCGCGAAAAGGGGATGTGGTTGATATCCCGTCGAGCACAGCAACCGGACCGCCAAAACGCAGGTTCCCGTCAGGGTAGGGTTGCTCGGAGGCGTTGTAGGTACCGATATATGTATTTGTTGTGAAGCCCGCAGAGAGCAGGAAAGTTGTCGCGGCACCCGTTTGTGCGCCGCCCCGCGCAACGTACCGCGAATAGCCGGTGCTGAGGCCCATAAAGCCCCCGGGATGCTTGTCAGTTACGCTGGAGGAAGATGGGGCGGCGCTTTCGTGGGCTACGATCACGCAGCCATATTTGTCATTTGGGACCAGGCTCGCGATGTCCCCAAAATAATGCAACACCGCCCCCGTGTTGCTGGCATCCGTGCGGTATAGCGGCAAAAAGTAGAAGAATCGCCCGTCACCGATCAGCGCCCACAGCCGGGGCGTGGTATCAGCCAAAGAGCTTTTCGCCCATGTCCACAGCGTTTCGCCGCGCTGCGCCAGCGTCGGTGAGCTGCCCCACGAATTTCGTCTTCCAACGTAGTCGTCGTACGATCGACGCAACGAGAGGAAGAACGACGTGAAACGCATCCCGAAGCAGGAGTACACGGCCGAGTTCAA
>NZ_JALLIK010000096.1:0-66930 GCF_023093595.1 Thauera aromatica
CAAGCTGCTGAACGCCCCCTGCCTGCTGAATCTGGTGCACATCGAGCGCGCCGGCAAGCAGTACGCCAACATCCTGAGCGTGTCACCCGTCCCCAAGGGCATGACCGCGCCCGAGCTGCAGGATGCCCCGGTGCTGTTCGACCTCGCCGCGCCCGACTGGAACGTCTTCGCCGGGCTGTCCTCGCGCATGCAGGAGACCATCAGCGCATCGCCCGAGTACCAGTCCGCCAGCGCGCCCAAGTCCGTGAGCCTGTCCGCGCCCGCCGCGAGCCGGCCCGCCCCGGCCGCCCCGGCCGCTCCGGCACCCGCCACCCCCGCGCCGGCCGCTGCGACCGCCTACGCCCCCGCTGGCGCTGGCTTCGCGGACTTTGACGACGACATCCCCTTCTGACCCCACCCGACAACGTGCCGCCGGCTCCGCGCCGGCTGGCGCACCAGGAGAACATCACCATGCAAATCTTCCTCGACATCGAGACCGCGCCGACCGAGGACGCGGACACCCTCGCCGCCATCCGTGCCGGCATCCGCCCGCCGGCCAGCTACAAGAAGCCCGAAAGCATCGCCGCTTGGCACGCCGCCGAAGGCGAGGCCGCCGCGCTGGAGGCCATCGGCCGCACGGCCCTGGACGGTGGCGCAGGGCAGGTTATCGCCATCGGGCTGGCGCTCGACAACGACCGGCCGCCTGTTGTGCTGCTGCGCAAGGACGGCGAGGGCGAAACCGAACTGCTGCGCCAGTTCTTCGAGACGGTGGAGGACTGGACGGCCGGCGGCGCGGTAGCGGATGCACAGGGCCGCACCCTCTGGCCGGATGCCCCGTTCTTCATCGCCCACAATGCCGCCTTCGACCTGGGCTTCCTGTGGCGGCGCTGCATCGTGCACGGCCTGCGCCCGCCCTTTGCGCTGCCCGGCCCGAGCGCCCGCCCCGGCAAGGACTACGGCTGCAGCATGATGGCGTGGGCAGGCTACCGCGAGCGCATCAGCTTGCAGGCGCTGTGCCGCGCCCTGGCACTACCCGACCCGAAGGCCGAAGGCACCGGGGCGCAGGCGTGGCAGTGGTGGAAGGCTGGCGACCTGGAGCGGGTGGCGACCTACTGCGCCGGAGACGTGCAAGCCGTGCGCGCCATCTGGCACCGCCTCGCGCCGATGATGGGAGCCGCAGCGTGAACGCCCCCCTGACCCGCGAAATCGCCCGCAACCTGGAGCGATGCCCCGAACTGGTCGCCGCCATTGAAATTGTCGGAGGCCCCCGCAAGGGCTACCGCTTCACTGTGGCCGGCATCACCAATCCCGACACCTTCACCACACCGGCCGCCGCCCTGGCTGCCGCCCTCTGGTGCTTCGAACAAGACAGGACCCCGACATGAACACACTGCAAATCGTCCTGACCGGGCAGACCGGCATCGGCTGGAACTTCGCCATCATCCGCGAGGGCTGCGCCCTGCCCGCCGCCATGCTGCAACTTCAGGCCGCATCCAGCGCCAGCAAGGAGGGCAGCCAATGACCGCCGCCCGCCTCTTCCTAGGAATCGACCCCGGCCTGTCTGGCGCGCTGGCCGTGCTGACCGACGCCGGCCGGCTGGTCGACGTGGTGAGCATGCCGACCGAGCCCCATGGCAAGAGCCGGCGCGTGTCCGGCCGTGGCGTGCGCGCCTTCCTCGACGGCATCACCGAGGCGACCGAAGGCGCGGCAATCGCGCTGTGCATGCTGGAGCAGGTGGCGAGCCGGCCCGGACAGGGCGCGCCGTCCATCTTCACCTTCGGCGTGGTGGAGGGCGTGCTGTCCGCGCTGGCCGTGCCGACCGACTATGCAACCCCGCAGACCTGGAAGCGTGCCTATGGCCTGAGCAGCGACAAGGGCGAGAGCATCAGGAAGGCATGCGACCTGATACCGGGGCTGGCCGGCTGGCCGCGACCCAAGGGACCGACGCACGACCAGGCCGAAGCCGTGCTGTTGGCCGAGCTCGCCCGCCGCCGCTGGAGCGGGAAGAGCTGACCTGCGAGGACCTGCCGCCGGCCTGCATCACCCCGCCGGCCGGTGGCGTGGGTCCTTCCCGGCACTTCCTGCCGCGGGTAGTTCGAACCGTGTTCTTGGGCTAGTTGAGAATTATTCCAAAGGGGGTTCTGTTAATGCATGCGCCGGCTGCGCCCCGCGACCTGGGCAGGCAGTGAAGGCCGCCGCAGAAACCTAACCCAATTAACCCCTGACAACTTTCTGGCGCTGGCGGAACGCCGGGGTTCGAACTACCCGCGACTGGAGGGGCCTGGAAGGACCCAGAGGCCGCCGGGGACCCTTTGGCTTCCGACTGCACAAGGGGGCGGAGAGTCTCGAAACTCAAGCAAGTAGCGTGCCAGAAAACTACTGAACTCCTCAAAAACTGAAATTCCCGCCACCGTTCCCCGTCACCATGCGTAAGACCCCGCCGCCCCTTGTGGAGCAAGCAATTCACCTTCGCCGAATGGGCCTGTCATTCCGCGAGATTTCAGCGCGCGTGCCCGGCCTGTCGCGTAGCGCAGCGCACCGTGCCGTCCGCAATGTCCCCATCCTGCTGCGCAAGGGCAGGGGTTGGCCCGACCGGCGCGGCTGGGCCTGGGTAGAGCGCGCCGATGCGTCCGGTATCGACCCGCTGGCATGGGGTGCAATCCTGAATGCCGTAGCCGGCCCGCCGCGCTGACCAGCAGCACGCAACCAGACCAGACCCGCCCGCGTGCGGGTTCGTCCTTTCTGGCACGCGCCAAGCGAACCCTTCCGCGCGAGTGGCTACATTGCCCGGATTTGGCTACATGGTGGCTACACGAAGCCGGAAAGCAAAAAGGCAACCCCGGAGGGTTGCCCTAAGTGCCTGATTTTCTTGGTAGGCCGTGCTGGGCTCGAACCAGCGACCAACGGATTAAAAGTCCGCTGCTCTACCAACTGAGCTAACGACCCGAAAAACGAGCGCGAATTCTAGTGGATGGGTGACGACGCGTCAACACAACGGAAAGCCGTCAACGGAATGCCGTCGGTAGTGCGTGTGCGCTTCAGGCGGCGTGTGGCTGGTAGGGTGTCGGGTCGTCGATGGCGGCGGCGGCGAAGCCGGCGGCGCGCAGGCGGCAGGCTTCGCAGCGGCCGCAGGCGCGGCCGGCGTCGTCAGCCTGGTAGCAGGTCACGGTGAGGCCGTAATCCACGCCGAGCGCGGTGCCGCGGCGGATGATGTCGGCTTTCGACAGCGCGATCAGCGGCGCATGGATGCGCAGGCGGGCGCCTTCGACGGCCGCCCGGGTGGCGAGGTTGGCCATGGTCTCGAAGGCCGCGATGAACTCGGGGCGGCAGTCGGGGTAGCCGGAATAGTCCACTGCGTTGACGCCGACGAAGATGTCGCTGGCGCCAAGCACTTCCGCCCAGGCCAGCGCGATCGACAGCATCACCGTGTTGCGTGCCGGAACGTAGGTGACCGGAATGGCCGACTCGCCCGCGCCGGTGTCTTCGTCCTCGGGCACGGCGATGGCGGGGTCGGTGAGCGCCGAGCCGCCGAACTGGCCGAGGTTGACCCGCGCCAGGCGGTGCTCGCGGGCACCGAGGGCGTCGGCGACCCGCTTCGAGGCGGTGAGTTCGGCGGCGTGGCGCTGGCCGTAGGCGACCGACAGGGCGTAGGTCTCGAATCCCTGGTCGCGGGCGATCGCAAGGCAGGTGGCGGAATCGAGGCCGCCGGAGAGGAGGACGACGGCGCGGGGAGGCGTGTTCATGAGGCGAGGCTCCAGGAAATCGGAAACGAGCGGCGAAGCCGGCCCCGCGGGCCCGGCGGTGCGGGGCGCGGCTTCAGCGCCCGCGCGCGTCGTCCCACAGGATCTTGTGCAACTGCAGCTGGAAGCGCACCGGCAGGCGGTCGCGCACGATCCAGCCGGCCAGTTCGGCGGGCGCCAGGCTGCCCGCCACCGGCGACAGCAGCACCGGGCAGCGTTCGGCGAGGGTGTGCTCGGCGATCTGCCGCTTCGCCCATTCGTAGTCGGCGGCATCGGCGAGCACGATCTTGAGTTCGTCGTGCGCGTTGAGCAGGGCGAGGTTGGCGTAGCGGTTCTTCGCGGCTTCGCCCGAGCCCGGTGCCTTGAGGTCCATGATGCGCGACACGCGCGCATCGACGCCGCCGATGTCGAGCGCGCCGCTGGTCTCCAGCGACACCGAATGGCCGGCGTCGCACAGCGCGGTGAGCAGCGCCGGGCAGCCCTTCTGCGCGAGCGGCTCGCCGCCGGTCACGCAGACGTGGCGCAGGCCATGGCGGGCGACTTCGGCGAGGATGTCGTCGACGCTGCGGGGGCTGCCGCCGCTGAAGGCGTAGGCGGTATCGCACCAGGTGCAGCGCAGCGGGCAGCCGGTGAGGCGGACGAAGACGGTGGGCAGCCCGACCCGGGTCGATTCGCCCTGGACCGAGGCGAAGATTTCGGTGATGCGCAGGCGGACGGCGGCGCCCGTCCCGGTCTCGATCGACGGCATGCGGTCAGCGGGCGCTCAGGCGCTGGCGCGCGACCTGGGCGGCGTTGCTCTGCGGGTAGCGCTCGACCAGGCCCTGCAGCGTGCGGCGCGCGGCGGCGGCATCGCCCATGGCCTGCTGGCTGTTGGCCAGCCCGAGCATGGCGTCGGGGGCGACGTTGTCCTGCGGCCAGTTCTGCAGCACGGCATTGAAATGTTTGTTGGCGCTGGCAGTGTCGCGTCCCTGGAGGGCGGCGTTGCCGGCCCAGAAGTGGGCCCCGGCGCTGAAGCTGCCGTTCGGGTAGCGGGTGAGGAAGGTGTCGAAGGCGGTGAGCGCGTCCTGGTGCTTGCCTTCCTTGAGCAGATTGAGGGCGGCCTCGTAGTCGGCGGATTCCGCCGCCGGGTCGCCGCCCGCCCCCGTGCGGGGGGCGCCGGTTTCGAGCTGGCGCAGGCGCGCGTCCAGATCGACGTAGAAGTCCTTCTGCCGCTGCTTGAGCGTTTCCACCTCGTTCGTCAGCAACTCGATCTGGCCGCGCAGGCGCGCCACCTCGGCGCGCAGCTGCTCGTTCTGCATTGCGAGTTCGAGCTGGCCGCGGCCGGTGGTTTCGAGCTGGCCCTGGACGTCCTGGCGCAGCTGGTGGATCTGGTTGCGGGCTTCCGTGTCGCCCCCGAACAGCTGGGCGTGCGCCGGGCCGACGGAAGCGACGGTGAGAAATGCCGCCAGCGGCAGAAGGCGCTTCATTTTAGAACTCGCCGGAGTAGAGCATTTCGCCGCGGCGGTTCTGGGCATAGCAGGCCTCGGTGCGGTCGTCGCAACGCGGCTTCTCTTCACCCAGGCTGACCGACTCGATCTGCGCTTCGCGCGCGCCCAGCAGCATCAGCGCCTGCTTGACGACGTCGGCGCGCTTCTGGCCCAGGGCGAGGTTGTACTCGCGGCTGCCGCGCTCGTCGGTGTTGCCCTGGACGAGCATCTTCATCTGCGGGTTCTGCACCAGGAAGCGGGCGTGGGCTTCGATCAGCGGACGGGCTTCGGGCTTGATGACGAAGCTGTCGAAGTCGAAGAACACGTTGCGCTTGGACAGGATGTTGTTGGGATCGGTCAGCGCGGCGATGCCGCTGCCCGCAGCGCCCGGGGCGGTCACGGTGGCGACGCCGGCACCGCGGTCCTCGACCGACGCTCCGGTGGTTTCGGGACCGGTGCTCGAGCAGGCGGCGAGAGCCAGGGCGAGCAGGGCGGGGAGGGCGAGTTTCTTCATGAGAGTGCTCCAGTACTTGTGTTGTGAAGACAGCAGAGGGGTGCGGCGTTTGCGCCGCGTTGTCGTTACCGGATCTGCGGACCCCAGGCGGGTTCGCGGACGTCGGCGGCCTGCACCGTCAGTCGCTGGCGGATGCGCCCGTCGGTCGACACCGCCGACAGCACACCTCGGCCACCGCTGTCGGTGGCGTAGAGGATCATGCGGCCGTTGGGGGCGAAGCTGGGCGATTCGTCGCGTGCCGAATCGGTGAGGATCGTGGTCTGCCGGCTGGCGAGGTCGAGCGCGGCCACCTGGAAGCGGCCGGCGTTGCGGGTGATGAAGGCAAGCAGCTTGCCGTCGCCCGACAGACGCGGCGAAACATTGTAGTTGCCGTCGAAGCTCACCCGTTCGGCGTTGCCGCCGCTGGCGGGAATGCGGTAGATCTGCGGACTGCCGCCGCGATCGGAAGTGAAGTAGATGTGGCCGTCGGCACCCCAGAACGGCTCGGTGTCGATGCCCGAGGACTGGGCCAGGCGGCGCACACCGGAGCCGTCGGCGCCGAGCGCGTAGAGCTGTGACTGGCCGTCCTTGGTCAGCACCACGGCGAGCTGGCTGCCGTCGGGCGACCACGCCGGGGCGGAGTTCGAGCCCTTGAAGTTGGCCACTACGCGGCGCTGGCCGGTGGCCAGCGCATGGACGTAGATGATCGGTTTCTTCTGCTCGAAGGAGACGTAGGCCAGGCGCTGGCCGTCGGGCGACCAGGCCGGCGAGATGATCGGCTCGCGCGAGCGCAGCGCGGTGGCGGAATTCATGCCGTCGGCGTCGGCGACCTGGAGTTCGAAGTTCGGCCCGGTCTTGACCACGTAGGCGATGCGGGTGGCGAAGTAGCCGGGCAGGCCGGTGAGCTTCTCGTAGACGAAGTCGGCGATGCGGTGGCCGATGAGGCGGTTCTGCGCCGGGCTCATCGGCAGCGCCATCGCCCCCAGCTCGAGTTGCTTCTGGGTGTCGAAGAGGCGGAAGCGCGCTTCGTAGCGGCCATCGGTGAGCGGCGCGAGGGTGCCGGTCAGCACCGCGTCGGCGCCGCGCTCGCGCAGCCCGGCGAGATCGGGGCGCACCGCCTCGGGCAGCGGCAGCGGGCCGAGATCGACGAGGCTGAACAGGCCGCTGCGCTCGAGGTCGGCGCGCACCACGTCGGTCACGCTCTGCGGCAGGCGACCTTCGTTTTCGAAGATCGGGATCGCCACCGGGAAGCGCGCGGCGCCGGCGCCGGTGATCTCGATCGAGAGCTGGGCGTGGGCGGCGAAGGCGAGGCCGGCGAGCAAGGCGGTGATGAGCAGGCGGAAGGCGGAAAGGGGATTGATCATGACAGTTCGGCTCCAGCCGCGGATTATAGACATGGCGGGCTCAATCGTCCGCCAGCGGGCGGAATTTCAGCTCCAGCGTGCGCTGGAACAGGCTGCGGTTTTCGGGCAGCGGCAAGGGGCTCGAGCGCCGGATTGCGCGCTCGATCGCATCGTCCAGCGCCGGCACCCCCGACGAACGCTTCAGGCGCACGTTGAGCACTTCGCCGCTGGGCAGCTGGTCGACCTCGAACACCGCTTCGGGGTTGCCGGCGAGGCCGGGCGGGCGCAGCAAATTGCCGCGCACCTTGCCGGCGATCGCTGCGCGGTAGCGGTCCACGTCGCCTGCGCTTCCCGCTGCGGCGGCGCGCGCGCCTTCCTGGCGCAGTAGGTTGTCGAGGCGGGCTTCCTCGGCGCGGCGGGTCTCCTGGGCCAGGCGCTGCGCCATGTAGTCGTCCTGGACCGGCTGCGGCGCCGGCTTCGGTTCGGGCTTCGGCTGCGGCTTGGGTTCGGGCTTGGGTTTCGGCGCCGGCTTGGGCTCGGGCTTCGGCTTGGGTTCGGGCTTCGGTTTCGGTTCAGGCTTCGGCGCGGGTTTGGGGGGCTCGGGCTTTTTCTCCGGCGCCTTGGTCACGATCTCGGGCTTGGGGGCCGACGCAGGCCTGGGCGGCTCCGGCTTGGGTTCGGGCTTCGGCTCCGGCTTGGGTTCCGGTTTCGGCTCTGGCTTCGGTTCGGGTTTCGGTTCCGGCTGGGGGGCTGGTTTCGGTTCGGGCGCTGCGGCCGGCGCGGCAGTGGGCGCCGGTGCGCCCGACAGCGAGACTTCCAGCGTCGCGGGCGGCGCGCTTTGCCAGCGCACGCCGAAGAACAGGAACAGCGCGAGGCCGAGGTGGACCGCCAGGGTCAGGCCGAGCGAGGCCCATTTGCCGGGCTTTTCGCGCCCGGTCGCAGGGCGGGGGAGTACGTCACGGACGCTCATCGACCGCCGCCGCCGGACTTCGTCTGCAGGCTGATCTTGTGCACGCCGGCGAGGCGCGCGGCTTCGAGCACGTCGATCACCTTCTGGTAGTCGAGCTTGCTGTCGGCGGCGACGAGGAAGCTCTGCTCCGGATTCTTTTGCAGCGCCTCGCCGAGCGCGCGCTGGAATTCGAGGTTGCTCACCGGGCGTGCGCTGGCGCTGGTGCTGGGGCGCAGGGCCAGCGTCCCGTCGGCCTTCACTTCGATGACGATCGCTTCGGCCGGGGTGGCCGAGACCTGCCCGGCCGAAGGCACGTCGATGTTGCCGGTCTGGACCATCGGTGCGGTGACCATGAAGATCACCAGCAGCACCAGCATCACGTCGATGTAGGGCACGACGTTGATCTGGTTCATCAGGCGGCGCTGTCGCATGGGGCTGTGCTCTCCCGTCCGCTCAGCGCAGGTTGCGCTGCAGGATGTTGGAGAACTCTTCCATGAAGCTCTCGAAGCGGATGCCGAGGCGGTCGATGTCGTGGGCGAAGCGGTTGTACGCCACCACCGCCGGAATCGCCGCGAACAGGCCGATCGCGGTGGCGACCAGGGCCTCGGCGATGCCGGGGGCGACCTGGGCGAGGGTGGCGGAGCCGACGCTGGAGAGACCGCGGAAGGAGTTCATGATCCCCCACACGGTGCCGAGCAGGCCGATGTAGGGCGACACCGAGCCGACCGAGGCGAGAAAGGCGAGGTGGGCCTCGAGATCGTCGATCTCGCGCTGGTAGGTGGCGCGCATCGCGCGGCGCGCGCCGTCGAGGGTGGCGCCGTGGTCGTGGCCCTTGGTGCGCAGCTTGGTGAATTCGCGGTAGCCGGCCTCGAAGATGCGTTCCATGCCCTCGGCCTGGTGGCGGCCGGCGGATTCGGCCAGGGTGTTGAGGTCGCCGCCGCTCCAGAAGTCGCGCTCGAAGCCGTCGGTGTCGCTGCGCGCCTGGCGGATCTGGAACGACTTGCGGAAGATCCAGTACCACGACACCAGGGACAGGCCGGCGAGCAGCGCCATGACGAGCTGGACGAGGACGCTCGCCTGGCTGATCAGGCTGAGGATGGAAAGATCGTGGGTGACGGTCATGCTGGGCTTTGGAGAAGGGCGTGGAGGGACGGGGGAATCGCCGCCGGGCGCTGGCGGCGCAGATCGACACAGGCGACGAGAACCCGCGCGCTGAACAAAAGTTCGTCGCCGCGGTGTACCTGCTGGTCGAACTGCAGGCTGGCACGGCGCAGGGTGGCGATGCGGCTGACGACCTCGAGGGCGTCATCGAGCTGGGCCGAGGCCAGGTAGTCGGCATGCAACGAGCGCACCACGAAGGCGATGCCCTCGGCGGCGAGCAGCGCCTGCTGGCCGACGCCGAGCGCGCGCAGCCATTCGGTGCGCGCGCGTTCGCAGAACTTCAGGTAGTTGGCGTAGTACACGACGCCGCCGGCATCGGTGTCCTCGTAATAGACGCGGACCGGCAGGACGAAGTGCGGCGCGGGGGCGGACGGGGTGCTGGCGTCGGCCGCGGCGCGAGGGGTTCTCGGGTGCATCGCGGCATTCTAGCCGAGCGCGCGCGGCCGGTGCATGACCTGTTGCAAATCTTGATATTTCTATTTGCGCAAAGCTTAATGCTTGTTGTGAAAGCATTTTTACCGAAATATGGTTTCCCGTGCGCCGCCAGCCCGGGCGGCGGGCCGTGCGCGCCGGCCTGTTCCTCCCGGTGCCGTATCGCGCATACTTGCAGGTTTACGTAGTCACACGGCGCCGGCACTCGGCCGGCGAGGAATCGTCATGGAACAATATCGCGGCACCACCATCCTGTCGGTCCGGCGCGGCAAGCGCGTCGCCCTTGGCGGGGACGGCCAGGTCACCCTGGGCAACATCGTCATCAAGGCGTCGGCACGCAAGGTGCGTACCCTGTACAACGGCCAGATCCTGGCCGGCTTTGCCGGGGGCACGGCCGATGCCTTCACCCTGTTTGAGCGCTTCGAGGCCAAGCTCGACAAGCACCAGGGCAACCTGCTGCGCAGTGCAGTGGAACTGGCCAAGGACTGGCGCACCGACCGCATGCTGCGCCGCCTCGAAGCGATGCTCGCGGTCGCCGACCGCGAGCACTCGCTGGTAATCACCGGCAACGGCGACGTGCTCGAGCCCGAGCAAGGCATTGTCGCCATCGGCAGCGGCGGCGCCTACGCCCAGGCCGCGGCGCGCGCGCTGGTCGAGAACACCGAACTCGATCCCCAGGAGATCGTGTCCAAGGCACTCGGCATCGCCGCCGACCTGTGCATCTACACCAACCACCACCACACCATCGAAGTGCTGGACTGAGGGCACCCCCATGACCCAGATGACCCCGCCGGAGATCGTCTCCGAACTCGACAAGCACATCGTCGGCCAGGATAAGGCCAAGAAGGCGGTCGCCATCGCGCTGCGCAACCGCTGGCGGCGTGCCCAGGTGGACGAGCCGCTGCGAAGCGAGATCACGCCCAAGAACATCCTCATGATCGGCCCCACCGGCGTCGGCAAGACCGAGATCGCGCGCCGCCTCGCGCGCCTCGCCAACGCCCCGTTCATCAAGATCGAGGCGACCAAGTTCACCGAAGTCGGCTACGTCGGGCGCGACGTCGATACCATCATCCGCGACCTGATGGAAATCGCGGTCAAGGACGGCCGCGAGCGGGCGATGAAGGCGGTGCGCGACCGCGCGCTGGATGCCGCCGAAGACCGCGTCCTCGACGCCCTGCTGCCGCCGGCGCGCGCGGTCGGCTTCGATGCCGCGGCCGAACCGGCACCCGATTCCGCGACCCGGCAGAAATTCCGCAAGAAGCTGCGTGAAGGCGAACTCGACGACAAGGACATCGAAATCGAGCTCGCTGCGCCCTCGATGCAGGCCGAGATCTTCGCCCCGCCGGGCATGGAGGAGCTCACCCAGCAGATCCAGGGCATGTTCCAGAACATGGGCGGGGGCAAGAAGAAGCAGCGCAAGCTCAAGATCCGCGAGGCCTTGAAGCTGCTCGCCGACGAAGAGGCCGCGCGCATGATCAACGACGAGGAAGTCAAGCTCGAGGCGCTGCGCGCGGTCGAGCAGAACGGCATCGTGTTCCTCGACGAAGTCGACAAGATCGCCGCGCGCAGCGACGCCCACGGCGCCGACGTCTCCCGCCAGGGCGTGCAGCGCGACCTGCTGCCGCTGGTCGAAGGGACGACGATCTCGACCAAGTACGGCATGATCAAGACCGATCACATCCTGTTCATCGCCAGCGGCGCCTTCCACCTGGCCAAGCCCTCCGACCTGATCCCCGAACTGCAGGGCCGCTTCCCGATCCGGGTCGAACTCGGCTCGCTGGCGGTGGAAGACTTCGAGCGCATCCTCACCAGCACCGACGCCTGCCTCACCCGCCAGTACCAGGCCTTGCTCGCCACCGACGGCGTGACCCTGGAGTTCACCGCCGACGGCATCCGCCGGCTGGCCGAGATCGCCTTCCAGGTCAACGAGAAGACCGAGAATATCGGCGCCCGCCGCCTGTACACGGTGATGGAAAAGCTCCTTGAAGAGGTCTCGTTCGAGGCCGGCAAGAGCGCCGCCCTGGGCAAGGTCGTGATTGACGCCGGTTACGTCGACGGCCGCCTCGATCTGCTCGCCCAGCGCGAGGACCTGGCGCGCTACGTACTCTAAGCCGCGCGCGTTTCCGATTGCCGGGTCGGCCTGCGGGGCCGGCCCGGTTCCGATTCCGCCCCGGAGCGGCCCCTGCCGAGCGCGACCCCATGCTGCTGCGAATCGTCTCCATCCTGTTTCCGCTGTTCGCGATCACCGCGCTCGGCTACTTCGTCGGCCGGCGCATGAAGCCCGACCTGGCGCACGCCAACCAGCTCAACATGGACGTCTTTGTCCCCGCGCTGATTTTCGCTGCGCTCGCCGGCAAGACCTTCGAGCTGGGCGCCTACCTGCCGCTGATCGCTGCCACCGCGCTGGTGGTGGCGGGCTCGGGGGTGGTGGCGTGGGGGCTCGCGCGCGCCACCGGGATCGCGCCCAAGACCCTGGTGCCGCCGATCATGTTCAACAACTGCGGCAACCTCGGCCTGCCGCTCGCGGTGCTCGCCTTCGGCGACGCCGCGCTGGCGCCGATGGTGGTGATCTTCATGGTCTCCAACCTGGCGCATTTTTCCTTCGGCGCCTGGCTGCTCGATCACCGTGCGCGCCTGCACACGGTGTGGCGGGTGCCTTCGGTGTTCGCCACCTTTCTCGGGGTGGCGGTCAGCCTCAGCGGCTTCGAAGTGTGGCCGCCGCTCCTGATGGCGATCCGCATGCTGGGTGAGATCTCGATTCCGCTGATGCTGCTCGGCCTCGGCGTGCGCCTGGCCGACTCGCGCATCGGCGAAGTCGGCATCGGCGTGCTCGGCGCGCTCGCCCGCCCGCTGATCGGGATGGCGCTGGCCTGGGCGGTGCTGCAGCTCATTGAGCTGCCCGCGCGCGAGCAGGCGATGCTGCTGGTGTTCGGTGCGCTGCCGCCGGCGGTGCTGAACTTCATGTTCGCCGAGCGTTACCGCCAGGAGCCGGCCAAGGTCGCCTCGATGGTGCTGCTCGGCAACCTCGCCGCGATCGCCTTCCTGCCCCTGGCGCTGGCCCTGGTGCTGGACTGAGCGCGCGCTACCGCGCCGCCGGCTTCAGGCCGGAGCGGCGGTGTCGCGCAGCGCCTGCAGCACCACCGCGCGCTCGATCGCATCGAGCGCCGCGGCCAGCTCCGCCGACGTCTGCGCCGGCCGTGCCGGGTCCTGCAGGTGGCGCATCAGCTGCGGGGCGATGACGTGGCCGCGGCGCGCCGCCTGGCGCAGCCATTCCATGCCCGCGGCCTCGTCGGCAACGATTCCGGTGCCGGCCAGGCTGCACCGCCCGAGCCAGTACAGCGCCTCGGCGTCGAGCTGGCGCGCGGCCTTCTCCAGCCATGCCAGCGCCGTCGTCACCCAGCCGTGTTCCAGCAGCAGCAGCGCCAGTTCGCACTGCGCCGGCGCCGCGCCGCGGTCGGCGTCGAGGATCATGCCGCGCGCTTCTGCTTCCAGGCGCAGCGGCGACAGCGCCAGCACTTCGTCGAGCCGCACCCGGGTGGCTTCGCCCGCCGCGCCGTCCACCGCGCGCAGCGCGCCGCCGGCGAGCCGCCGCCACAGCGTGCGCTTGCTCAGGCCGGTGAGGGCGGCGGCGGTGTCGAGGCGGATGGCGTCCATGGCAGGCGGGAGGGAACGGGGAAGGGACACAGTGTAGCGCGGCGCTGGCGCACCTGCGCGCGGGGTCTGGCACGGGCGGATGTGCCAGCCGCGCTGAAAACCATCTCCGGCGGGTATGGCACGGGCCTTGCTCCGTACAAGCCGAGGCGCGGGCCGCAGCGCGGCCGGCGGCGGCAGTTTCACCGGGTACAACCCCTTCAAGGAGAAGGCAGATGAAGAAGATGCAACAGGGCTTCACCCTGATCGAACTGATGATCGTGGTGGCGATCATCGGGATTCTGGCGGCCGTGGCGCTGCCACAATATGCTGCATACACGAAAAAATCCGCTGAGAATGCCTGCCTGGGAGAGGCGAAGGCATATGCAAATGCACTGGTTGCAGCGGTTTCTAATAATGACGATAGCTTAATCCCGACTCCGGGTAACAAGGCATGCTCAGATATAGCGGCTCCCGAGAATGCAGCAGCAGCAGCAGATTTCACTGCCACTCCCCGGAGCCCTGGAACTAGAACTACATCTTGTACGATTGCTGACGGAAATTGCGAACTTGATGAAGAAGCGGCAGAGTAAGTTGATGCGCGGCGGAAATAGGGGACAGACCCCGATTTCTCCGGCTTGACCCCCCACCCCAAAGCCCGCCGAGGTTCCGCCCCGGCGGGCTTTTTTCGTGCTTCAGCCGGCGACGCGCAGCACTTCCCAGCGCGGCGAGCCGGAGACGACGAAGGGGTCGAGGTCCTGGCTCCACTGCTTGTGGGCGTCGAGGGTGGCGAGTCTGTCCCATGCGGCGTTCAACTCGGGCGAGGTCGCGGATCAGGATCTCGGTTCAATACGAAGTGGACTCGGCGGTCGAGGCGGTGGCCCAGGATCCCGACATCGGGGAGAAGAAAAAAGCGATCTCTCTGCGCTGTGGGTTTACACGTTCCGCTGTCTGGGTCTGCGCTACCTGCTGGGTTACACCCGCGATGACAGCGTACGCCTCGTTTACCTGGAAGCCGCCGGCCCCCACGAAAAGTTCTACCGCGACCTCAAACGCTAAGCTCGCGCGACCTGCCCCGGCCTCCCTGATTTTCCGCCGGACGGAAGCGCCGCGCCGCCTCGAGCGGACCGACGCCCCACCGGGCGGACGCAGCGGGCGGGGCGTCATTTGAGGTCGAACAGCGCGTCGATGTCGAAGTCCGTTCCGGCCGGCGCTTCTTCCTTCCTGGTGATGAGGCCATCGCCGAGCAACTGTTCGTAGCACGAAACCTGGTTGCGGCCGTTGTCCTTGGCGAAATAGAGCGCTTCGTCGGCGCGGCCGACGACGTCGGTCGGCACGTCCGTTTCCGACACCGCGGTGAAGCCGATGGAGCAGGTCACCTTGCCGACCTGGGGAAAGGGGTGGTTTTCGACCGAGATCCGGAAGCGCTCGAACGTGGCCAGCGCCTGCGCTTCGTCCGGTGTGTTGAGCAGAACGACGAACTCTTCGCCCCCGAAGCGGAACAGGCGGTCCCCGCTGCGAAAGGTGTTGCGCATCAGTTCCCCCATGCGCAACAGAACCTCGTCGCCGAAGAGATGGCCGAACGAATCGTTGATCCGCTTGAAATGATCGATGTCGATCACGGCAAGCCAGGCCGGGTTGTCGTTTTCCGCGGCATGCCGGCGCTCGTCCATGACCTCGTCCTCGTCGGGGGAGGGCGGCGCCAGCAGCCGGTCGAAGGTCTCGTCGAACGTCTTGCGGTTGAGCAGGCGGGTCAGCGAGTCGAGTTCGCTGTAGTCGAGCAGCCTGATCTGGTTGTCGTAGATGCGAGCCAGGAGCGTGATCTCGCCCGACACCTCGTCCGCCGCTTTCGACTGCGGGTCGTGGTCGATGCCGTAGGCCAGGATCAGCGGCTCGCCGCCCAGCTCCGATGCCTGCAGCATCATGGCGCCACACAGCCGGCCGTGCACGACGCGGGTGATGTGCCTGCCGTCGCTGCGCACCTGGTCGAGGAGCGGGGGCCAGAGGGCGAGGGCCGAATTCATGATGGTCGGGCCGGAAAACAGCCTGAGCGTGGCCTCACCCTGCGGCGCGCAGGCGAAGATGCCGACGTCGGCCTTGCCGCCGAGGAGCAGGGATACGGCGCGCAGCAGCGTGTAATGCAGTTTTGCCCGGTTCCTGCCGGCGGAGATGGCCTCAACGTTGCGAAGCAGCGACAGCACCTTTGCCCCCTGTCTCCATGGATTTCTTGTTCTTCGGAAATGGCGGAAATGAAAGAGGCGTTCCCGGTTTCCCGAACAGCGGCTTGTGCACCGATCATATCTCACTCGCGGCTTCGAGCCTTGTTGCGCCAGCGGCATCCTTGCACCTGGCACGGATCGGGAAACATGTTGTGCTGGCCATCCGCGCGGTCGTGACCCGCTGTGCCAGGAACTCGGGCCGGGAGGCGTATACCGCTGCGTGCTATTCTTTTTCCCCTGATCCCGGCGTGGATAAGGAGAAGACATGTCCCGAGCACACGCAAGCCCGGCGCGACCGCGGTCTTGCTTGCCGCCAGCGCTGTTTTCGGCTTCGGGTTGTCCGGGGTCTGCGCCCCGCCATCGCCGTGCCGGGCGGGGACGGCGTCGGTGGTGAAGGCGGGGAGCCGCCTCCTGGGCGATCTCGCGGCCATGTCGCCGGCGTATTTCGGCGTGGTCATGGCGACCGGGATCCTGTCCCTGACGGCCGACGCGCTCGCCATGCCGCGACTGGCGCGGGCGCTGTTTGTAGTGAATTGTGCGATGTACGTCGTCACCGGACTGTTGTACGTGCTGCGCATGATCCGCTTTCCGCAGCGCTTTTTCGGCGACATGGTCGATCATCTGCGCGGCCCGGGCTTCTTCACCGCGGTTGCAGCGAGCAGCATCCTCGGCAGCCAGTTCCTGATCCTCGCCGGCAGCGAGCGCGCGGCGCTCGGGCTGTGGTTTGTCGCGATCGTGCTGTGGGTGGGGCTGACGTACACGATCTTCACCGCGTTCACCGTCAAGGAGCAGAAGCCGGCATTGGACCAGGGGATCAGCGGCGGCTGGCTGCTCGCGGTGGTCGCGACCCAGTCGATCGCGGTGCTCGGCGCGCTGCTCGCCAACCATCTCGCCCAGCCCTATCGGCTCGAACTGAACTTCCTCGCCCTGTCGATGTGGTTGTGGGGCGGGATGCTCTATATCTGGATGATGTCGCTGATCTTCTACCGCTACACGTTTTTCCGCTTCTCGCCCGGCGACCTGACGCCGCCGTACTGGATCAACATGGGCGCGATGGCGATCTCGACGCTGGCCGGATCGCTGCTGATCGTGAATGCGCCCGACGCCCCCTACCTGAGTTCGCTGCTGCCCTTCCTCAAAGGCTTCACCGTGTTCTACTGGGCGACCGGCACGTGGTGGATCCCGATGCTGGTCATCCTCGCCCTGTGGCGCCACGTGTATAAGCGCTTCCCGCTGAAATACGACCCGCTGTACTGGGGCGCGGTGTTTCCGCTCGGGATGTACGCCGCGAGCACGCACTGGATGGCCGCTGCGATGGAGTTCGATTTTCTCCACGGGCTGCCGCCGATCTTTCTGTACGCCGCGCTGATCGCCTGGACCGCCGCCTTCGTCGGCCTCGCGCGCGACCTGTGGCGGCGCCTGGGAGCGGCATGGGCATCGCGCGGCGGCACCGGACGGTAGCGGAATCGGGCCCCCTATCGGGTGGCGCGCTTGCCCAGTTCGCCGAGCAGATCGACCGGCACCGGGAACACCAGGGTCGAGCTCTTGTCGCCGGCGACCTGGGTGAGGGTCTGGAGGTAGCGCAGCTGCATCGCCGCCGGTTCGCGGGCGAGCATTTCGGCGGCTTCGAGCAGGGCCTGGGCGGCCTGCTTCTCGCCTTCGGCGTGGATCACCTTGGCGCGGCGCTCGCGCTCGGCTTCGGCCTGGCGGGCGATGGCGCGGACCATGGTCTCGTTGAGGTCGATGTGCTTGATCTCGACGTTGGCGACCTTGATCCCCCAGGCGTCGGTCTGGGCGTCGAGGATCTGCTGCACGTCGAGGTTGAGCTTTTCGCGCTCGGACAGCATCTCGTCCAGCTCGTGCTTGCCGAGCACCGCGCGCAGCGTGGTCTGGGCGAGCTGGCTGGTGGCGACGAGGAAGTTTTCCACCTGGATGATCGCCTTTTGCGGGTCGACGACGCGGAAGAACACGATCGCATTGACCTTGACCGAGACGTTGTCGCGCGAGATCACGTCCTGCGCGGGCACGTCCATGGTCACCACGCGCAGGTCCACCTTGACGATCTGCTGGATGCCGGGGATCACGATCACCAGGCCGGGCCCTTTCACTTTCCAGAAGCGTCCGAGCAGGAAGATGACGCCGCGCTCGTATTCGCGCAGGATCTTGAGCGAGGCCGCGACGAGAAAGATCAGCAGCAGGATCAGCGGGGCGAGGCCGAATTGAAGGTCGAAGATCATGGTGTGCTCCCGGGCGTTGAAGCCGGTGCGGTGCCGGCGGGCGAGACTTCGAGGACGAGGCCGTCGATGCGCTCGATGCGCACCGTATCGCCGCTGGCGAGCGCCACGGCGGCGTGTGCGCGCCAGTTCTCGCCGTGGACCGCGACCCACCAGCAGCCGGCGTCGGCGGGGCCGAGGACGGTGGCGGGGGCGCCGAGCATCTGCTCGCGCCCGCTCACCGCCGGGCGCTTGAAGCTGCGCGCGGCGAGGCTGCCGATGGCGAGCAGGATCGCCGCACTGGCGAGGGCGAGGCCGATGACGAGGGCGGGGGGAATGCCGAAGCCGGGCACTTCGCTGTCGACCAGGAACAGGCCGCCGACGACGAAGGCGATGATGCCGCCGACACCGAGCACGCCGAAGCTGGGGAGGAAGGCTTCGGCCAGCATCAGCGCGGCGCCGATCGCCAGCAGCAGCACCCCGGCCCAGTTAACCGGCAGCAGCTGGAAGGCGTAGAGCGCGATCAGCAGCGAGATCGCGCCGGCCACGCCGGGCACGCCGAAGCCGGGCGAGGTGAATTCGAAGAACAGGCCGTAGATGCCGATCATCATCAGGATCAGCGCCACCTGGGGGTTGGCGAGCACGGCGAGGACGCGGTTGCGCCAGTCGGGCGCGATGCGTTCGATGGCGAGTCCGGCGGTGGCGAGCGTGCGCTCGCCGTCGGCCACGCTCACCGTGCGGCCGTCGAGCTTCTTCAGCAGCGCGGCGACGTCGACGGCGATGACATCGATCACGCCGCGGGCGAGCGCTTCTTCGGCCGACAGGCTGGCGGCTTCGCGCACCGCGCGCTCGGCGAAGTCGACGTCGCGCCCGCGCAGCTGGGCGAGGCTGCGGAGGTAGGCGGCGGCGTCGGACACCGACTTCGCGCTCATCGCGTCGGCCGGGGCGGCCGCATCGCGGGTAGGCCGGCGCGCGCCCGTGCCCGTTGCCTCGTCCGGTCCGGCGGGTGGGGCGCGCCCGGCGTCGCCGGGGGCCTCGGGAGCGGCCTCGTCCGCCTCTTCGCGCGGTGCGGTCTTGCCCGGCTGGGCGCCGCCGATGCCGATCGCCACCGGGGTGGCGGCGCCGAGGTTGGTCGCCGGGGCCATCGCCGCGATGTGGCTGGCGTAGAGGAGGTAGGTGCCGGCACTGGCGGCGCGGGCGCCTTCGGGGGCGACGAACACCGCCACCGGCTGCGGTGCGGCGAGGATGTCCCGGATGATCGCGCGCATCGAGGTGTCGAGCCCGCCCGGGGTGTCGAGCTCGATCACCACCAGCGGCGCCCCGGCCGCGGCGGCGCGGGCGAGCCCCTTGTGCAGGTAGTCGGCGGTCGCCGGCCCGATCGCGCCGTCCACCCGCAGCACCGGCACCGCGCCGCCGTCCGCAGTGGCGAGGGGGCCGGAAAACGGCGGCAGCAGCACGGCATACAGCAGCAGGACGGCGGCGAGCAGCCTGCGCGAGGCGAAAGGACGGAGCGGCATCGCGGTTCTCCGCAGCGTGCCGCAGGGGGGCGGCACCCGATGCTGGGAGTGTAGGACGGCGGGTGGTGTTCCGCGAGGCGCCGGCGCCTCGCCTATTCGAGGGCGGAGGCGGGCTTGGCCAGCGCGCAGGGCGAACTTCTGGATCTTACCGGTCGAGGTCTTGGGCAGGATGCAGAGCTCGATGTGCCGGGGCGCCTTGTAGTGGCTCCGGTGAGCCGGTGGTGAGTGGCTGGGCTTCGCCTTGACAATGAATGAGAAAGAAACAAAACTGAGAATTGTTTTCGATATTAGGGCTCGCAATCCTGAGTCGCGCCGCGGATCCGCGCCGCAGTACCCGCGGTGCGCGTGCCCTCCTTCCCATCCCGAAAAGGAACACAGATGAAAAAACGGATCGCCGCCGGCATTGTCGCCGCGCTCGGCATCGTGTTCACGCCGCTGGTTTCGGCAGCCGAAGACGGCGGCCACTTCAAGGGCAAGCCGGCGGAAACCCTGACGCAGGCCGCGGCCAATTTTTCCGAGTACAACCACAAGCTGCAGGCCATTCTCGATGGCGAAGTCAGCGATTCCGACCTGGCCGAGGTGCACATCCTCACCTATACGCTGGAAAACGCGCTGAAGAAGATCAACGCGGACATGGACGCCCTCGCCGACACGCTCGAAGCGGTGCATAAGGCGTCCGAGAAGCTCGACCGCGCGGCGGTGATCGAGCACGGGCGCGAGTACCTGTCGGTGTCCCGCCAGATCGTCAAGTAAGCCGAAGCGGCAACGGGGCGCCCCCGGCGGGCGCATCGGGCATGAAAAAAGCGCCTTTCGGCGCTTTTTTCATGTGCGTCCCGTTGCGTGCCAAGGAGGGTCAGAAGCTGTACTTGGCCCCGATCTCGTAGCTGCGCTCGGGGCCGACGTAGATGCCCTGGCGCAGGCTGGCGATGTAGTGCTTGTCGGCGAGGTTCTTCACTGCGCCGAACACGCTCAGCTGCTTGTTGATGGCGTAGCTCGCGGTCAGGTCGGCGGTGGTGTAGGCGTCCATCTTGCCGGTGAAGAAGCCGGAAGTGTTTTCCTTGAGCGCCCGCGAGTTGGCGGCGTCGGTGTATTGCTCATCGACGTAGTTGATGCTCAAGGCCGTCTTCAGCGGCCCGGACTTGTAGCCCAGGATCAGGTTCGCGACCCATTCCGGGGTGTAGGTGACCCGGTTGCCGTCGGGGATGTCGAGGGTGCCGTCCGCCTTGTAGCGGTTGCCGACGAACTCGGCGTCGGGGATGTAGGTGGCGTTGGCGTCGATGCTGAAGCCGCTGCCGAGCTCGTAGCCGATCGCCGCTTCCAGGCCCTGGTGCAGGGTTTCGCCGCCGTTGGTGGTCTGGAACAGTGAATTGCTGTTGGCGGGAATGATCTGGTTGTCGAAGTCCATGCGGAAGGCGGTGACTTCGTAGCGCAGCCGCGCGTTGCTGCCGCGCACGCCGATCTCGACGTTGACCGAGCGCTCGGCGTCGAGCTGCTGGTCCGACAGTCCGTTCAGCGCATCGCCGTTGAGCGCCGGCGAGAACGCTTTGTAGACGCCGCCGTAGATCTGCGCCATCGGTGCGAGCTGGAAGGTGGCGCCGATCCCGGGCATGACTTCGGTATTGGACGTGTCGGCCTTGTTGCCCTCGGCCGTGGTCTTGCGCCGGTCCTTGCGGGTCTGTTCGTAGTTCTCGATCCGCACCCCCGGGGTGACCGCGAGGCGGTCGCTGATGATGAAGCGGTTCTGTGCGAACAGGGCGTAGCTCTTGGCGGCATCGACCACGTCCTTGGCGAGGGTGCCGGTGCGCGGCGTGGCGCGCGTGGCCTGGATGGTCTGGTCGACCATCTCCTCGTCCATGAAGCGGATTCCGAGTTCGGTCTCGTTGCGCATGCCGAAGCTGTTGTGGGCGATGTTGAGCCGGCTATCGATGCCGAAGCGGTCGAAAGAGCGGTTGTTGCCATTGACGCTGTCGCTGTAGTTCCACTGCGTCAGGCCATTCACGATCTTGGTCGGCGCATCCTTGACCGTGCCGAAGCGCCAGTAGTCGCGGTACATCTCGCTCCAGTACACGAGGGTGCTCAGCGTGGTGTCGGCGTCGATGGTCCATTCGTGGTTGATGTCGAACGAGCGGCGCTCGGTCAGGAACCAGTCGTCGGGTGCCGGGTTGAAGCCGGCTTCGGCGCGGTAGGCGTCGAGGAAGATACCGCGGTAGGAAATGTTGGCGTCGTTCTCGTAGTTGGTGAACTTGACCCCGATCCACTGCTTGTCGCCGAGCGCCATGCCGCCCTTGACCATCAGATCCTGCATCTCAAAATCCTTGTCCTGGAAGCCGTCGCTGCGCGCGCCGGTGAACACCAAGCCGCCGACGGCTTCGCCGGAGGGCGACCGGCCACCCGCTTCGAGCGTCGCTTCGCGGTAGCCGTGCGAGCCGATGCGCCCGGACACCGACACCCCCGGCTCGGGCGTCTTGGTCTTGTAGTTGATCACGCCGCCGATGGTGCTCGGGCCATAGCGCAGCGAGGCCGCGCCCTTGAGCACTTCGATGCTCTCCATGCGCTGGATGCGCGGGTTGTAGTAGCGGCCATTGCCGACGAACAGGCCCGGTGCGACCGGCACGCCGTCTTCGAGGATCAGCGTCTTGTAGTCGGCGGCGCTCAGTCCGCGCATGCCGATGTTGCCGACGATGGCGCTCTCTTCCTCGGGCTTGATGACGATGCCGGGGACGCTTTTCAGCGCGGCTTCGGTGGACAGGGGCTGGGACTGTTCGAGGTTTTCCGCGGTGACGATGCTGACCGCCCCGGGAATCTTCTTGACCGCATCGGCGTCGCTGCCGACGACGTCGATGCGGGGCAGCTGGACCTCGGCCGCAGCGGCCATGCCGGACAGCTGGAAGGTGGCGGCGACGGCGAGGGCGAGGCGCGTCAGGCGCAGTGGGGAATGGAGCGTGCGGGCTCGTGAAGTCGTGCAATTCATCAATCGGTCCTTGCGGCATGAATCTGGCTGGCTTGCCGCAAGGACGCGACTGGCTGGCTGGTGGGGAGGAAGTGGGCGCTCGGCGCCCGGTTGTGAGAACGGCTTTCTCGGGGCGATTATACAGCGGTGTTACAAATGACAACGATTAGCATTAACGATGTTGCGTTGTTGCAACAGTGTGCAACAGTGCGCCCGGTGCGCTTCACTGTGCCTGCCAGCCGCCGCCCAATGCCCGGTAGAGGTCCACTGCGCCGCTCAGCCGCGCCAGGCGCAGCTGCACGAGCTGGTCCTGCGCGGCGAACAGCGTGCGCTGGGCGTCGAGCACGGCGAGCAGGCCGTCGGCACCTTCGCGGTAGCGCAGTTCCGACAGGCGCAGGCTGCGCCGGGCCTCGGCGAGAATTTCGTGCTGGGCGCTTTCCTGGCGGGCATCGCGGGCCGTATTGGCGAGGGCGTCCTCGACTTCCTTGAGTGCGGTGAGCACCGTTTGCCGATGGGCTTCGAGCAGTTCGCGCTGGCGCGAGCGCTGGATGTCGACGTCGGCGGCAAGGCGGCCGCCGTCGAAGATCGTCTGCAGCAGCGAGGCCGATAGCGACAGCACGCTGTTGCGCCCGGCCAGCGCCAGCAGCTCGGCGCTGCTGGTGGCGGCGCCGGCCGACAGGCTGATGGCGGGCAGCAGCGCGGCGCGTGCCGCGGCGAGGTTGGCGGCGGCGGCGGCAAGCGCGGCTTCGCTCGCGGCGATGTCGGGGCGGCGCAGCAGCAGTTCCGAAGGTAGTCCGGCATCGATGAGGGGGACGTGCAGCTCGGCGAGGCGGGCGCTGGCGGCGACGCCGGTCTGCGGCGTGCGCCCGAGCAGGATGGCCAGCGCCGAGCGGGTCTGGCGCAGCGAGACTTCGAGCGGCTCGATCGCCTTGCGCTGGGCAAGCACGGTGCTGCGCTGCTGGCTCAGCTCCAGGGCGGAGGCGGCGCCGTTGTCGTAGCGCGCGTGGACGACGCGCAGCACGCGCTCGGCGATCGCCAGGTTCTGGTGTGCGATGTCGATGCGCTCTGCCAGCGTCAGGCTCTGGAACCACAGGGTGGCGACGTTGGCCGCCATCGACAGGCGCGCGGCCTCGCGGTCGAAGCGGGTGGCGGCGAGTGCGGCGCGGCTGGCGTCGCGGCTGGCGGCCAGCCGCCCCCACAGGTCGATCTCGTAGCGGGCGTTGAGGCTGGCGCTGGTGGAGCCGGATTCGTCGCCTTCGGCATTCTGTACGCCGCTGCCGCCGCCGAGCGCCAGCGAGGGCAGCAGCGAGGCACCGGCCTGGCGCAGCGCCAACTCGGCCTGGACGACGCGCTCGGCCTGGATCCGCAGGTCGGGAGCCGAGGCCAGGGCTTCGGCGACCAGGGTGTCGAGTCGGGGCGAACCGAAGCTCTGCCACCAGGTGTCGGGGAGGCTCGCCGGGGCGCTGTCGGCGCGCTCGCTCCATGCGGTCGGCAGGGCAATGTCGGGACGCACGAGCGGTTCGGTAACAGCGCAGCCGCCGAGGGTGGCCGCAGCCAGCAGGCCGAGGGCGAGGCGACGGGCCGGGTGCGAACGCTTCCTCGCAAGGGTGCGGATGGAAACGGCCAGGGGGGGCGGTGGGGGAGGCGTGAGCATGTTGTGGAAAGCGGGTTTCATTCCGAGGCGAGCGCGACCACCGGGTCGAGGCGGGCGGCCTTGCGTGCGGGCAGGTAGCCGAACACCAGGCCGGTGAGGAAGGCGCAGCTGAAGGCGAGCACCACCGGGGCGAGCGAATACTGCACCGCGGTGCCGAAGCGGGCGATCAGGGCGGCGCTGCCGAGGCCGACGACGACGCCGATCAGCCCGCCCACCGCCGACACCACCAGGGCCTCGATCAGGAACTGCTGCAGGATGTTCTTCATGCGCGCGCCGGTGGCCATGCGGATGCCGATCTCGCGGGTGCGCTCGGTGACCGACACCAGCATGATGTTCATCACCCCGATGCCGCCCACCAGCAGCGAGATCGCCGCCACCGTGCCGAGCAGGATGGTGAGCGTGTTCTGCGTCTCCGACACGGTGTCGATCACCGAGGCCATGTTGCGGATCTGGAAGTCCTCGACGCCGTGGCGCGCCAGCAACAGGCTGCTCACCTCGGCCTGGGTGTCGTCGATGCGGGCGACGTCCTCCACGGCGACGGTGACGTTGCGCAGGAAGCGCTGGCCGGTGATGCGCAGGCTGGCGGTGGTGAAGGGCATGAAGACGACATCGTCCTGGTCCTGGCCCCAGGGGGTGGCGCCCTTCGGCGTCATCGTGCCGACGACCTGGAAGGGGATGTTGTTGACCAGGACGAACTGGCCGACCGCATCGCCGGCGGGAAACAGCGCCTTGGCCACGGTCTGGCCGAGCACGGCGACGGTGGCGTAGCGCGCCTCGTCCTCGGCGCTGAAGAAGGTGCCGCTGGCGGGCGCCCAGTTGCGCGCCAGAACGTAGTCGGCCGAGGTGCCGTTGACGCTGCTGCGGTGGTCGGTGTTGCCCGCGCGCAGGGTGATCGTGCCGCCCTGCTCGGGCACCGAGGCGAGCACGTTGGGCAGGGCCGCGATCGCGCGCACGTCCTCGATCACCAGCGTTGCCGGGGCATCGCGGCCGCGGGTGTTGGGCGCGCCGGGGCGCACGGTGAGGAGGTTGGTGCCCATCGCGCTGACCTGGTCGATGACCTTCTGCTTCGAGCCGTCGCCGATCGCCAGCATGGCGATCACCGAAGCCACGCCGATGACGATGCCGAGCAGAGTGAGGGTGGTGCGGAACAGGTTCGCGCGCAGTGCCCGCAGCGCGCTGCGGGTGGCTTCGAGGACGTCGGACAGGGGCGAAGTGCGGTCGACGTGCGGTGCGAAGTCGGGCTCGGGGCCGGGCGGCGGGCGCGGACCGGGGTCGGCGACGATGTGCCCGTCGCGGATCTCGATGATGCGGCTGGCCTGCTCGGCGACCTCGCGCTCGTGGGTGATGAGGATGATCGTGTGGCCGGCCGCGGACAGCTCGCCGAGCAGCTTCATGACGTCGGCGCCGCTCTTGCTGTCGAGCGCGCCGGTGGGCTCGTCGGCGAGGATGATGCGCCCGCCGTTCATCAGCGCGCGTGCGATCGACACGCGCTGCTGCTGGCCGCCGGAGAGCTGGCCGGGGCGGTGCGCGCTGCGCTCGGCCAGGCCGAGGGTGGCGAGCAGGTGTTCGGCGCGGGCGTGGCGTTCGGCGCGCGGCATGCCCGAGTAGATCGCCGGCACTTCGACGTTGTCGCGCGCGCTGGCGCCGCCGATCAGGTTGTAGCTCTGGAACACGAAGCCGAAGGCCTCGCGGCGCAGGCGGGCGAGGCGGTCGCGGTCGAAGCCGGCGACGTCCTCGCCCATGAAGCGGTAGTGGCCGGCGGTGGGCCGGTCGAGGCAGCCGAGGATGTTCATCAGCGTCGACTTGCCCGAGCCCGAGGCGCCGACGATGGCGACGAACTCACCGGGGTAGATGGCGAGGTCGATGCCGTGCAGCACGCGGGTCTCGATCTCGCCGTTGATGAAGCTGCGGGTGATGCCGGCGAGCTCGATCAGCGGAGTCGCCGCCGGCGCCGGTGGCGCTGCGTCCGCGGCGCTCGGAAACGATTCGCGCTTCATAGCCGGGGTGTCCTCTGCGGACGGGCGTCGGCGGCGCCGGCGGTCAGCCCGGAGACCACGCGTTCGCCTTCGGCCAGACCCGACAGCACCTGGGCCTGGACGCGGTTGGAGACCCCGAGTTCAATGTTGCGCTCCTCGAGTGTGCCCTGCGCGCCGACGACCTTGACCGTTCCTCTGGCCGCAGTGGCGGATGGGACGGTTGCGCCCGGGCGGGAACCGCCCCGTCCGCTGCCCGGGCCGCCGGCGCTGGCGCGCGGACCGGCCTGCGCCGGGTGCGCGGCGCCCTGGGCGAGCGCCGCCATCGGGATCAGCAGCGCGTCTTCGGCCTTCGCGACGACGAAGAACACCTGCGCGGTCATCTGCGTCATCAGCCGGCCGTCGGCGTTGGGGACGTCGAACAAGGCGTTGTAGAGCACGACGTTGTTGGTCACGGTGGGGGTCGGCTCGATCTTTTCGAGCTTCCCGTACCAGCGCTTGCCGCTGCCGCCGAGGGTCGTGAAGTAGGCTTCCATGCCCAGCTTGAGGCGACCGATGTCGGCCTCGGAGACCTGGGTCTGGACCGTCATCGTGCTCAGGTCGGCGATGCGCATCACCACCGGGGCCTGCTGGTTGGTGTTCAGGGTCTGGCCCTGGCGGGCGGTGATCGACACCACCGTGCCCTTCATCGGCGACAGAATGCGGGCGTACTGGAGGTTGGCTTCGTCGGCGCGCAGGGTCGATTCGATCTGCTCGATCTGGGCGTGCAGGGCCTCGAGCTGGGCGGCGGCCGACTGCGCCGTGGCTTCGGCGGTCTGCAGGCTTTCCGCGGTGGTGGCGTCTTCGGCGATCAGCGCCTGCTGGCGGCGCAGCTGGATGCGGGCGAGCGCGAGCTGGGCTTCACGGTCCTTGAGCTGGGCGCGCAGGTTGCCCAACTGGGCGCGGGAGGCGTCCACCCGGGCACGGTAGACGGTGGGGTCGATGTCGGCGAGCGGCTGGCCTTCCTCGACTTCGCTGCCCACTTCGACGTGGATCCGCTCGAGCTGGCCCGAAACCTGGGCGCCGACATCGACGTAGTCGCGCGGCTGTAGCGTGCCGGTGGCGGTGACCACGTCCTCCACCGTGCCGCGCTGGACGCTGGCGAACTGGTAGGCGGCGAGCGGTTCACGCTCGCCGAAGAGATGCGGCCAGGCCAGCCAGGCGATGGCGGCCAGAATTGCTGCGGTGGCCGCCAGCAGCGCCCGGCGCCAGCGCGGTGCGGCGGGACGGGAAGGAATGGGGCGGGAAGAGGAGGGGACGGTGTTCATCGTGGTCCGGAAGTGATGCCGGGGAGGCGGTGGAATGCTCGAGAGCCGTATGCCGGGCCGTGCGTTGAACTGCTCGTCGGCCTGCCCGACTCCGGTGAGCATAGCCGCAGGAGGGCTGGCGTTTTGTATCGGAATGCAGACCGCGGCGGAGGGGAAGGGGTTCTCACGGTGCTGCGCATTGACAGGAGCCGATGCGAAGGTTCAGCATTAGACATAATCCGAAAAACAACCGGCAGGCCATGCAGCTGCAGCCAGGCCGGCTCCACGCCACTGTGAATCAGATGAATCCCTATTTCGCCACCGATGCCACTGCCGATTCCGCCGGCGCAGATTCTCCTCTGGATGCCGCGGCCGGTATTGCCATTGCCGAGGGCGTCGATTGCACCGCCGACGCCATTGCCTGCCTGCGCCGCGCGGGGGTGCCCGTGACCCAGCAGCGGGTCGAGATCGCCCGCGTGCTGTTCGAAGCTCCGGTGCACCTGTGCGCCGAGCAGGTGTGGGACCGCGTACGGGAACGCACGCCGGAAACTTCGCGCGCCACCGTGTACAACACGCTGCGCCTGTTTACCGAGCTGAAGCTGATCCGCGAGCTCAGCGTCGACCCTCAGCGCATGTTCTACGATTCGACCACGGCGCCGCATTTCCATCTGTACAACGTCGATACCGGTGAGCTCCGTGACCTGGCCGAGGACGAGCTGACCGTGCTCGGTCGCCCGCGCCTGCCGGAAGGGGTCGAACTGCAGGAGATCGACGTCGTCGTCCGGGTGCGCAGCCGGCCGGGGCACACGGCGCGCGCCTGAGCGGCGGGCGGGGCGACTCCGTCCGCGCGACTGTGCTCCGTCCGCCGCAGGGCAGGCGAGGCCCAGGCGGGCATCACTGAAGCAGGCATCACCGAATGCGACGAGGGGCGTCCCAGCGATGGCGGCGCCCCTCGTCGCGTTCGGCGGCGGATTTTCCCGCGCTCGTCGGCGCTCAGGGCTCCGGTACGGTGATGAAGCCCATTTTCTCGACGCCGGCGTTGCGCGCTTCGCTCATCACTTCGGCGATCACTTCGTAGCGCGTGCCGCGGTCGGCGCGCAGGTGCAGTTCGGGTTGCGGCATGCGGGCGGCGGCAGCAGCGAGGCGGGCGGGCAGCGCGGCCTTGTCGAGCGCCTCGTTGTTCCAGTACAGCTTGCCGGCCTCGTCGAGGGCGAGGGTGACGGTTTCGGGCTTTTCCGGGTTCGGTGCGCTGGACGCCCGGGGCAGATCGATCTTGACCGAATGGGTCAGCAGTGGTGCGGTGATCATGAACACGATCAGCAGCACCAGCATGACGTCGATCAGCGGCACCATGTTGATGTCGCTCTGCAGCGGGCGGGTGTCGCCCTGGTCGAATCCACCGAAGGCCATCACGCCGCTCCGCTGGCGGGGAGCGCCGCGGCTGCGGCGGCGGCCGGCGCCTCGTGGCCCGCGGCGAGCGGGGCGATGCGCGAGCCGGTCGAGAACCAGGCGTGCAGATCGTGGGCGAAGGCGTCGAGCTCGGACAGTTCGACGCGGTTGGCGCGGGTGATGGCGTTGTAGGCGAGCACCGCGGGAATGGCGACGAAGAGGCCGAAGGCGGTCATGATCAGGGCTTCGCCGACCGGGCCGGCGACCTTGTCGAGCGTGGCCATGCCGGAGACGCTGATGTTGACCAGCGCGTGGTAGATCCCCCACACCGTGCCGAACAGGCCGATGAACGGGGCGGTGGAGCCGATCGAGGCGAGCACGGTGAGACCGGACTCGAGCGCCGCGGTCGACAGCGCGATCGACTTGCGCAGCGCGCGGGTGATGACTTCGTCGGCGTCGAGCTTGCCTCCCAGGGTGTCGCCGCGGGTGTGGCGGCGGACGTGCTGGGCGGCGGCGGCGCCTTGCTGGGCGAGCGCCTCGAAAGGCGATTCCGGCGCCTGGAGCTGCAGCCGGTGCAGCCCCGATTCGAGGTCGGGCGCGGCCCAGAACGCTTCCACCGCGCCGGCATGGCGGCGGGCGCGCAGCTGGCGCAGCAGGCGGGCGAGGATGAGGTACCAGCTGGTGACCGACATCAGCAGCAGGGCGAGCGCCACGGCGCGGATGAGGGTGTCGGACTGCCCCCACAGGTGGGCGAGGCCGAAGGCCTGTGAACTCTCCATGTTCAGCTTCCTTGCAGTTTGAAAACGATGGGAACGAGGACCCAGGCCTCGACCGCCTGTTCGCCCCGACGTGCGGGGACGAAACGCCAGCGGGCGACGGCGTCCTGGGCTGCGCGGTCGAGGCGTTCGGAGCCCGACGTGGTGCGCAATTCGATGCGAGCCGGCAGTCCATCGGCCGACACCAGCACGCGCAGCATCACCTGGCCTTCCTCGCGCATGCGCCGTGACAGCATCGGGTATGCGGGGGCGGGGTTGTTCAGATAGGCGGCGTCGAAGCGGGCCGCGGTGAGCGGCGCCGGCGCGGCAGCAGGCGCCGCACGGGGGGCTGCCGCCGGGGGGAGCGGAGCGGGCTCGGCGGCCGGGGGCGGAGCGGCCTCGGTGATCTGGGGCGGCGCGGCCGGGGATTCGGTCACCGGTGCCGGTGGCGGGCGCTTGGCGAGCGGCTTGGGGCGCGGCTTCGGTGGTGCCGGCTTCGGTGGCGTCGGCTCGGGGCGCTGCACCTTGGGCGGCGGCTCGGGGGCGGGAGCGACAGCTGGTTGGGGCTCGGCCTGCGGGGCAGCGATCAGGGCCACCTGCACCGGCATCGGCTCCGGCAGCTCGATCTTGTTCATGCCGAAGTGGACCAGGGCGCCGAGCGCGGCGGCGTGGACGAGGGCGACCAGGCTGGCGAGCGCGATCCGTCCCGGCGTCCGTGCGGCCAGGCGCACGCCGGGACGGCGTGCAGCGACGGTGCCCGGGGGCGGCATCAAGGTCTGGTTGGGGCGTGTGGCGGGGGGAGGATAAAGCGGCAAGTTCGGAAGAGCGTGAGCGGCAGGGTGCATGGGGGCGGATGAAGGACGGCCCCGTTGCCGGGGCCGCGGGTCATGGATTCAGGATGCGCCGTGCTCCATCTGGGACTGCAGGTAGTTCTGCAGGCCGACGCTGTCGATCAGGCCGAGCTGGGTCTCGAGATAGTCGATGTGCTCTTCGGTATCTTCGAGGATGTGCTCGAACAGCTCGCGGGACACGTAGTCGCGACAGGATTCGCAATAGGCGACCGCTTCGAGCAGGCTGTCGCGCCCGCCTTGTTCGAGCTTGAGGTCGCCCTGCATGCACTCGGCGACGTTTTCGCCGATCAGCAGCTTGTTCAGGTTCTGCAGGTTGGGCAGGCCTTCGAGGAACAGGATGCGCTCGATCAGCGCATCGGCGTGCTTCATTTCCTCGATGGATTCCTCGTATTCGTGCTTGCCGAGCCGCCCGAAGCCCCAGTTCTTGTACATGCGGGCATGGAGGAAGTACTGGTTGACCGCGGTGAGTTCGATGGTGAGTTGCCTGTTGAGGAACTGGATGACTTTCTTATCGCCTTTCATGATGCCTCCAGAGCAAGGGACTGCGAGGAACCGGCGTGTACCGTATGCACCGCCGGGGCCGGTCTGGGCGGCTCGCACAGCGCTGCGCGCAGGCAATCCTGGGCGCAGCGCGCGCAGCGACCGCACTCCGCGCTGACCCCGAGCTGGTGGCGCAGGTGGCGCAGAGAGGTGGCGCCGGCGCGAACGGCCTGGTCGATCTGGCGTTCGGTCACCGCGTTGCACACACAGACATACATAGTCTAGCCTCGTTCTCGAGTCCTGCCCCGGTATGGGGCGATTACTTGGTCAGGATCAGCTTGCCGCTGCGGGTGGCGCGCAGCACGTAGCGGCTGCCCTCATGCTCGATCGCCACCGCCCTGCGGCCGGCGAGCAGGCTCCGGCTGTCGAGGGCGTTCTCCTGGAAGTCGGAAGGGGCGGCTTCGAGGGGCGCCGGCGTGCAGCCGGGCGGGGACGACGGGTGAGGCGTCGGCGGCGATGCAGTCATGGCGATTGTTTTCAATAATAGGAATGATTCGTATTAGAGCACAAGGCCGGCAAGAGGGCAACTGCACGCAGCCGCCTGCGCCCGGCAAGGCGCGCAGCGGGTGCGGCAGGCGGATCGGGGGCGAGCCGAGGGGCGCAGCGGCGGGCGTCTACTCGAGCCGCAGGAGGATGTGCAACTGCGGGCTGTCGGCGGCCTCCAGCGGCAGGTAGGCGATGGCGCCGGGAATCTCGCCGAGCAGGCGGCGGGCGGCGGCGACGTCCGCCGCTTCGCGCGGAGGCTGGGCACGGCCGGTGAACACCAGGCGCGACCAGTAGGCACGGATCTGGCTCGGATTCTTGCCGGTCAGCCCGAGGTAGAAGCGGTCGCGCTCGGCGCCGGCCGGCAGGTCGATGAGTTGCACCGCGGTGCCGTCGGACAGGTTGCTGCGCCGGCCGAGGTAGAGCTGCTCGGCGGTATCGCGGTCGAGCGCGGTGACCGGCCCGGTGGCGGCGCTCACCAGCGCGAGCGGAGTCTGGGCGTGGCTGCCCGGTGCCGGGGCGCAGGCGAGCACGGCGGTCAGCGCCAGCCGGAGCCCCCAACGGTGAAAAACGTGCTCAGAAAACGACATCGACGGACAGGCTCAGCAGATTCATCGAGCGCTCGTCCAGCCCCGGCGCGAAGGCGTCGCCGCGCGGGATGAAGGAGCCGAATGCGCCGCGGTCGGTGCGGACATGGGTGAACTCCGCCTTCAGCGCCGTGTGGGGCGTGAAATCCCAGCGCAGGCCGGCGGTGACGCTGCGCTGGGCCTGGTTGCGGGAGCGGTTGAAGCCGTCGATGAGGCCGCCCAGCTCGGGGTAGGTGGCGGCCAGCCCGGCAGGCAGCAGGGTCCGGTCCTGGTGCTGGCGGGCGAGGCCGAAATAGGGCGTGAGGCGGCCATCGCGATAGCCCGCCATCAGGTAGACGCCACGGGCGCTGTTGGAAAAGCGCGCGGCGGTGTTGCGGGCGATTTCACCGCTCAACAGCCAGCGGCCGTCGTCCCACTGGAAACCGATCGAACTGAAGCTCGCGTGTGCGCCGCTGCCGCTCATCCGCTCCCGGAGCGATGGCGGCAGATTGGCGGCGAAATCGCGGAACTCGGCCGAGTCGCGGTGGACGGCGAGGTGGGCGACGGCATGCCCGGCGCTCAGGGTCAGGGGGCCGCGGTCGTACATCAGGCTGATGCCGCGCAGCCGGCTGAGCCGGGCTTCGCCGCCGCCGATCACCGGCGTGCGGCTGGCGCCGACGTAGGGGTGGACTTCGAGGTTGCCCGCGCCCAGGCGGGTGCGGTAGAGGAGGTCGGCACCGTCGAGATCGGGGAACGGATTGAGGCCATAGACCTCGACCGGCGGCCGCACCCAGGGGCGGCTGTAGTTGATGTCGATCGAGTCGGAGAGCATGAAGAACGGCGTGCGCAGGCGCCCGATGCGGGCGCTCAGCTCGGGACCGAGCTGGTGGCTGAGGAAGGCGAGTGCGGCGCGTGGGCGGTAGTCGTTGCGCGGCGTTTCACGCGTAACCAGCTGCAGTACGGCGGTGTTTCTTTCGTCCAGGCGGATTCCGGCCTGGAGGCCGAGGATGGAGTCGGGGCCGGTGTCCGGGTTGTGTCCGCCGGGGGCGTCGGTGCCGATGCGGGCGAAGCGCAGGTCGTCGCTGCGGGTGTAGACCGCGCCCAGGGTCGCAAACCCGGAAAACTGCCAGTCGAGCGCCTGCGCCGCGGCGGCGGGGGCGTGCACGGCCGTGAGCAGGATGGCGGCCAGTAGTGGGGTGCGGTTCATGCCGGGATTTCTCCGAATTCCTGCTGCAGCCGCAGGAAGGTGCGTGCGCGGTCCTGTGGGCGCGAGAACAGGTAGCCCTGGCCGTAATCGCACCCCAGTTCGCGCAGGATGTCGTGCTGGGCTTCGCTTTCGATGCCTTCGGCCACCACTTTCATGCCCAGGTCGTGGGAGAGCTCGATGCTGTGGCGCACGATCGCGAGCAGGCGGGAGTCTTCGGTGAGCGAGCGGACGAAGGAGCCGTCGAGCTTGATCTGGTCGCAGGGAATGGTGTGGAGGTAGCTCAGGGTGGAGTGGCCGGTGCCGAAGTCGTCGATCATGATTTCGATGCCGGCTGCGCGCAGGGCGTGCAAGGTCTGGCGTGCAGGCCCTTCGGGGTGGGCGAGCAGGCTTTCGGTGACTTCGAAGCGGATCGCGGGGCGCTCGATGCCGGCGCGGTCGATGGCCTCCAGCAACTCGTGGGCCAGCTGCGGGCGCGCCAGCTGGCGGGCGGAGAGGTTGACGCTGACGCGCGGCACGGCGGCAGCGCCGAGGCGCCGCTGCCAGTCGCGGACGTCTTCGCACACGGTGCGCAGCACCACCATGCCGAGGTCGTGGATGAGGTCGAGGGTTTCGGCCAGCGGAATGAATTCGGCCGGGGAGAGCAGGCCGTGATTCGGGTGCGGCCAGCGCACGAGCGCTTCAAAGCTGCGCGTGCGCGCGTCGGCGAGGTGGACGATCGGCTGGTAATGCACCGCGAGGCCGCCATGGGCGAGCGCCCAGCGCAGATCGGCCTCGATCTGCAGCGTGCGCACGGCCTGGCCGTGCATCGAGGTGTGGAAGAACTCGACCGCGGAGGTCTCGCTGCGGCGGGCCTTGTGCAGGGCGTTGTCGGCGTCGCGCAGCAGGGCTTCGGCGTCCTCGCGCCCGTCCGTGGAGAGAACGATGCCGATGCGGCAGTGCGGATGGACGATGCGGTCGCTGGAAGGGGGGGCGAACGCCGGCAGGGTGGTCAGCCGTTCGGCGATGCGCAGCGCCTCGCTGGAGTCGCCGACCCCGTTCAGGAGCAAGGCGAACTGGTCGCCGCCGACGCGGGCGCAGACATCGCCCGCGCGCATGCGCAGGGTGATGTGCTCGGCGATCCGGCGCAGCAGCTCGTCGCCGACGGCGTGGCCGTAGCTGTCATTGACCAGGCTGAAGCGCTCGATGTTGATCGCCAGTACCGCGAGCGGATGGCCGTCGCCGCGCAGGTGCTGGGCGAGGGCGCGATCGACGTGCTCGATGAAGAGTGCCCGGTTGGGCAGGCCGGTGAGGCCGTCGTGGAGCGCGTCGTGCAGCAGCTGCTGCTCGGCGCGCTTGCGCACGTCGATGTCGCTGAGCGAGCCGGCCATGCGGTTGGCATTGCCGTCGGGGCCCCGGCGGGCGACCCCGCGGGTCAGCACCCAGCGGTAGCGGCCATCGGGCAGACGTACGCGGTGCTCTAGCATGAACTGGGTGTTGAGGCCTTTCAGGTGCTGGGCCATGCGCTCGCGGTAGGACGCGAGATCGTCGGGGTGGAGCAACTCGAGGAAGGCTTCGGGCCGGCTCGGCATGGCGCTGGGCGGGAGGTCGAGGATCTGGCAGAAGCGGTCGGAAAAATAGGCGCTGCGGGCGGGGATGTCCCAGTCCCACAGGCCGTCGTTGGCGCCGTGGAGGGCCATCGCGTAGCGCTCTTCGCTGCTTTTGAGGCAGGAGGCGGTGTGCTGCAGCTCGCTGACGCGGCGCTGCAATGTCGCGGCCATGATGTTGAAGTGGCGGGCGATGACGGCGAACTCGTCGTCGCCGCGGACCGAGACCCGGTGGTCGAGGTGGCCGTCGGCGATCGCCCGGCTGCCGGCGAGCAGGCTGCGCAGGTTGTGGGTCAGGAGGTAGCCGATCGCCGAGAGCAGGATGAAGGTCAGCACGATTTCGGCGAGGGCGATCATCAGCCCTTGCTCCATGATCGCGCGACGGGCTTCGGTGAGCACCGAGATCGAGATCCCGAACTGGAGGAAGCCGACTTCGTTTTTCGGCAGCAGCAGGGGGCGGCGGATGTGGATCAGGTCGTCTGCGCGCAGGCGTTCGAGAAAGCCCCGCCGCATCTCGTCGGGCTCGGGCAGGTGGGTCATGTAGGGCAGTCCGGAATGAACCAGTAGACGGTCGCCGGGAGCGACGATGCGAACGTAGATCAGGCCTTCGCCGGAGTCGGCGAGCAGTTCGCCGAGGACGTCCTGCAGTTCGCCGTAGTTCTCCTGCTCGCCATAGGCGGTGGCCATTGCCAGCAGCATGCTGGCATTCTGGGTGATGGTGGTGTCGAGGCTGGCCGAGAGTGCGTTGTTCATCAGGCGCACGCTGTTGGCCAGGAGCACGCTGAGAAGCACGACCTGGACTACGGTGCTTGCCAGCAGGAGGCGGAAGCGGATCGATGAATGCCGGAACGGGATGTGCATGCGTGGTGGATGTGCCCTGGGGGTATGCGGCCGTCTCTCGGCCGGCGGGGTTCGATCGGGGGTGCTTTCGCGTCCAGCGCCCTCTTGCCCGTGCGGCCGGACTTTAGCGCCGTGCCAGCCGCCTGACCGCGGTGGAGGCGTCGATCCGGCCTTCGCTGGCGAAGGCTTCGACGTTGGTTTCGATGCGCTCGGGGTCGTAGAGGTAATTGACCATCAGGCCCCAGGACTGGGCGAACCCTTTGGGCGAGGTGTCGGCGAGCCAGTTCAGGCGCTCGACGCGGGCGCCGTTGCCGAGGTGGAAGCGGGCGACGGCGTCGGTCGGGCGCTCGTCGCGCCGGGCTTCGAGCAGGTAGCGCGCGGCCAGGCGCAGGAGCACGTCCTGAAGCGCGGCGGCGAGCGCCGCGTCATCGGCCCAGGCGCCGCCGTCGAGGCGTTCGAGGAGCGCGGCGGTGTCGTCCGCGGGGAGGCCGGCGGTGGCCAGGCGTTTGGCGTCGGCCGGGGTGATGGCCGCGGCGAGCGCGTCGGGGTGGCGCCGGGCCCAGCGCGCGAGGCCGGGAATCGGCGACAGGGTGGCGAAGACGTGGAGGCGGGGAAAGTCGCGCTTGAGGTCGTCGATCACCCGCTTGAGCAGGAAGTTGCCGAAGGAGACACCGCGCAGGCCGGGCTGGGTGGCGCTGATCGAGTAGAAGATCGCGGTGGTCGCCTTCGCCGTGTCGGACAGCGGGGCCTCGATGTCGAGCAGGCGCTGGACGTCGTCGGCGAGTTCTTCGAGGAGCGCGACCTGGACGAAGATCAGCGGCTCGAGCGGCATCCGCGGGTGGAAGAACGCGTAGCAGCGGCGGTCGGAATCGAGCCGGTTCTTGAGATCCTGCCAGGACTGGATCTCGTGCACCGCCTCGTAGCCGACCAGTTTTTCGAGCAGGGCGGCGGGTGAATTCCAGGTGATGCGCTGCAGTTCGAGGAAGCCGACGTCGAACCAGGCCGACAACCGGGTCTCGAGTTCGCGGTCGAGCGGCTTCAGCGCGGGGTCGTCGGCGAGGTAGCGCAGGAGGTCGGCGCGCAGATCGACGAGGAACTTGACTCCCTGCGGAATGGCGTTGAACTGGGTGAGGATGCGCAGCCGGCGCGAACGCATCGCCGCCCGCAGGCGGGCCTCGGCATCCCATTGTGCCGGTGTGCCGACCGCAGCCTGGTAGGCTTCGTGGGCGTTGGCGACCTGCGCCGGATCGGGGCCGAATTCGTGCGCGATGATGCGCAGGAAGCCGTGGCGCTGGGCGTCGTCCAGATGCAGGTAGGTATCGGCCAGGCGTGCCGCGCGCAGCCGGGTCGAGACTTCGCCGCCGCGCCCTTCGGCGCATTCCTGCAACTGGCGGCGGATGTGCTCGGGGTCTTTCGCGACGGTTTCCCGGCCCAGGTGGGCGGCGTTGGCCACCAGTTCGCGCACTTTGGACAGGCTGCGCGAAACCAGTCCGGATCCCGTCATCGATGTCTCCCCGCTCAAGTGCCTGGTGTGTGGTCTTGCCCCGTTATTGCCGCCATCATAGCGTGCGCGTGCGGTGCGTGTCAGCGAGCAGCGCGGCGCCGGCGAGCACCATCGGCAGGCACAGCCACTGCGCGGTCGATAGACCCAGCGCGAGGGTGCCGAAAATGCCCGGATCGGGGGTGCGGAAGAACTCGGCGGCAAAGCGCAGGCTGCCATAGCCGATCAGGAAAACGGCCGATACCGCACGCAGCGGGCGCGGGCGGGCGGCATAGAACCACAGGATTGCGAACAGCAGCAGACCTTCTCCGGCGGCCTGGTAGAGTTGCGAGGGGTGGCGCGGGACGGCGTCCACCCAGGGGAAAACCATCGCCCAAGGCAGGTCCGCCGCCATCGGCCGGCCCCACAACTCGCCGTTGATGAAGTTGCCGATGCGCCCGGCGGCCAGCCCGGTCGGCACCAGCGGCGCGATGAAATCGGTGACCTGCCAGAAACCCTTGGCGTGCTTGCGCCCATACCACCACATCGCCATCAGCACGCCGAGAAAGCCGCCGTGGAAACTCATCCCGCCCTTCCACACGGCGAGGATCTCGCCGGGGTGGGCGAGGTAGTAGGCAGGCTGGAAGAACAGCACTTCGCCCAGGCGTCCGCCCACGATCACGCCGATCACGCCGTACAGCAGCAGGTCGTCGATCGCCTGTGCGTTCCAGCCGAGTTCGGGCCGGCGGCGGGCGTGGGCGCGGCCGAGGACGACAAAAAGGATGAAGCCGGCGAGGTACATCAGCCCGTACCAGCGCACCGAGAGCGGGCCGAGCGAGAAGGCGACGGGGTCGAATTGGGGGTGGACCAGCATCGGTACGGATTCCTTGGAGAGCGGCGGGCCCGCGGCGCAGGCGGGTTGCAGGGAGCCGGTTCGAGTCGATCGTCGGCGCCGGAGTTCGCCGTGGCCGGGGCAGCCGTGTTCCGCCGGGCGGGGGGCGGGCGGCGGGATCGGGGTCAGTCGAACTGGCGGCGGAAAGTATCGAAATCGTGGCGCAGGGTCTCGAGCGTCGCCCGCAGTGCGCGCACTTCGTCTTCCAGTTCGGCGATCCGGCCGCGCCCGCCGCCGGCGGCGCCCTGGGCCTCGGCCATCTCCTGCACCGCGGCGTCGCCGCCGAGCAGATGAACGTGGCGGGTTTCCTTGGTACCGGGGGCGCGCGGCAGCGCGGTGGCGAGCGGGGGATATTTTTCCGCCAGATGCTCCAGCACCGCTTCCACCGCGGCGACGTCGTCGAAGCGGTGGAGGCGCTCGCAGCGCTGGCGCAGCTCGCCCGCGGTCTGCGCGCCGCGCAGCATCAGGATCGCGAGCACCGCCTGCTCGGCCGGCGGCAGCGAGTGGCGCAGGCGCACGAGGTGCTCGTATTTGGCGACGCGGGCGCTGGCCTGGTCGCGTTTCGATACCAGGCGGCGTGCGATCAGGCGGTCGACGGCCGCCTGCACTTCGGCCTCGGACAGGTTCATTACCGGCTCGCGCGCGGTGAGCTGGTTGCAGCCGGTGGTGATGGCGTTGATCGATAACGGGTAGGCATCGGGGGTGATGAAGGATTTCTCGATCAGCGCGCCGAGCACGCGAACCTGCGCAGGGTCGAGGTCGAAGCCGGCTTCCGGCGCGGGCGCATCGGAACGAAGGGGGGCGGAGTCGGCTGCGGGCAGAGGAACGTGCATGAGGGCTCCTGGCGGATGACGAGATCCGGGATGATACGCATGCTTCGCGGTGCGCGTTAGAATCGCTTTCTTTCCCGCAGATTTCCCGGAGCGCCGTCATGCCCCAGTATCGTTCCCGCACTTCCACCGCCGGCCGCAACATGGCTGGAGCGCGCGCGCTGTGGCGCGCCACCGGCATGAAGGACGGCGACTTCGACAAGCCGATCATCGCCATCGCCAACAGCTTCACCCAGTTCGTGCCCGGCCATGTGCATCTGAAGGACCTCGGCCAGCTCGTCGCGCGCGAGATCGAGGCCGCCGGCGGCGTCGCCAAGGAATTCAACACCATCGCCGTCGATGACGGCATCGCCATGGGCCACGGCGGGATGCTGTACTCGCTGCCTTCGCGCGAGCTGATCGCCGACAGCGTCGAGTACATGTGCAACGCCCATACCGCCGATGCGCTGGTGTGCATCTCGAACTGCGACAAGATCACGCCGGGGATGCTGATGGCCGCGCTGCGCCTGAACATCCCGGCGATCTTCGTCTCCGGCGGGCCGATGGAAGCGGGCAAGGTGAAATGGGAAGCGAAGGTGATTTCGCTCGATCTCGTCGATGCGATGGTCAAGGCCGCCGACAAGAGCTGCTCGGACGAGGAAGTCGACGCCATCGAGCGCTCGGCCTGTCCGACCTGCGGTTCGTGCTCGGGGATGTTCACCGCGAACTCGATGAACTGCCTGACCGAAGCGCTCGGCCTGTCGCTGCCGGGCAACGGCACCACGCTCGCCACCCACGCCGACCGCGAGCAGCTGTTCCGCCAGGCCGGGCGCACCATCGTCGAGCTCGCCCGGCGCTGGTACGAACAGGACGACGCCGCGGTGCTGCCGCGCTCGATCGCCAGCTTCGAGGCCTTCGAGAACGCGATCAGCCTCGACGTGGCGATGGGTGGCTCGACCAACACCGTGCTCCACCTGCTCGCCGCCGCGCGCGAGGCCGGGGTCGATTTCACGATGAAGGACATCGACCGCATCAGCCGCCGCGTGCCCTGCCTGTGCAAGGTCGCGCCCGCGGTCGCCGACGTGCATATCGAGGACGTGCATCGTGCCGGCGGCATCATGTCCATCCTCGGCGAACTCGACCGCGCGGGGCTGCTGCACGCCGATCTGCCGACCGTGCACAGCGCCTCGATGGCCGAGGCGCTGAACAAATGGGACATCAAGCGGACCCGTGACGAGGCCGTGCACACCTTCTTCCGCGCCGCGCCCGGCGGCGTGCCGACCCAGGTCGCCTTCAGCCAGGACCGCCGCTGGAAGGAGCTCGACACCGACCGGGAAGGCGGCATCATCCGCGACCAGGCGCACGCGTTCACCGCCGACGGCGGGCTCGCGGTGCTCTACGGCAATATCGCCGAGAAGGGCTGCATCGTGAAGACCGCCGGCGTGGACGAGTCGATCTGGACCTTCACCGGCCGCGCCCGCGTCTATGAGAGCCAGGAGGACGCGGTCGAAGGCATCCTCGGCGAGCAGGTGCAGGCCGGCGACGTCGTCGTGATCCGCTACGAAGGCCCGAAGGGCGGCCCCGGCATGCAGGAAATGCTCTATCCGACTTCCTACCTGAAGAGTCGCGGCCTCGGCGCGCAGTGCGCGCTGCTGACCGACGGCCGTTTTTCCGGGGGTACGTCCGGCCTGTCGATCGGCCATGCTTCGCCGGAGGCGGCCTGCGGTGGCGCGATCGCCCTGGTCGAGGACGGCGACATGATCGAGATCGACATCCCGAACCGGCGCATCCACCTTGCCGTCTCCGACGAGACGCTCGCCGCGCGCCGTGCCGCGATGGTGGCGAGGGGCAGCGCGGCGTGGAAGCCGCTCAGCCGCCAGCGGCTCGTTTCCGCCGCACTGCAGGCCTACGCTGCGCTGACCACTTCGGCCGACACCGGTGCGGTGCGCGACGTCGGCCAGCTGCAGCGCTGATTGACCCCCGATCCAGCCCTTACTACCATCGCCGCCATGGACACCGAACTCGCGCAACTCGAAGCCCAGCTCGAGCAACTGATCAGCCTCTATGACCGCCTCAAGGCCGACAACGCCGAGCTGCGCGGACGCGTTGCGCGGCTGGAAGCCGAAAATCGCCAGCTCTCGGACAAGGTCCGGCTTGCCGCCGACCGCATCGAAGCCCTGCTCGACCATCTGCCGGAGGCCTGAAACCGTGTCGATCGACCATCTGGACGTGACGCTGCTGGGGAAGGAGTACCGGGTTTCGTGCACGCCCGAGAGCCGCGAGGACCTGCTCGCGACCGTAGCGTATCTTGACGACAAGTTCAGCGAACTTGGAGCGAAAACGCATTCTTCCGGCGAAAAACTCGCGGTCATGACCGCGCTCAACATCGCCCACGAGTTCCTTCAGTATCAGCGCGGCAACGGGTTTGACATGCCGGGCGTGAAGCGTAGAATCGGGCTCATGAAAGCGCGCCTCGACGGGGTGCTGGCCCAGCAGGAAAAGCTCTTCTGAGTCGTCTGGTCCATCCCTCGAAACGGGCGCGGCTTCGGCAAAACAACGATAATTCGCTGTGTGCGCTGGCCGGAAGAGCATCTTCCGGCCAGCGCAAGACGGCAACGATCAATCCCCTGCAGTGTTCGTCGAAGTCGTAGATTCCTTGAACCAATAGTCGAAAGACTTGGTTGCCGACCATCGATGCCGCTGGTGTGAACGCCCCCTCGCGGGTGATCCTGAAGCGGAAGGAACGCGACCTCCCTGAACCCCAGGTTCAGGATGCCCGGCGGAGACGGCACAGGCGGGGGACCTCACCCGGAAAGGGCGCGATGAGCGATCATCGCGCCCTTTTTTCGGCTGTCAGGCAGAGCGGACCCCGGTGTTGCGCTGCAAAATCTTTACGCCATCTTAATGCGCGAAGGCATAGCATCCGCGGCGTTTTCATGACCCCCGCGGCTGCCGTTACCGGCGGTCGCCGTTGCCGCAATGCAAGTCTATCTTCCGGTCATTGGTGCGCTGGGTCTGGTGCTGATGCTGTTCGGGCTGGTGATGGGCTTCCCGCTTGCGGTGTCCTTCGCCCTCGACGATGGTGCCACCGCGGCCTATGACCTGGCTCTTTTCGCCACGTTCGCCTGCGGGTTGGTGATGTGGGCGGCCGGGCGCGGCACGCGGCGCGACCTTCATGTGTCGGACGGCTTTTTGCTGGTGGCTTCGACCTGGCTCGCGGTGCCGGTGTTCGGTGCCTTGCCGCTGATGTTCTATCTGCCCGGACTGTCCTTCACCGACGCCTATTTCGAGGCCGCTTCCGGTCTGACCACCACCGGCGCGACCGTGCTCAGCGGGCTCGATGCGCTGCCGGTGTCGATCAACCTGTGGCGCACCTTCATGCATTGGATCGGTGGCATGGGCGTGATCGTGCTGATGGTCGCGGTGCTGCCGCTGCTGGGGATCGGCGGGCGGGAGATGTTCAAGGCCGAGGCGCCGGGCCCGATGAAGGAGTCCAGGTTGACACCGCGGATCGCCGAAACCGCGAAAGGTCTGTGGATGGTCTATGCGCTGCTGACGCTGGCCTGCGGCGTGGCGCTGTGGGGCGTCGGCATGCCGCCCTGGGAGGCGGTGATCCATGCCTTCTCGATCATGGGGCTGGGCGGGTTTTCGAGCAGGGACGCGAGCCTCGGCGGCTTTGGCAGCCTGTCGATCGAACTGGTGACGATGCTGTTCGCGCTGCTGGCCGGGATCAACTACGCCACCCATTACCTTGCGCTGATGCGGCGTAGCGCGCAGGCCTATGCCAACGATCCTGAGTTGCGCTGGTTTTTCGGTGTCCTCCTTTTTACCGTCGTTTTTCTCACTGCCTATCTGTTCGGGGTGGGGGCTTACACCGAGTTGCCGACGGCACTGCGCCATGTCGCCTTTCATGCGATTTCCCTTGCCACCTCGCTCGGCCTGGCCGCTTACGATTACGCTGCATGGCCGATGTTCGCTCAGGTCTGGATCCTCTTTCTGGGCAGCTTCGCCGCCTGTTCGGGGTCCACCGGTGGCGGCATCAAGATGATGCGCGCGATCATCCTGTACAAGCAGGTGTATCGCGAAATTGCCCGTGCGCTGCATCCGAATGCGGTGCTGCCGCTGCGCCTCGGCCGCCAGCCGGTCTCCGACAACGTGCTGCATGCGGTGCTCGCCTTCGGCTTCATGTACATGGTCAGCATCGTCTCGCTGACCTTGCTGCTGGCCGCCAGCGGGCTGGACTTGCTCACTGCCTTTTCGGGCGTCGTCGCCTGTCTCAACAATACCGGCCCCGGGCTGGCCGAGGTCGGGCCGGCGGGCAATTATCAGGGGCTGAGCGATTTTCAGACCTGGGTGCTGAGCTTCGCGATGATCCTTGGGTGCCTGGAGATCTTCACCCTGCTGGTGGTATTGACGCCGACCTTCTGGCGTCGCTGAGCGTATCGGGCCGGAAGCGGCGGCCGACCCCGTCCGGGTGCGGATCAATATGCATGAATCACGTGAATTCAATTGCAGGATTTCATCTCTGCCATTGTCCGGCCATCTGGAATATCTTCACATGATGAAAATTTATTTTTCCTGATTGACAATGCATTTCGCGAATGCGCTATAGATTTTGATTTGCGAATTGCTTAAGAATGTCAATGGTATTGTGGCGGGTTTTCTGTAAAAAATATTTTCACGGCAGTCATCCCTCCGGGCAAAAGGCTAAGGTTCGCCCCCGATTTTGCCGTAATGGCACATACGGTCGAGATACGCTTCCGATCGTCCTGAAAAGGGTAAACCCGTCGAAAGGCGGGGACGCAAAGTCACCGGTTTAAAAGGCTTCGGCCTCATGACAGCGGGACTGCCAGGTTATGAAAATCCGGGCGGATCGAGAGATCCGCGCCGCGTCACCTGTTCGCCGCGCCTGGGCGCGGAGTCTGCAGTACTCCCTGTCGTGTCGAGAGTTTTACAGGGAGTAATGCAATGAAATCGACCACCACCACAAACATGGTGCGCCGCCGCACAAGCCGGCTGGCGCGCCTGGCCGGCGCCGCTTTCTTCACCGCGCTGCTGGCGTTGTCATCCGCGCCCATGGTTGCGGCCGCGCCCGTGGTGACGGCCGAGGGCAGTGAAGCCGCACCCGACTCCGTGCGGATTTCCGAGGTCGTGCGCGCCGCCGAACAACTGACCGAGTCCCTCCCGGGGCTGCATGCCCGGTATCGCGCCGCATCCGCCCGGGAACAGGCCGCACGGCTCGATGAACTGGCCGCGGCGGTCGCGCAGCGCAAGGCCCTCCTGACCGAACTCATCGAGAACGACCCCGCCGCCGCACTGCAGCTCGTCCTCACGCCCGGCGCGCGCGCCGGCATGCCTTCCCAAGTGCAGGATGCCCTCGAGCGGCATGTGGAACTGGAGGGTGAACTGGAAGTGTTCTATGAAGAGTACCCGAACCATAAGGCCCGCCTGAGCAATTACCTCCGTACTTCCCTGGGCGAACGAATTGCCCTCCACTTCAAGGCCCAGCCCCCGGGGCTGGTGAGCGGCACCCAGGTTCGCGCCAAAGGGGTCCTGCTCGATCGCGTAATGGCCCTGGAGTCGGGTGATGGCAGCCTGATCCTGGCCGCCAAGGGGGGGGCGAAGGGCGGCAGCAATGGCGGGACGCCGGCACCGGGGCCGAGCGCGATGGGGGAGCACCGAACCCTGGTCGTGCTGGTGAACTTTCAGGACAACCCGATCCAGCCCTACTCCCCCGATTTCGCGAAAACCGTACTGACGACGACGAACGAGTATTTCCTGGAAAATTCGCAGCAGCAGATGTGGTTGAACACCGACGTCGCGGGCTGGTTCACGATCGCCAACAGCTCCAGCGTGTGTGACTACTGGACGATTGCCGCCCAGGCCCAGGACGCCGCTTCGGCGGCGGGCTACGATCTGTCCGCCTATACGCACCTCGTCTATGCCTTTCCCCAGATTGCCTGCGGCTGGTGGGGGCTGTCGTCGGTGGGGGGCAGCCCGTCGAACACTTGGATCACCGGGGAACTCAAGATCGGGGTCACGGCGCACGAGCTCGGCCACGCCATCGGCCTGTTCCATTCGCATTCGCTCGAGTGCGGTGCCGACACGCTCGGGACGACCTGTACGACTTATGAATACGGCGATCAGATGGACATGATGGGCTCCTCGAGCGCCGGCCACTACAACGCTTTCCAGAAGGAGCGTCTGGGCTGGCTGAACACTTCGGCGTCGCCGGAAATCACGACCGTCACCGGTGACGGCGTGTTCACGCTCGAACCCTACGCGGCCGGCGGAACCGGGCCGAAGGCGCTCAAGATTCCGAAAGCCATCGATCCGGTGACCGGGCAGCAGACCTGGTACTACGTCGAGTTCCGCCAGGCCGTGGGCTTCGACCGCGTGCTCGCCGGCAACACCAACGTCCTCAACGGGGTGCTGATCCATACCGCGACGGACGGCAACGGCAACAGCGTCAATCTCCTCGACATGACACCGAATAGCGGAAGCTCGGCGTACTGGGACTGGAAAGACCCCGCGCTGACGGTCGGCGGAACGTTCGAGGATCCGGCCACCGGGGTGAGCATCACCGCGGACGCGGTGTCCGCAACCCAGGCGCTGGTTACGGTGCGCTTTGGCGCAGGGGCCTCCGCTCAACTGGCCGCAACCGGCGCGACGAGCCAACCGAGCTACCTGCGGGGCCAGACCGTTTACCTGAGCGCGAACGTGAGTGCCGGCGGCGTTCCGGTGGCCGGCGCCACGGTGTCCTTCACCGTGACCAAGGCCAACGGTTCGCAGGTCAAAGGCAGCGCGACGACCGGAAGCGATGGCAAGGCCTTGTACCAGTTCCAGCTCAAGAAACCGGACCCCGTCGGCACCTATCAGGCGGGCATGGTCGCGGCGCTCAACGGACAGTCCGCAGCCACCGCCGTCGCCTTCAAGGTTCAGTAAGCCGCACCGTCCCCGATCTCGGGGCGCGGCAAGCGAAAGCCCCCCGCGGGCTACGGCTGCAATGCCAGCAGAACCCGCGGGAGGCGCCGGAAGAAGACCATTCCCGCTCGAACTACGGCTTGCTCTCCGCCAGCAGCTTGTCGATCTCCTGCTTGAGCAAGGCGTAAGCATGGGCCCCGCGCATGATGCGCACGTTTTCCATGCTGCCGCCGGTGCTCGTCCCCAGCAGCAAGGTGGGCGTTCCGGTCACGGTCAGCTTGCGCCCCTCGGCGATGTCGTTGCGGATGCGTTCCACGTACTTGCCGCTCTCCAGGCACTGCTTGAAGGATCCGGCATCGAGTTCGAGCGCCGCGGCGTGCTCGACCAGGTGTTCGGCGGCGAGGGCCTGCTGGTTGGCGAAAAGGCGGTCGTGCATTTCCCAGTACCGCCCCTGCTCTGCCGCGCAGTGCGCCGCCTCGGCGGCCTGCAGGGCCTGTGGGTGGATGGACTCCAGCGGGAAGTCGCGGAACACGTAACGCACTTTGCCGGTGGCGATATAGTCCCGCTCGATCTGCGGCAGCGACTGGTCTGCGTGGCGCTTGCAGAAGGGGCACTGGTAATCGGAAAACTCCAGCATGGTGAGTTGCGCGTCCCGCGCGCCCTTCACCGGCGCGTCGCCGATCGAAACGACGGCGTCGATGGGCTGCACCAGCGGCGGCGGCGGTGGCGGCAGGCGCGCCTGGAGCTGCTTCTTGAGTTCGTCGAGATCCTTGCGCAGGGCGTCCTGGCCCTGCATGACGGCTTCCACGTCGCGGCGCAACTGTTCCACCTCCCCGGCCTCCTGAGCCGGGGCCGGCGCAGATAGACCCGTGAGGGTCAGCGCCGTCAGCGCCGTGCATAGCATGATTCGGTTCATGGCATCCCTTCCATGTCGGTGGTCGAGCGATCCGGGCCAGCGCGAGGTGTTCGAACCCCCTCGACCGGTTGCCCGATCGAGGGGGCGAACGTTTCTTCATTTCCCGGCTTGCCCGCGGCGGGCCCCGGCGGTCTCCTCGTCTTCAGGAAAAACCGTTCGGCGCCCGCCGATCGGAGCAAGGTGTGCTGCTTACGGGAAGGTCACGGTGATGTTGACGTCCGCATCGTCCTGCAACTCCGGCGCACCGTAGTTCACGCCATCATCGTCGGTCGCTGCACCGGTCACGACGTTGGTGTGGAGGCCGGTCGCGGAGATCCTGCCGACGAACGAGCACGCGTAGTTGCCCGACGGAGCAATGACCTGCGGAACCGCGCACGTCGTGCTGAGGACGTTGCCTTGGACCGTGGTGATGTCGCCGAACTTGTCGTCGGTGAGCGAAGTGAGCGACAGCGTATCGAAGGCGGAGGTGTTGCTCACCCCGACGCTGAACTGCACGTCCACGGCAACGGTCTGCGTCGCGGTCGCGGTCTTGGTCAGGTCTGGCGGACTCGATGCGTCGACAACGGTTACGTCGGCCGGATCATCGTCGCAGAGGTTCGAATGACCGAAATCATCGCTTCCGCACGCCTCCACGACGTCGGTGATCGTGTCACCCGCATCGTGCGCCCCGGACACCACTGCCACCGTGAATTGACACATGTACGGGTTCTGACCACCCGGATCGTTGCTTTCCGCCGGAATCGTCGCCAGCGTGCAGGTGGTTGCCGTGACGGCACCCTGGACCTGGGTGATGTCGCCGTACAGATCGTCGACCAGGCTATCCAGTGTCACGCTCGAGACCTGCGCGTTGTTGGTCACCGCGACACTGTAGGTTACATCGCCCCCCGCTTCCGAAACCGTCGTCGTCACCGCGTCCTTCAGTACCGTGATGCTCGCGGTTTCGAGGAAGACGTCGATGTTGAGGTTGCCGCAATTGCACTTCGACGGCGATCCCGGGAATGCATCGAACGTGGCCGCGGTCGTAAACGTGACCGAGTCGCACACTTCGTTCGCGCCTGGCTGACGCCAACTCGTGCACCAGGGCAGATTGACCTTGTTGTCGTTGTTGGTGTCGGCACACATGGTGGTGATGGTCTGGCGAATCACCTGTGGGGTGTTGGCGCTGTCGATGTCGCCGCAGATGTCCGGAGCCGCATCCTTGTTGATGAAGGTCGGCGAATTCGCCGCGGTGACCACATTCGGTGCACACTGTCCGGTCAAGGCGCCATCGGCTCCGCCGCCGTCGGTGGCGATGTAGAGACCGAGGTCGTAGCGGGCCTGGGCGGTCAGCGGCATCGCGAAGTCGGCGGTGAAGGTGAAAGGCTGGCCGGAAACACAGGTGAACTGCCCTTGCGGGTTCGGATTCTGGCAACCGTCCCCGTCCGGGTCCTGCACTCCCCCGGGCGTAACCGCGATACAGATGTTGCTGACCGAGGACAGCGTCACGTCATTGGCGGTACACGTCAGGTTCTGGCTGTTGCCGTGCGCCTTCCACACATCCTGCATGCAACTGCCTGCGACCTGCGCCTGCGCCGGCGGCGCCCCCAGCAGCAGCCCTCCCACGACCAGCGGCGTCGCCGTGCCGATACAGCGCGCCCACGAACGCGCCCATCTCGTCAAGCTTCTCATGATGTTCTCCTATCCGCTTCGGGACGAGCTTCGCCCCCTCGGGGGGCAGCGCGGATCCTCGCAGGGATATCCGTTCTGCGCTGGCCACCCTCCCACTGGCACCCGCATGCAGGTGTTTTGTCCCGCGTGCCGACGTCCAGGTTTTTTAGGGATAGCAGAGAAATGCGCTTGAAATGGCGGCCCGGTGGCCTAGGACCGGTGACCTAGGTCCGGTGTCCTAGGCCGTCATCCGCCGGCTGGTGAAGCGCCGAAAGGATGGCGCGACAGCGCCAGTTGGGCGCGCCGCGTGACCCCGAGCTTGGCGAAGACGTGGCTCAGATGGGCCTTGACGGTCTTGTCGCTCAGTCCCAGGGCCTTGGCGATTTCCTTGTTCGTGCACCCGCGCAGGATCAGGCCGACGATTTCCTCTTCCCGCGGACTGAGCTTTTCGCTCGCGCCCACGGGGGCGCGGGGCCGGGCCGACAGATTGACCGTGTCGATCAGGCTCGTCAGGGCGTGCGCGAGTTTCTCGCGTCCGAGCCAGATTTCTCCGCGCTGGACCGCGCGCATCGCGTCTGCATATTCGCGGCTGTCGCAATGCTTCGGCACGAAGCCGCTGACGCCTTGCAGCAGCGCATTCGATACACGCTCATCGGTGAGGGCGCTGGTTGCCAGCAGGATCGCCGTTCCCGGCGCCGAACGGTGGAAGGACGCAAGCTGCCCGTCCTGCTCCGCTTCGGCAGGATCCGCATCGAACACCAGGATGTCCACCTGCAGGGCATCGAACAGCACGGGAAGTTGAGCGTAGCGGGCCACCCGTGCCACCAACCGGACATCGGCCAGTTCTGCAGCCACGCCGATGTTCGCGCAGAAGCGCTCGTCCGGACTGGCGACGAGGGCGGTTGAGGTCTTCTTTTCCATTGCGGCCAAGCTCCCTACCTGCCTCTCTGCCGGGCTTTCCTGCCGGGCATGAACCCGGCCAGCCTCATTTTCAATTTATAGGATGTTTGTCACCCACTGTCACTGTCACCCACAGGACTGCGCTGTTCGGCCGTATCCGAATGCGATGCTGCCGTCGACGCTCCGGGGTCGCTGACGGCGTCGCCGGGCACATCGAGCTGGAGGCGATAACCGACCCCCGCCTGGGTGAGGATGTGCACCGGAAAGCGGGGATCGGCTTCGAGCTTGCGCCGCAGACCGGCCATGTAGACGCGCAGGTAATGCGCATGCTCGACGTAGTTCGGTCCCCAGACCCCGGAGAGCAGCTGGCGGTGGGTCAGCACCCGCCCGCTGCCGGCGATCAGCTGGCCGAGCAGGCGGTATTCGATCGGGGTCAGATGGACCGGTTCGCCGGCGCGGCTGACCGTGCGGCGCTCGAGATCGACTTCGATGTCGCCGAACGCCACCCGGCTCGGGGTGTGCGCTGGACGCAGCGCCCGCCGCAGCAGGGCGCGGATGCGGGCGCGCAGCTCGGCGACGCCGAAAGGCTTGCTCAGATAGTCGTCCGCTCCGGCATCGAGTGCTGCCACCTTGTCGGTTTCGTCGCTGCGGGCCGACAGGACCAGGACCGGCATCCCGCTCCAGCGCCGGATTTGGTCGAGCAGGAGCATACCGTTGCCGTCCGGAAGGCCGAGATCGAGGATCAGCAGATCCGGACGGCGCGCTGCGGCTTCGATCCCGCCGCGACGGAGAGTCGCCGCCTCGCATACCGTGCAGCCTTCGGCTTCGAGCGCTGCGCGCACGAAGCGGCGGATTCCGGGCTCGTCCTCGACGAGCAGGACGAGCGGTGTAGGCGCATGAAGGTTCTTCATCGGCGGGAGCTCGAAGGGGCGCCCGGTCACGGCAGCAGGGGCTGGGGGGGGACGGGCAGGCGCAGCGTGAAGCAGGCGCCGCCGCCGGGCTGGCTGCAGGCTTCGACCCGGCCGCCATGGGCTTCGATGATCGCGCGCACGATCGCCAGCCCCAGCCCGGTGCCGGCATCGCCCGTCAGGGTCCGGGAGGGGGGGCCGGCGCTGCGCACGAAGCGCTCGAAAATCGCTTCCTCCTGCCCCGGCGGCAGTCCGCAACCGGTATCGCAGACGGTGATTTCGAGGACGCGCCGTTCGCGGGCGAGCCCGCTGCGCGCGCTCGGGGCGGCCGTTTCGAGCGGCGTGGCGGCCGCGTCCGGCCCGGCCCGGCGCGCTGGCGCCTTCCCGGCGGACGCCGATACTGCGTCCGTGCTGCGCGCGCGAACCGTGACCCGCCCGCCCGCGGGCGTATGGCGGATCGCGTTGTCGAGCAGGTTGCACAGCACCCGCTCCATCATCGCCGGGTCGACATGGGCCAGCGGCAGGTCTTCGGGCACGTCGAGCACGAGCTGGTGCTCTTGCAGCAGTGGGGCCCGTCCCTGCAGCGCACTGGCGATCATTTCGTCGACCGGGACCCATTCGTGGGCGAGCGGCACCGGTGCCGATTGCAGGCGGGCGAGCTCGAGCAGATCGCGGGCGAGGGCATGGGTGCGCAGGGCTTCGCGGCGGATCGCTTCGGCCAGCGCGGCCTGTTCCGGCGGCAGCGGCGGTCCGGCCAGCGGCAGGGACTCGGCCAGTCCGGCGAGCGCGGTGAGCGGGGTGCGCAGATCGTGCGAGATCGAAGCGAGGAGGGTATTGCGCAGGCGCTCCGACTCGACCGCGAGCCGGGCGCGCGCGGCTTCCTCGCCGCGCGCTTCGGCACTGTCGCGCTCGCGCCGCAGGCGGGCAGCGAGTTCGGCGGTGGTCAGCGCCACCGCGAGCAGCACGGCGAAGGTGAGCAGGTACTGCAGGTCGGACACCGCCAGGGTGAAGTGGGGATGGACGAAGAAGAAGTCGAACAGCGCCACCGACAGGAAGGCTGCCAGCACCGCCGGCCCGCGGCCGAGCCGGATGGCGGCGAAGAGCACGACGAGCGGGAACAGCATCGCGATGTTGGCGAGGTCGAGGTGGCCGAGCAGGGGCATCCCGGCGAGCGCGACCGCGATCACGGCGAGCGCGGCCCACAGGTAATGGCGCCACGGGGGACGGTCGGGCGCGGCGGGGCGGGGGGAAACGGCACTCATGGACGCATGTTAACGCGGAAGGGCGAGCCCGGCATGGGCCGGGGTGCGTCGGTGCCGGTTCAGTCGCGCACGGGGGCGTCGATGGCGTGGAGCGTTTCGAGCAGCGTCGGGCGCAACGGGCCGGCGACCGCGAGGCCGCGCCGGGCGGTGTCGCGGGCTTCGTCGCGCCGCCCCAGCTCGAGCAGCACCTGCGCCCGGTTGTTGTACGCCGCAGCCAGGCCGTGGGCTTCGGCGACGCGGTGGAAGGCCGCTTCGGCGCCGTGCTTGTCGCCGCCGGCGTAGAGCGTGTTGCCCAGCCCCATAGCCAGCGTCGGATTGCCGGGCCAGCGCGCAAGGGCACCGCGGTAGGCCCGCAGCGCGGCAGTGGGCGCTGCGGTGCGCTCGAACGCGACCAGGGCGCGCACGGTTTCGCCTTCGCTCGCGGTCGCGGGGAGACGCCCCGGCGGCAGGGCGACGAACGCCCACTGCCCGCCGCGCTTCCAGGTGTGCTCGAAGGTGCGCAGGCTCAGCTCCTGGCGTTTCATCGGCCCGGAGCGCAGGAGCACGCTGCCGCGTTCGAGGTCGTAGCCCACCGCCACCGCGTAGTGCCAGGACGGTGCCCATGACAGGCCGAGGTTCTGCAGCACGACCACCGGGTTGCCGGCGGCGGTCTCGCGCAGCAAGGCTTCGAGGGTGCCCGGGATGAGCGTCGCCACCGCGCCCTGGCGGCGGGCGGCGGCGAGCATTTCGATCTGCAGCGAGCCTTCGCGGCCGGGGATGAAGACCTGGCCGACAAGGGCCTCGGGGCGGGTCGGCAGGCCGGCGGCGGACAGGCTGGTGGCGAGCGCCGCCGGACCGCAGAAGTAGCTGTCGTCGGGGAAGAAGGGGGTGTCGATGAGCTCCACCTGCGGTGGCAGGTCGGGCGGGGGCTGCGCTTGCAGCTGCCGCGCCTGGGTGGCGCAACCGGCGCTCGCCAGGGCGGAGAGGAGCACGGCTGCGGCTCCAGCCAGGCGCGGCCGCAGCCAGGCGCGCAGTACCGCGGGCCAGGACATCGCCGGTTCAGCGCACCGAGCGGGTGAACGGGAAGACCTTGGTCAGGCCGAGGATGTCGGTGAGCAGGAGAACGAAGAACACCAGCAGGATGGCATCGATGATGCCGCCGGCGGGGGCGCTGTCGATCTGCTCGGCGAGGCGCGCCGCCTCCTCGTCGGTGAGCGCGGCGATGCGCTCGCGGGCGAGCGCGGGGTCGACGCCCTGGCGCTCGAGTTCGGCGCGCACGTCGTCGCGCCCGAGCGCGGCGGCGAGGCGGGCGTGGCTCGCGCCCTGTTCCGGGGCGGCGCTGCGGGCGAGCTGTTCGGTCGGGATCAGCCCGGCGTGAGTGGGATGGACCAGGGTCGCGTTGGCGAAGCAGAGGCTGAGGACGACGGCAAGGGTGCGTTGAAGGCGTTTCATTGTTTTTTTCCTTTCGATGTCGGGGATGGCCGACCTGCAGGGAGTCCGGTGGTTTCTGCAATATAGTCAATCCTGTTAAAAACGCCCTCCGGTGTGCGGGCGGAGATCGCATCCGCATGTAACAGGCCGGCGGCACCCGGCGCGGGCTGCCGCCGCATCCGCCGCTGGCCGCTTCGGCTGTGCTTGCGCAGGAATGCCGGTCTGGCCGATAGTTGCGGGCTTTCCCGCGCGGCTCGCCGCAGTGCGGGAACCTGCAACGAAACGGCACAAAATGGAGCGCCTGCCGATGGAACTCGATCTCTGGTGGCTCGCCTACCCCCTGCTCGGCGTGGTGGTGGGCTTTTTTGCCGGACTGCTCGGCGTGGGCGGCGGCGGCATCATGGTGCCGATCCTGACCAGCCTGTTCCTCGCCCAGGATTTTCCGCGCGACCAGGTCGTGCATATGGCGCTCGGCACTTCGATGGCGGCGATCGTGCTGACCGCGGTTTCCAGCCTGCGCGCGCACCATGCGCACGCTGCGGTGCGCTGGGATGTGGTGCGTGCGATCGCCCCCGGGATCCTGTTCGGCACCTTCGGCGCGACTTTCGTCGCGGCGCGCGTCGATACCGTGCCGTTGGCGATCTTCTTCGCCGTCTTCATGGCCTACGTCGCGGTGCAGATGCTGCTCGGGATCAAGCCCCGGCCCAGCCGCAACCTGCCCGGTGCGCTCGGCATGAGCGCTGCCGGCGTGGGAATCGGCGGGGTGTCGGCGCTGGTGGCGATCGGCGGCGGCTCGCTGTCGGTGCCGTTTCTGACCTGGTGCAACGTCAAGGTCCATCACGCGATCGGCACTTCGGCCGCGATCGGGTTGCCGATCGCGTTCGCCGGCACCGTGGGCTATCTGGTCAACGGCTGGGGCGCGCCCGGCACGCCTGCACTGACCCTGGGCTTCATCTACCTGCCGGCGCTGGTGCTGGTGTCGGCGGTGAGCATGTTCTTCGCCCCGCTCGGCGCGCGCCTGGCGCACCGCCTGCCGGTGGCGATGCTGAGGAAGGTATTCGCCGGGGTGCTGGTGGCGCTGTGCGCGAAGATGCTGCATAGCCTGTTCGCCTGAGACACGCCGCTGCCCACGGCGCAGGCGAAGCTCAGCGGGGCGGGGCGAGGGCGTCGCGGATCGTCTCGAGGTTGGTGCGCATCATCGCGGCATAGGACGGCGCTGGCCCGTCGGCGGCGGACAGCGCGTCGGAGTACAGCGTGCCGCCGACACGGGCGCCGCTTTCGCTGCGGATGCGCTCGATCAGGCGTGCGTCGGCGACGTTTTCGATGAACACCGCGGGAATGTTCTCGGCCTTGAGTTGGCGGATCAGGCGGGCGACGCCCTGCGCGGTGGGCTCGGCGTTGTTCGAGACTCCGACCGGGGAGAGGAAGCGGATACCGTAGGCGCGGCCGAAGTAGGCGAAGGCGTCGTGCGAGCTCACCACCTTGCGCCGATCGGCAGGCAGGGCGCTGAAGGTGCGGCGGATCTCGGCGTCGAGCGCCGCCAGTTCGGCGCGGTAACGTTCCGCGTTGGCGCGGTAGAGATCGGCCCCATCCGGGTCGACGGCGGCGAGCGCGGCGGCGATGTTGGCGACGTAGCGCTGGGCGTTGGCGACGTCCTGCCAGGCATGGGGGTCGACCGCGCGGCTGCCCCCGGTGCCGTGGCGGTGACCGCCGGCATGTGCCTGGTGGCCGTGTTCGTCGGCCATGTCGAGCGTGGCCACGCCATCGCTTGCCACCACCACGGTTCCGCGGTAGCCGCCCGAGCGCGCCAGGCGCACCGTCCAGTCATCGAAGCCGAGGCCGTTCACCACCACCAGCGCCGAGGCGCCGATCTCGCGTGCGTCCGAGGGGCGGGGCTGGAAAGCATGGGCGTCCTCGTCGGCGCCGACCAAGGTGCGCAGGGCGACGCGCTCGCCGCCGACCTGGCGGACGAAATCACCGAGGATGCTGAAGCTGGCGGTGACCTGCAGCGGCTGCGCAGCGGCGGCGGCGGTGGGCAGGATGAGGGCGGTTGCGGCGGTCAGGGCGGCGAGGCCGGGCACGCGGCGAAGCAGGCTGCGCAGGCGGCCGAAGCGGGGGGCGAGGGGTGCGGGCGTGGCGGTGGTCATGGCGCGGGCTCGGTTTGCGGGGGGGCCGGCGGGGGCGCTGCCGCCCGCCGGCCGTCCCGGGGCTCAGGATTCGAGGTGGTGGCGTACCGGCAGACGGCCGGCGAGGATGCCGCCGGGCGCGGCCAGCAGCGACACGAAATACACCACGCCGCACACCAGCACGATCGCCGGGCCGGCCGGTACATCGACGTGAAAGGACAGCAGCAGTCCGGCCGCGCCGCTGCCGAAGGCGAACGCGACCGCGAGCAGGATCAGCATCGGCAGCCCGCGCGTCCACAGCCGGGCGGCGGCGGCGGGCAGGATCATGATCCCCACCGCCATCAGCGTGCCCAGGGCGTGAAAGCCGCTCACCAGGTTGATCACCACCAGCACCAGGAAGCCGTAGTGCGCCACCGGCGACCAGCGGCTGACCCCGCGCAGGAAGGCGGGGTCGAAGCACTCCAGCACCAGCGGGCGGAACAGCACGGCGAGGCAGACCACGGTGACGCTGGCGATGCCCGCGATCAGCAGCAGCGAGGCGTCGTCGAGCGCCAGCACCGAGCCGAAGAGGACGTGGAGGAGGTCGAGGTTGCGCCCGCGCAGCGACACGATCATCACCCCGGCGGCGAGCGACAGCAGGTAGAAGGCGGCGAGGCTGGCGTCCTCCTTCAGGATCGAGGTCCGCGTCACCACCCCGGCGGCGAGCACCACGACCAGGCCGGCGACGATGCCGCCCACCGTCATCGCGCCCAGCGACAGGCCGAAGGCGAGGTAGCCGAGGGCGGCGCCGGGCAGGATCGCATGGCTCATCGCGTCGCCCATCAGGCTCATCCGGCGCAGCAGCAGGAACACCCCGACCGGGGTGGCGCCCAGGGCCAGCGCCAGGCAGCCGGCCAGCGCGCGGCGCATGAAGGCGAATTCGGTGAAGGGGTCGAGGAGGAGTTCGGTCACGGTGGAAGCAGGGGGCGGAGGGCTGGGGGCCGGGCGCGGCCGCGTTCAGTGGGGATGCCGATGGCCGCGGTGCGCGCCGGCGGGGGAGGGCACAGCGGGATGCGGGAGGGCATCCGCGCCGGCATGCGCGTGCGCCGGTGCCGCGCGCGCCTCGGTATCGGGTGCTGTACCCAGCGCAGGGGCGAGCTCGATGTGGCATTGCGCGGCGTCTTCGTCGAAGGCTTCCGACAGGCGGCGGGCCCGCGCCAGCAGCGCGGGGGTCAGGACCTCGGCGGTGGGGCCGAAGGCCACCGGCTCGCGCGATAGCAGCAGCGCAGTGGGGAAGTGGCGGCGCACCTGTTCGAGGTCGTGCACCACGGTGAGAATCGTGCGGCCTTCGGCGTGCCAGCTCAGGATCAGCCCGACCAGGTCTTCGACGGTGCGGCTGTCGATCGCGGCGAACGGTTCGTCGAGCAGGATCAGCGGGGCGTCCTGCAGGATCAGCCGGGCAAAGCGCGCGCGCTGCAGCTGGCCGCCGGACAGCGAGCCGATCGGCCGCGTCTCGAAGCCCGACAGCCCGACCGTGGCGAGGGCGTCGCGCACGCGCTGGCGCTGGCTACGGGAGAGCCCGCCGAAGGCGCCGATCTCGTGCCACAGGCCCATGGCGACGACGTCGAACACCGACACGGGGAAGCTCGGGTCGATGTCGCCGCGTTGCGGCATGTAGGCCAGCCCGCCGGGCGGAAATTCGGGCAGCAGGACGCGCCCGCCGATCGGGCGCAGCTCGCCGGCCAGGCCCTTGAGCAGCGTCGACTTGCCGGCGCCGTTGGGGCCGACTACGGCGACCAGCGCGCCGGCGGGAATGTCGCCGCTGAGGTGGTGCACCGCGGGATGGCGGTCATACCCCAGGGTGAGGTTGTCGAAGCGGATCATCGGTGGGGGGGCGGGCTGCATTTCAGTATGCGCCGAGCCGCCTCAAGCGTACTGAAGCCCCCTCGGGGGGGGGAGGCCGGGATTTCGCGGCGCATCACGCCGCGCCTGCCGTACGGGTCGGCGGTGCAAAGCCGACCCTCCGCGAACATGGTGAGCGTGGGGGGTGTCATCTCAGCGTAGCGCCCACAGCAGGGTCAGCCACAGCGTGGCCAGGGCCGCCGCGGCGAGGGCGAGACGGGCGGCGAGGCCGGTGCCGAGCAGGGTGGGCGCGGGGGAGGGGGGGGCGCGGCGCACGCCGGCGGTCGCGCGGACGGGATGGGCGTCGCGGGCGCTCATCGGGCCACCGTCCCGGGGCCCCGGGGGCCGCACTCGGCGCAGGCGCCGTGCAGCACCAGCTCCGCGCGTTCGAGTTTGAAGCCGGCGGGCAGGTTCGGGCTGGATTCGGCCGCAATGTCCTCCAGGCACAGGATCTGGCCGCAGCGCTCGCAATGGAAGTGGGCGTGGCGGTGTTCGCCGTGACGGGCGATCTCGAAGCGCCAGGCACGTTCGCCGCCGGCGATGCGACGGGCGATGCCCTGCTCGACCAGCCAGTCGAGGGCGCGATAGAGCGTGACACGGTCGTGGGCGATGCCGAGCGCCGCCAGCGCGGCGCCGATTTCGTCGTGCGACAAGGGATGGGCGCTGGCCTGCAGCGTCTCGATCAGCGCCACCCGGGTGCGGGTGGCACGGCCGCCGTGGGCCGTGATGAGCCCGCGGGCGGACTGCGGGGGCGCGCTGGACGGAGCATGTCGTTGCTTGGGCATCGGTGCGGAGTGGGGGAATCCGTGGTGAGTGCGGTTCGGCCGGTCGCAGCAGGGAAGTGGCTTGGCTTGGATCGGTATTTGATGCAACATTGTAGCATTAGAATGCAACTCCGCAGGAATTCCAGATGGCCCCCTTTTTTGTCGCTCTTGCCCTCTCTGCGGCACTGTTGCCGCCGGGCGCTGCCGCCCAGCACGAGGACCGTGGCCGGCATCCTGAGCACGCCGCGCCGCGCGCTGCCCCCGCAACCATGGCCGGGGGCGCGCATGAGCACGGGTTGGCTGCGCTGCGGGTGGCCGTCGACGGAGGGGCGCTCGAGATCGAACTGGCGACGCCGCTCGACACGCTGGTCGGCTTCGAGCATGCGCCGCGCACCGCCGCCCAGCGCGCCGCGCTGCAGGCGGCCGAACGCGGGCTGCGCGACGGCGCTGCGCTGTTCGGGCTGCCGGAAGCGGCCGGCTGTGCGCTGATGGCGGTAAGCCTGGCTTCGCCCTGGCGGCAAAGCGAAGACCGGGCCGATGCGGGCGGCGCAGCGCACGTGCAGGCCGGGGACGGCGATCATGGCGAGCTCGTCGCCGGCTACCGTTTCCAATGCGCCCGCCCGCAGGCGCTCGATGCCCTGCAGCTGCGGCTGTTCGAGCTTTTCCCGCGCCTGCGCGCGGTGCGCGCCGAGTGGGCTTCGGCGCACGGGCAGGGGGCGGCGACGCTGACGCCCAAGCAGGCGCGGCTGGGGCTGTGAACATGGCGCAAGCGCGGACCGGGGCGATGGTTGTCGATGCGGGCCTCCGCGGGGATGGGGGGTGGCGTTGAGTCCGGCGGGCAACGTCGAGGCCGCTGCGGTCGCGCTGCGGGGGCTGCGCTACCGCTGGCCCGGTGCGCGCCACGACTGCCTGGCGATCGATACCTTCGTGCTGGCACCGGCGGAGCGGGTGTTCCTGCGCGGGCCCAGCGGCAGCGGCAAAAGCACCCTGCTGTCCTTGATCGGCGGCGTGGTCGCACCGCAGACGGGCGAGCTGCGCGTCGTCGGCACGGCGCTGGCGTCGCTCGGGGCGGCGGCGCGCGACCGCTTCCGGGCCGACCATATCGGGTTCATCTTCCAGCTCTTCAACCTGCTGCCCTACCTGTCGGCGCGCGACAACATCCTGCTTGCCTGCCGCTTTTCGGCGCAGCGGCGCGCGCGCCTGCGGGCGGCGGGAACGACGCCGGCCGCCGAGGTGGCGCGCCTGGCGCAGCCCCTCGACCTGGCGCCGGCGGTGCTGGCGCGGCCCGCCGCCGCCCTCTCGGTCGGCCAGCAGCAGCGGGTGGCGGCGGCGCGCGCGCTCATCGGCCGCCCCAGGCTGATCGTCGCCGACGAGCCGACTTCCGCCCTCGATGCCGATCGCCAGCAGGCCTTCCTCGATCTGCTGCTGGGCGAATGCGCGGCGGCGGGAGCGGCGCTGCTCTTCGTCAGCCATGACGCCCGCCTCGCCTGCCACTTCGACCGGGTGGTCGATCTGGCCGCGTTGAACCGGGCGGACACGGAGGCAGAAGCATGATCGCGTGCGCGGTGGAGACCGCAGGATGACGCCGATCTGGCATCTGAGCCTGGCGAGCATCGCCAACCGCCGCCTCGCGGCGATGCTCACCGTGCTTGCGGTGGCCTTGTCGGTGGCCCTGCTGCTCGGCGTGGAACGGGTGCGCAACGATGCCCGCGCCGGGTTCGCCCAGACCCTGTCGGGTACCGACCTGGTGGTGGGCGCACGCGCGGGGGCGGTGCAGCTGCTGCTGTATTCGGTGTTCCATATCGGCGACGCGACCAACAACGTCTCGTGGGCGAGCATCGAGGAGGTCGCCGCGCTGCCGCAGGTCGCATGGCTGGTGCCGATCGCGCTCGGCGATTCGCACCGCGGCCACCGCGTGGTCGGTACGACGACGGCTTTCTTCGAGCATTACCGCTACGGCGACCGGCGCGCGTTGCGCTTCGCCGCCGGGCGCGCGTTCGCCGGCATGCCCGAGGGGCTGTTCGAGGTGGTCCTCGGCGCCGAAGTCGCGGCCCGCTTCGGCTACCGTGTCGGCGAGCGGATCGTGCTCAGCCACGGCAGCGCCGGCGGCGCGGGCGGGCCCGCATTCGCCGAGCATGGCGACAAGCCGTTCACCGTGGTCGGGGTGCTGGCGCGCAGCGGCACTCCGGTCGATCGTGCGCTGCTGGTGGGGCTGGAGGGCCTCGAGGCGATCCATGTCGACTGGCAGGGCGGGGCGCCGATCCCGGGGGTGAAGATCGGCCCCGAGCACGTGCGCAAGTTCGATCTGGCGCCGAAGTCGGTGACCGCGGCGCTGCTCGGCCTGGACAGCCGCACCGCGGTGTTCCGCGTCCAGCGCCGGATCAACGCCTACGCCGGGGAGCCGCTCAGCGCGATCCTGCCCGGGGCGACGCTGCAGGAGCTGTGGAGCCTGGTGGGGATGGCGGAGAAGGCCCTGCTCGCCGTTTCGGCGCTGGTGGTGATGGTGGGGCTCGCCGGCCTGGTCGCGGTGGTGGTCGCCAGCCTCGGCGAGCGCCGGCGCGAGCTCGCGATCCTGCGCGCGCTCGGGGCCGGCCCGGGGCAGGTTTTCGCGCTGCTGGCGGTGGAGAGCCTGCTGCTGGCGCTTGCCGGCTGTGCGCTCGGCCTGGCGCTGCTGTATGGTGCGGGTGCGTTCGCCGCGCCCTGGCTGAGTGCGCGCCACGGCCTGCAGCTGTCGCTGGGCTTGCCCTCCGCCGGGGAGTGGGGCCTGCTCGCCGCGGTGCTGGGCGCGAGTCTGCTGGCGAGCCTGGTGCCGGCGCTACGGGCGTATCGCTATTCGCTCGCCGACGGCATGACGATACGGATCTGAGAGAACGAGAGATGATGATCGAAGCGCAATTCCTGCGCGCCGTTTTCGGCGCCATCGCCGCCGTGCTGTTGAGCGCGGCGCCGTTGCCGGTCGCGGCGCAGGCCGCTGACGGCGACTACCGCGTCGGCGACCGTCTGGCGTCCCCGGCCAAGCCCGGCAAGGCCGCCGCCTACCGCGAGATCAGCTGGGACGATCTGATCCCGGCGGACTGGAATCCGGAGCGCTTCCTTGCCGAGCTCGATCTCGACACCCTCGAGGACAACGACCCGCGCGCCTCCGAAGCGATGCGGCGCATGCGCGAGGAATGGGACCGGGCGCCGGTGGTCGAGCGCCTGAGCGGGGCGCGGGTCCGCATTCCGGGTTTCGTCGTGGCGCTCGAGGGTGACGGCGGCGCGATCCGCGAATTCCTCCTCGTGCCCTATTTCGGCGCCTGCGTGCACGTGCCGCCGCCGCCGGCGAACCAGCTCATCCACGTGCTTCCCGCCAAACCGCTGCCGGCCGACTGGAACATGATGCCGGTGTGGGTCAATGGGGTGATGGCGATCGGGCGGGTGGATTCCGAGATGGGGCGTGCCGGCTACCAGCTGCGCGCCGTGGCCGTCGAGGAGTACAAGGAGCCGTTGCCGCGCTGAGCGTGACCGGCGGCGCGCGCCGGGGACTGCACGGCCGTTCGGAAACACTGGTATTCAGAAGGGCAGGCAGGCGGAAACAGTGCCCTGGAGGGATGCATCGCTGCGCGCGAGGAAGCGTGAGAATGCAGTCCGGTGTGCGAAGGGCGTCGATCCATGCGCAGGCAGGCCGTGAACGGCGTCACGCTGCAGGATGGAAGCCTGCTGCCGAAGCCTGTCGCCGGGGGGAGAATGCAGGAGATCCGCGCGCTGCCTCTCGCTGCCGGCGGGCATGGCGCAATGTTGCATTTCGTTGCATGATGAAGGCGCGTGCGATGGTCGCCCGGTGAGCGCGTGCTCCGCAGGAGGTAGCGGGCGGTCGTGTCGGTCTCGACATCGGAGTGCACCATTGGACAGAGTGGATGCCTTGATTCCTGAAGTGGAGAGGGAGGCCGTCACCGCCGCCGGGCCTTCCGCGGCGGCCGGCGTGGACGACAGTCTGCTCGAGTGCCTGATCCTGGTGGCGCGCGCGCAGGGCACAAACCTGACCCGGGATGCGGCGCTCGCCGGGTTGCCGCTTGCCGGCGGCGGGCTCACGCCCGCGCTGCTTTCGCGCGCTGCGCGGCGTGCTGGCCTTTCGAGCCGGATCGTGCAGCATCCCCTGGAGCGTCTGAACGACGCCTTGCTGCCGGCCATCCTGCTGCTCGAGGGCAACGAGGCCTGCATTCTCGTCGGCTGGCAGGAGGGCCGGGCCGTCGCCCGGGTGGTCTTCCCCGAACTGGGCGATGCGGCCGTCGACATGCCGGCCGCAGAGCTTGCGCGGCGCTATCTCGGGCGGGCGATCTACCTGCGGCCCCGGTTCCGCTTCGATGCGCGCACGCCGCAGGTGCGTCCTTCCCGCCACGGGCACTGGTTCTGGAGCGTGGTCGCGGAGAACCGCTCGCTCTACCGGGATGTCCTGCTGGCGGCGTTCGCGATCAACCTGTTCGCCGTCGCGATGCCCCTGTTCGTCATGAACGTGTATGACCGTGTGGTGCCGAACCACGCCATCGAGACGCTGTGGGTGCTCGCCGCGGGGGTGTTTGTCGTGCTCGTGGCCGAGTTCGTCCTGCGCACGATGCGGGGGTATTTCATCGACCTCGCCGGCAACCGTGCCGATGTCAAACTGTCGGCGGTGATCATGGAGCGGGTGCTGGGGATGCGGATGGAGACCCGCCCGTCTTCGGTCGGCTCCTTTGCCGCCAACCTGCGTGCCTTCGAGTCGGTGCGTGACTTCATCAGCTCGGCGACGGTGATCGCCTTCATCGACCTGCCTTTTGCGCTGCTCTTCCTCGCCGTGGTGGGCTGGATCGCCTGGCCCTTGCTGCTGCCGTTCGTGGTGGGCATCGTCGCCCTGCTGCTCTACGCGGTGGCAGTGCAGGGCAAGATGCGCGAGCTGTCCGAAACCATCTACCGTGCCGGGGCGCAGCGCAACGCGACCCTGGTCGAGGGGCTGGTGGGGATCGAGGCGATCAAGACGCTGGGGGCGGAGGGCGTCGTCCAGCGGCGCTGGGAACAGACCGCGGCGCTGCTGGCGGGGGTCGGCTCGAAGCTGCGCCTGCTGTCGGCATCGGCGACCAATGCTTCGCTGTGGGTGCAGCACAGCGTGAGCGTGGCGGTGATCGTGATGGGGATCTATCTGATCGGTGACGGTGGGCTCTCGATGGGCGGGTTGATCGCCTGCTACCTGCTGTCATCGCGGGCGATGGCGCCGATCAGCCAGGTCGCCAGCCTGCTGGTGCATTACCACAACGCATCGACGTCGCTGAGCGCGCTCGAAGGCTTGATGGCGCAGGAGGTCGAGCGCCCGGAAGAAGCCGCCTTCATCAGCCGCAAGACGCTGCGCGGCGGGATCGAATTCCGCGACGTCGGCTTCACCTATCCAGGGCAGTCGGCGAGCGTGCTGCGCAACGTCTCCCTGCGCATCCAGCCGGGCGAACACGTCGCCATCCTCGGTCGGGTCGGGTCGGGCAAGACGACGCTCGAAAAGCTCATCCTCGGGCTGTACCGGCCCACTTCCGGGGCGGTGCTGGTCGATGGCATCGACCTGAGGCAGCTCGACCCGGCGGAGCTGCGGCGCAATATCGGCTATGTCGCCCAGGATCCGATGCTGTTCTACGGCAGCTTGCGCGACAACCTCGTCCTCGGGGCGGCGCCGGTCGAGGATGAGGACGTCCTCAAGGCCGCACGCATCGCCGGCATCCTCGACCTGGTCAATGCGCACCCGCAGGGCTTCGACCTGCAGGTCGGCGAGCGGGGTAGCCTGCTCTCGGGCGGCCAGCGCCAGGCGGTGGCATTGGCGCGTGCGCTGATCAACGATCCGCCGGTGCTGCTGTTCGACGAGCCGACTTCGTCGATGGACCGCTCCACCGAGGAAAATGTCAAGCACCGCCTGCGCAGCTTCGCCAAGGGCAAGACCATGATCGTGATTACCCACCGGACTTCCCTGCTCGAACTGGTCGACCGGATCATCGTCATCGATGCCGGGCGGATCGTCGCCGACGGGCCCAAGGCGCATGTCGTCGAGGCGCTTCGCCAGGGCAGGGTCGGGCGAGGCACGTGATGGAGAAATCTTCCCAGCAGCAGATCTTCGAAGGCATCGGCGAAGCGTCCGCGCGCCTCGGCCAGATCGGCAAGCCGGTGTCCGAGCGGCTTTTCGCACGCCTGCGGCCCACTTCCGGGAGCGAGGAAGTCGATTGGGCGGCCGATGCCGACTGGGCCCGCCTGCAGGAAGAGCCCGTGCGCGCGCGCAGCCTGCTGGTGCTCGTCGTGGTCGTGTTCGGCGTGCTGCTGGGGTGGGCGGGAATTGCCGAAGTCGACGAAGTCACCCGTGGGGCGGGCAAGGTCATTCCGTCGCAGCAGCTGCAGGTGGTGCAGTCGGTCGATGGCGGCGTGGTCGAGGACATCCTGGTCCAGGAAGGACAGGTGGTCGAGGCGGGGGAACTGCTGCTGCGGGTCGATCCCACCCGTTTCGTATCCTCCCTGCGCGAAAATCGCGCCCAGTATCTGGCCCTGCAGGCGAGAGCTTCGCGACTGACCGCGCTGACCCAGAACAGCGGATTCGTCGCACCGGACGACCTCGCCGCCGAAGCTCCGGAGATCGTCGCCCACGAGCGCAGCCTGTACTTGTCCAGCCAGGCCGAGGTCGCCTCGCAGATCGCGATCGCCCAGGAGCAATTGTCGCAGCGCCGCCAGGAGCTGAACGAGGCGGTTTCCCGTCGCGACCAGGCCGCGCGGGCGCTCGGGTTGGTCCAGCAGGAGCTGGGCGTGACCCGGCCGCTGCTCAGCTCCGGTGCGGTCTCCGAAGTCGACCTGATCCGCCTGGAGCGCGAAGTCAGCCGCTTCCGCGGCGAGCGGGACCAGGCTGCGGCGCATATCGCCCGCGTCCAGGCGGCGATCGCGGAAGCGACGCAGAAAATCCAGGAAGTCGAACTCAACGCCCGTAACCAGTGGCGCACCCAGCTTTCCGAAACGCTGGGCAAGCTCGCCAGCCTGACCGAGGGCAGCCGCGCGCTCCAGGACCGGGTCAAGCACGCCGAACTGCGGGCTCCGGTGCGCGGCACGATTTCCCGCCTGCTGGTCAATACGGTCGGTGCGGTGGTGCAGCCGGGTAAGGAAGTGGTCGAGATCGTGCCGCTCGACGACGCCCTCATCCTCGAGGCGAAGGTCGCGCCCAAGGACATCGGCTTCCTGCGCCCGGGACAGCCGGCGGTGGTGAAATTCACCGCCTACGATTTTGCCATCTACGGTGGGCTCGACGCCGTGCTGGAGCTGATCAGCGCCGACACCGTGACCGACGAGAAAGGCAACGCCTTCTATGTCGTCCGGGTGCGGACGCTGACCACCAGCCTGGGCGACGGACTCCCCGTCATCCCGGGCATGGTCGCCGAGGTGGACATCCTCACTGGCAAGAAGACCATCCTTTCCTACCTGCTGAAGCCCGTCCTGCGGGCGAAAGCCAACGCAATGAGCGAACGATGACGAAAGATTTCTTTCTGGCGCCGCCCTCGATGCCGACGCAGCGGTGGCGAGAGGCGTTTCCCGAGGCGCGGTTCTTCAGCGAGTGCAGTGTCCTCTCCGGGCCGGCAGACGGCGACGTGATCTGGCTGGCGGCGGAGTTCCCGAACTGGCGCGGGGAGCTCGCCCAGTTGCGACGGGCGTTTCCGCGCTGCGCGCTGGTCCTGCTCTCGCTGCAGCCGGATCCGCGCGAGGGCCTCACCGCGCTGGGCCTGGGGGCCCGCGGCTATTGCCATGCGCTGGCGGCGCCGCCCCTGCTGCGGGAAGTGAGCGAAGTTCTTCGTCATGGCGGGCTGTGGGTCGGCGCCGAGTTGCTGGAGCGCCTCGTGCGGTCGCTCCGGCCGCGTCTGGGGAAGGAGGCGGGACCCGATCGCGGGGAGCTGGAGGCGCGCTTGTCCGAGCGCGAGGCGGAGGTCGCCCGCCTGGTCGCCGCGGGGTGGAGCAACAAGGAAGTCGCCCGCGAGCTCGACATCACCGAGCGCACGGTGAAGGCCCATCTTTCCGCGGTGTTCGACAAGCTTGCCGTGCGCGACCGGCTGCAGCTCGTGCTGCGCTACGGCAAGACGCATCGGACTGCCGCCGAGGTTTAGCCGCCGGCCACGGGGTCGCCTGTGCGCCCGGGCTGTCCACCGGTCCAATAGGCGGCCATGGCCGGCGCCAGTAGAGTGGAAACACGGATAACCACCACGATCGTTGTCGGCGGTGAGGTTTTGCGCGCTCCGGCCCGGTCTCGTTCAAGGGAGTTTCATCATGGCTCAGGTCATCGCGACTGTCGTATCGGTCATCGGCGAGGCGTTCGTACGCGACGCGCAGGGCAATACCCGCTCGATCAAACCGGGGGATGCACTGCTCGAAGGCGAAACCGTCATCACCTCTGCCGGCGGGCAGGTGGAACTGGCGATGGCCGATGGTTCCACGTTGATGGTCGTCGAGAGCCAGGTCGTCGGCCTCGGGCTCGAGATGCTCGACGAGGGCGCGCCCGGCGCGCAGGAAAGCGCGGTTTCCGCCGGCACCGTCGACGAAGTCCTGCAAGCGCTCGAGGCCGGTGAAAATATCGACGAGCTTCTCGAAGCGCCCGCGGCCGGCCTGGCCGGCGGCGCCGATGCAGAAGGCAGTAGCTTCGTGCGCCTGCTGCGGATTGCCGAGGAAACCACCGGGGTCGATTACGACTACAGCTTCGAACCGCAGAGCGGGCTGGTGCCGGAGCCGGGTGATGCGGTGGAGACGGTCACCGGAATCGTTTCGCTGAATTATGTCCTGCTCGATGACAACGGCCAGCCCTTGCTTGGACCGGATGGCAGCTTCATCTTCGTCGATGGCAGCGACGTCATCGAAGGCACGCCGATCGGCGTCCTGGCCACGGTCGATGTCGCGCCGGCGGGCTCGGATCTGGTACTGAACCTGAGCAACGGTCTGGTCATCACCATTCCGGTCGGCCAGACCACGGGCGTGGCCGTACTCGAAACCCGGCCCGACGATCTTTTCATCCAGGGCACGGACACCCTTCCCATTTCGGTCGTTGGTGCGTCGGGTGGCGGCTATGACGAGCTCGATGCAGCTCAGTCGTCTTCGGCCAACATCGTCGATGACAACGATCCGGTGTTCGCCGTCATCAGCGTCAACCTGTCTTCCGTGGGCGAAGGAGAGGTTCTGACCTATACGGTCCGCCTGGTCGACCAGGCCGGCAATCCGGTGACGGTCCCCGAAGGCGGCAATGTGGATGTGCAGCTCACCTGGAGCGGGCCGGCAGCCAATCCGACCGATGCTGCGCCGTTGCCGACGACGGTGACCATCCTGGGGGGGACGAGCCAGACCGTCTTCCAGGTCAATGCCGTCAATGACTCGGTCAATGAGCCGATCGAGCCCTTGATTGCGGTCATTTCTGAAGTTGTGGATACGCAGTCGATTTTCGAGAACCTCGGTGCAAGCGAATCGCCCGCCGAATCGGAAATCGTCGACAACGACGTGCCCGACATCGAAGTGGCGGGGGTCGGGACGCAAGGCGTGGTGGTGACCGAAGGGCAGACGGCGGTGTTCTCGGTGACGGTGACCAACGCCGGGGCGGGCAGCACGGTGAGCCTGGCGCTGGCCGACGGCACGGCGATCGATGCGGACTACCACGAAGCGTTCTTCGAATACAGCACGGACGGAGGCACGACGTGGCAGGCGGTGAGCGGGCCGATCGCGGTGGGCGCGGGCGACAGCGCGCTGCTGGTGCGCACCGACACGGTCGATGACCTGCTCGACGAGAACAACGAGACC
>NZ_JALLIK010000095.1:0-65690 GCF_023093595.1 Thauera aromatica
GCGTGGCCGGCGGCATCGAGCAGCATGCTGCCTGCCGTCATCACCCCGGCTCCGCCGCTGCCGGCGAAGGTTATCGAAACCGATCGGGCTGTCATCCTCATTCTCCAAGTTCAACTGCAGGCCGCTGAGGCCGGTTCGGGATCACCTTGTGTGCGCACAGGCCATATCAATATGAATATGCATATGCGCGGCGAGTGCGGTGCGGCTGCGTCCTTGCCGTTGGGTGACCGATGTTTCCGAGGGTCTTCCGGAGCCGAGGCACCCGGGGCACTGCTTCATCCCTCTGGACGCCGCAAAGTTTACGTTGACGCAAACGTCAATCCGTTGACTTAGGTCAACTGGACGTCCGGGGGCCTCGTTTAAGGTTCGTCCATCGCGACATGCAGTTTCCGCTTTTAAACAGAGATGTGTCACAATATCGTGACGTTAACGTCAACGTCATGACGGCGAAGAGTTCAGTCAGTTCATGGAGGAGTGAGATGAGCAGCAATCCGCATCGTTGGATGATGACCTCGCCCGGCGCGCCGATGGTTCGCGCCGAGTTCGAGATCGGTGAGCTTTCTGCCGACCAGGTCGTCGTGGCCGTGGTGGGCTGTGGAGTCTGCCACACCGATCTCGGCTACTACTACGACAGCGTGCGCACCAATCATGCGCTGCCTCTGGCGCTTGGTCACGAGATCAGCGGGCGGGTGGTGCAGGCCGGCGCCAATGCGGCGCAGTGGCTGGGCCGTGCCGTGATCGTGCCGGCGGTGATGCCTTGCGGTACCTGTGAGCTGTGTACGTCCGGCCATGGCACGATCTGCCGTGACCAGGTGATGCCGGGCAACGACATCCAGGGCGGCTTCGCTTCCCATGTGGTGGTGCCGGCGCGTGGTCTGTGCCTGGTCGACGAGGCGCGACTTGCTGCCGCCGGCCTGCAGCTGGCCGACGTCTCGGTGGTTGCCGATGCGGTCACCACGCCCTATCAGGCGGTGCTGCAGGCCGGCGTCGAGCCGGGCGATGTGGCGGTGGTGATCGGCGTCGGCGGCGTCGGCGGCTACGCCGTGCAGATCGCCAATGCCTTCGGTGCCAGCGTGGTGGCGATCGATGTCGATCCTGCTAAGCTGGAGATGATGTCCAGGCACGGTGCGGCGCTCACGCTCAACGCGCGTGAGATCTCCGGGCGCGATCTGAAGAAGGCGATCGAGGCGCATGCCAAGGCCAACGGCCTGCGCCTGACGCGCTGGAAAATTTTCGAGTGCTCGGGCACCGGTGCGGGGCAGACCAGTGCCTATGGTCTGCTTACCCATGGTGCGACGCTGGCGGTGGTCGGTTTCACGATGGACAAGGTCGAAGTCCGTCTTTCCAACCTGATGGCCTTCCATGCCCGCGCACTGGGCAATTGGGGCTGCCTGCCCGAGTACTACCCGGCGGCGCTCGATCTGGTGCTCGACAAGAAGATCGATCTTGCCAGTTTCATCGAGCGTCATCCGCTCGACCAGATCGGCGAAGTGTTTGCCGCGGCGCATGCCCACAAGCTGACCCGTCGCGCCATCCTCACGCCCTGAACGCATCCCTTTTAAGCACGCAACGAGAAAAGACACAGGAGTTCGATGACATGAATCCGACTACGCAAAAACTGGTCGAGCAGAACGCGCCGGCGAAATTGGTCGACCACAACCTGGTGCCCGAAACCGTTTGTCCGGGTGTGCTCTACGAGAAGCGCCCGGCGCGCAACCTGAAGGGTGAAGTGGTTCCGGGGCTGTACAACGTCTGGATCTCGCTCGACAACCCGAAGCAGTACAACTCCTACACGACCGACATGGTGAAGGGGCTGATCCTCGCCTTCCGCGCCGCCTCCTGCGCGCGTGACGTCGCCACGGTGGTGTTCACCGCGGTCGGTGACAAGGCCTTCTGCACCGGCGGCAACACCAAGGAATACGCCGAGTACTACGCCGGCAACCCGCAGGAATACCGCCAGTACATGCGCCTGTTCAACGACATGGTGTCGGCGATCCTCGGTTGCGACAAGCCGGTGATCTGCCGCGTCAACGGCATGCGCATCGGCGGCGGCCAGGAAATCGGCATGGCGGCCGACTTCACCGTGGCCCAGGATCTGGCCAACTTCGGCCAGGCCGGTCCGAAGCACGGCTCGGCGGCGATCGGCGGTGCGACCGACTTCCTGCCGATAATGATCGGCTGCGAGCAGGCGATGGTGTCGGGCACGCTGTGTGAGCCGTTCTCGGCGCACAAGGCCAACCGCCTCGGCATCTGCATGCAGATCGTGCCGGCGCTCAAGGTCGACGGCAAGTTCATCGCCAACCCGCTGGTGATCACCGACCGCTACCTCGACGAGTTCGGCCGCATCATCCACGGCGAATTCAAGACCGGCGAGGAGCTGGCCGCGGGCAAGGAGCTGATGAAGCGTGGCGAGATCGATCTGTCGCTGCTCGACGAAGCGGTCGAAAAGCTGTGCGCGAAGCTGATCTCCACCTTCCCCGAGTGCCTGACCAAGAGCTTCGAGGAACTGCGCAAGCCCAAGCTCGACGCCTGGAACCGCAACAAGGAAAACAGCCGCGCCTGGCTTGCGCTGAACATGATGAACGAAGCGCGCACCGGCTTCCGCGCCTTCAACGAAGGCAACAAGGAAACCGGCCGCGAGATCGAATTCACCGATCTGCGCCAGGCGCTGGCCAAGGGCATGCCCTGGACGCCCGAGCTGATCGAAAGCCTGATGCCGGGTGCCAAGTGATGAGCGAGGCCAGCTCCCCGCTGAAGGTCTGGCTGGAGCGCGACGGCAGCCTGCTGCGTCTGCGCCTGGCCCGGCCCAAGGCCAACATCGTCGATGCCGCGATGATCGCCGCGCTGCGCCAGGCGCTGCGCGAGCACCTCCAGGCTCCGGCGCTGCGCGCGGTGCTGCTCGATGCCGAAGGTCCGCATTTCAGCTTCGGCGCCAGCGTCGACGAGCACATGCCGGACCAGTGCGCGCAGATGCTGAAGAGTCTGCACGGGCTGGTGCGCGAGATGCTCGACAGCCCGGTGCCGATCCTGGTCGCGCTGCGCGGCCAGTGCCTGGGCGGCGGACTGGAAGTGGCGGCGGCGGGCAACCTGCTGTTCGCCGCACCGGACGCCAAGTTCGGCCAGCCCGAGATCCGTCTCGGCGTGTTCGCGCCCGCTGCGTCCTGCCTGCTGCCGCCGCGCGTGGGCCAGGCCTGCGCCGAAGACCTGCTGTGGTCGGGGCGCAGCATCGACGGTGCCGAAGGGCACCGGATCGGCCTCATCGACGTCCTCGCCGAGGACCCGGAGGCCGCGGCGCTGCAGTGGTTCGACGAACACATTGCACGCCTGAGCGCGAGCTCGCTGCGTTTCGCGGTCCGTGCCGCCCGCTGCGACAGCGTGCCGGGCATCAAGCAAAAACTCGATACCGTGGAGGCCCTCTATCTTGAGGAACTGATGGCCAGCCACGATGCGGTGGAAGGGCTGAAAGCCTTTCTTGAGAAGCGTTCTGCAAACTGGGAGAACCGTTGACCATGAGTACGGCAGACATCATCGCGCGCTGTGAAGCGCTTTACGAGGACCTTGATTTCACTGCCGCCAGGCAATGGAAGGAGGCCGATCCCTCTCGCAAGGTTATCGCCTACATGCCGGTATATGTGCCGCGCGAGATCATTCATGCGGCTGGCATGTTGCCCCTGGGCATCATGGGTGGTGGCGACGGGCTGGAGGTGATCCACGGCGACGCCTTCTACCAGAGCTACATCTGCCGCATCCCACGCTCGACCATCGAACTCGGCCTGTCGAAGCGCATGGATTTCGTCGATGGCATGCTGTTCCCCAGCATCTGTGACGTCATCCGCAACCTGTCGGGCATGTGGAAGCTGATGTTCCCGGGCAAGTACGTGCGTTACTTCGACGTACCCCAGAACTACCGCGACGACGTCGGCGGCAACTACTACACCGCCGAACTGAACGAACTGCGCGAAGGCCTGGAGCACCTGTCGGGCCGCAAGATCACCGACGACGCCCTGCGCGCTTCGATCAAGGTCTACAACGAAAACCGCAAGCTCGTCCAGGATGTCTATGGCCTGCGTTCGCGCGAGCCCTGGAAAGTGCCGTCGGCCGACGTCTATCTGCTGATGCGCGCCGGCTTGGTGCTGCCGGTCGAAGAGCACAACCAGATGCTGAAGGACTACCTGGCCGCCGCGGTCAAGATCGAGGCGCAAAAGCGTGACAACTGTCGCGTGGTGATCAACGGCTCGTTCTGCGAACAGCCGCCGCTCAACCTGATCAAGTCGATCGAGCTCTCGGGCTGCTACATCGTCGATGACGATTACATGATCGTGCATCGCTTCCTGCGCAACGAAGTGTCGACCGCCGGCGATCCGATGCAGAACCTGTCGCTCGCCTTCCTGCACGAGTCGATCAGCACCGCCGCCAAGTACGACGACAAGGAAGAGGACAAGGGCAAGTACCTGCTCGAACAGGTCCGCACCAATGCCGCCGAAGGCGTCATCTTCGCCGCGCCCAGCTTCTGCGACCCGGCGCTGCTCGAGCGTCCGATGCTGGCCGACCGCTGCTCGGAGAACAAGGTGCCCTACATCTCCTTCAAGTACGCCGAGAACTCGGGCCAGATGCAGCCGATCCGTGAGCAGGCCGGTACCTTTGCCGACTCGATCAAACTCTGGAGCTAATCATGAGTGCAAAAACCAACCCTGAAGTCATCAAAGAATCTTCGATGGTGAAGCAGAAGGAGATGATCGCCGGTAACTACGATCGTCTCACGGGCACCAAGGAGTCGGGCGAGAAAGTCGTGTCGACCTTCGTGCCGGGCAACCTGAACGAGCTGATCATGTGCTTCGACATGGTCAACAACCTGCCCGAAACCAACGCCATCCAGAACGGCATGCGCAAGCAGAGCGGCGGCATGATCATGGATGCCGAGAAGGCCGGCCACTCGGAAGACGTGTGTACCTACGTCAAGGCCGACATCGGCATGATGGGCCGCGGCAACATCGCCCCCAACGGCAAGCCGATGCCCGCTCCGGACATGCTGCTGCTGTCCTACACCGGCTGCTTCACCTTCATGAAGTGGTTCGAGCTGCTGCGCCACGAGTACAAGTGCCCGACCGTGATGCTGCAGATCCCGTATCAGGGCGATGGCAAGATCACCAAGAACATGCGTGATTTCGTCGTCAAGCAGCTCAAGGAAGAAGTCATTCCGATGTTCGAGCAGGTCTCGGGCGTCAAGTTCGACATCGACCGTCTGCGCGAATACCTGAAGAATTCGGCGAAGGCCGAAGACGATCTGGTGTGGGTGCTCGAGAGCGCGAAGAACCGTCCCTCGCCGATCGACGCCTACTTCGGCGGCGTGTATTACATCGGCCCGATGTTCACCGCTTTCCGCGGCACCGCCGATGCGGTCGAGTACTACGGCCTGCTGCGCGGCGAAATCGAGCAGCGCATCCGCGAAGGCAAGGGGCCGATCACCCCCGAAGGCGACATGAAGGAAGAGAAGTACCGCCTGGTCGTCGAAGGTCCCCCGAACTGGACCAGCTTCCGCGAGTTCTGGAAGCTGTTCTACGACGAAGGCGCGGTGGTGGTGGCGAGCTCCTACACCAAGGTGGGCGGCCTCTACGACCAGGGCTTCCGTCACGACCCGAACGACCCGCTGGGCACGCTGGCCGACTACTGCCTGGGTTGCTACACCAACAACAACCTGCCGCAGCGCGTCGAACTGCTCGAGAAGTACATGAACGAGTACCAGGCCGACGGCCTGCTGATCAACTCGATCAAGAGCTGCAACAGCTTCTCCGCTGGGCAGCTGCTGATGATGCGCGAAATCGAGAAGCGCACCGGCAAGCCGGCCGCGTTCATCGAGACCGACCTTGTCGATCCGCGTTATTTCTCGCACGCAAACGTCAAGAACCGTCTGGAGAGCTACTTCCAGATGGTGGATCAGAAACGCAGCGGCGCGTCGCTGGCAACCGCGTAAGGAGCGAACCATGGAATGTTTCGTCGGAATTGATCTGGGGTCCACCACGACCAAAGCGGTCGTCATGGACGACAAGGGGCAGGTGCTCGGCCGCGGCATCACCAACTCGCGCTCGAACTACGACACCGCCGCGCGTGTCTCGAAGCTCGAAGCTTTCATCGATGCGCGCCTGAGCCTGATCCGCCGCGAACTCGAGAAGGTGCCGGCGGTGGCCGGGCGGGTCGATGAAATCATCGACGGTCTGACCCGCAACTTCCGCCGCGAGCAGTTCATCGAGCAGCTCGGCGACCTGGAGCAGACCTGCGTGGCCAACGTCGAAGGTCCGCGCTTCGCCGGCAAGGAAAAGGCGATCATCGGTGCGCTCACCGAAGTCTTCCGCCGCCTGCGCGAGGAAGAGGCGGACGCCCTGTTCTCGCCCACCGCACAGCGCAAGTCGGACTTCTTCCGCGATCTCGCCGGTTCGCGCTTCATGCAGATCGGTGAAGAAGTGGCCCGCGCCAACGGCGTCGAGTTCGATCACCTGCTGCACATGTACGACAAGTCGATCATCGAGGTCGAGAACCGTCCGCCGTCGGCCGACATGAACCGCAAGTTCCGCAGCGCGATGGAGCGGGTTCGTGGTGAGATGTCCAGTGCCCTCGATACCGCTGCGCTGGGCGCGCCGATCGATGCCGCTCTTGATGTCGACATGCAGGAGCGCTACGTTGTCGGCACCGGCTACGGCCGCGTCCGCCTGCCCTTCCCGAAGGAGCACATCCGTTCCGAGATCCTGTGCCACGGCCTGGGCGCGCACCTGATGTATCCGAAGACCCGCACCGTGCTCGACATCGGCGGCCAGGATACCAAGGGCATCCAGATCGACGACAAGGGCATCGTGGTGAACTTCCAGATGAACGACCGCTGTGCCGCCGGTACCGGCCGTTACCTGGGCTACGTCGCCGACGAGATGAACATGGGCCTGCACGAACTCGGCCCGCTCGCGATGAAGTCGACCAAGTCGATCCGCATCAACTCGACCTGCACCGTGTTCGCCGGCGCCGAATTGCGCGACCGTCTGGCGCTGGGCGACAAGCGCGAGGACATCCTCGCCGGCCTGCACCGTGCGATCATGCTGCGTGCGATGTCGATCATCTCGCGTTCGGGCGGCATCACCGACCAATTCACCTTCACCGGTGGCGTGGCCAAGAACGAGGCAGCGGTCAAGGAGCTGCGCCAGCTGGTCAAGGAAAACTACGGCGAAGTGCAGATCAACATCGACCCGGATTCGATTTATACCGGTGCTCTGGGGGCTTCCGAGTTCGCCCGTCGCGCCGTCGTGGAGGCATGAAAATGACGATCACTGCAGGCATCGATATCGGCACTGGCGCGGTCAAGACCGTTCTTTTCCGCGTCGAAGGCGACAAGACCGAATGGCTCGCCAAGCGCAACGACCGCATCCGTCAGCGCGACCCGTTCAAGCTTGCCGAGGAGGCCTACAACGGCCTGCTCGAGGAAGCCGGCCTCAAGGCGTCGGACGTGGATTACGTCGCCACCACCGGCGAAGGCGAGAGCCTCGCCTTCCACACCGGGCACTTCTACTCGATGACCACGCATGCGCGCGGGGCGGTGTACCTGAACCCCGAAGCGCGTGCCGTCCTCGACATCGGCGCGCTCCACGGCCGTGCGATCCGCAACGACGAGCGCGGCAAGGTCGAAACCTACAAGATGACCAGCCAGTGCGCGTCGGGCTCCGGCCAGTTCCTCGAGAACATCGCACGCTATCTGGGCATCGCGCAGGACGAGATCGGCTCGCTGTCGACGCAGGCCGACAACCCCGAAGTGGTGTCGAGCATCTGCGCCGTGCTGGCCGAAACCGACGTCATCAACATGGTGTCGCGCGGCATTTCGGCGCCGAACATCCTGAAGGGCATCCACATCTCGATGGCCGGCCGCCTGGCGAAGCTGCTGAAGTCGGTCGGTGCACGCGAAGGCGTGGTGCTCTGCACCGGTGGTCTGGCGCTCGACGAAGGTCTGCTGAAGACGCTCAACGAGTCGATTCAAGAGCAGAAAATGGCGGTTGTGGCCTACAATCATCCCGACTCGCCCTATGCCGGGGCGATCGGTGCAGCACTGTGGGGCGCCTTCCGTCATGAAAAACTGGCCCGCCTCGGCCAGCAGCAAGTGGCGGAAGCCGCCTGAGCCAAACTATCGAGGAGAAAGCAGCATGGCCTTGTACATTAACGACGACTGCACGGCGTGCGACGCCTGTGTGGAAGAGTGCCCGAACGAGGCGATTACCCCGGGCGATCCGATCTACGTGATCGACCCGACCAAGTGTTCCGAGTGCGTGGGCGCTTTCGACGAGCCGCAATGCCGGCTGGTCTGTCCGGCGGATTGCATTCCGGATAATCCGGACTACCGCGAAACGCGCGAAGAACTGCAGGAGAAGTACGATCGCCTGCACGGCTGATTGACCTGCCGGGGCCACCAATAGGTGGCCCCTTTTCACATTCTTACGGGAGGCATGATGACTGCGAATACCGAAACCAGGTTGCGCCCGCTCGCCGCCGGCGATGTGGACCGTCTTACCCGTCTCGACGCCATGACCAGTGGCGGCGGTAGCCGTACCAGCTTCTTCGAGCGCCGACTGAAGGCCGAGCAGGCGCGCGCAGAAGGCTTCTTCTCCTGCATCGCCGAGCGCGGCGGCAACATCGTCGGCTTCGCGCTCGGGCACTTGCTCGATGGCGAGTTCGGCGTCAAGGGGCGGGTTGCCGTACTCGACGCGATCGCCGTCGACCCGGGCACCCAGCGCCAGGGGGTGGCGCGGGCGCTGATGGATGAGTTCGACCGTGTCGCGCGTGCGCGCGGGGCCAACGAGATGCGCACGCAGGCGCAGTGGAACCAGCCGGCGCTGGTCGAGTTCTTTGCCGCGGCAGGTTTCCGTCTGGCGCCGCGGGTGGTGCTCGAACGCCCGACCGAGTACGTGAACTTCTGAGTTCCCGCTGCAACGGACCATTGACGGAGATCTACGATGACCAGCCATCCCCATCCCACTACGAAGCAGATGATCGACCAGTTTTCCGGGGAACCCAACTACAGCGACCCCAACCCGGACGATGCCGTAGCGCTGTCGCGCGACCGGATCCCGGTGCGCTCGCTGACGCAGGAAGACTTCGATGCCGTCGTCCGCATCGACCGCCACGACAGCGGCCAGGATCGCAGCGCGTATTACCGGCGCAAGTTCGAGGAAGCGCTCGGCGGCTCCGGCGTGCGCGTCTCGGTGGTCGCCGAGCAGGACGGTGCCGTGGTCGGCTTTCTGATGGCACGCGTCGATTTCGGCGAATTCGGCCGTGCCGCAGCAGCAGCGGTGATCGACACCGTGGGCGTCGATCCGGCCATGAAGGGACGCCATATCGGCAGTGCGCTCGTTTCCCAGCTGCTTGCCAATCTGACCACGCTCAGGGTCGAGTCGGTCCGCTCTGAAGTCGAATGGAACCAGTTCGGCCTGCTGCACTTCCTCGAGCGCTGCGGCTTCCGCCCAGGGCAGCAACTGGCGCTATCACGTCCGCTGAACTGAGCCGAAGCCCTGTCTGTAACCCACAGCCCGGGCACGCTGGTCGTGTCCGGGCTTACTTTTTCAAGGTAGGAACGAAATGAGTTTTTCTGGCGAATTGTGCGGCCGTGTGGCCATCGTGACCGGTGGCGCGCGCGGGATCGGCAGTGCGATCACCAACGCCCTGGTGGCGCGTGGCGCTGAAGTCCATGTCTTCGACCTCACCGACACCAACGAGTCGGCGGGCACGCTGCACCGGGTCAACATCGCCGATGCCGACAGTGTGGCGCAAGCGGTCGCGAGTCTGCCGGCGCCGCCCACGATGCTGGTCAACAACGCGGGCATCACGCGCGACCGCAGCCTGTTGAAGATGAGCGACGACGAGTGGCGCTCGGTGATTGACGTCAATCTGAGCGGGGCTTTCCACATGCTGCGCGCCTGCGCGCCGGGAATGGTCGCCGCCGGTTGCGGCAGCATCGTCAATATCACCTCGATCAACGGCATGCGCGGCAAGTTCGGCCAGGCCAACTACAGCTCGGCCAAGGCCGGAATGATCGGCCTCACCAAGACGGCTGCGCGCGAGCTTGGTCCGAAGGGGGTGACGGTGAACGCCGTCGCTCCGGGCATGGTGATGACCGAAATGGCCCGCGCCCTGCCGCCCGAAGTGCTCGACCGCGCCCTGCAGGAATCCGCGCTGCGCAAGCTGGCCGCACCGGAGGACATCGCCGCCGCGGTCGTGTTCCTGCTCTCCGACATGGCCCGGATGATTACCGGCGAAGTCATCCGGGTGGACTCCGGTCAGTACATCTGAGCGCCTGCACCGAACGTGCCGGGGATTGCCCGGCCTCCGGTGCGCCCTGATGGATGATCCCTGCCCGGCAATGGTGCCCGGTGGGGATTGTTTTTTTGCGGAGCATTCCGAGGGACCCCCTGCGGTGCGGGCGGGAGGCTGGGCTGCATCGCCCATTTTCATCTAATTAAACAAACAATTGTTTGACTGGGTAGTCTGTTGGCGTTAATGTACCCCATTTCAGCGCATGGCGGCTGAAAGGCTTCCGGTGGCTTACGGCGCTAGGCTGGATGGTGTCTCTGACCGGGCGCCGGCAAGAGGGAGCAAGGAGGGAGGGGAGGCATCCGAAGGGCCCGATCGCATGCGGCAGAAGCCTGTGCTAGGGTAGCAGTCTTGGCATTTTGGGGCGTGCGCATGGTTCTTGGGAAAGTGATTCGCGCGGATGCTGGACAATACGTTTGGTTTTGCTTCATGGGGTGAAAATAGCGCCATCTTTGGAGTGTTTCGATTCGTCAGAATCGTCTAACATGTCGCCGGTGGCTGCGGAACGTTCGCTGGCGAGCGTCATCGGGTCGCGTTGAAGACGGCAGGCTGTCCGCAGGGCCGTCGCCGAAAAGCATACAAAGGCATCAAGCCGGAGGAAACACCATGAAATTGAAGAAAACCCTGTTGGTCGCGATGAGTCTTGCTTTCGTCGCCGGTACGGCCCAGGCCCAGCTCAAGGTCGGGATCAGCGTTTCGGCGACCGGCCCGGCGGCTTCGCTCGGGATCCCGGAGCGCCAGACCGTCGATCTGATGCCGAAGACGATCGGCGGCCTGTCGGTGAGCTATGTCGTGCTCGACGACGCCTCGGACACCACCAGTGCGGTGAAGAACATTCGCAAGCTCGTTTCCGAAGACAAGGTCGATATCGTGCTCGGCTCGACCACTTCGCCGAATTCGCTGGCGATGATCGACGTCGCCGCAGAAACCAAGACGCCGATGATCTCGTGGGCGGCTTCGAGTCGCATCGTCGAGCCGGTGGACGAGAAGCGGCGCTGGGTGTTCAAGACGCCGCAGAACGACGCCCAGATGGCGACTGCGATCGTCCAGCACATGACCAGCAACAACGTCAAGAAAGTATCCTTCGTCGGCTTTGCCGACGCCTACGGCGAGGGCTGGTACGAGCAGTTCAAGTCGATCGCCGAAGCGCGCGGGATCGAGATCGTCGCCAACGAACGCTTCAATCGCACCGACACTTCGGTTACCGGCCAGGTACTGAAGATGATGTCGGCACGCCCCGACGCGATGTTCATCGCCGGTTCGGGCACTCCTGCCGCCCTGCCGCAAAAAACGCTGAAGGAGCGCGGCTGGACGGGCAAGGTCTACCAGACCCACGGCGTCGCCAACAACGATTTCCTCCGGGTTTGCGGGCGTGACTGCGAAGGCACGCTGCTGCCTGCCGGACCGGTCCTGGTCGCCGAGCAACTGCCTGCCGACAATCCGGTGAAGGCCAGCGCGATGAAGTACATCAACGCGTACGAGGCGGCCCACGGCAAGGGCAGCGTGTCGACCTTCGGTGCCCACGCCTGGGACTCGGGCGTGCTGCTCGAAGCCGCCGTGCCGGCCGCGCTCAAGAGCGCCAAGCCGGGGACCGCCGAATTCCGTGCGGCCCTGCGCGACGCCCTCGAAAGTGTCTCTGAAGTCGTCGGTGCCCACGGCATCTTCAGCATGAGCCCGACCGATCACCTCGGCCTCGATCAGCGTGCCCGAGTGATGGTGCAGATCCAGAACGGCGCTTGGAAACTCGCCAAGTAAACGATCTGGTGACGGCCGCCGGGTGTTCCGCTCGGCGGCCTTTTCAATCAATCAATCCAAAGGATCCCGCTTCCGTTTCATGACGGAAGCGTGGGGGGGCTTGCGGTCATGGATTTTCAGATTGCATTGATCCTCGGGCAGGACGGCATCACCAACGGCGCCATCTACGCGCTGCTCGCACTCGCGTTGGTGCTGGTGTTCGCGGTTACCCGAGTGATCTTCATTCCCCAGGGGGAGTTCGTCTCCTACGGCGCGCTGACCCTGGCGATGATCGACAATGGTTTCTTTCCGGCGACCGCCTGGCTGCTGCTCGGCGCCGGGATCGTCGTCGCGGTGCTCGACGGGCGGGTGGCGTTGCAGTCCGGCCATGGCCGCCGCCTGGGTTCGATCGCGGCGCTCAACATCGGCTACCCGCTGGTGATGCTGGCAGTGCTCCAGTCCCTGCCGCTGACCGAGCTCGCGCTGGCGCTGCAGGTGCTGGTGACGCTGCTGGTGGTGGTCCCGCTGGGGCCGATGATGTATCGCATCGTCTATCAGCCGATCGCCGAAGCGCCAGTGCTGGTGCTGCTGATCGTGTCGATCGCGGCGCATGTGACGATGGTCGGGCTCGGCCTGCTGTTCTTCGGTGCGGAAGGTTATCGCACGCCGCCGTTCTCCGATGCGCGCTTCGAGCTCGGGTCGTTGACCGTGACCGGACAGACGATCTGGGTGGTCGCCGCCTCGCTGGTGCTGATCATCGCCCTGGCGCTGTTTTTCGGCCGCACGCTGTACGGCAAGGCCTTGCGCGCCACGGCGATCAATCGCAACGGCGCACGGCTGATGGGGATCCCGCCGGCCTTGGCAGGGAAGCTGACCTTCCTGCTGGCGACGCTGATCGGGGTGTTGTCCGGCGTCATGATTTCGCCGATCACCACCATCTACTATGACAGCGGATTCCTGATCGGGCTGAAGGGGTTCGTTGCCGCGATCATCGGTGGGCTGGGGAGCTACCCGATCGCAGCCTTCGGCGCGCTGCTGGTCGGCCTGCTCGAGTCGTTCAGTTCGTTCTGGGCCAGTGCCTACAAGGAAGTACTGGTGTTCACCCTGATCATCCCGGTGCTGCTGTGGCGTTCGCTGACCAGCCACCACATGGAGGAAGAGGAATGAAATTTGCACTCTCCCCCCGCGTCGTGCAGGGCGTGTTCGTCGCGTTGCTGCTGCTTGCGCCGCTGACCCTGTCGGCTTTCTACGTCACCTTGCTCAACTATATCGGTCTGTATGCGATGGTGGCGCTCGGCCTGGTGCTGCTGACCGGAGTCGGCGGCCTGACCAGCTTCGGCCAGGCGGCCTTTGTCGGTCTCGGCGCGTATACCACCGCGGTGATTTCGACCGCGACCGATCTCCCCGCCTGGCTGGGCTGGGCGTCGGCGTCGCCCTGGCTGTCGCTGGTGGTCGGCCTCGTGCTTACCGCCGCAGTGGCGTATTTGATCGGCAAACTGACCTTGCGCCTGTCCGGGCATTACCTGCCGTTGGCGACGATCGCCTGGGGTCTCAGCCTGTATTTCCTGTTCGGCACCATGGAGATCCTGGGCGGCCATACCGGGCTCACCGGCATCGAGCCGATCGCCGTGTTCGGCTACGAGCTGCGCCAGGGACACGAGATCTACTACCTGATCTGGTTCTTCGTCCTCGCCGGCGTGTTCACCGCCAGCAATCTGCTCGATTCGCGCGAAGGGCGTGCGATCCGTGCGCTCAAGGGGGGCATGGTGATGGCCGAGGCGATGGGAGTCGATACCACGCGTTCGCGCATGGTGATCTTCGTCCTCGCCGCCTTGCTCGCCTGCGCCTCCGGCTGGCTGTACGCGCACATGCAGCGCTTCGTGAACCCGACGCCGTTCGGCCTGCACATCGGCATCGAGTACCTGTTCATGGCCGTCGTCGGCGGCGCGGCGCACGTATGGGGGGCGCTCGTCGGTGCCGGGGTGATCACGGTGCTCAAGCAGTGGCTGCAGGACCTGCTGCCCAAGCTGTTCGGGCAGAGCGGCAACTTCGAAGTGATCGTCTTCGGCGCGCTGATGGTCCTGGTGCTGCACAAGGCGCGCGGCGGGCTGTGGCCGATCCTGGTCGCCGCGGTCAAGCGCATGGTGCCGATCGCCGCGGTGCGCCGCACGATCGACCGCAATGCCGCCATGTTGGCGCGGCGCGAACTGCCGGCCGCCGGCACCTTGCTGCTCGAAGCCAAGGGGGTTACCCGGCGTTTCGGTGGCCTGCTGGCGAACAACAACATGAGCCTGGACGTGCACGCCGGCGAGATCCTGGCGCTGATCGGGCCCAACGGCGCGGGCAAGAGCACGATGTTCAACCAGGTCTCGGGCGTCGATACACCGACTTCCGGCGAAGTGCGCTTTCTCGGCGAGTCGGTGGTGGGCAAGGGGTCGCGCACGATCGCACGGATGGGCATGAGCCGCACCTTCCAGCACGTGCGCATCCTGCCGACGATGAGCGTGCTCGAGAACGTCGCCATCGGCGCCCATCTGCGCGGCAGCAAGGGCGTGCTGGCGGCGGCCTGGCGCCTCGACCGCAGTGAGGAGAAGCGTCTGCTGGCCGAGGCCGCGCGCCAGATCGAGCGTGTCGGCCTGGCCGAGCACATGCATGACGAGGCCGGCAGCCTCGCCCTGGGGCAGCAGCGCATCCTCGAAATCGCCCGCGCGCTGGCTTCCGATCCCTGCCTGCTGCTGCTCGACGAGCCGGCAGCCGGCTTGCGCTACAAGGAAAAGCAGGCCCTCGGCGATCTGCTGAAGAAGCTCAAGGCGGAGGGCATGGGGGTTCTGCTGGTGGAGCACGACATGGATTTCGTGATGGGCCTGGTCGATCGGGTCGTGGTCATGGAGTTCGGTGAAAAGATCGCCGAAGGTCTGCCCGAGGACGTACAGCGCGACCCGGCGGTGCTTGAGGCTTACCTCGGGGGAGGGGAATGATGGCTACGCAGAATCTGACCAGCAACCCGGTGCTCCAGGTGAGCGACCTGTGCGTTTCCTACGGCCTGGTCGAAGCCCTGACCAATGCCAAGCTGACGGTCGGCGAGGGACAGATCGTCACCGTCATCGGCCCCAATGGTGCAGGAAAGACCACCATGCTGTCGGCGATCATGGGGCTGTTGCCTTCGCGTGGCCGGATCGAGTTCGACGGGCTGGCCCTGAGTTCGCCGGAAGTCGAGGAAATGGTCGCGCACGGCATGAACCTGGTGCCGGAAAAGCGCGAGCTGTTCGGCGAGATGAGTGTCGAGGACAATCTCGTGCTCGGCGCCTTTCAGCGTTACCGGATGGGTTTCCGCGACCAGGCGCAGACCATGGAAGAAGTCTACGCGCTGTTTCCCCGGCTCAAGGAGCGGCGCAGCCAGCTCGCCGGGACCTTGTCCGGCGGCGAGCGCCAGATGCTCGCCGTGGGCCGGGCGCTGATGGCCAAGCCCAAGCTGCTGATGCTCGATGAGCCCAGCCTGGGGCTGGCGCCGCTGATCGTGCGCGAGATCTTCCGCATCATCACCCAGTTGCGCAGCCGTGGAGTGTCGATCCTGCTCGTCGAGCAGAACGCGCGTGCGGCGCTGCAGGTCGCCGACTACGCCTACGTGCTCGAAACCGGAGAGATCGCGATGGAAGGGCCGGCGGCGGAGCTCGCCGACGACCCGCGCGTGATCGAGGCCTATCTCGGGCTGGGCGGAAAGCACCAGGAAATGCTCGCGACCTGAGCCGCGGAGGCGCCGTCCGGAGCCTGGCGGGGCAGGGGCGGCATGCCTCTGCCTGCTGCGTCCGGCGGCGAACTGCGCTACGCTGCGGTCCTTTGCAATCGGGAGAGGTGGAGAGCGATGTCGGGCAGCGTCCGTGGGTGGATCTTCGCGCTTCTATCGTTGACCGGGGCCGGCAGCGTCCTCGCGCAGGCCGCTCCGCCCCCGGGCACTCCGCCGGTGGCCGAACTCGGGGCGGGGATGTACCGCATCGCGGCGGAGGTCGCGGACACTTTCCAGGCTCGTCAGCGCGGCCTGATGCAGCGCCGCTCGATGCCCCTGAATCACGGCATGGTGTTCGTGTTCCCGGAGGACGCCATCCACTGCATGTGGATGAAGAACACCTACCTTCCGCTGTCGGTCGCCTTCATCGATGCCGGCGGCAGGTTGATCAACGTCGCCGACATGCAGCCGCAGACCGAGGACAGCCATTGCGCGGCTGCCCCGGCACGCTTCGCGCTGGAAATGAACCTCGGCTGGTTTGCCGAGCGCGGCATCGGTCCGGGTGCGCTCCTGCGCGGTTTCGATCGCCTGCCGCCGGCGCGCTGAGGCTCTGCGCTACCACGGCGCGGCCGGGTGAGGGTTGCCCTTCGCGCTCCGTCTCCCTTCTTCACCGCATCCGTTCCGGCTTCACTCTCGGCGTCAGCGGGGCGCCCTTGCGCGCCCGGCGATGACGCAGCGGCTCGCGCTGCGCCGGTTTCAGTTCGATGCGCACCGGCTTGCCGCCGCGCCCCGTGCCTTCCACGCTCAGCACCGCATCATCGGCCGGGACCGCCACCGCAGCGAGCGCTTCGCCTTCGTCGAGCGCCATCACGATGACGCCGCGACCGCCGCTCTGCGTCTTCATCTCCGGCCGCGGGAAGACCAGCAGGCGACCGTTTTCCGAGGCGGCGGCGATCCAGTCGCCGAAGGCTTTGGCCGGGGCCAGCACCTTTTCCCCCTTTTCCAGGCTCATGAAAGCCTTGCCCGCGCGCTGGCGGCTGGTGGCGTCCGCGACGCTGCACAGGAAGCCGTAGCCGCCGCTGTTGGCGAAGAAGTAGGCTGAATCCGGCATGTCGCTGATCACCTGGGCGAGCTTGGCCCCGTCCTGGAACTCGACCAGGGTCGTGATCGGGGTGCCGTCGCCGCGGCCGCCGGGTAGATCCGACACTTTTACCGTGTAGGCGCGACCGTTGCTGTCGACGACGATCAGTGGCCAGATGGTGCGTGTCTCGAGCACGGCGAAAGCGAAGTCCCCCGCCTTGTAGCCGACCGCTGCGGCGTCGATGCCATGGCCCTGGCGCGTGCGCACCCAGCCGTTCTTCGACACGATCACCGTGACCGCCTCGTCCGGCACGTTGAACTCGGCCGGCGCCACCGCGGCGACGGCCTCGACCAAGGTGCGGCGGTCGTCGCCGTACTTCTTGGCGTCGTCGCCGATCTCCTTGAGGATGAGCCTGGTCATCGCCGCGCGGCTGTCGAGGAGGTGCTGCAGACCGCTGCGCTCGTCCTTCAGCTCGGCGAGCTCCTTCTCGATCCTGAAGCCTTCGAGGCGGGCGAGCTGGCGCAGGCGGATTTCGAGGATGTCCTCGGCCTGGATCTCGGACAGCCCGAAGGCTTCGATCAGCGCCGGCTTGGGCTCGTCCGACTCGCGGATGACGCGGATCACTTCCTCGATGTGGAGGAAGGCGATCATGCGGCCTTCGAGAATGTGGAGGCGGCGGTCCACCTCGTCGAGGCGGTGGCGGCTGCGGCGCTCGACGGTGACATAGCGGAAGTCGATCCATTCCTTGAGGATCTGCACCAGGTTCTTCTGCTGCGGCCGGCCGCCATGGACAGGCCCATGCCCGATCATGGTCAGGTTCACCGACACCGAGGTCTCGAGGCTGGTGTGGGCGAGCAGCACCGCCATGAACTCGTCGCGGTTCTGGCGGCTGGACTTGGGCTCCAGCACGATGCGCACCGGCGCCTTGTCGCTGGATTCGTCGCGCACGGTGTCGAGCACGCCGAGCACGAGCTGCTTGAGGTTCTTCTGCTCCTGGCTGACTTCCTTCTTGCCCGCGCGCGGCTGCGGGTTGGTCAGGGTCTCGATCTCGGACAGCACGCCGGCGGCGGAGACGCCGTGCGGCAGCTCGTCGACGATGACCCGCCACTGGCCGCGGGCGAGCTCCTCGATCTTCCAGCGCGCGCGCACGCGCAGGCTGCCGCGGCCCGATGCGTAGGCGTCGCGGATGGTCTCGGGCGGCGAGATGAGCTGGCCGCCGCCGGGGAAGTCGGGGCCGGGGAGGATGCCGAGTACGTCGTCGAGGGTGGCCTCGGGGTGGCGGATCAGGTGGCAGGTGGCTTCGGCCACTTCGCGCAGGTTGTGCGGCGGGATCTCGGTCGCCATGCCCACGGCGATCCCCGAGGCGCCGTTGAGCAGGACGAAGGGCAGGCGCGCGGGCAGCAGCTGCGGCTCTTCGAAGGCGCCGTCGTAGTTGGGGATGAAGTCGACCGTGCCGCGGTCGATTTCGGCGAGCAGCAGCTCGGCGATCGGGGTCAGGCGGCATTCGGTGTAGCGCATCGCCGCCGCCGAGTCGCCGTCGCGCGAGCCGAAGTTGCCCTGGCCGTCGACCAGCGGGTAGCGCAGCGAGAAGTCCTGCGCGACCCGCACCATCGCGTCGTAGACGCTGGAGTCGCCGTGGGGGTGGTACTTGCCGATCACGTCGCCGACCACGCGCGCCGATTTCACGTGCTTCGAGGTGGCCGACAGGCGCATCTCGTTCATCGCATAGAGGATGCGGCGCTGCACCGGCTTGAGGCCGTCCTCGACCTGGGGCAGGGCGCGCGACTTCACCACGCTCATCGCGTAGGCGAGGTAGGCGCGCTCGGCGTAGCGGTCGAGCGCGAGCGTGCCGTCGTCCTCGGGCTCCGGGTCGGGGGCGGTGGGCGGGGCAGGGGGGGGCGGGCGGTCCACTCCAGCCATGGTTGCGGGGGGCTCGCTCGTCGCGGCTGGTGCCGGTGCGACAGCGGTTGCCAGTGGCGCGGCGGATTCAGGCGCTTCGGAGGCGCCGAACAGGTCGGGAGTGTCGTTGCTCATGCTTGGTGATCTTCGCCTTTGTTCGCCACGTTCGCTGCGTTCGCCCTTGTGTAGATCGGCTTGCGCGTTTGCGCTTTGGCAGGCTGATCGGGCACGATCAAAAAATCGGGTCTGAATCGGCCCGGGGCGTCGAACGCGCGGGCAGGCGTGAGGTTCTTCGCGGGATTCATGTTCATGTGCAGTTCCTCCGGCGCTCAGACATCCGCCTCGACGCTGTCGCCCTTCTCCTCCATCCAGGCGCGGCGGCCGGAGGCTTCGCCCTTGCCCATCAGCAGGGTGAACATCTTCAGCGTCTCGTCCGCCGCACCGCGGCGCACCTTCACCGGCAGCACGCGGCGGGTGGCCGGGTCCATGGTGGTTTCGCGCAGCTGATCGGGGTTCATCTCGCCCAGGCCCTTGAAGCGGCCGACCTCGATTGCCTCGGGCTTGAAACCTTCCTTTTCGAGGCGGTCGCGGATCGCGGTGAGCTCGCCGTCGTCGAGCGCGTAGAGGCGGCGCGGCGGGCGTTTCTTGCCCTGCGCGGGGACGTCGATGCGGTACAGCGGCGGCTGGGCGACATAGACGTGACCGCGTTCGATGAGCTTCGGGAAATGGCGGAAGAAGAGCGTCAGCAGCAGGGTCTGGATGTGGGCGCCGTCGACGTCGGCATCCGACATGATGACGACCTTGCCGTAGCGCAGGCCGGAAAGGTCGACCTCGCTGTCGGCACGATGGGCATCGACGCCCAGGGCGACGGCGATGTCGTGGATCTCGGCGTTGGCGAAGAGGCGATCGGGGTCGATCTCCCAGGCGTTCTGGACCTTGCCGCGCAGCGGCAGGATGGCCTGGGTCTCCTTGTTGCGCGCCATCTTCGCCGAACCGCCGGCGGAGTCGCCTTCGACCAGGAAGAGCTCGTTGTCGGCGAGGTCCTCGGATTCGCAGTCGGAGAGCTTGCCCGGCAGCACGGCGACGCCGGAGGTCTTCTTCTTCTCCACCTTCTGCGCGCTCTTCTGTCGCGCCAGCGCCTGTTTGATGGAGAGCTCGGCGATCGCGCGGCCGGCCTCGACGTGGTTGTTGAGCCAGATCTCGAACGGGTCGCGCAGCTGGCTGGAGACGAGCTTCACCGCCTCGCGCGAGTTGAGCTTTTCCTTCACCTGGCCCTGGAACTGCGGGTCGAGCAGGCGCGCCGACAGCACGAAGCTCATCCGCCCGCAGACGTCTTCCTGCTGCAGCTTGACGCCGCGCGGCAGCAGCGTGTGGTGGTCGATGAAGGACTTCATCGCCTCGAACACGCCGGCGCGCAGGCCGGATTCGTGGGTGCCGCCGTTCACCGTCGGGATCAGGTTGACGTAGGACTCGCTCGGCACCGCGGATTCGAACCAGGCCAGCGCCCAGGCCGCGCCTTCGCCCGGCGCGAAGCTGGGGTCATCCTTGCCGGCGTACTTCTCGCTGGTGAAGATCGGTGCCACCGCTTCGGTGTCGCCGGCGACTTCCTTCAGGTAGCCGGCGAGCCCCTCGGGGTAGGACCAGGTCTTGGACAGCGTGGGGCCGTTCGCCTGCTCGATGTCGAGGCGCACGGCGACGCCCGACAGCAGCACCGCCTTGCTGCGCAGCAGGCGCTCGAGCTCGTTCATCGGCACGCGCGGCGACTCGAAGTACTTCGCGTCCGGCCACACGCGCACCCGGGTGCCGGTCTGGCGGCCGCATTCGCCTTCGCTGCGCAGCGCGCTGATGGTTTCGCCGCCGTCGCTGAAGTCGATGCGGTGGATCCTGCCGTCGCGCTTGACCTCCACTTCGATGCGGGTGGAGAGCGCGTTCGTGACCGACACGCCGACGCCGTGCAGGCCGCCGGAGAAGGCGTAGGCGGAGTTGCCCTCGCGCTTGTCGAACTTGCCGCCGGCATGGAGCCGGGTGTAGGCCAGCACCACCACCGGCACGCCTTCCTCGGGGTGCAGGCCGACCGGGATGCCGCGGCCGTCGTCGGCGACGGTGACCGAGCCGTCCTGGTGCAGGGTGACGTGGATCTTCCTGGCGAAGCCGGCGAGCGCCTCGTCGGCGGCGTTGTCGATGACCTCCTGGATGATGTGCGCCGGGCTGTCGGTACGGGTGTACATGCCGGGGCGCTCGCGCACCGGTTCCAGCCCCTTGAGGACGCGGAAGGAGGATTCGTCGTAGTGCTGCAAAGTGTCTTGCTTGCCTGCCATGCTGTGCGGGCCTGTCCGGTTCGATGCGAAGGGGGCAAGGATAGCAGAGCCCGTTACTGAATGAATAACCAGTTCCCGCTCTCGGCGGCGGCCACGGAAGCGGGCGGTGTCCGCTTCCCGGCGCGGCTGACTATACTGAATGGATCCGTCTCCCGCTTCCGCCGATGAGCGAGCCGCCCGAACACGTCGTCCGCGCCCTGCACGAGCGCATCGAGATCGAGCCCTACGATGCCCGGTGGCCGGCTGCTTTCGCCGCCGAGGCCGAGCGCTTGCGGGCCTTGCTGCCGCCCGGTCTGATCGGGCGCATCGAACATTTCGGCAGCACCGCGGTCCCTGGCCTGGCGGCCAAGCCGATCGTGGACATGCTGATGGAAGTGCGTTCGCTGGAAGACGTTGCCCTGCACATCGCACCGGTCCTGCAGCGCGAAGGCTATGAATATTTCTGGCGGCCGCGGGAGCCCGGCATGCCCGGCATCGCCTATGCCTGGTTCATCCGGCGCGATGCGCGCGGCCGGCGCACGCATCACATCCACTGCCTCGCGGCGGATTCGCCGGAGTGGGAGCGCTTGCTGCTGCGCGACTACCTGCGCGCCCATCCGGATGCGGCGCAGGCGTACGGCGAACTCAAGCGCCGCATCGCGCGCGAACACCCGGACGACCGCATCGCCTACGCCAGGGCGAAGACCGACTTCATCGAGCGGGCGATGCGGGCAGCGCGCGCCTGAGCTTCCCGCGCCGCGCCCGCTTACATGCCCTGGTAGATCGGCCCTTCGCCGCCCTGGGGCACGACCCAGTTGATGTTCTGGGTCGGGTCCTTGATGTCGCAGGTCTTGCAGTGCACACAGTTCTGGGCGTTGATCTGCAGGCGCGGGGCGCCGCCTTCGCCGTCGCGGACGATCTCGTACACGCCGGCCGGACAGTAGCGCTGCTCGGGCGCGTCGTACCGGGCGAGGTTGATCGCGATCGGCACCGAGGCGTCCTTCAGCTGCAGGTGGCAGGGCTGCTCTTCCTCGTGGTTGGTGTTGGACAGGAACACCGAGGACAGGCGATCGAAGGTGAGCACGCCGTCGGGCTTCGGATAGTCGATTTTCGGGCACTCGGCAGCCGGCTTGAGCTTGTCGTGATCGGCGCTGTTGTGCAGCGTCCACGGCGCCTTGCCCATCAACAGCTTCTGGTCGATGCCGAACAGCAGCGAACCGATCCACAGGCCTCTCTTCATGTAGGGCTTGAAGTTGCGGGTCTTGTGCAGTTCAGCGTACAGCCAGGAGTCGCGGAAGGACGAAGGGTAGGCGGTGAGCGCGTCGTGCTGGCGTTCGGCGGCGAGCGCCTCGAAAGCGGCCTCGGCAGCGAGCATGCCGGACTTGATCGCGGCGTGGCTGCCCTTGATCCGGGCGGCGTTGAGGAAACCGGCGTCGTCGCCGACCAGCGCTCCGCCCGGGAATACCAGCCGCGGCAGGCTCTGCAGCCCACCGGCGGTGATCGCGCGCGCACCGTAGGCGAGGCGCTTGCCGCCTTCGAGGTATTTGCGGATCTCGGGGTGGGTCTTATAGCGCTGCATCTCCTCGAACGGCGACAGGTGCGGGTTGCTGTAGTTGAGGCCGACCACATAGCCGACCGCGACCAGGTTGTCTTCGAGGTGGTAGACGAAGCCGCCGCCGTAGGTGGCGTTGTCCATCGGCCAGCCGGCGGTGTGCACGACGAGGCCGGGACGATGGTTCTCGGGCTTCACTTCCCACAGTTCCTTGATGCCGATGCCGTAGGTCTGGGGGTCGACGCCGTCGCGCAGCTTGAACTTCGCTTCCAGCTGCTTGCCCAGGTGGCCGCGGCAGCCTTCCGCGAACAGGGTGTATTTGGCGTGGAGCTCCATCCCCGGCTGGTGGTGCGGGCCGGGCGTGCCGTCGCGGTTGAGGCCCATGTCGCCGGTGGCCACGCCCTTGACCGCACCGTGGCCGTCGTACAGCACTTCGGCGCCGGCAAAGCCGGGATAGACTTCGATGCCGAGGGCTTCGGCCTGCTCGCCGAGCCACTTCACGACGTTGCCCAGGCGCACGATGTAGTTGCCGTGGTTGATGAAACAGTCCGGCAGCAGGCCGTTGGGGGCCTGGCGGGCACCGGTTTCGGTGAGGAACAGGACCTTGTCCTCGGTCACCGCGGTGTTGAGCGGGGCGCCGCGTTCCTTCCAGTCGGGGAAAAGTTCGGTCAGCGCCTTCGGGTCCATCACCGCGCCCGACAGGATGTGGGCACCGATTTCGGCCGCCTTCTCGATCAGGCATACCGAGATTTCCTGGCCTTTCTGCCCCGCCAGCTGTTTGAGGCGGATCGCCGCTGCCAGCCCTGCGGGGCCGCCGCCGACGATCAGCACGTCGAATTCCATCGATTCGCGTTCCATCCTGTTCTCCTGGATTGGTGTGGAGGGCGTGCCCGCCCTGCGACTGCGCAAGTTGTTCAAACCGCGCGAGTTTAAACCTTTGTGCCGTTTCGCGCCGGACCGGGGCTCTCCCACGGATGCAGCGGCTCATGACATACGGGGGCGTATGCTACATTAGCTCGCGACCCGAATAACAGGAGCGAGGGCGATGAAGGACAAGGCCAGACTGATCCACACCAGCCGGATCGCGGTGCGCTGGGGCGACATGGACGCCTACAACCACGTCAATAACACAGTGTATTTCCGCTACTTCGAACAGGCCCGGATCGAGTGGGCCGAACGGATGGGCTCGCGGGTCAGCCCCTTCGAGGATGTCGGGCCGGTGATCATCAATGCCAGCTGCACTTTTCTGGCGCCGGTGAATTATCCTGCCACGGTGGTCGTCAGGATGTACGCGGGCTCGCCCGGGCGAACGAGCCTGATGACGTGGTACGAACTGTTCGTCGAAGGCGAGGACCGGTTGTATGCCGAAGGCGCGGCCAAGACGGTATGGATGGACATGCGCAGCGGAAAGTCGGTGCCGATCCCGCAGGCGGTACGTGCCTTGTTCGATGATTCCGCCGCCTGACTCGGGGCGGCACGGGTAGCCGCCGGCTGGCCCGGATCCACGGTCGAGGGAGCTTCGATGATGCTGATGAATCGGGACAAGTCGGTGCTGTTGGTGATCGACGTGCAGGCGCGGCTGGCTCCGCACATCCACGACCACGAGCAGGTGGTTGCCAACTGCATCTGGCTGGCGCGGGTGGCCGAGCGCGCAGGAGTGCCGGTAGTGGTTACCGAGCATTTTCAGGAGAAGCTCGGCGCGACGGTGGACGAGCTGCGCGCGGCCACCGGCAACGCCCGCTACGTGGGCAAGCGCTGCTTTTCCGCGCAGGCTGAAGGCGGTCTCGCCGACACTGCGGTGGAGCGCTGTCGGCAGGTGATCGTGTGCGGCACCGAAGCCCATGTCTGCGTGATGCAGAGTGCGCTCGAGCTGCGCTGGGCGGGCAAGGAAGTGTTCGTCGTCGCCGAGGCTTCGGGGTCGCGCGCCGCCGCCGACCGGGATCTCGCCTTCGCCCGCATGCGCGATCACGGGGTCGAGATCGTGTCGCGCGAAATGGTCGCGTTCGAGTGGCTGCAACGCGGCGGCACCGAATTGTTTCGCCAGATCAACCGTGATTTCATTCGCTGAGCGGGGCCGGCCTCGTTAGGGAAAACGGGGGTATCGTTCATCCCGGCGTTCTCTTAGCCTGACTCTTTTGTTCCATGGCGAGGCGGGTCGTGGCCCGGATCTGCCGCTCGTCCGGGCCCCTTCTCGCCTCGCCATGTCCTGACACGCAAGTGGGGAGATTCGGATGAACACGCGGGAAGCAAGCCGGTTGATCGCGCAGATCGATGCGGTGGTCGAACAAATCGCAGCGCGCCTGCCGGCGGCGCAGGCCACCGCGGTGAGCGCCTTTGCCGCGCGATTCTTCGCCCAGGTCGATCCCGAAGACCTCGAGGCGCTGCCGGTCGCCGATCTCTATGGCGCCGTGCTCAGCCAGTGGCACTTCATCGCCCGGCGACGCTCGGGCAGCCGGGTGCGCGCGTTCAACCCCAGGCTCGACGAACACGGCTGGGAGTGTACGCATACGGTCATCGAGATCGTCGGCGATGACATGCCCTTCCTCGTCGATTCGATCGCGATGGAGATCGCCCGCCAGGGCTCGGCCCTGCACCTGATCATCCATCCGGTGATGGGCGTGGTGCGCGACGACGAGGGGCGCTTCGTGCGCCTCGCCGAGCAGGATGAAGTGCAGGCCGCAGCGGGGGATAAAGGGCCGGGTGGGGCGCGTCTCGAGTCGATCATGCACCTCGAGGTCGATCGTCGTACCGATCCGGCCGACCTCGCCGCCTTACAGCAGGGGATCGAGCACGTGCTTGCCGACGTCCGTGCGGCGGTGGGCGACTGGCCGGCGATGCGCACGCGCATGGCCGAGATCATCGCCGGGCTGGAAGGGGGCGTGCCGTCGCTCGAAGCGGGCGAGCTGGCCGAAGTGCGCGCCTTTCTCGAGTGGCTCGCGGCCGACAACTTCGTCCTTTTGGGCTGCCGTGACTACGAGCTGGTCGATACCGGGGATGGCAACGAACTGCGCATCGTCAGCGGCTCCGGCCTGGGCCTGCTGCGCGGCGATGGCGAGGACGGGCAGTCGCGCTCGTTCGCCGCGCTGCCGCCGCAGTTGCGCGCCCAGGCCCATCTGCCCCACCTGCTCACGGTGACGAAATCCAATTCGCGCTCCACCGTGCACCGCCCGGGCTACCTCGACTTTGTCGGCGTCAAGCGTTTCGATGACGCCGGCCGGGTGCTCGGCGAGCGCCGCATCATCGGCCTGCTGGCATCGACCGCCTACAGCGCCAGCCCGAAGCAGATCCCGCTGCTGCGGCGCAAGGTCGAGGCCGTGTTCGAGCGCGCCGGGCTGTTGCCCGGCGGTCATGCGGCGAAGGCGCTGCTGACCCTGCTCGAGCGCTACCCGCGCGACGAGCTGTTCCAGATTTCACCGGAGGAACTCTACGTTCATGCGATGGGCATCCTGCGTCTGGGCGAGCGCCTGCGCACGCGCCTGTTCGTGCGCTGCGACCCTTTCGCCCGCTTCGTTTCCTGCCTGATCTACGTTCCCCGCGAACACTACAACACCGATCAGAGAAAGCGCATGCAGGCGGTGCTGATGGATGCCTTCAACGGCACCGCCTCCGAATTCGACGTGCAGTTCTCGGATTCCGCGCTGGCGCGCATCCTGATCACCGTGCGCACCCGGGATTCGGTGATTCCGCCTTTCGATACCCGCGAACTCGAGCAGCGTCTGATCCGTGCCTCGCGGCGCTGGGAGGACGAAATGCTGCAGGCACTGGTCGAGCAGTGCGGCGAAGAGCGCGGCCTGGCGCTGGCCCGGCGCTACGGCAGCGGTTTCCCGGCCGGCTACCGCGAGGACCATTCGGCGCGGATGGCGGTGTTCGACATCGAGCAGATGGAGGCGCTCGTCGATCGCGAGGCTCTCGGGCTCAATCTGTACGTGCCGCTGGAAGCGCCCGCGGGCCGCTTGAACCTGCGCCTGTATCACCTCGACGCTCCGGTGCCGCTGTCTTCGAGCCTGCCGATGCTCGAGAAGATGGGCGTGAAAGTGATCGAAGAGCGGCCGTACGCCATTTCGCGCCAGGACGGGCGCACGGTGTGGCTGCACGATTTCGGCCTGAGCTATGCCGAGGCCGACAGCCTCAACATCCATGAAGTGCGGCCGCTGTTCCAGGACGCTTTTTCGCATGCCTGGCGCGGCGAGGTCGAGAACGACGATTTCAACCGCCTGGTGCTGCGCGCCGGCCTGTCGTGGCGCGAAGTCGCGGTGCTGCGCGCCTACGCGAAATACCTGCGCCAGGCCGCGTTCACGTTCAGCCAGGCCTACATGGAGCAGACCCTGGCGGCGTACCCGCAACTCGCGCGCGCGCTGTTCGAACTGTTCCGGGTGCGCTTCGAGCCCGCCCTCGACCAGGGGCGTGAGGCGGCCTGCAACGGCATCGTGGCGGCGATCGAGCAGGGTCTGAACGCGGTGGCCAACCTCGACGAGGACCGCATCCTGCGCCAGTTCCTCGCCCTGATCCTGGCGACGCTGCGCACCAACTGGTTCCAGCGTGGCGCCGATGGCCGTCCCAAGACCTACACCGCGTTCAAGTTCGCTCCGGCGAAGATCCCCAACCTGCCGCAGCCGCTGCCGATGTTCGAGATCTTCGTCTATTCGCCGCGCATGGAAGGCGTGCATCTGCGTGCCGGCAAGGTGGCGCGCGGCGGTCTGCGCTGGTCGGACCGGATGGAGGACTTCCGCACCGAGATCCTCGGCCTGGTGAAGGCGCAGATCGTCAAGAACGCGGTGATCGTGCCGGTGGGCTCGAAAGGCGGCTTCGTCGTCAAGTGCCCGCCCGTGGAGGGCGGGCGCGAGGCGCTGGTCGCCGAAGGCGTCGCCTGCTATCGCAACTTCCTGCGCGGCCTGCTCGATCTGACCGACAACCTGGTGCAGGGCAGGGTCGTTCCGCCTCCCGATCTGGTGCGCCACGACGAGGACGACCCCTACCTCGTGGTGGCGGCCGACAAGGGCACGGCGACCTTCTCCGACTATGCCAACGAGGTCGCCGCGGAGTACGGCTTCTGGCTCGGAGACGCTTTCGCCTCGGGCGGCTCGGCCGGTTACGACCACAAGAAGATGGGGATCACCGCGCGCGGTGCGTGGGAGGCGGTGAAGCATCATTTCCGTGCGATCGGGTGCAACATCCAGGAAACGCCGTTTACCGTCGTCGGCATCGGCGACATGTCGGGCGACGTGTTCGGCAACGGCATGCTGCTGTCGCGGCAGATCCGCCTGGTGGCAGCGTTCGATCACCGCCACATCTTCGTCGACCCCGATCCCGACCCGGAGACGAGCTGGCAGGAACGCGCCCGCCTGTTCGCCCTGCCGCGCTCGAGCTGGGACGACTACGACAAGACCCTGATTTCGGAGGGCGGCGGGGTGTGGCCGCGGAGCGCGAAATCGATCCGCCTGTCTCCCCAGCTGCGTGCGGCACTCGACATCGATGCCGACAGCCTGGCGCCGACCGAGCTGATCCGCGCCATCCTCACCGCGCCGGTCGATCTGCTCTACAACGGCGGCATCGGCACCTACATCAAGTCCGCGGCCGAGACCGACGCTGTGGTGGGCGATCGTGCCAACGACGCGGTGCGTGTCAACGGCGCCGAGCTGCGCTGCAAGGTGCTGGGCGAGGGCGGCAACCTCGGTGCCACCCAGCTCGGGCGCATCGAGTTCGCGCTCGGGGGCGGGCGGGTCAATACCGACGCCATCGACAACTCGGGCGGGGTCGACTGCTCGGACCACGAGGTCAACATCAAGATCCTGCTCGGCAGCGTGGTCGCCGAAGGCGAGCTGACGATGAAGCAGCGCAACCAGCTGCTCGCCGAGATGACCGATGAGGTCGCCGCGCTGGTGTTGCGCGATAACTATGCACAAACCCGGATCCTGTCGGTGGTCCGCGCCCGCGGCGTGGATCTGCTCGACGAACAGGCCGAGTTCATGCGCCGCCTCGGCCATGCCGGGCGGCTCAACCGCAAGCTCGAGTTCCTGCCGATGGACGAGGATCTGGTCGAGCGCAAGGCGGTGCGCGTGGGGCTGGTCACTCCCGAGCTGGCGGTGCTGCTGGCCTACTCGAAGATCGAACTCTATGACGAAGTGCTGGCCTCGGACGTACCGGAAGACCCCTACATCCGCAGCGCTCTCGAGCGCTATTTTCCGGTGCCGCTGCGTGAGCGCTTCGCCGAGCATATCCAGCGCCATCCGCTGCGGCGCGAGATCGTTTCCACCCACGTCGTCAACAGCATGATCAACCGTGTCGGGCCGACCTTCGTCGGCCGCCTCGGGGCGGAAACGGGAGCTGCTCCTCCCGATGTCGTCCGTGCCTACATGGCGACCCGCGAGGTCTTCGGCCTGGTCCCGGTGTGGAGCGAGATCGAGGCGCTCGACACCTGCATCGACGATGCAGTCCAGGTCGAGCTGATCCGCGAGGCCGACCGCCTGGTGCAGCGCGGCACGCTGTGGTTCCTGCGCCATCGGCCGTGGCTCACCGACCTGCAGGCGACGTTGGCGCATTTCTCGCCCGGCGTGGGCGTGCTTGCCGACGGTCTGGCGGACTACGTGGCGCCGGCCTACAAGGCCGAACTCGAGGAAGCGGTCGCACGCCGGGTGGGGCAGGGGGTACCGTGGGCCCTGGCGCAGCGTATTGCGGTGCTCGACGAGCTGTATTCGGCGCTCGACCTGGTCGAGGTCGCGGCCGAGAGCGGTCGGGACGAGGTGCTGGTGGCGCGGGTCTATTTCGCGCTCGGCGGCGATCTCGACCTGCATTGGCTGGGACGCCAGATCTCGTTGCTCCCCACCGAGACCCGCTGGCAGACGCTCGCGCGCAGCGCCCTGCGCGGCGATCTGTCCGCAGTGGCGCGGGCGCTGGTCAATGATGCCCTGAAACTCGCCCCCGACGCCGGGGAGGCGGACCAGGTCCGGACCGCCTGGCAGGCGAAGTACGCGCTCCAGCTCGAGCGTTACCGTCACCTGCTGACTGAAATCCACGCCGCGCCGAGCATCGACCTGGCGATGCTGTCGGTGGCCTTGCGCGAGCTCCGCGGGCTGGGCTGAATCCTGCCGGAGCCGTTGTGGGGCGGACCGCCAATGGCCCCGGCGATGGAGCCGACGATGGGCGTGCTGTTGGGCCGGACTGTGTTGGGCCGGACTGCTGACGCGCGTCCGGCTCATCGGTTATCATCGCGCTTTCCCGCAGCACATCTCCCATGACCAAATACGTCTTCGTTACCGGCGGTGTCGTGTCCTCCCTGGGCAAAGGCATCGCGGCCGCCTCTTTGGGGGCGATTCTCGAGTCCCGTGGCATCAAGGTCACGCACCTCAAGCTGGACCCCTACATCAACGTCGATCCGGGCACCATGAGCCCGTTCCAGCACGGTGAAGTGTTCGTCACCGAAGACGGTGCCGAGACCGATCTCGATCTCGGCCACTACGAGCGCTTCACCAGCGCCAAGATGAGCCGGCGCAACAACTTCACCACCGGCCAGATCTACGAGGCGGTGATCAAGAAGGAGCGCCGCGGCGAATACCTCGGCAAGACGGTGCAGGTGATCCCGCACATCACCGACGAGATCAAGCAGTACGTGAAGCGCGGCGCCGAAGGCGCCGACGTGGCGATCGTCGAGGTCGGCGGCACCGTGGGCGACATCGAGTCGCTGCCCTTTCTCGAGGCGATCCGCCAGATGGGGATCGAGGAAGGGCGCAGCAGCACCTGCTTTATCCACCTCACCCTGCTGCCCTACATCCCGACCGCGGGCGAACTGAAGACCAAGCCGACCCAGCATTCGGTGAAGGAGCTGCGCGAGATCGGCATCCAGCCCGACATCCTGCTGTGCCGTGCCGACCGCTCGATCCCGGCCGATGAGCGGCGCAAGATCGCGCTGTTCTGCAACGTGATGCCCGAGGCCGTCATCGAGTGCCTCGATGCCGACTCGATCTACAAGATTCCCGGCCAGCTCCACGACCAGATGCTCGACCAGATCGTCTGCCACAAGCTCGACATCCTCGCCCGCGCGGCCGACCTGTCGGTGTGGGAAAAGCTGATCCACGCGCTCGAGCATCCGAAGCAGACGGTCAATGTCGGCTTCGTCGGCAAGTACGTCGACCTCACCGAGTCCTACAAGTCGCTGATCGAGGCGCTCAATCACGCGGGCATGCACACCGAGTCGAAAGTGAAGATCCACTACATCGACTCCGAGGATATCGAGCGCGACGGCTGCGGCGTGCTCCAGTCCATGGATGCGATCCTGGTGCCGGGCGGCTTCGGCAAGCGCGGCACCGAAGGCAAGATCGCCGCGATCCGTTTCGCGCGCGAGAACAAGGTGCCGTATCTGGGAATCTGCCTGGGCATGCAGCTCGCGGTGGTCGAGTTCGCGCGCGACGTCGCCGGCATGGAAGGGGCGCACTCGACCGAGTTCGAGCGCGACACTCCGTTCCCGGTGATCGGCCTGATCACCGAATGGAAGGACCGCAGCGGCAAGCTGGAAAAGCGCACCGAGGATTCCGACCTCGGCGGTACGATGCGCCTCGGCGGCCAGCTCTGTCAGCTCGCCGAAGGGACGCTGGCGCGCGAAGTCTACGGCGCGGCCGAGATCATGGAGCGCCACCGCCACCGTTACGAGGTGAACAACTCGCTGTTGGCGAAGCTCGAGGACAAGGGGCTGGTGGTGTCGGGCCGCGCGCCGGTCACCGACCTGTGCGAGATGGTCGAGCTGCCCGCCGATGTCCACCCCTGGTTCGTCGGTTGCCAGTTCCATCCCGAGTTCACCTCCAACCCGCGCAAGGGCCATCCGCTGTTCACCGCCTACGTGCAGGCGGCGATCGCGCGCCAGCAGGCCGCGGCCTGAAGGAGCGAGCGTGAAACTGTGTGACTTCGAAGTCGGTCTCGACCGGCCGCTGTTCCTGATCGCCGGACCCTGCGTCGCCGAGTCCGCGCAGATGTGCCTCGACATCGCTGGGCAGATGAAGGAAATCTGCACCGGGCTGGGCATCCCCTACATCTTCAAGGCCTCGTACGACAAGGCCAACCGCAGCTCGGGCAAGAGTTTCCGCGGCCACGGCATGGATGCCGGGCTGAAGATGCTCGAGGCGGTGAAGACGCAGCTCGGCCTGCCGGTGCTGACCGACGTGCACACGATCGAGGAGATCCCGCTCGTCGCTTCCGTGGTCGACGTGTTGCAGACGCCAGCCTTCCTCTGCCGCCAGACCGACTTCATCCATGCGGTGGCGGCCAGCGGCAAGCCGGTGAACATCAAGAAGGGCCAGTTCCTCGCCCCGGGCGACATGAAGAACGTCGCGGAGAAGGCGAAGGAGGCCAATGGCGGCGCCGACACCATCCTGGTGTGCGAGCGCGGGGCCTCCTTCGGCTACAACAACCTCGTCTCCGACATGCGATCGCTGGCGATCATGCGCGACACCGGCTGCCCGGTCGTGTTCGACGCCACCCACTCGGTGCAGCTGCCGGGCGGTCAGGGCACGGCCTCGGGCGGCCAGCGCGAGTTCGTCCCGGTGCTGGCGCGCGCCGCCGTCGCGGTCGGCGTCGCCGGCCTCTTCATGGAGACCCACCCCGATCCCGCGAAGGCGCTGTCGGACGGCCCCAACGCCTGGCCGCTGGCGAAAATGAAGGCGCTGCTGACCACCCTCAAGGAAATCGATGCGCTGGTCAAGCGCCAGGGCTTCCTCGAAACCACGCTTTGAGTTTCGAACCTCCCGTCGTTTCGAATGATCCGTAACTGCAACAGGACAAGACATGAGTGCAATCGTTGATGTGATCGCCCGCGAGATTCTCGATTCCCGCGGCAACCCCACCGTCGAAGCCGACGTGCTGCTCGAATCGGGCGTGATGGGCCGCGCCGCCGTGCCCTCGGGCGCTTCCACCGGCTCGCGCGAGGCGATCGAACTGCGTGACGGCGACAAGTCGCGCTTCCTCGGCAAGGGTGTGCTGCGCGCGGTCGAGAACGTGAACACCGAGATTGCCGAAGCGATCATCGGCCTCGACGCCGAGGAGCAGGCCTTCATCGACCGCACCCTGATCGAGCTCGACGGCACCGAGAACAAGTCGCGCCTGGGCGCCAACGCCATGCTCGCCGTTTCCATGGCGGTGGCCAAGGCTGCTTCCGAGGAGGCCGGCCTGCCGCTGTACCGCTACTTCGGCGGCTCCAGCCCGATGGTGATGCCGGTGCCGATGATGAACGTCATCAACGGCGGCGAGCACGCCAACAACAGCCTCGACATCCAGGAATGCATGATCATGCCGGTGAGCATGGGCAGCTTCCGCGAGGCCCTGCGCTGCGGCGCCGAGATCTTCCACCACCTGAAGAAGATCGTGGACGGCAAGGGTTACCCCACCACCGTCGGCGACGAGGGCGGCTTCGCCCCCAACGTCTCGGGCACCGAAGAGGCGCTCAACCTGATCCAGGAAGCGATCGTCGCCGCCGGCTACGTGCCCGGCGAGGACGTGCTGCTGGCGCTCGACTGCGCTGCCTCCGAGTTCTATAAGGACGGCAGGTACGAGCTGAAGGGCGAGGGTCTGTCGCTCACCGCCGAAGGCTTCACCGACTACCTCGAGACCCTGTGCGACAAGTTCCCGATCGTGTCGATCGAGGACGCGATGGCCGAGGGCGACTGGGACGGCTGGAAGATCCTGACCGAGCGCCTGGGTAAGCGCGTGCAACTGGTGGGCGACGACCTCTTCGTCACCAACACCCAGATCCTCGCGCAGGGCATCGAGCAGGGCGTGGCCAACTCGATCCTGATCAAGATCAACCAGATCGGCACCCTGACCGAGACCTTCGCCGCGGTCGAGATGGCCAAGCTCGCCGGCTACACCGCGGTGATCTCGCACCGCTCGGGCGAGACCGACGATTCGACCATTGCCGACATCGCCGTCGGCCTGCGCGCGATGCAGATCAAGACCGGCTCGCTGAGCCGCTCGGATCGTATCTCCAAGTACAACCAGCTGCTGCGCATCGAGGAGGACCTCGGCGACACCGCCTTCTACCCGGGCAAGCGTGCGTTCTACAACCTGCGCTGAACTCCTGCCGCGGTGAGTGCAGGACTGGAAAAGGCCGGCGGCGATCCCGTCGGCCTTTTTGCACCGCGGAGCCGCCGGCGGTCGCAGTCGACCGATCCGCATCGCACCAATCCACTCAAGCGTTGATCGTTGGAGCCTACTTCATACCATGCGCTGGCCGATCCTGATCCTGACCGCACTCGTCGTCCTCCTCCAGTACCCGCTCTGGCTGGGGAAGGGGGGCTGGCTGCAGGTCTGGGAGACCGGCCGCCAGGTGCAGGCGCAGCGGAACGACAACCTCCGGCTCGAGCAGCGCAATGCCGGGCTGGAGGCCGAGGTGAATGACCTCAAGTCGGGCAACGAGGCGATCGAGGAGCGCGCCCGCTTCGAGCTCGGCCTGACGAGGCCGGGCGAGATCTACGTCCAGATTCCCAAGCGCTGAGCTGCGCAACCCGGTGCTGCAGGCCTCACGCTGCGGACCTCAGTTGCGGGCCACCAGGGTGCGCGCGCCGTCGATGCGCTGCGCGAAGTAGCGGTTGTCGAGCCGTTCCACCCTGACCGCGCCGCGGCTCGAGGGCGCGTGGATGAAGCGCCCGTCGCCGATGTAGATCCCCATGTGGGAGTGGCGGCGCTGCAATGTGTTGAAAAATATCAGGTCCCCCGGGCGGAGCGCGTGCAGCGCGATCGGCCGGGTGTACTCGGCAATCTGCGCCGCGTTGTGCGGCAGGCGCTGCCCGCTGATGCTCTCGACGATGTACGCCACCATGCCGCTGCAATCGAGGCCGGCTTCCGGATTGCGCCCGCCGAAACGGTAACCGGTGTCGAGCAGGCCGAGCGCGAACAGCACCATCTCGCCCGCCTGCTCTTCGCCGGCGAGGGCAAAGTAGGTTCCGCCCCCCGCCGGGGCGGTGGTGTTCGTGTCGGGCCGCCGGGTGACGGGTGCCGAACTGCAACCGGCGAGTGCGGCAAGCCCGATTGCAATGGCGAGGATGGCCGGGAGATGAAGCCTTCGGAGAGACAGGAGCGCGCTCATGTCGGCAAAGATAAGCCGGAGCGCGCTGTCCGGTCCACCGTGGCGGCGGAGCCGTGCCGCCGCGTGCCGCGGCCCGGTTCGGGGGTGAGCGCGGCTCCAGCCTGCCCGTCGCGGCGCCGTGCAGCGTTAGTCGATGAGCTCGATGCGCCCGCTGACATGCACCGAGACCCGGCTTTCGCCGCCTTCAAGGGGGGCCGGCGCGGCCTCGGCGGCGAGCGCTGCGGCACGCATGCGGGGCAGGACCGGAGGTGGCAGGTCGCCGTCGCCGACGCTCAGGTGGGTGATGCGGTAGCGCTTGCCGAGCGTTCCGGCGATCAGTTCGGCGCGCTGCTCGAAGGCGCGCAGGGCGGCGACGGTCGCGGCGTCGATGGCGCCGCGGCGGGTTTCGGGGCTCGGCTGGAGGGTGATCTGCGACAGCGCGAGGCTGTTCTGGAGGGTGCCGATGAGCTCGGACATCGCCGCCAGCTTGCGGCTTTCGAGGCGGATTTCGGAGCGCATCCGCCAGGCTTCGATCTGCCCTCCGCCCTCCTTGGCATACACCGGCCAGGTCGAAGTGCTGCCCGAGCGGGTGTCGACGTCGGCATGGGAAGCGGCCCGCTGCAGTGCCGCGGCGATGCGGCGGTTGAGTTCGCTCGCCACGGCCGCCGGAGTGGGGGCGCTGTGTTCGGCGTAGAGGACGGCGACGGCGAGGTCGTTGGTCGCGCTCCGCTCGGCGCTGGCCGAAAGATCGACGCCCGGTGCGGCGTGCTTTGTCTGTGCGATCGGCTCCGGCTGTGCGAGCGCCGGCGAGGCGGGCCAGAACTGCAGCGCGATCGCCAGCAGCGCGGCGCCGCGCAGGAAGGCGGGCGTGGACATGGTTTCAGCCCTCGCCGGGCCGGATCACGCTCGCCGGCTCGAGCGCGCGCAGCCCGGTGGCGTACTGGCGGGCATTGTCGACATAGTTCTGCGCGTTGTGGATCGAGTGGGCGACGTCCTCGTCGCTGAGCGTGCGGATGATGCGCCCGGGTGAGCCGACGACCAGGGAGCGGTCGGGAATCACCCGGCCTTCGGGGATCAGGGTGTTCGCGCCGATGATGCAGTTCTTGCCGATGACCGCGTTGTTGAGCAGCACCGCGTTGATTCCGATCAGGCTGCCGTCGCCCACCGTGCACCCGTGCAGCATGGCCATGTGGCCGACGGTGACATCGCTGCCGATGGTGAGCGGCACGCCGTCGTCGGTGTGCAGCACCGAGCCGTCCTGGATGTTGGTGTTGTCGCCGATCCGGATCGGGTCGTTGTCGCCGCGAATGACCACGTTGTACCAGACGCTGACGTTGCGCCCCGCCTCGACTTCGCCGATCACCGTCGCGTTGTGGGCGATCCAGCTTCCGTCGCCGAAGCTGGGCGTACGTTCGCCCAAGGCATAGATGCTCATGTTCGTTCTCGCTCTCTGTCTCTCGCTGCACGGTCTTCGCAGCCGGGGGCGCATCATAACAAGCGCGTGATCCGGTGCAAACCCGAGCCGAGGGCGATGTCGCTGATCTGGCTGGAGATTTCTCGCTGCCGCGGTGACGGTGCTAGGATGCGGGCCGCACAGGGAAAGTCTTCATGCTCAGCTATCGTCACGCCTTCCATGCCGGGAACCACGCCGACGTCCTCAAGCATGTGGTTCTGCTCGAACTGCTCGCCTATTTCAACCGCAAGGACAAGCCCTGGCAGTACATCGACACCCATGCCGGCGGCGGTTGTTACGCGCTCGCGAGCGCGCAGGCGGAAAAGAACGCCGAATCCGCCGACGGCATCGGCCGGCTGTGGGCGCGCGAAGACCTGCCCGAGCCGGTCGCGGCCTATGTCGCCGCGGTGCGCCAGTTCAACCCCCAGGGGCGCCTGCTGTTCTATCCGGGCTCGCCGGCGCTGGCGATGACAGCCGCGCGGAGCCAGGACCGCCTGCGGCTGTTCGAACTGCATCCGGCCGATTTCGACTCCTTGCAGCGCACCTTCGCCGCCGAGCGCGGGCGCGTCCAGGTGAGCCGGGCCGACGGCTTTGCCGCCCTCAAAAGCCTGCTGCCGCCGCCTTCGCGCCGCGCCCTGGCGCTGATCGACCCGCCTTACGAGCTGAAGGAAGATTACCGCCGCGCAGTCGAGGTGCTGCGCGATGCGATGCGCCGTTTCCCCACCGGGACGTATGCCCTGTGGTATCCGATGCTGAGCCGTGCCGAAGCCCGGGCGCTGCCGGGCCGGCTGGCCGAACTGGGGGCGCAGAGCTGGCTGGAGGTGCGGCTGGCGGTCCGTAGCCCGCCGCGCGACGGGTTCGGCATGTTCGGCAGCGGACTCTACATCGTCAATCCGCCCTGGGTGCTGCCTGCGAGGCTGGAGGCGATGATGCCCTGGCTGGTCGAGCGCCTGGCGATCGATGAGGGCGCGGGCTTCGATCTCGAGCACCATATCGAGTGAGGCGGAGTTTTTACGCTGCAGCGCACGATAAGATTGGGCGAGCGCAATTTTTCTGAAACAATACGCGCTTTCGTATTGACCGGAATCCCATTGTGGACCTGCAGCAAATCAGCGAACTCGAGCGTGCCGCCCGGACCGGGCGGGGCGAACTACTGCGACTCGGGATCGGCGTCCTCTTCATCGTCGGGGTGATGTTCTACGCCGGGATGCGAGGCAACGGCGAAGCCAGCCTGATCCTGGTGATGGCGGCGATGATCGGTGGCTACATGGCGATGAACATCGGCGCCAACGATGTCGCCAACAACGTCGGCCCGGCGGTCGGCTCGCGGGCATTGAGCCTGGCCGGCGCCCTGGTGATCGCCGCCGTGTTCGAGGCCGCCGGGGCGCTGATCGCCGGTGGCGAAGTGGTCGGCACCATCCGCAACGGCATCATCGACCCCGATCTGATCCCCGATGCCGACACTTTCGTCTGGATCATGCTCGCCGCGCTGCTCGCCGGCGCGCTGTGGCTGAACATCGCCACCGCGGTGGGAGCGCCGGTGTCGACGACGCACTCGATTGTCGGCGCCGTGCTCGGTGCGGGCATGGCGGCGGCCGGCCCCGCCATCGTCGACTGGGCGACGATGGGCAACATCGCGGCGAGCTGGGTGATTTCGCCGCTGCTCGGCGGCGTGTTCGCCGCCGGCTTCCTGTACCTGGTCAAGCGCAGCATCACCTACCAGGCCGACATGGCCGAGGCGGCGTGCCGGATGGTGCCGCTGCTGGTCGGACTGATGGCGTGGACGTTCGCTACCTACCTGATCCTGAAAGGCCTGAACAAGGTGTGGAAAGTGGGCTTCGTCGCCGCGCTGGGGTATGGCTTCGTCGTCGGTATCGGCGTCACCCTGCTGGTGAGGCGGCTGGTGTCGGGGCGGAACGGCATCGTCGCCAACACCAAGCAGAGCGTGAACCGGCTGTTTACCGTGCCGCTGATCTTCGCCGCGGCGCTGCTCAGTTTCGCCCACGGTTCCAACGACGTCGCCAACGCGGTCGGGCCGCTGGCGGCGATCGTCGATGTCGTTACCCACGAGGGCGTGATCAGCAAGGCGGCGGCGATCCCCACCTGGGTGATGATGGTCGGTGCGATCGGCATTTCGCTCGGACTGGCGCTGTTCGGCCCCAAAGTCATCCGCACGGTGGGCTCGGAGATCACCGAGCTCGATCAGATGCGGGCCTACTGCATCGCGATGGCGGCCACGATCACGGTGATCGTCGCCAGCCAGTTCGGCCTGCCGGTGAGCTCGACCCATATCGCGGTGGGCGGGGTGTTCGGCGTCGGCTTCCTGCGCGAGTACCTCAAGAGCAATTACGACCGGATGCTGTCCGAGATCAAGGCGCACCACCCCGAGGGCGACCAGGCCGCGATCGAAGGTTTCATCGCGCGCTTCGAAAAAGCCTCGGTGGAAGAAAAGGGAGCGATGCTGCGCGATCTGAAGGAGCGCTCGAAGAACGCCGAGGACCCTGCGCATTTTTCCAAGGGTGAGCGCAAGAACCTGAAAAAGGTCTACCGCCGCGAGCTGGTCAAGCGCTCGCAACTGCTGCGCATCGCCGCCGCCTGGGTGATCACCGTTCCGGCCTCGGCGCTGATGGCGGCAATTCTCTTCTTTACCATCCGCGGCATGATGGTGTCTTGAGTCCGGCGGCCGGGCGGGGGCTGCGCGCATGAACCTGGCTGAAGTTGCCGCGCTGCTGGCGCTGGGCGGGGTGGCGTGGTTCTGGCTCGACAGCCTGAAAGCGCGCGAAGCCGGTGTGCTGGCGGCGCGGCGGGCCTGCGCGCGCGAAGGCGTGCAGTTCCTCGACGAAACCGTCGTCGGCCACGGCCTTCGTCCGGCGCGCGATGAGCGCGGCCACATGGTGCTGCGGCGTGCCTACGAGTTCGAATACTCGCTCACCGGCAATGACCGCTATCACGGCAGCGTGGTGCTCGAAGGGCGGGAGGTGACGCTGGTTGATGTGAGTGAACATCGACCGCCGGTGTCGGCGGTCGTCGTCGACCTGCGCTGAAGCCGCCCGCTCAGCTGCGGCGATGTTCGATGGCGCGCAGGAACTCGGCGCGCGACTGGGGCGAGCGCTCGAATTCTCCGCAGAAAGCCTGGGTGATCACGCGTTCGTCGCCGCGGCGGTCCTCGCCGAGGAGCAGGCACAGCTGTTCGGCTTCGATCACGCACGCCGCGCCCGCGGCCTTGCCGTGCGTCATCAGGGCTTCGGCGATGTCGCGCGTCATCCATTCCTGGTACGTGAAGCGGTGCCCGATCGCATCGACGAGGCGGGCGATGCGGCCGAAACCGTGGAGCCGCCCTCCCGGCAGGTAGGCGACGTGGGCAAGGCCGCGGAAAGGCACCAGGTGGTGCGGGCAGACGCCATGCACGGCGATGCCGCGCACCACCACCATGTCCCGGCGCGGGTCTTCGAAGCCGTCGCCGAGCACTTCGGCCGGATCGAGATCGTAGCCGCCGAGCAGGCGATGCTGCCACAGCTCGCGCACGCGCTGGGCGGTGCGTCCGGTGTGCGAAGTGTCGGCAGCGACGCCGCAGGCGCGCAGCAGATCGACCACGGCCTGCTCGAACGCGGCGGGGTCGAACTCGCCGCGGCGGGCGATTCCTATTGCCCGCGGCCGGGGAGGGGGCGGATGTTCGTGTGTGCTCATGCCTGGATTCCTGGCGCTGCCTGTGCATCGGGAGGATCCGATGATACGCCCCCGCGCCGCCGCTGCCGACCGCTTCGCGCATTGCCTCTGCGGCAGCGGGTGGGCACAATGGGCGCCTTTTTCACGGTGCCCGTCATGATTCTTTCCGACTCCGTCCTGCCCGCCGACCCGCTCGCCGCGCAGGTCGATGCCGCCGCCCAGCGTCAGGCCGCGCGGCTGGCGCAGGATGCATTCGCACGCGTGTTCCGCCTCAGCGTGTCGGAAAGCGATGCGGCCCGTCGCAAAGGGGTGGCCGAACTGCACGCGGACCTGCGCGACTGGGCCGGCACCGGAGCAGGCGAGGAAGCGCGCGCGTTGCGCCTGGCCCTGCTGTTGTCGGGGATGGATCAATGGGGGCTGGCGTGGAGCCAGGCCTTCGGGCTGGTGGCGATCCCCGGCCTGAGCGAACTGGTCGGCGCCTTGCGCACCGGGCTCGATGAGCAGGCCGAGGCGCGCTTCCTGCGACAGTTCGAGGCGCTCGCTGCGGCCGAGGAGAGCGCCATCGATTTCAAGGTGGAACTGCGCCGGGGCCTTCATTTAGCCTTGTGGCACGCTGCGATCGCCGCCGAAGACCGCGATCAGGCGCTGCGCCTTGCCGGCCAGCTCGGCAGCCAGCTGCTGGCCCTGGTGCGCGACATGCCGCACGCCGGCTGGCGCCTGGTCGCCGACGCCCTCGCCTTCATCCAGATCCGTTGCCTGGCCGACGGCCTTGCGGCCGAAGGGGTGGGACAGGAGGCGACCCAGGCCTTGTTCGCCGCGCTCGGGCGCGAATTGCCGAAGGAACTCGGCGAGCGCGTGATGGCCCACGCGGCGCGCGCGGTGATCGCCTGGCAGCAGGCCGAACGTGCCGCCGGGCAGGTGCACTGATGGCGCTCAAGGCCACGATCTTCAAGGCCGAGATCCAGGTCGCCGACATCGACCGCGGCCACTATGCCGACTATGCGCTGACCCTGGCGCGCCACCCGTCGGAAACCGACGAGCGGATGATGGTGCGCCTGCTCGCGTTTGCGCTGTTCGCCGACCCCGCGCTCGGTTTCGGCAAGGGGCTGTGCGCCGATGACGAACCCGATCTGTGGCAGAAGGACTTGACCGGCACCATCGAGCGCTGGATCGACGTCGGCCAGCCCGACGAGAAGTGGGTGCGCAAAGCCTGCGGGCGCGCCCGCGAAGTGGTCGTCCTCGCCTACGGGCGCGCGCTCGATGTATGGTGGAGCGGTGCCCGGGCACGGCTCGAGCGGCAGTCCGGGCTGCAGGTGATCGAGCTGACGCGCGAAGCCGGCGCCGAGCTGGCGAAGCTCGCCGAGCGCACGATGCGCCTGCAGTTCAGCATCCAGGACGGCCAGGTGTGGGTCACCAACGGACGCGCCACGGTGAGCATCGAGCCGCGCTGGCTGCTGGGCGAGCGGCGGCTGGCCGAAGGCTCAGGCGACTGAGGGTTCGGTCGGTTCGGTCGCGGATTCGGTCCGGTTGTCGTGGCCGGCGTACCACGACAACCAGCCGACGATGTGCTCGGCCGGCATCGGGCGTGCGATGCCGTAGCCCTGGCCGAGGCGGCAGCCGAGCGCGCGCAACGCGGCGGCATGTTCGGGCGTTTCCACCCCTTCGGCGATGACTTCGCGGCCGAAGGCCTCGGCGAGCTGGATCACGCTTTGGACGATGGCGCGGTCTTCGGCATCGTCGAGCATGTCGAGCACGAAGCTGCGGTCGATCTTCAGGCGGTCGACCGGGAGCTGGCGGAAGTACTTGAGCGACGCGTAGCCGGTGCCGAAGTCGTCCAGCGCCAGGCGCACGCCCAGGGCGTGGCAGGTGCGCAGGGCCTCGAGCGCGGTGTCCATGTCGTCGATCGCGGTGGATTCGAGGATTTCGAGCTCGAGCTGGTTCGGTCGCACTTCGGGGTGGCGGGCGAGAAGCTGCTCGAGTCGTTCGGGAAAATCCGGCTGCAGCAGATGGTTGGCGCCGATGTTGACGCTGGCCGACAGCGGATGTCCGGCGTGCGCCCAGGCTTCGATCTGGCTCAGTGCGGTGTCGATCACCCACTCTCCGAGGGCAGGTTCGAGCGCGGTGCCTTCGATATAGGACAGGAAGCTGGCGGGCGGCAGCAGGCCTTCTTCCGGGTGCAGCCAGCGGATCAGCGCCTCGGTGCCGACGATTTCGCCGGTGACCATGTTCACCTGGGGTTGGTAATGGAGGATGAACTCGTGCGCCTGCAATGCCTGCTCGAGCCGGGTGTAGCGCTGCCTGCGGTTGATCAGTTCCACTTCGATCCCCGGATCGAACATCTGGATGCAGTTGCGCCCCTGCTGCTTGGCCCGGTACATCGCCTGGTCGGCGTGGCGCAGCAAGGTGTCGGGGTCGGCGTCGTCCTCCGGGAACAGCGTCGCGCCGATGCTGACCGATACCGAGACGGTCTCGGTACCGATCTGGATGGGGGCGCTGACCGCGTGCAGTACCCGCTCGAGCACTCTGGTGTTGACAACGTCCTCGAGCAGGAGGACGAACTCATCGCCGCCGAGCCGGGCCACGGTGTCGGTGCCACGCAGCATGGTGTTCAGGCGCTGTACGGTGGTCACCAGCACGCGGTCGCCGATTTCGTGGCCGTAGCGGTCGTTGATCGGCTTGAATTCGTCCAGATCGAGGACGCACACCGCCAGCGGCTTGCCGCTGCGCCGCGCGCGCGCGATGGCCTGGCGCAGGCGCTCGCCGAGCAGACGACGGTTGGGGGCGCCGGTGAGCGGATCGAAATGGGCGATGCGCTTGAGTTCCTCCTCGTGGCGCTTGAGGCGGCTGATGTCCACGAATACGGCCACATAGTGGCTCAGCGTCCCGTTGTCGTCCTTGACTCTGCTGATGGAGAGGATTTCGGCATATTCCTCACCGCTTTTGCGCCGATTCCAGATTTCACCCTGCCAGTGATCGGTTTCGTTCAGCGCGGCCCACATCCTGCGGTAGAAGTCGGTATCGTGCCGCCCGGAGCGCAGGAGGGAGGGCGTCTTGCCGAGGGCCTCCTCGGGCGCATACCCGGTGATGCGGGTGAAGGCGGGATTGACGTCGATGATCCGGTTTTCGGCGTCGGTGATGACGATCGCCTCGTAGCTGCTGGAGAATACGTTGGCCGCTAGACGCAGCTTTTCCTCGTTGCGCTTGCGCCCCGAGATGTCGATCTGGGCGCCGACCACCAGTTGCGGACGGCCGGCGTCGTTGTGCCGCAGCACCAGTGCCCGGTCATGCACCCAGACCCAGTGTCCGGCATGGTGGCGCAGGCGCAGATCCTGCTCATAGTAGGAGGTTTCGCCGTTCAGGTGGCCGACCAGGGCGGTTTCGACCCGGGCCAGATCGTCGGGATGGACCAGGGTGCGCCATCGGTCCAGGTTCAGCGTGAGGCGCTCCTCGCCGCCCAGGCCGAGCATCTCCGCCCAGCGCCGGTCGACACGGCGCTCGCCGCTGCCGACGTCCCATTCCCAACTGCCGGCACGGGTGGCTTCGACGACGTTGCCCATATGCCGATGCTCGAATTCGAGCTCGCTTGCGAGGGCTTTCATCCGCATGTGCGCCCACAGCAGCCGCAACAGCAGCAGGACGAGGGCGGCCGCGGCCAGGGCGACGGCGAGCAGCTTGAAGCGGTAGCGCGTCCACACATCGTCCCAAGTAAACACGGGGGCGGCTTCGAAGGGGGGCTGGCGCAGTTCGCGCAGGAGGGTTTCGACGTCCGAGTAGTCGGCCGCCACGGTGAAGCCCTGGATGGCCGCGGCCTGTGCGGCGGGGTGCTCGGCAGGCAGCAGCAGTGCGAGCGCACCGATCTTGCGGACCACGCTTTCATCCGCGTGGGGGAGCGCGACGAGCGGCCATTCCGGGTAGAGGCGGGTGGAGGTGACGTAAGGGTAGTTGGGCGGCGATTGGCGGTTGATGACCTGGAGGCTGGAGACTTCGGGGTGTCCTTCGCGGATGAGTTGCTCGAGGAGTCCGGTGCGGATGAAGGCGGCATCGGCCTCGCGGGCGATCACTGCGAACACGGCGCTGTCCTGTTCCTGGTCGAGGGGCTTGAGGCGCAGCGTATCCGGGTCGATGCCGGCGGTCTTGAGTTCGAGGGCCTGGGCGGCATAGGTCGCGAGAAAGTTGGCGCTGGAAGTGGCGACGACTTTGCCCTTGAGGTCTTCGAGGCGACGGATCGCCGGGTTGTCCGAGCGGGCGACGATTACGCCGCCGTAGGTCGAGACCGGGCGGCCGTAGTCCAGGTTGACCTGGGTCGCGATCGCGCCGGAGAGTTCGTTTTCCGCCCGCAGGGCGATGAAATGCGCCGGGTTGGTGAGGACCAGATCGAGCTCGTGGCTTTGCAGTGCGGCCTGCATCTCCGCCTGGTCGAGAACGCGCAGACGGACTTCCCGTCCGCCCAGGCCGCTACGGAGATAATCCGCGAAAGGGCGCCAGGCGGCCTCGATGATGGGTTTTGGGCGGAGGGCGAACACGCCCAGCGTGATCGGTTTCGTGTCCGCGGCAATGACCATCCCGGCGCAAAGGGCGAGCACGAGCGCGCTGAAGTATCGGAGCAAGCGCGTCATCGCCCGTCGTGGCCTCCTGCCGCAGTGGCGGGAGTGGTGAGGGGCAGGTGGGCCGGCAGCAGGTGCATTTCGACGCTCTTGTCATTCTGGCGGGACGATGATAACGCAGGCCGTCCTTGTGTTTCGTGAATGAATGCACGAATTACTGTCATTCGGATGTGCTGGCGGGTTTATCCACGACGGGGAGGCTTGGCCGGGCGCCGGGGCGCACCATGGGCATGGGGTTTGTCGCCGGCGTGCACCGCCCCGCGCGCTTCGAAACCGTCTTTCCCGCGCGGACGGGGTTCGCCGCCGGCGGGCGCGGCGTCGCGCGGCCGCGGCCGGCGTTCGGGCATGGCGGCCGCTTCGGCATCGCTCAGTGCGCGGATGTTGAGGGGCATCTGGCGGACGCGGGTGCGTTTCAGGGTGGCGAGCAGGTCTTCGGGCAGGCGGGCGGGCAGCTCCACCGTGGCGAAATCGTCGAACAGGTGGATCTGGCCGATGAACCTGCCCTCGATGCCGCCTTCGTTGGCGATGGCGCCGACGATCTCCTTCGGGCTCGCGCCCTGGTTGCGGCCGACCTCGATACGGTAGCGCACCAGGGCGCCGTCGCTGAAGGCACGGCGGCGGGCGAGGATTTCGTCGCGGTTGGGGCGCTGTGCGCGTTCGCGTGCGGCGCCGGTGGTGAAATGTTCGGCGCGCGGTGGCCGGCCTCCTTCTACGGAGGGCGTGGTGGCGATCTCCCAGCCGCGGCCGGATTCCTCGAGCTGCAGGGGGCGGTCACGCTGCGCCAGCAAGGCGAGGGCGGCGGCCACTTCGTGGACGTCGAGCTCGTTCTCGTCGATGAGATCGTTGACCAGGTTCATGAAGAACCCCAACTCGCCGCCGCCCAGGGTGTCGACCACCTGGCGCTTGAACTGGGCGACGCGCAGGTTGGTCACTTCTTCGCTGCTGGGCAGCGCGATCGGGGTGATCGGCTGGCGGGTAGCACGCTCGATCATTTTCAGCATGCGCGTCTCGCGCGGGGCGACGAACAGGATCGCCGCGCCCTCGCGGCCGGCGCGGCCGGTGCGGCCGATGCGGTGTACGTAGGCTTCGGTATCGTAGGGGATGTCGTAGTTGATGACGTGGGAGACGCGCGGAACGTCGATGCCGCGCGCGGCGACGTCGGTGGCGATGACGATGTCGAGCGCCCCGTTCTTCAACTGCTCGATCACGCGCTCACGCAGGCCCTGGGTCATGTCGCCGTTGAGCGCGGCGGCCGCGTAGCCGCGGGCGGCGAGCTTGTCGGCGAGCTCTTCGGTGGCGATCTTGGTGCGCACGAAGACGAGCGCCGCGTCGAAGCTCTCTTCGGCATCAAGGATGCGGGTGAGGGCGTCGAGCTTGTCCACGCCACGCACCAGCCAGTAGCGCTGGCTGATCTTGGACACCGTGGCGGTGGCGGAGCGGATCTTGATTTCTTCCGGCTCGCGCAGGTGGCGGCGGGCGACTTCGCGGATCACGTTCGGCATCGTCGCCGAGAACAGCGCGGTCTGGCGTTCGGCCGGAGTGTGTTCGAGGATCCACTCGACATCCTCGATGAAGCCCATGCGCAGCATCTCGTCGGCTTCGTCGAGGACGAGTGCGCGCAGGCTGTCGAGTTTGAGGCTGCCGCGTTCGAGGTGGTCCATGATCCGTCCCGGGGTGCCGACGATGATCTGGGCGCCGCGCGACAGCTGGCGCAGTTGCACCACCATGCTCTGGCCGCCGTAGATCGGCAGGACGTGGAAGTTCTTCAGGTGGTGGGCGTACTTGGCGAACGCCTCGGCGACCTGGATCGCCAACTCGCGTGTGGGAGTGAGCACCAATACCTGCGGCCGGCTGTCGGCGAGATCGAGGCGGGCCAGCATCGGCAGGGCGAAGGCGGCGGTCTTGCCGGTGCCGGTCTGGGCTTCGCCGAGGATGTCGCGGCCGGCGAGCAGCAGCGGGATGCATGCCGCCTGGATCGGGGATGGCGTCTCATAGCCGACTTCGGTCAGCGCGGACAGGAGGGGCGCGGGCAGTTCGAGGTCGGCGAAGCGCAAGGCAGCGCCGATGGCGGGCGAAGGAAGGCTGGCGTCGGGGAGGCTGGAGTCGGTCATGGCAGGCGGGCCGTGGAAGTGGCGGAAGGCAGGGCGAAAGGCAGCAGCGCTGCGAAGCCGCGATTATCGGCGATTCGGCGCGGCGAATGAAAAAAGCGGCTCACGGCCGCGCGCCTGCATGCTTGCGGCGCCACAAAAGCAAAAACGCGGCCTCTGGCCGCGTTTCCGGATAACCGAAACGAGTCGATTACAGCGGGCGGATGTTGGCCGCCTGCAGGCCCTTCGGGCCGGTCTTGACTTCGAATTCCACGCGCTGGTTTTCAGCCAGGCTCTTGAAACCCTTGCTCTGGATTTCGGAGAAGTGGGCGAACAGGTCGTCGCCGCCGCCTTCCGGAGTGATGAAGCCGAAGCCCTTGGCGTCGTTGAACCACTTGACGGTACCGGTTTGAGTGCTCATTTGCGTTCCATATATAAAGATTGCGGGCTCGCGCCCTGAAAATGCAGGAACGATCAAGAAACGTAATCAGGAGGCATCGGACCGGCACGCGCTCTCTTGGAACACGCTGGGTAACCACCAGAACAACCACTGCTTGAATCGACTGCGAACGGCACGATACACGGTTTTCATCGCTTGGGTGAATTTATTTGCGGCCTCCGGCGAAAAAATTCTTTAGCCGGGGTGGGATAATTACAAATTCGACAGTCCTGTGGATTTCCCATGCCCATCCAGTGGTTTCCAGGTCATATGGCCTCGGCGCGCAAGAAAGCGGCCGAGGCCATGGCCGCGATCGACGTCGTCATCGAGGTGACCGACGCCCGTCTGCCCGAGGCCAGCAGCAACCCCATGATCGCCGAGTTGCGCCGGTTCCGGAACCGGCCCTGCCTGAAACTGCTGAACAAGTCCGATCTGGCCGATCCGGCAGCGACCAAGGCGTGGATGGAGTTTTACAACCGCCAGCCGGGAGTCCGGGCGGTGGCGATCTCGGCCAAGAACGCGGCCGAGGCCGCCCGTGTCCCGGCGCTGTGCCGCCAGCTCGCTCCGCACCGCGACGACGGCACCAAGCCGCTGCGGATGATGATCATGGGGATTCCCAACGTCGGTAAATCGACGCTGATGAATGCCCTGCTCAAGCGCAAGGTGGCCAAGGTCGGCGACGAGCCGGCAGTGACCAAGCACCAGCAGACGCTCGATCTGGGGCCGGGCATGACCCTGACCGACACCCCCGGCATGATGTGGCCGAAAATCGACTACGACGCCGACGGCTACATGCTCGCCGCCAGCCATGCGATCGGGCGCAATGCGGTGATCGACGAGGAAGTGGCGGCTTTCCTGGGCGAAATCCTGATCGCACGCTACCGCCCCTTGCTCGCCGCACGCTACCGGCTCGAACCGGCGACGCTGGCCGGCTTTGACGGTCCGGCACTGGTGGAGGCGGTCGGTCACCGCCGCGGTTGCCTGGTGAAGGGCGGGGGGCTCGACCTGGAAAAGGCGGCGCAGATCCTGCTTCAGGATTACCGCGACGGCGTGCTCGGGCGGATCAGCCTGGAAACGCCGCAGACGCGGATGCAGATGATCGCCGCCGCGGAGGCCGCGCGGGCCGCGGTGCAGGACCCGGATGCCGCCGGGCAGGATGCCGGCTGAGCCCCCGTGGCGGACTCGGCGGGCGGATTCGATGGCGATCGCCTCCCCCGCCAGCGGGGGGAGCGCGGTCGGTTTGCTATCATTGGGGCGAACAGACTTCGACTCCGTGACCGATGACCTCCCTGCCGGCTGCCGCACTGCATGCCATCAACGCCGATTTGCATTGCCATTCCACCGTGTCCGACGGCTGGCTGGAGCCGGAGGCGGTGGTGCTGCGCGCGCTCGGCAACGGCGTCGAACTGCTCGCCCTGACCGACCACGACGAGGTCGGCGGCATCGATGCTGCCGCCAGGGTGGCGGCGGCGCACGGCTTGCGCTTCGTCCCCGGGGTGGAGATTTCGGTGTCCTTCGCCGGGGAGACCGTCCACATCGTCGGCCTCGGTATCGACCACCGCGACCCTGCGCTGAGCGCGGGACTGGCACAGGTGCGGGAAGGACGCGATGCGCGTGCGGTGCGGATGAGCGAATCGCTCGAGCGCGTCGGGATCCGCGATGCGCTCGCCGGTGCCCGCCGCTTCGCGCGCAATCCGGCCCTGCTGAGCCGGGCCCACTTCGCCCGTCATCTGGTGGCGAGCGGCGTGATGCCCGACGTCAGGACCGTGTTCGACCACTATCTGGTGCGCGGCAAGCCCGGCTTCGTCGACCACCAGTGGGCGACCCTGGAGCAGGCGGTGGGCTGGATCCGTGCTGCCGGCGGCATCGCGGTGATCGCCCATCCGGCGCGTTACCGTCTGTCCGCGGCCGATCTCGCGCGTCTTTTCGATCGTTTTGTCGCCGCCGGGGGCGAGGCGGTCGAAGTCGTTTCGGGGGCGCATACCGAAGACGAGATGCGCCGCTTCGCCACGGTCGCGCGCCAGCGTGGTTTGCTCGCTTCGCGCGCGTCGGATTTCCACGGCGAAAAGGAAAGCGCGGTCGATCTCGGTCGCTGCAATCCTCTTCCTCCCGACCTCGAGCCGGTGTGGTCGCGCCTGCTGTAAGGGCGAGCCCGCGCTGCCCGCCTGCCCGGGGATGCCTTTTCCCGACCCACCGCCGATCCGCTTCGAGCGTGACGGGGTGCATGTGCACCGTCCCGCAATCAACAATACGACCATGACACAGTTCTTCACCCTTCATCCCGAGCATCCGCAGCCGCGCTTGGTCCGCCAGGCCGCGGAAATCGTCCGCGCTGGTGGCCTGGTGGTGCTGCCGACCGATTCCGCCTACGCCCTCGGCGGCCAGATCGGCGATGCCGGTGTGCTCGACCGCATCCGCCGCATCCGCGCGGTCGATGAGCGCCATCATTTCACCCTGATGTGCCGCGACCTGTCCGAAATCGCCACCTATGCGCGGGTGGACAACCGCCAGTACCGGCTGCTCAAGGCGACCACGCCCGGCCCTTACACCTTCATTCTCGAAGGCACCAAGGAACTGCCCCGTCGCGTGCTCCACCCCAAGCGCAAAACGATCGGCCTGCGCGTGCCCGTGCACGAGGTGGTGTCGGCGCTGCTCGCCGAGCTCGACGGCCCCTTGCTGACCTCCACCCTGATCCTGCCCGGCGAGGATTTGCCGCTCAGCGACATCGACGAAATCCGCGAGCGCCTGGACAAGCTGGTCGACCTCATCATCGAAGCCGGTTACTGCGGGCCGGAGGCGACCACCGTGATCGATCTCACTTCGGGGGCGCCCGAGCTGATCCGGGCCGGACGCGGTCCGCTCGCACCCTTCGGGCTAGAATGAACGCTTTACTGCCGCCGACTCCGTCATGGACGCGCTGATTCCGACCCTGGCCATCTGGGCCCTGCCGGTGCTGCTGGCGATCACCCTGCACGAGGCGGCACACGGCTATGTCGCACGCCATTTCGGCGACCCGACGGCGCACCTGGCCGGACGGATCACGCTCAATCCGCTGCGCCACATCGATCCGGTCGGCACGGTGCTGGTGCCGGTCGGCATCCTGGCGCTGAGCGCCCTGATGGGCGGGGGTGGCATCCTGTTCGGCTGGGCCAAGCCGGTGCCGGTGAATTTCGGCCGCCTGCGCCGGCCCAAGGCCGACATGCTGTGGGTGGCGGCGGCGGGGCCGTTCACCAACCTGCTGATGGCGCTCGGCTGGGCACTCCTGTTTCGCATCGCCGCCGCCGCCGAGCCCGGCGGCTATTCACTGGCGATGCTGAAGATGGCCGATGCGGGCATCCAGATCAATGCCGTGCTGATGGTGCTGAACCTGCTGCCGATTCCCCCGCTCGACGGCGGGCGGATCGCGGTCAGCCTGCTGCCGGACCGCCTCGCCTGGCGTTTCGCCCAGCTCGAGCCGTACGGATTTCCGATCCTGCTCGTGCTGTTGTTTACCGGCATTCTCGGCGCCATCCTGTGGCCGCTGATCGCCGGCTTCCGCTACCTGCTCTCCCTCGTTTTCGGTCTCTGAGTTCCGCCCATGTACGCAGAACGCGTCCTTTCCGGCATGCGCCCCAGCGGCCGCCTGCATCTCGGCCATTATCATGGTGTCCTCAAGAGCTGGGTGAAGCTGCAGGAAGAATATCCCTGCCTGTTCTTTGTCGCCGACTGGCATGCGCTCACCACCCATTACGACACCCCGCAGGTGATTGCGGACCATGTCTGGGATATGGTGATCGACTGGCTCGCGGCCGGCGTCGACCCCGCCCAGTCCACTCTCTTCATCCAGTCCCGCGTGCCCGAGCATGCCGAGCTGCACCTGCTGCTGTCGATGATGACGCCGCTCGGCTGGCTCGAGCGCGTGCCGAGCTGGAAGGAGCAGCAGGAAAGGCTGGAAGGGCGCGACCTGTCCACTTACGGTTTTCTCGGCTATCCCCTGCTCCAGTCGGCCGATATCCTGCTTTACCGCGCCGACAAGGTGCCGGTGGGCGAGGACCAGGTCCCGCACGTCGAAATCACACGCGAAATCGCCCGCCGCTTCAACCACCTTTACGGGCGCGAGGCCGGCTTCGAGGATAAGGCGAAAGAGGCGGTCAAAAAGCTCGGCGCCAAGCGTGCGCGGCTTTATCAGGAGCTGCGTATCCGCTTCCAGCAAGAAGGTGACGAAGATGCGCTGGAGCAGGCCAAGGCTCTCCTCGATGAAACCCAGAACCTGAGCCTGGGGGACCGCGAGCGCCTTTACGGCTATCTCGAAGGCAGCGGCAAGATGATCCTGGTCGAGCCGGAGGCCCTGCTGACTTCGGCAGCGCGCATGCCCGGGCTGGACGGGCAGAAGATGTCCAAGTCTTACGGCAACACGATCAACTTGCGCGAGGACGCCGACGGCGTCACGCGCAAGATCCGCACCATGCAGACCGATCCGGCGCGCATGCGGCGCACCGACCCGGGCGACCCGGAGCGCTGCCCGGTGTGGCCGCTGCATGCGATCTATTCGGACGAAGCGACCCTGGCCTGGGTGCAGCAGGGTTGCCGAAGCGCCGGGATCGGCTGCCTGGAGTGCAAGCAGCCCCTGCTCGAGGCCATACTCGAGGAGCAGGAAATCCTGCACGAACGGGCCCAGCCCTATCTCGACGATCCGACGCTGGTGCGCAGCATCCTTGCCGACGGCTGCGAGCGCGCGCGCAAGCTGGCGCAGGAAACGATGCGCGACGTGCGCGAAGCGATGGGTCTGGATTACGGCTGATGGACGGACGGATTCACCTCCACCGGCCGGGGTGCCGATGAATCTGCCGTTGCCGCTGGCGCCTCCCGAAACCGCCGAAGCACTGGATGTGCTCGCCCGCATCTACGGCGAACCCCTGCTCGAACTGCCCAAAGACCTGTATATTCCGCCCGATGCGCTGCAGGTGTTCCTCGACGCGTTCGAGGGGCCGCTGGATCTGCTGCTGTACCTGATCCGCAAGGCCAACCTCGACATCCTCGACATTCCGATGGCGCCGCTTACCGCGCAGTACCTCGAATACGTCGAGGCGATGCGGGCCACGAACCTGGAACTGGCCGCCGAGTATCTGCTGATGGCGGCGATGCTGCTTGAAATCAAGTCGCGCATGCTCCTGCCGCGGCCGCTGCGCGAGCATGCCGAAGAGGAGGATCCGCGTGCCGAACTGGTGCGTCGCCTGCTCGAATACGAGCAGATGAAGCTTGCCGCCGCGCGGCTCGACAGCCTGCCGCGGGCCGAGCGCGATTTCGAATGGGTGGGCGTGTTCGTCGCCGAGAAAGTGGTCGAGCGCCTGCCCGACGTCAGTCTGCACGACCTGCAACTTGCTTGGCTGCGGATCATGAAGAAGGCCCGGCTCAGCCAGCACCACCGTGTCGGCCGCGAGCAGTTGTCGGTGCGCGAACTGATGACGGCGATCCTGCGCATGCTGGGCGATGGCGCCTTCGTGGTGTTCGACACCTTGTTCGATGTGCGGCTCGGGCCGTCGGGGCTGGTGGTGAGCTTTCTCGCTGTGCTCGAGCTGGTCAAGGAAAGGCTGGTCGAAGTGACTCAGAACGAGGCTTTTGCGCCGATCTACGTGAAACTCGCCGATGCCAGCCGCAACGACACCTGAGGCGTACCTGCGCATCGTCGAAGCAGCGTTGTTGGCCGCGCCGGCGCCGCTGCCGGTGTCGGAGCTGCGTCGGCTGTTCGACGAAGATCCCGGCCCGGAACTGATTCGCCGCCTGCTCGACGAGCTGTGCGCGCAATGGCGCGCCGCCGATCGTGGCATCGAGCTGGTGCAACTGGCCAGCGGCTGGCGCTTCCAGACGCGGGCGCAGTACCAGGTTTACCTGGACCGGCTGAAGGAGGAAAAGCCGCCGCGTTATTCGCGGGCGGTGATGGAAACCCTGGCGATCATCGCTTACCGCCAGCCGGTCACCCGGGGCGATATCGAGGAGATCCGGGGCGTGGCGGTATCGCCGAACATATTGAAGACGCTGGAGTCGCGCGGCTGGGTGGATGTCGTCGGCCACCGCGATACGCCCGGTCGGCCGGCCTTGTTCGCCACCACCCGGCGTTTTCTCGACGACATGGGGTTGCGCAGCCTGACCGAGCTGCCGGCGCTCACCGAAATTCAAAAAATCATGGACTTAGTCGATGTCTCGCAAAACGAACCGGCCCTTGCGCCCACCCCTGAAGAAGAAGTCTGACGCGGTCGAAATCCTCGATCGCGACCCGCGGCCAGGGCGTGCGGCTCATCGCGAAAGCCCTGCCCACGTCGACGACGACGCCCAGCCGCGCCACAAGGGCGCTCACCTCAATGCCGATCCGCGCGGATCGCGGGCGCCGCGCCCGGGGGCGGCGGGCAGGGAGGCGGGGCGGAGCCGGGACGACCCGGCGCGCCGGCCCGACGCCTATCATTCCGCGCTCGGCCGGCCCGAACGCGGCGAGCGGCCACCGCGAGGCCGCCCCCAGGGAGGCGAGCGTGCGGCACCGACGACCCTGAGCGAGCCCGAGCGGTTGCAGAAAGTACTGGCTCAGGCCGGCGTCGCTTCCCGGCGTGAGATCGAGGAATGGGTGGTGGCCGGGCGCATCTCGGTCAACGGCCTGCCCGCCGCCCTGGGGCAGAAGATCGGCCCCGGCGACCGGGTCAAGGTCAATGGCAAGCTGGTGCCGCTGCGCTTCACCCAGCGTTCGCCACGGGTGCTGATGTACCACAAGCCCGAAGGCGAGATCGTCTCACGCGATGACCCGGAAGGCCGCCCCACCGTGTTCGAGCGCCTGCCGCTGCTGCGCAAGGGGCGCTGGCTGGCGGTCGGGCGGCTCGACTTCAATACTTCGGGTCTGCTGTTGTTTACCAACGATGGCGATCTCGCCAACAAGCTGATGCACCCACGCTACGAGCTCGAGCGCGAATATGCGGTGCGCCTCCTCGGTGAGCTCACCGAGGAGCAGGCGAAATCGCTGACCGAAGGCATCCAGCTCGAAGACGGTCCGGCGAAGTTCACCAGCCTGCGCGACGAAGGCGGCGAGGGGGCCAACCACTGGTACCGGGTGACGATCTCCGAGGGCCGCAACCGCGAGGTGCGGCGCATGTTCGAGGCGGTCGGCCTGACCGTCAGCCGGCTGATGCGGGTGCGCTACGGCAGCGTCGAGCTTCCGGCCCGCCTCAAGCGCGGGATGTGGATGGAAATGCCCGAGGCCGATGCCTGCAGCCTGGCCGGCCTGCCGGTGCCGCAGGGGCGCAGCCAGGACGAGCGCGCCAAGCGTCCGGCGAAGATGCATCGTACCCAGCCGCGCGGTGCGGCGAAAATGCGCTGACCGTCACGAGCGGGCCCGATCCGCGGCCTTGCCGCGGCGGGACGGCCGTGCTCACCCTCATTTCTTCCGCTGTTTCCAGGTGCCGCCGTTGACTTGCGACGGTTTGCCTGGGCAGCGGCTTTCACGCTATAATTTTAAAGCTTTGATGAGTGGCTTTCCGGCTGCGCGCTTCAGCTGCCGCCGGCCTTGTCAGTTATCCGGTTGTGGGCAGTGGCGTGTTTCCGGCGGGATCAATCGTTTGATGGGCGTTTCGCCCATTTTTTATTTGTGGCGCCGGTCGTGGCGCCGGTCGAAGAGCGGGTCGAGTACATGCGTGCAGATGTCGAGCAACTGATCGAACAGGTGGTGAGCGGTCTCGGGTATGAGCTCGTCGATGTCGAGTTTTCCCCCAAGGGCCGCTTGCTGCGGGTGTTCCTCGATATCGAGCGCGGCATCACGGTAGATGACTGCGCCACGGTGAGCAATCAGTTGCAGCGCGTGTTCGAGGTCGAAGGCGTCGATTATGACCGCCTCGAAGTATCGTCGCCGGGACTCGATCGCCCGCTCAAGAAGCTCGCCGACTTCGAACGTTTTCGCGGCAGCGAGGCCCAGGTGCGCCTTTCACTACCGATCGGCAATCAGCGTAATTTCGTGGGCGTGATCGAAGGAGTGCGCGATGCTGTGGTCGTGCTCTCCACCGAGAAGGGCGAAGTGCTGCTGCCTTTCGAAGACATCGAGAAAGCACGCCTTGTACCCAAATTCTAAGACTGTGGATGTGGAGGTATTCTTGAAATGAGCCGCGAGATCCTGCTGCTTGTTGATGCGCTGGCACGCGAGAAGAACGTCGCCAGGGACATCGTTTTTGCCGCGCTCGAAACCGCGCTGGCCTCCGCCACCAAGAAGCGCATCCATGACGACGCCGACGTGGTGGTGTCGATCGACCGCGAGACCGGCGACTACACCTCGCGCCGGCGCTGGCTGGTCATGCTCGATGAAGACGTAGCCAACGACGAAGCCGAGATGGGCATCATCGATGCGCGCGAAGTCAATCCGGACATCCAGCTCGGCGACTATGTCGAGGAAGCGCTCGAACCGATCGACTTCGGCCGCATCGGTGCGCAGGCGGCCAAGCAGGTGATCCTGCAGCGCATCCGCGACGCCGAGCGTGAGCAGGTCCTCAACGACTTCCTCGAGCGCAAGGAATTCCTCGTTTCCGGCTCGATCAAGCGCATGGAGCGCGGCAGCGCGATCATCGAAGTGGGGCGCATGGAAGCGGTCCTGCCGCGGGATCAGCAGATCCCGCGCGAGAACCTGCGCGTGGGCGACCGGGTCAAGGCCTTCCTGCTCAAGATCGATCGCGGCGCCCGCGGTCCGCAGCTGATTCTGTCGCGCACCGCCCCCGAATTCCTGATGAAACTGTTCGAGCTCGAAGTCCCCGAAATCGAGGACGGCCTGCTCGAGCTCAAGGCCTGCGCCCGCGACCCCGGGCTGCGCGCCAAGATCGCGGTGAAATCGAACGACCCGCGCATCGACCCGATCGGCACCTGCGTCGGCCTGCGCGGTTCGCGTGTCACCGCGGTGCGCAACGAGATCGGCGGCGAGCAGATCGACATCATCGTGTGGGCGGCCGATCCGGCCCAGTTCGTGGTCGCCGCGCTGCAGCCGGCCGAAGTGGTATCGATCGTCGTCGATGAGGAAGCGCACGCGATGGACGTCGTCGTCGACGAGAACAACCTCGCGATCGCCATCGGCCGCAACGGCCAGAACGTCAAGCTCGCCTCTGAACTGACCGGATGGACGATCAACCTGATGAGCGAGCAGGAGTCGGCCGAAAAGACCGCTCAGGAGCAGCAGGGGCTACGCAAGCTGTTCATGGAAAAACTGGACGTCGACGAGGATATCGCCGACATCCTGATCGAGGAGGGCTTCTCCTCGCTCGAAGAGGTCGCCTACGTACCGCTGGCCGAGATGCTCGACATCGAGGCTTTCGACGAAGACACGGTGAACGAGCTGCGCAACCGCGCTCGCAACGTGTTGCTGACCGAGGCGATCGTCACCGAAGAGCAGCTGGAGAACGTCTCCGACGATCTGCTCAATCTCGAAGGCATGGAGAAATCCCTTGCCGCAACCCTGGCCCAGAAGGGCATTCGTACCCGTGACGACCTGGCCGACCTCGCGGTCGACGAACTGGTCGAACTGGCCGGGATCGACGAAGAAAGAGCCAAGGCGCTGATTTCCATTGCGCGCGCCCATTGGTTCGAAGAATGATGGGAGGGCAGTAATGGAACAAATGAGCGTGACCCAGTTTGCCGGCGAACTGAAAATGCCGGCCGCGGCGCTGCTCGAGCAGTTGAAGCGTGCGGGCGTGGAAAAAACCGGCCCCACCGATCTGCTCACCGAACAGGACAAGGCGAGGCTGCTCGAATACCTGCGCCGGGCGCATGGCGATGTCCAGCCCAAAGGCAAGATCACCCTGACCCGCAAGCAGACGACCGAAATCCGCGCAACCGACTCGACCGGCCGCGCACGCACGGTTCAGGTCGAAGTGCGCAAGAAGCGCACCTTCGTCAAACGCGATGAACTGCAAGGGGAAGCGGGCGCAGAGGTGAGCGAAGCGGCTGCCGTGCCTGAATCGGTGCTTGCCGCTGCAGCCGCAGCGGAGCTCCCGGAAGAAGCGTTCGAGCAGGTGCAGGCCGGGGCGGTGGCTGAAGTGCCTGCGGAAGCCGCCACTGAGATCCCGGCGCAGCCCGAAGCCCAGACCCCTGTCGAAGCCCAGGCGCCGGCCCCTGCCGAAGCAGTGACGACCGAACTGGTTGCCGCGCCCGAGGCAGCCGAACAGTTGCCGGCGGAAGTGCCCGCCAGCAGCACTGGAGCTGTGTCGCCTGCCGCCGCGCCGCCGCAGGCGGCACCGACGACGACCATTGTGCTTACCAAGCCTCTGCCGCTCAGTGAAATTCTCGGTGATGAAGAAATCGCCGCTCGCAAGCGCGATGAAGAGCGCCTGCGGGCGCTGAAGGAGCGCCAAGCGGCCGACCTGCGCGCACGCCAGGAACGCGAGGCGGCGGCGCGCGCTGCGGCCGAAGCCCGCCGCGCCGAAGAAGAAGCCCGCATCCGTGCCGAGCAGCAGAAAAAGGAAGAGCCCGCGAAGCCGGCCAAATCGACCACCGGCACCCTCCACCGACCGGCGAAAACCGAAGACAAACCGGCCGCCAGTCGCGACGCGCGGCGTGGTGCGGCCGCTCCGGCACGCGAGGCCGACAGCGGCAGCAAGCGTCGCGGCGGGCTGAAAACGCGCGGCGAAGTGGGCGCGACCACGGGCAGCAACTGGCGTGGAGCGGGCAAGGGCGGCGGTCGTCACGGTCGCCATCAGGAAGATCGCTCGTCGTTCCAGGCGCCGACCGAACCGATCGTGCGCGAAGTCCATGTGCCCGAAACCATCACCGTCGCCGATCTCGCCCACAAGATGGCGGTGAAGGCGACCGAGGTCATCAAGGCGTTGATGAAGATGGGCTCGATGGTCACGATCAACCAGGTGCTCGATCAGGAAACCGCGATGATCGTGGTCGAGGAAATGGGTCACAAGGCGCTCGCCGCGAAGCTTGACGACCCCGACGCCTTCCTCGAGGAAAACGAGGAGCTCAAGGATGCCGAGCTGCTGCCGCGTGCGCCGGTGGTCACGGTCATGGGCCACGTCGATCACGGCAAGACTTCGCTGCTCGACTACATCCGGACGGCGAAGGTCGCGGCCGGTGAATTCGGCGGCATCACCCAGCACATCGGCGCGTATCACGTCGAGACCGCGCGCGGCATGCTGACCTTCCTCGATACCCCGGGCCACGAGGCGTTTACCGCGATGCGTGCCCGTGGCGCCAAGGCTACCGACATCGTCATCCTGGTGGTGGCGGCCGACGACGGCGTGATGCCGCAGACGCGCGAAGCCATCCACCACGCCAAGGCGGCCGGCGTGCCGCTGGTGGTGGCGATCAACAAGATCGACAAGCCTGACGCCAACCCCGAGCGCGTCACCCAGGAACTGATCGCCGAGTCCGTGATTCCCGAAGCCTACGGCGGCGACACGATGTTCGTGCCGGTGTCGGCGAAGAAGGGAACCGGCATCGACGAGCTGCTCGAAGCCGTCCTGCTGCAGGCCGAAGTGCTGGAGTTGACCGCCGCGGTCGACACTCCGGCCAAGGGCCTGATCATCGAGGCCCGCCTCGACAAGGGGCGCGGCCCGGTCGCTTCGCTGCTGGTGCAGTCGGGGACCCTGAGGAAGGGCGACGTGCTGCTCGCGGGCGCGACGTTCGGCCGCATCCGCGCCATGCTCGACGAGAATGGCAAGCAGATCGACGAGGCCGGCCCCTCGATTCCGGTCGAGATCCTCGGCCTGTCCGATGTCCCGGCGGCCGGTGACGAGGCAATCGCCCTGGTCGACGAGAAGAAGGCGCGTGAAATCGCGCTCTTCCGCCAAGGCAAGTTCCGCGACGTCAAGCTCGCCAAGCAGCAGGCGGCCAAGCTCGAGAGCATGTTCGAGCAGATGGGCGAAGGCGAGGTCAAGACGCTGGCGCTGATCATCAAGGCCGATGTCCAGGGCTCGCAGGAGGCTCTGGTGCAGTCGCTGCAGAAGTTGTCCACCGACGAGGTGCGGGTCAACGTGATCCACGCTGCGGTGGGGGCGATCTCCGAGTCGGACGTCAACCTCGCACAGGCCTCGGGCGCGGTCATCATCGGCTTCAACACCCGGGCCGATGCCGGTGCACGCAAGCTGGCCGAGAGCTTCGATGTCGATATCCGCTACTACAACATCATCTACGACGCAGTCGACGAGGTGAAGGCGGCGCTGTCCGGCATGCTCGCGCCCGAGAAGCGCGAGGAAGTCACCGGCCTGGTCGAGATTCGCCAGGTGTTCACGATTTCCAGGGTCGGCTCGATCGCCGGCTGCTATGTGCTCGAAGGGGTGGTTCGACGCAATTCGCATATCCGCCTACTGCGCAACCACACCGTGATCTGGACCGGCGAGCTCGAGTCGCTGAAACGCTTCAAGGACGATGTCAAGGAAGTCAAGTTCGGCTACGAATGCGGCCTCCAGCTCAGGAACTACAACGACATCAAGGAAGGCGATCAGCTCGAGGTGTTCGAGATCAAGGAAGTGGCGAGGACGCTGTAAACGATGCCCAAGGAGTATTCCCGCAGTCAGCGCGTGGTCGAGCAGATCCGCCGCGAGCTGGCCGAGCTGATCCGGCTCGAAGTGAAGGATCCCCGCGTCGGCTTCATCACCCTGACCGATGTCGAGATCACGCCCGATTACGCCCATGCGAAGGTGTTCTTCACCTCGATGACCGGAGCCGGCGATGTCCCCGAAATCCTCCAGGGCCTGCGCCGCGCGAGCGGTTTCCTGCGCCGCGAGCTGGGTCGGCGGATCCGTATCCATACCATTCCCGAGCTCCATTTCCAGTACGATCGGTCGGTCGAGGAGGGCGCACGCCTTTCGCAGCTGATCGATACGGTGGTCCGCGAGGACGAAGCGCGCCACCAGGACGGGGCCGCTACGGCGCCGGACTCCGCCAGCGATGATGACGGCAAGCACGCCTGAGGCGGCCGCGGCCTCGCGTCCGCGTCGACCGCAGCGGGTGCAGCGCAAGATCGTGCGCCGGGTGGTCGACGGCGTGCTGCTGCTCGACAAGCCGCAGGGGCTCAGCTCCAACGCCGCGCTGCAGACCGCGCGCCGCCTGCTCGGTGCGGCGAAGGCCGGCCATACCGGTACGCTTGACCCGATGGCGAGCGGGCTGCTGCCGCTGACCTTCGGCGAAGCGACGAAGTTCTCGCAGATCCTGCTCGATGCCGACAAGACTTACGAGGCCGTTGTCCAGCTCGGCATCGAGACCGATTCGGGCGATGCCGAAGGTGCGGTTGTCGCCACCCGCCCGGTGGCGGTCGCGGGAGCGCAGCTCGAAGCCGTGCTCGCATGCTTTCGCGGTGAAATCGAGCAGATCCCTCCGATGTATTCCGCGCTCAAGCGCGATGGCAAGGCCTTGTACGAATACGCCCGTGCCGGCATCGAAGTCGAGCGTGCGCCGCGCCGGGTGTCCATACATGCCCTCGATCTGCTCTCCTTCGGTGCCGATCGGTTCACGCTTCGCGTTGCCTGCAGCAAGGGCACCTACATCCGCAGCCTGGCGATGGATATCGGCACGGCGCTCGGTTGCGGTGCCCACCTGTGCGGGTTGCGGCGCACCGCGATCGGCCGTTTCCGGGTCGATGAAGCGGTCACGCTGGCGCAGCTCGAAGCCGCGGCCGAAGTCGAGCGCGACCGCCTGCTCGCCCCGGTCGATGCGTTGGTGGCGGATTTCCCCGCGCTCGAACTCGATGCCGACGCCGCCCGCGGGCTGCTGCAGGGGCGCGTGCTGAGCCTGGCGACAGGCACTTCCGGCGAGGCCGGGAAAATATCGCGCGTGTATGGGCCTGCTGGTTTTCTCGGCCTCGGACAGTGGCAGGACGACGGCCGGCTCGCGCCGCGCCGCCTGATCGCGACCGGCGACGGGCCGCGCGCCGGTGCTTGAAGCGCAGGCACGATTTCGATTGAGTTTATGGTGCCGCTATGGGTATAATCCGCGGCTTCTGATTGGCAGAAAATACGAGTAAAGACACACATGGCTCTTGATACCGCATCCAAGTCGAAGATCGTCTCCGACTTCCAGCGCGCCCAAGGCGACACCGGTTCGCCGGAAGTCCAGGTCGCGCTCCTGACCGCCCGCATCAACGGGCTCGCCCCCCACTTCAAGGAGCACGGCAAGGATCATCACTCCCGCCGCGGGCTGCTGAAGATGGTCAGCCAGCGCCGCAAGCTGCTGGATTACCTCAAGGGTCGCAACGCCGACAGCTATCGCAACCTGATCGAGCGTCTCGGCCTGCGCAAGTAATTGTCGCCCGTGACCAGCCCGACAGTGCCGATCAGGGCGAAGTAAGCCAGGAAAGCCGGTGTGTGCCCAGGCGGCCGCACCGGCTTTTTGCCGTTTGGCGTCCGGGTTTCGACGCCGCCTTTCCGCGCCGCCCTTCTCGGGGAAGGGCGCGGCATGCAGTTGTAGTCCGCTGCAATCAACGATAGAGGAATTCACCTTGCCTACCGCAATCAAGAAAACATTCGCCTATGGGGCGCATACCGTCACCCTGGAAACCGGCGAAGTCGCCCGTCAGGCCGGCGGCGCCGTCATCGTGAACATGGACGAGACCGTGGTGCTGGCCACCGTGGTCGGTGCCAAGGAAGCCCGCCCGGGCCAGGATTTCTTCCCGCTCACCGTCGATTACGTCGAGAAGTTCTACGCCGCAGGGCGCATTCCCGGTGGCTTCTTCAAGCGTGAAGGGCGCCCGAGCGAGAAGGAGATCCTCACTTCGCGCCTGATCGACCGCCCGATCCGCCCGCTCTTCCCCGAAGGCTTCATGAATGAAGTCCAGGTCATCGTCACCGTGCTGTCGCTGAACCCGGAAATCGATTCCGACATTCCGGCGATGATCGGCGCTTCGGCCGCCTTGGCGATTTCCGGCCTGCCCTTCAATGGTCCGGTGGGCGCTGCCCGCGTCGGCTACCTCGACAGCCAGTACGTCCTCAATCCGACCGCGACCGAACTGCAGACGAGCCAGATGAACTTGGTCGTCGCCGGCACCCAGGCCGCGGTGCTGATGGTCGAGTCCGAAGCGAAGGAGCTGCCCGAAGATGTCATGCTCGGTGCAGTGGTGTTCGGCCACGAGCAGATGCAGACCGCCATCCGTGCCATCAACGAACTGGTGGAAGTCGCCGGCAAGCCCGAGTGGGACTGGCAGGCCCCGCCCGCCAACGCATCGCTGATCGCCCGTGTCACCGAACTCGCCAAGGCCGAGATGGAAGAGGCTTTCCGCATTACCAGCAAGCAGGAGCGCTCGGCCCGCCTGTCCGAGATCCGCAAGCGCACGATGGCGCAACTGGTTGAAGGTGCCGACACTCCGCCGTCGATCAACGAGATCAAGGACATTTTCTTCAACCTCGAAGCCGGCATCGTGCGCAGCCGCATCCTCGATGGCGAACCGCGCATCGACGGCCGCGACACCCGCACCGTGCGTCCGATCGAAATCCGCACCGGCGTGCTGCCGCGCACCCATGGTTCGGCGCTGTTCACCCGTGGCGAGACCCAGGCCCTGGTCATCGCGACTCTTGGCACCGGCCGCGACGAGCAGATCATCGATGCGATCGCCGGCGAGTACAAGGAACGCTTCCTGCTGCATTACAACTTCCCGCCGTTCTGCACCGGCGAGACCGGTCGCTTCGGTATCACCAAGCGCCGCGAAGTCGGCCACGGCCGCCTCGCCAAGCGCTCGCTGGTGGCGATGCTGCCGAAGCCGGAAGAGTTCTCCTATACCGTGCGGGTGGTCTCCGAAATCACCGAATCCAACGGTTCGAGCTCGATGGCCTCGGTCTGCGGTGGCTCGCTGGCGATGATGGATGCCGGCGTGCCGCTGAAAAACCACGTCGCCGGTATCGCCATGGGCTTGATCAAGGAAGGCAACCGCTTCGCGGTGCTGACCGACATCCTGGGCGACGAGGACCATCTCGGCGACATGGACTTCAAGGTCGCCGGCACCGAGAACGGCATCACCGGCCTGCAGATGGACATCAAGATCCAGGGCATCACCAAGGAAATCATGCATGCTGCGCTCGAGCAGGCCAAGGAAGGCCGCCTGCACATCCTCGGTCTGATGCAGCGCTCGCTGGGCAGCAGCCGTGGAGAGGTCTCGGAGTACGCGCCGCGCATGATCAACATGAAGATCAATCCGGAGAAGATCCGCGACGTGATCGGCAAGGGCGGCGCGGTGATCCGCGCGCTGCAGGAAGAGACCGGTACCGTGATCGAGATCGAGGACGACGGTGCGATCAAGATCTCCTCGGTCAGCGCCGAAGGTGCGCAGGCCGCGAAGGCCAAGATCGAAGCGATCACCGCCGAAGTCGAGATCGGCAAGGTCTATGAAGGTACGGTGCTGCGCTTGCTCGATTTCGGCGCGATCGTCAATATCATGCCGGGCCGCGACGGGCTGCTGCACGTTTCCCAGATCGCCAACGAGCGCGTGAATAACGTCTCCGACTACGTCAAGGAAGGCCAGGTGGTGCGCGTCAAGGTGCTCGAGACCGACGAGCGCGGCAAGATCCGTCTGAGCATGAAGGCGCTGCTGAGCGAAAACGCCTGACCGCCCGGGCGGAGCCGGACCTCCGCCGCCCGGGTTTTACGGGCGGCGCTTCCCCTTCGCGCACATGAAGCACAGATAGCACAGATGAAAAAAGGACGCCGCCGCGTCCTTTTTTCATTGCATTCGAGCCTGCGTCCGCAGGCGCACTGCGCTTACTTCGCCACCTGACGTTCCCGCATCTCTTCCAGCGTCTTGCAGTCGATGCACATGGTCGCCGTCGGACGGGCCTCCAGGCGCTTCAGACCGATCTCTACGCCGCAGCTGTCGCAGTAGCCATACTCGCCTTCGTTGATGCGGCCGAGCGCCTCGTCGATCTTCTTGATCAGCTTGCGCTCGCGGTCGCGGTTCCGCAGTTCGAGGGCGATGTCGGATTCCTGGCTGGCGCGGTCGTTGGGGTCGGCGAACACCGTGGCTTCATCCTGCATGGTGTGCACGGTGCGTTCAATGTCCTCCATCAACTCGCCCTTCAGCGAGCTCAGGATCTCGTGGAAGTGGGCCAGCTGCTTTTCGCTCATGTATTCCTCGCCGGCCGCAGGTACATAGGGCGGGAATTGCTTGTGCAGGGTATCGTCAGCCATGAATCAACTTCCGTGTTGGTGAATGAGGAGACCCGACTTAATAGCAGAATCGGGCAGGCACGGCAAGCAAAGGCGCCGGGCTTCGGCGCCGCGAGGCTGCGCTGTCCCGGACAGGGCGGACCAGCGCAGCCAGTGGCCGCAGGCATTGCGCACTCCACGGATGCTGCGGTGCCACGGTCCGTGGATGCACAGCCCTCTGGTGGCGTTCGATTCGACTTCCACAGCATCGGCTTCGCTGGCCGGTTTTCGGCGGCCGTGCCAGCGTTCGCAACTGATGCAGCGCTTGTCACTGACGGCTTGAAGTAAGGACATGGACCCTTTCGCACTCCTTGTGGTTCGATCGGGCTGCGTGCGGCAAGGCGCTTCGCGGTATGGCGGGTGCGGCTCGCTAGAAAACGTGACGCCCCGTTGGGGTCAGGCGGTGAGTCGGTTGGTGAAAGGGTAGCCGAATCTACGCAGCAGGTGTTTGAATGCTTTGGAGCTCGCCCTGGGGTCGTTGCCGGCGAAGAGCGCCTTCTGGCGGTCGTGCGTCGCGGTGGGCAACGAGGCCAGTAGCATTTCGCGCTCATCAAGGATGTCGTCGCACATTCTGTCGGTGACGAACAGAAACGGAATCGGATGGTACAGGCCGTCCTTCCGCAAGCGGTGATAACGTGGGCTCGTGTTCCGGATGCTCTCGGTGGGGTGGTTTTTCATGGGCTCCGTGGGGCGAATGCGAAGTCTGTATTTATAGTGGAAAATTGTAACCTACATATTACGCCGTGCTGGATGTCGGTGTGGCCGGACCGAAACGGCGGACGAGCGCCGCCAGGCGCACAATCGGGGATGGGCGCTGGAGCAGCGTGCAGGGATGAGAAAGAAATACCGCCCGATGGGCAGTGTTGGGCGGGAAGCGAATCGAGTGTCGGTGTCGAGCCGAGGCCCCCGGGGCCGGGGGCTTGCGGTGATGGCGGCGCTTTTCGACGCCTGCCGGGTGCCGCTTTCGGCTGCTTGAATTCGATGGGGCGACATACCGGTTTCGAACCGGTGACCTCTGGAGCCACAATCCAGTGCTCTACCAACTGAGCTAATGCCGAAAGGCGATGTAAATCAACGAGTTGTGCATTTTGTCCAGTGTTCGCTTCAACCCCTTGGTCAAGTTCTGGTCAAGTGGGGGGGCATCCTGGCATCAATTACGCGGCGGGGCAACGGTTGGCGGGTACGTATCACCCGCCTTGGACATGAACCCCTATCAAAGACATTCAAGGCGAAGGCTGACGCTGAACGATTCGCGGCCTCTGTTGAAGGTGACATCGCCAAGGGAACATACCGGCGCAACCCTGGCGCCAAGGTGACACTTGGCGAACTGTTGCAGCGTTACGGCGAAGAGGTGACACCCCACAAGCGGGGCGCCAGTGTGGAACGCTACCGCATCGCCAATCTGCAGACTCGGGACAACCCGGCTCACAAGCTGATGGTCAAATTTGCAGGCGACATAACGGCGGCTGATGTCGCCGCCTGGCGGGACAAGCGAGCGAAGTCCTGCAGCCCTTCAACCATTCAGAAAGAGTTCGCACTGTTGGCGCCGGTCCAATACTGACCAGGTGTTCCGTTTGAATTCTGACCAGGGACGATAGCCGCCTGTCATTACGGCGACTGTGGATAAGTGTAGCGGTTTTTAGGGTGAG